>NZ_JADOTZ010000001.1:0-723887 GCF_015751895.1 Zhihengliuella flava | reverse complement strand
GAAGTTTAGATTCAGAAAGTCCAGCTTGTTCTAAGGTGTTTTGGGGTCTTGAATGGGAGTCATGAAGGCCCTGTATAAGTCCGGTCCCCACGCCGGATTCGAGTTCATGGATCGGCCCGAGCCCGAATGCGGGCCGCATGACGTGAAGATTCGCGTGATGACCACCGGGATTTGCGGCACAGATCTGCACATCCAGGCGTACGACGCCGCCGCGGCCGCGATGATCTCCGCGCCCATGATCCCCGGGCACGAGTTCTACGGTGAGGTCGTGGAAATCGGTGACTTGGCCACCCACGTTGCGGTGGGCGACCGGGTTTCCGGCGAGGGGCACGTCGTCTGCGGCATGTGCCGAAACTGCCGCGCAGGGCGCCGGCAGATGTGCATCAACACCTCGTCCGTCGGGGTGCAGCGGGACGGTGCCTTCGCGGAGTTTGTGGTGATCCCGGAATCCAACGTCTGGGTGCACCGCACCCAGGCCGTCACCGCCGAGCTGGGGGCGATCTTCGATCCGTTCGGTAACGCCACCCACACCGCCCTCTCCTTCCCGCTCGTTGGCGAGGATGTGCTCATCACGGGAGCGGGCCCCATTGGCCTCATGGCCATCGGGGTGGCCAAGCACGCCGGAGCCCGGCGGGTGGTGATCACCGATGTGTCGGAACCCCGGCTGGAGCTGGCCCGTGCCGCTGGGGCCGATCTGGCGATTAATGTGGCGCAGACGCGGATCGCGGCGGCGCAGCGCGAGCTCGGCCTCGTCGAGGGCTTCGACGTCGGGCTCGAGATTTCGGGGCACCCGCAGGCACTGCCGGAAATGATCGACAACATGAACCACGGCGGGCAGATCGCCATGCTCGGGCTACCCAGCGCGGACATCACCATCGACTGGGGCAAAGTGGTGACCCACATGCTCACCCTGAAGGGGATCTACGGGCGGGAGATGTTTGAAACCTGGTACGCCATGAGCGCGATGCTCGATTCGAACCCGGCGTTGCGCGAGCGCGTGGCCGGCGTCGTGACCGACGTCGTGCCAGCCACCGAATGGGAACGCGGCTTTGACATCGCCCGCTCCGGTCACCGGGGCAAGGTTGTCCTCGACTGGCGCCACCTGTAAACCACCTACCGACGAGGGAACATGTACACGGACCTGAAAGACCAGCTCGCCGCAGAGCTCGCCGAGATCGAGACCGCGGGCCTTTACAAACACGAGCGCCACATCGATTCCCCGCAGTCCGCGCGCATCAAGGCCGGGCCGCTGGGTGGGGCGGCGGAAGACGTCGTCAATTTCTGTGCCAACAACTATCTGGGCTTAGCGGATGATCCGCGCATCGTCGCCGCAGCCAAGCAGGCCCTGGACGAGCGCGGCTTTGGCATGGCGTCAGTACGTTTCATCTGCGGCGCGCAGGACCTGCACTTTGCGCTGGAACGGAAGGTCTCCGAGTTCCTCGGCACCGAGGACACCATTTTGTTTTCTAGTTGTTTCGATGCCAACGGCGGCGTCTTCGAGTCTCTGTTTGGCGCGCAGGATGCGATCATCTCCGATGCCCTGAACCACGCCTCCATCATCGACGGCATTCGGCTCTCCAAGGCCGCCCGGTTCCGCTACGCCAATCGGGACCTCGCCGACCTCGAGGTTCAGCTCCAGGCAGCCGCGCAGCTGAACGACGGCGCCGGCGCCCGCCGCACGATCATCGTCACCGATGGCGTGTTCTCCATGGACGGGTACCTCGCGCCACTCGAGGGCATTTGCGACCTCGCCGAGCGGTACGGCGCCCTGGTCATGGTCGATGACTCCCACGCCGTCGGGTTCATGGGAGAGACCGGCGCGGGAACGCCAGAGCACGCGGGCGTCTCCGAACGGGTCGACATCTACACCGGCACCTTCGGCAAGGCTCTCGGTGGTGCCTCCGGCGGCTATGTTTCCGCCCGCGCCGAGATCGTGGCGATGCTCCGGCAGAAGGCCCGCCCCTACCTGTTCTCCAATTCGCTGGCGCCGTCGATCGTGGCCGCTACGCTGACCGCGCTGGATCTCGTGAAGGACTCCGGGGAACTGCGCGAGCGCCTCTTCAGCAACGCTGGCTACTTCCGCTCCCGCATGGAGCAGGAAGGCTTCGACCTGCTGGAGGGCGAGCACGCCATCGTCCCGGTGATGTTCGGCGATGCCGTCGTCGCCTCGAAAATCGCCGCGCAGATGCTGGAACGCGGCGTGTTTGTCACGGCGTTTAGCTTCCCGGTGGTTCCGAAAGAGACCGCCCGCATCCGCGTGCAGCTTTCGGCCGCGCACACGCGCGAGGACATTGACGCGGCCGTGGAGGCCTTCGTCGCCTCGCGAGCAGCAGTCCTTGGCTAAAAACGCGGGCACCGGCGAGTGAGGACTCGTGGTGGCGCGGCGACGTACGCCGTCGTGGGCCACCCCTCACAGAACTCAGGGCAGCGGGCCATCACCTGGCTCGCTGCCCTGAGTAATAATCGCTAGGCCTCGTCCTGCCGCTGCGCCCGCAAGGCGCGGCGCGACGGCAACGGCTCGCCGGCAGCGACGAGATCGATCAGCGCGGTCTCCGGTTCGCGCGGGTTCTCCTGCTGCCGACGCTCCTTCCTCGCTTCGAAGAGTCGGTAGAAGACGGGCACCAGGATGAGTGTCAACGCGGTGGAGGAGATGAGTCCGCCGATGACGACGATCGCAAGATCCTGTGAGATGAACCCATTGGATCCGGTGATGCCGAGCGCCATGGGGATCAGCGCGCAGATGGTCGCCAACGCCGTCATGAGGATCGGGCGCAGGCGCTGGCGCGAGCCGTTCTCCACCGCCTCGGCGAGCGGCTGTCCGTCACGCCGGTACTGGTTGACCAGATCGATGAGCACAATCGCGTTGGTGACGACGATGCCGATCAGCATCAGCATGCCGATGAGGGAGGCCACCGCCAGCGGGCGTCCGGTGACCAGCATGAGCACGATCGCGCCCGTTGCCGCGAACGGCACGGAAATCAGCAGGATGAGCGGCTGCATCAGAGACTTGAACGTGGCGACCAGCAGGATGTAGACGATCGCGATGGCGGCGAGCATCGCCAGGCCGAGCTGCTGGAAGGCGTCCGCCTGCTGCGCCGAGGCGCCGCCGATCTCCGAGGAGACGTCAGCTGGCAGATCGGCATCCGCCACGGCCTGCTCGACGGAGGCCGTCACGGCCCCCAGCTGCCCCTCGTCCGGGGTCAGCGAGACCGTCGCGACCAAATCTGTGCCGTCGCGGGTGATCGAATCCTGCACGTCCTCGGTAACGACGTCGGCGACGTCGTCGAGGGTCAGCATCCCCGCCGCCGAGGGCACCGGGAGTTCCTCGAGTTCCGCCTGCGTGGCGAACTCGCTGCCGCCGGCGACGAACACGGACAGGTTGCGGTCGTCAATGCGCAGTTCGCCAATGGAGCGCTCGTTGCCGGCCGCTGCCACGATGCCGGCGACTTGCATCTCGGTCAGGCCGGCCTCCGCCGCGGCTTGGCGGTCCACCACGACCTGCAGGGACGGCTGCGTTGCGGCAAGGTCCGAGCTCGGCGCGGACGCGTGTTCAATGCCGTCCAGCTCCGTCATCAGGGTCTGGGATGCCGCGGCGAGCGCCTCGGCGTCGTTGCCCGTCAGCTCGACGTCCACCGTGGTGGCACCCACCGAGGTACTCTCGCCAAAGCTGATGCTGTCGGCCGCCTCGAGGTCCTCCACGGAGGCCTCCAGCGCGGACCGGATCTCCGCCTGATCGCCGGAGGCGTCCGTGGTGACCATGAACATCCCGGAGGAGGTGTCTTGGCTGAACCCGTCGCCGCCGACCGTCAGGAGCACGGAGTCGACGCCGTCGACGCCGAGCAGCGCGTCCTCCGTCGCGGCGGCGGTGGAGGAGATGCTCTCCAGCGACGCCGAGGCCTCGAACTCTTGGTTGACCATGACCGAGTTGGAACCGGTGTCTCCGAGGAAGTCCACCTTGAGCAAAGGAAGCAGCGCGCCGGTGCCGATCAGCAGGGCCACGCTCGCGACGACGGTGATGACCGGATGGCGCTGCGTGGAGCGCAGCATGGGCACGTAGGCCCGCTGCAGCCGGGACTTCGATTCCTTCTCCTCGGCTTGTCGCTTCACGGCCGCCGGGTCGACGTCGCCGGCCGGTGGCTTCATGAACCAGTAGGCCAGCACCGGAACAATCGTCAGCGCGACGATCAGCGAGGAGAGCATCGCGATCGCGACCGTGAGGGAGAACGGCCGGAAGAGCTCGCCGACCGAGTCGGACACGAACACGATGGGCAGGAACACCACGACGGTGGCCAAGGTCGACGACGTGATGGCGCCCGCGACCTCACGCACGGCCGTGAAGATCGCCGCCGACTTTCGCTCGCCATAGGACAGGTGGCGCTTGATGTTCTCGATCACGACGATCGAATCGTCCACCACGCGGCCCACGGAGATGGTCAGGGCGCTCAGCGTGAGCATGTTGAGCGTGTAGCCGGAGCCATACAGTGCCGCGAACGTAAACAGGACGGAGAGGGGGATGGAGATTGCCGTGACGATCGTCGCGCGCAGCGAGAACAGGAAGAGCAAAATCACCGCGACGGCGAACAGCAAGCCCAGCGCGCCCTCGAGCGCGAGGTGGTGAATCGAGTCCTCGACGAACGGTGCCTGATCGAAAATGACGGTGGCCTCAGCGGACTCCCCGAGGGCCGCTTCGAGGGCGGCGGTGGTGTCCGGCAACGTGTCTGCGATGGCATGGGAGACGCTGACGACGTCGGCATCAGGGGTCTTGGTGACGGTGACAGACACGCTGGGCTCGCCGTTGGTGCGCGTGATCGAGTCAGTGTCCTCAGTGACCACGGCGACGTCGGCGACGTCATCGACCGTCACGGCCCCCGTGGGGGCGGTGGGGGCGCTCGGATCGGCCGCGGCCGCATCGGCGGACGGCAGCAGCGGCAGCTCGCGGAGGGCCTCGAGCGTTTCGATGGCACTGCCGGCCGTGACGGAGACGTTGTTCTCGTCGATCAGCAGGGAGCCCGCGGGGAGGGACTGCCCGTTGTTCTCGAGCGCGGTTGCGAAGGCTTGACTGGTCAGGCCCGCCGCGGCCAGTTGCTCTTCATCCGGAGTGATGGTGATGCGTTCGGTGGCACCACCCGCGACCGAGACGTCGCGGACACCCTCGACCTCCTCGAGCGCAGGCACCATCACGTTCTCCAGCTCGCGGGACAGCGCGTCCGTTTCAGCCGCAGAGGACACCGTGAGCATGACGGCCGGGATGTCGGCGACGGAACCGGCCATCACCTGTGGTTCCGTCCCCTCCGGCAGCGTGTCGGCCTGCGCGTCAATGGCGGTGCGCAGCTCCGCCTCGATCTCGGTAGTGTCCGAACCGTACTCGGACGCCACCGTGATCATGGCGACGGAGGCGGAGGAGGTGCTGGTGACGGACTCGACGCCGGAAATCGTCTCAAAGGAACGCGCCAGGGGCTGGGCGATCTGCTCATCGACGACGGCCGGGCTGGCGCCGGGCGAGGTCGCCATGACCGTGGTCTGCGGGAACTCAATATTGGGAATGAGCTCCTGCTTGAGCGCGGTCATCGAATACAGGCCGGTCGCCGCAATGACGAGGGTTAGCAGCGCGACGACCGCGCGATTCTTCAGGCTCAAGCGGGCAAGAAATTGCAAGGACGTCGACTTCCGGATCGAGGCAGTGGTCACGGAGCGCGCAAGCGCTAACCCCCAGTATATCTGCGACGCTGTGCCTCAAGAGTCATCCCGTGGGCGGAGATGCCCGCGGGCTACGCCCTCAGTGCAGCGGATTCGGGGCCGCGCCCTGCGCCGCGTCGAGGACGGCCCCGCTGGCGACCAGGGCGTGCACCGCGGCAATCTCCGGGGCGAGGTAGCGGTCCGTCCCGGGCCCTTCGACCACGTCGCGGATCGCCGAGCGCACCGCCGTGATGACGGGGGAGGACTGGCTGGTGGCCACGCCGCCGTCGCGCATATCCAGGGCGCGGGCGCTCGTTAGCAACTCGACGGCGATCACGCGAGCGAGCCCGTCGATGCTGCGGCGCAGCTTGAGCCCAGCGGACCAGCCCATGGAGACGTGGTCCTCCTGCATGGCGGAGCTGGGGATGGAGTCCACGGATGCGGGGTTGGCCAGGCGCTTGAGCTCGGACACAATGCCGGCCTGGGTGTACTGGGCGATCATGTGTCCCGAGTCCACCCCGGGGTCATCGGCGAGGAACGCATTGAGGCCATGGCTGCGGGCCTTGTCCAGGAAGCGGTCGGTGCGCCGCTCGGAGATCGAGGCAAGGTCCGCCGAGGCGATAGCCAAAAAGTCCAGAACGTAACCCACCGGCGCGCCGTGGAAGTTTCCGTTGGATTCGACGCGTCCGTCCTCGGTGACGACGGGATTGTCGACGGCGGAGGCTAGCTCGAACCCGGCCACGGACTCGGCATGGTCCAAAGTGGCCCGCGCGGCCCCATGAACCTGCGGGGCGCAGCGGAGTGAGTAGGCGTCCTGAACGCGGGTGAAGGCGTGATCGCCCTCCTTCTGTGCGGCCACGAGGGGCGAGCCGGACAGGGCGGCGCGCATGTTGGTTGCGGAGGCGATCTGGCCCGGCTGTGGGCGGAGGGCGTGGAGGTCCTCGGCGAAGACCGAATCCGTGCCGAGCAGGCCTTCGACGCTCATGGCGGCGGCCACGTCCGCCGTGGAGATCAGCCGGTGGAGGTCTTCGGCGGCCAGCAGCAGCATCCCGAGCATGCCGTCGGTGCCGTTGATGAGCGCCAGGCCCTCCTTTTCGGCGAGGACCACTGGGGTGATGCCGGCGTCGGCCAGCGCATCGGCGGCATCGCGCAACGTGCCGTCGGCGTCCCGGACCTGGCCCTCGCCCATGGCCGCGAGCGCGCAGTGGGAGAGCGGGGCGAGGTCTCCGGAGCAGCCCAGAGACCCGTATTCGCCCACGACGGGGGTGATCGACGCGTTCAACAGCGCGGCGTAGGTTTCCGCGACCTCCGGGCGCACGCCCGTGCGGCCGGTCGCCATGGTGTGCAGTCGATTAAGCATCAGCCCGCGCACCACCTCGCGGTCAACCTCCGCGCCGGAGGACGCGGCGTGGGAGCGGATGAGGGACCGCTGCAGCTGGGTGCGCAGTTCGCCGGGGATCTGCTTAGTGGCCAGCGCGCCGAACCCGGTGGAAACGCCGTAGTGCGGGCGGGTGTCGTGGGCCAGGTCCTCGATGACTCGGCGTGAGGCCGCCATGGCCTGCAGCGACTCCTGGGACAACTCGACGGCGGCCCCGTGGCGGGCCACGGCCACGACGTCGGCCGGGGACAGTGGTGCGGGAGTCAGGGCGATGGTGGAGGTCATGGTGGTCCTTCTCGAGTGGGCGGCTAGCTGGTGACCTTGCCAAGCGAGGCAATTCACGTTTCAATAAGTGAAACGCAGATTTCGCTCGGTGGCAAGATCGGGCGGGTTGGTGTTGCCGACCACCACAGATTTCAGGAGCATGCATGGCCGAATCGGGCACCCGCACCGTCGACCGGGCTCTCGCGCTGCTCGGCGCCGTGTGCGATGCCGGCAGCTTGTCCCTAGCTGAGGCCGCGCGCCAGACCGGGCTCTCCGCTTCCACCGCACTGCGCTTGCTGCGCACGCTGGAATCCAGCGGGTTCGTCCGCAAACAGGACGACGCCGGCTACCTGCCCGGGATGCGCATTGTTCAGTTGGGCGCTCAGGCGCTGAGCCACGAGTCTCTCGTATCTCTCGCGGCCGGTCCGCTGCGGCGGCTCGTCGCGGAGACAGGGGAGTCGGCCTACCTCAGCGTCCCGGCGTCCGGGGCACTCGCCGATCAGCACAGCATCTACATCGCCATGGAGGAAGGCACGCATTCGGTGCGTCACGCCTCGTGGGTGGGCCGCAGCATTCCGCTGGGCGGCACGGCCGTCGGTGCCGTGTTGCGTGGCCAGACCCCCTCGGCGGGCTACGTCGTCGTTGACCGCGGCGTGGAAAAGGACGTCACCGCGATCGCCGCGCCCGTCGTCGTCGGCGACGGTGACGAGGCGCGGATCGTCGCGGCCCTGTCCGTCGTCGTGCCCACCTACCGCATCACAGAAGAACTCACGGGGCAGATTGGCGCTGCCGTCGCCGCCGAGGCGGCCCACCTGCTCACCACCACAGATTCACCCGCACTCACTGGAGAGACACCATGACCTTTACCCAGCACGATCCCAGCCGCACGATTCGCGCCACGCGCGGCACCGAACTCACCGCCAAGTCGTGGCAGACCGAGGCACCGCTGCGCATGCTCATGAATAATCTGGATCCCGAGGTGGCCGAACGCCCCGAGGACCTCGTGGTCTACGGCGGCACGGGCCGCGCCGCACGGTCGTGGGAAGCGTTCGACGCGATCACGCGCACCCTGGAGACGCTGGAGGACAACGAAACCCTCCTGGTCCAGTCCGGCAAGCCCGTGGGCGTGTTCACCACCAATCAATGGGCGCCGCGCGTGCTCATCGCCAACTCCAACCTCGTCGGCGACTGGGCCACGTGGCCCGAGTTCCGCAAGCTGGAGGCGGAGGAGCTCATGATGTACGGGCAAATGACCGCCGGGTCCTGGATCTACATCGGAACCCAAGGCATCCTCCAGGGCACGTACGAGACCTTTGCCGCCGTCGGCCGCAAGCTCGCCGCGGCGGGCCGTCTCCCGGAGAGCGCCGAGGGCGAGGGGCCGCTGGCCGGTAGCCTGACGGTGACCGCCGGATGTGGCGGCATGGGTGGCGCGCAGCCACTGGCCGTGACGCTGAACGACGGCGCCTGCCTCATCATCGACGTCGACGAGACCCGGTTGCGCCGCCGGGCGGCCAAGCGCTACCTCGACGTTGTGGAAGAGGACCTCGATGCCGCGATCGCTCAGGTGATGACGGCCAAGGCGGAGCGGCGCGGCCTCTCGGTCGGCTACGTCGGCAACGCGGCGGAGGTGCTGCCGGAGCTCCTGCGCCGCCATCAGGCCGGACAGCTGAGCGTGGACGTGGTCACCGACCAGACCTCCGCCCACGACCCGCTGTCCTACCTGCCCGTCGGCGTCGCCGTGGCGGATTGGCAGCGCGAGGCCGCCGCCGATCCGGAGGGCTTCACCGCCCGGGCGCAGGCCTCCATGGCCACGCACGTGCGCGCCATGGTGGAGTTCCAGGATGCCGGTGCCGAGGTGTTCGATTACGGCAACTCGATCCGCGATGAGGCGCGCACGGGCGGGTACGACCGCGCCTTCGATTTTCCGGGTTTCGTCCCGGCCTACATCCGCCCCCTGTTCTGCGAAGGGCTGGGACCGTTCCGCTGGGTGGCGCTCTCCGGCGACCCCGAGGACATCCGCGTCACGGACGAGGCCATCAAGGAGCTCTTCCCCGAGAACCAGCATCTCCACAAGTGGATCGACGCCGCCGGCGAGCGCGTCGAGTACGAGGGCCTGCCGGCGCGCATTTGCTGGCTGGGTTACGGCGACCGGGCCAAGGCTGGACTGCTCTTCAACCAGCTGGTGGCCGAGGGTAAGGTCTCGGCGCCGATCGTCATCGGGCGCGATCATCTTGATTCCGGGTCCGTGGCCAGCCCCTACCGGGAGACTGAGGCGATGGCCGATGGTTCGGACGCGATCGCGGACTGGCCGCTGCTGAACGCCTTGACCGCGACGTCCTCCGGCGCCACCTGGGTCTCCATCCACCACGGCGGCGGCGTCGGGATCGGCCGGTCCATTCACGCCGGGCAGGTCTCGGTTGCCGACGGCTCCGAGCTCGCGGCCGCCAAGCTGGAGGCCCTGTTGACGAACGACCCAGGGATGGGGGTCATCCGTCACGTCGACGCCGGGTACGAGCGGGCCCGCGATGTTGCGGCCGAGCGCGGCGTGCGGATTCCCATGACTGAGGGCACAGCTGATGACCACGCTTGAGAGGCAGGCGGCGGCCGCCGTTAATCCGCTCCTCGCCGCCATCGCCGACACCGGGCGCGACGCGCGCCGAGGGGGATACACCCGTCCGGTGTATTCATCCTCGGAGCTCGAGCTGCGCGAGTGGTTTGTGGCCGAGGCCTCGAACCGCGGCCTCGCCGTGGAGCGCGACGCCAACGGCATCATCTGGGCCTGGTGGGATCTGCCGACCCCAGCCGGTGCCGTGACGGCCGGAGATCCGCGGGCCGGGGCCCTGGTGACCGGATCCCATCTCGATTCGGTGCCCGGGGGCGGGCCCTTCGATGGGCCGCTCGGCCTGGCCTCGGCGCTGGCCGCCTTCGATGTGCTGGCCGCCCGAGAGTCTGCGGGCTCCTTGCACCGCACGCGGGCCTTCGCCATTGCCGTCTTTCCCGAGGAGGAGGGCTCCGCGTTCGGCGTGGCCTGTCTCGGGTCGCGGCTCCTCACCGGCGCCATCACCCCCGCCCGCGCCCTCGCCTTGCGCGACGAGAACGGCACCAGCTTCGCTGAGGCCTCCCGCCGGCACGGGCTGGATCCGGACCTCATGGGACGCGACGAGACAGCCTTGTCCCGCATCGGCCAATTTGTGGAACTGCACGTCGAGCAAGGCCGCGGACTCAATACCGAGGAGTTCACGGACGCCGCCGGGCGGGGCCCCGCCGTCGCCGTCGCGTCGTCGATCCTCGGCCATGGGCGCTGGCGCCTGACGTTCACGGGGCAAGGCAATCACGCCGGGACGACCCTCATGGCGGACCGGTCGGATCCGATGATCGCCGCCGCGAGCACCGTCGTCGCGATCCGTCAGATCGGCGCGGCCCAGCCGGGTGCCCGCGCGACGGTCGGACGCCTCGAGCCGGTGCCCGGGGGCACCAACGTCATCGCCTCCCGCGTGGACGTGTGGATCGATGTGCGGCATCAGGACGACGCGGTGACGGCCGAGCTGGTCGAGCGTATCCACGGCGAGGCCGTGCACCTCGCCGGCGTGGAGGGCTGCGCCGTGACACTGAGCCAAGGATCCCTGTCCGCCACCGTCACGTTCGATGCAGAGCTGACGCGCGGCCTCGCGGCGTCCGCGCAGCGCACCGTGGCTGGCGCCCCGGCCTTGGCCACGGGGGCGGGGCACGACGCCGGTGTTCTCGCCGCGGAGGTTCCCACGGGCATGCTGTTCGTGCGCAATCCCTCCGGGATCAGCCACTCGCCCGAGGAATATGTGGAGGACGACGACGCGACCGCCGGCACGCTGGCGCTCGCCGACGCGCTGGGGGACCTGCTGTGAACGGCGGCCTCGTTCCACTGCCCGGCCCCATCAATGCCCACTCGCATGCCTTCCACCGCGTACTGCGCGGGCGCACCCACGAGGGCGAGGCCGGTGGCGCCGGGGACTTTTGGACGTGGCGCGAGCAAATGTACGCGGCCGCGTCCGTCCTAGACCCGCAAGGGTACGAGCAACTGGCCACCGCCGTCTTCGCCGAGATGGTCACGGCCGGGTGGACGGCGGTCGGAGAATTTCACTACCTCCACCACGGTCCGGAGGGTGCGCCGTACCCGGACCACGACATGGAGCGCGCCGTGGCCCGGGCCGCTGTGACGGCCGGGATTCGTTTGGTGCTCTTGGACACGTGCTACCTCGCCGGTGGGCTCGATGCAGCCGGTCGTCCCCTCGCACTGAATCCGACCCAGCGCCGCTTCAGTGATGGCGATGCCGCGGGCTGGTTGCAACGCCATCAGCGTCTCGCCGCCGCCCTCGCCTCCGAAGCCGCCGGCTCATCGCTGGTGAGCCTCGGGGCGGCCCTGCATTCCGTGCGCGCCGTCGGGCCGGAAGCCTTGGCCATGATCGGCGCGGAGCTGGATCCGGCCGAGCCCCTCCATGTGCATCTCTCCGAGCAACCCGCCGAGAACTCCGCGTGCGAGGCGGCCTACGGCGTGAGCCCCACCGGGCTCTTGGCGCGTCACGGATTGCTGTCCTCCCGGCTCTCGGCGGTGCACGCCACGCACCTGAGCGAGCAGGACATCGCCGTGCTCGGCGCCGCGGGTGCCAGCATCGTCATGTGCCCCACCACGGAGGCGGACCTCGCCGACGGCATCGGGCCGGCGCGTCGCTTGGCCGACGCCGGTGCGGTGATCGCGCTCGGCACCGATCAGCACGCCAGCATCGACCCGTTTCTGGAAATGCGCGCCCTCGAGCATGGCGAACGCCTCAATACCGGCATTCGCGGCCGGTTCGCGCCCACCGAACTCGCGGCCGCCGCTCGGGCCGGTGGCCTAGCGAGCCTCGGGCTGGCGGACAACAAGGATCAGGTGCAGGTCTCGGCAGCGAGCGTGCGCACCGCCGGGTCCCGCCCGGCCCAATTGCCGCTGACCGCCACCGCCGCAGACGTCGCCGAGGTGCGGATCGCGGGTCAGGTGGTGGCCCAGCACGGTCTCCATACCCGGCTCGGCGACCCCGCTGACCTCTACGCCCGCTTCTTCGCCGACCATCCGGAGTTTTCATGAGCCTGCTGATTACCAATATTGCGGAATTGACCAGCCAGGATCCCGAGCGGCGGGTTCTGCAGGACGCCGCCATCGTCGTCGAGAACGGGCGATTTGCGTGGATTGGCGCGGCCCATCGCGCGCCCGCTGCGGATGTGGTGCACGACGCCGGTGGACGGGCCGCGCTGCCCGGGTGGGTGGATTCGCACACGCACCTCGTCTTCGCGGGGGACCGGTCCGCCGAGTTTCAGGCCCGGATGGCCGGCGAATCCTATGCCGCCGGGGGGATCGCCGTGACGATGGAGGCCACGCGCGCGGCCGATGACGACGAGCTCACGCGCCTGGTGCGCGGCCGCGTCGCCGAGGCGGCGGATGGGGGGACCACCTACCTCGAAACGAAGACGGGCTACGGCCTCAGCGTCGACCAGGAGCGCCGGCACGCCCGGATCGCCTCGGCGGTGGCCGATCACGTGACCTACCTCGGCGCCCACCTGGTGCCGCCGGGCGCCGACGCCGAGGAATACACGGAGCTGGTGTGTACCGAGATGCTGACCGCGGTGCGCCCCTACGTTCACTCCGCCGACGTCTTTTGCGAGCGCGGGGCCTTTTCCGAGGACCAGTCGCGTCGCGTGCTGGCCGCCTGCCGAGACGCCGGTCTAGGCCTGCGCGTGCACGGCAATCAGCTGGGCCCTGGACCCGGGGCGCGCCTCGCCGTCGAATTTGGTGCGGCCAGTGTGGACCACGTGAACTATCTCGAGCCCGACGACGTCGCCGCACTGGCGGGATCCTGGTCCGGGTGGGATTCCGCGTCGGCTACCGGCGCACCGGGCGTGGTGGCCACCTGCCTGCCCGCGTGCGACCTCTCGACGCGGCAACCGCTGGCGCCGGGACGTGAGCTGCTGGATGCCGGCGTGGAAATTGCGCTGGCGTCCAACTGCAACCCGGGGACCAGCTACACCACCTCGATGGCCTTCTGCGTGGGCACCGCGGTCCTGCAGATGGGCTTGAGCGTGCAGGAGGCCGTGCGCGCGGCCACCTTCGGCGGGGCGCTCGCGCTGGGTGTTCAGGACACGGTTGGCAGTATTGAGGTCGGCAAGCGAGCCGACGTGCAGCTGCTCAACGCGCCCTCGGCCGCGCACTTGGCGTACCGGCCGGGCATGCCCCTCACGCAGGCGGTGTTCCGCGAGGGCGAGCGCGTCGACTCGCGCGGCGAGGTACGCGGCTCGGGGCGCGGCGGGGCTCGCCTCTAGCCGGCGGTGTAGGTGACCACGGCCAAGAACCCCCGCCCGGTCACGGCCGTCTGGTCGGCTCCGGAGCCGACGACGACGTCGAGCTCGGTGAGCGAGGCGGCGTCACCGGACGCGCCGCCGCCCTCGCCCGTGGCTAGCTGGGCGTGCCCCGCCAGCAGCATGCCGTACTGATCATTGCCGAGGGGTAAGGCCCGTTTCTTGCTGAGTTCAAGGACGAGAACGCTCACGGACGTACCGTGCGCCGCGAACGCGTTTAGGCAGACCACCGGGCCGGTGGGCAGCGACGCGGTGGTCTGCGCGGCGCCGTCGTACGTGAAGGGACGGTATTGCTCGATCGCCTGCTCGCGCCCGTCCACGGTCAGCACCAGCAGCTCGCCCTCCACCACGGTCTGCACCCGGGTGAAGCCGTCGTAGCGGGAGAATTCGCCAGCCTGATCGACGAGGGCGAGGCTGAGCCGACGCCGTTCAGTGGAGAGGATTTCACGCGTCTTGCCGCGGCCATTGCGCCAAGCGGAGACGGGCAGCTCGGAGGTACGGATCAGATGCTGCGCTGCGGAAGCCATGCCCTCAGCCTACGGCAGGGCGGCCCCCGCGGTGTCATACGTCGCGGGCGCTTCGCCGCACGTCAGGGGGCGTGGTAGACATGAGCCATGGCTAACATCACGCTGCAAGGAAATGACGTCCAGACGGTCTCAGAACTGCCCGCCGTGGGTTCTACCGCTCCCGAATTTACGCTGGTCGGCGCGGACCTGTCCGAGGTGAAGTCGACCGACTTCTCCGGTCAGCGCCTCGTGCTGAACATCTTCCCGAGCGTTGATACGGGCACCTGCGCCGCCAGCGTGCGCGAATTCAACCAGCGCGCCTCGGAGCTGGAGAACACCACCGTGGTGTGCGTCTCCGCTGACCTTCCGTTCGCCCAGGCACGCTTCTGCGGGTCCGAGGGTCTTGAGCGCGTGGTCACCGGTTCCACCTTCCGCTCGAGCTTCGGCGAGGACTACGGCGTGAAGTTTGCCACCGGTCCGCTCGCCGGCTTGAACTCGCGTTCGGTGGTCGTGGTGGATACCGACGGCACCGTCCTGTACACCGAGCAGGTCGCCGAGACGACGGAAGAGCCGAATTACGAGGCCGCGGTTTCCGCGCTGTCCTAACCCGCCTAGCTCGACCGGCCGCCCCGCGGTCCGTGCCTCACGCACGGGCCGCGGGGCGGCCGTCGTATGGTCGCTAGGCGTGGAGGATCAGATCGCCTCCCGCGCGGCATGGACGCGTGGTGCGACCTTGCGCATGAGCTTTCCCCAGTTCGGGGCATCGGTCCGCAGGCTTGCGTTATAGATCCCCTCGAGGCGCATGGCGCCGTCCCAGATCCGCGCTCGCCGCGCTTGTTCCGCATCTCGGGCCAGCTCATCCACGAGGTCACGCCCGTGCCATGCGGCGAGATACGCGACGTTGAGCGCGGGATCCCACGCGGCGGCCAAATCCCAGTCGAGGATGCCGCTCACGCGCCCTCCGATCCAATGCATGTTGTGCCCGGCGAGGTCCCCGTGGACTAATTGCGCCGGCACGTCGGCGAACTGGCGCAGCTCCGCGAGCACCAACGCGGCGTCGTGGACCAACGCCGCGCCGCTGGCCGGATCCGAGGCATGCTCGCCGAGCGCCGTGAGCGTGGTGGCGATCTTCGATTCGGTCCACGGCCCGCGGTAGGCAAATGGGGGAGCCAACAGCTCGCGCAGCGGCGCCACATCCACGGCGGCAAGAGCCGCGATCACCTCGCGTAACCGCACCGGGTCGCCGGTGTGCGGCGGGTGCGCCGCGCCCGGGATGAACTCTTGCACGACGGCGCCGTCGGCAATCCGGCTGAGGGAGCAGGGCACGGCGTAGGGCAATCGCCCGCTCAGCGCATCAACGAGCGCCACGCGGCGCGGTAGCTGGGCCGCTTGGACGTCGTCGCGCGCCATCCGCAGGACGGCCTCCTCGGTGACAAGGACCTCGTGAAACTGCCCGCCCTCCGCCACGGAGCCCTGCGCCCACGCCGGGCCGGGGTAGAGGTTTTCGGCCAGGGCAATCTCAGAGTCTGTGGGCGGGCGCATACCATCGATCCTATGAGCTCGTCCCGTGTGCCTGAACCCGCCGTCGGCGCCCCCGGCGCGTTGCAGCCCACCGCAGGCCGGCCCGCCCGCTGGCGCCTGTGGCTCGAACTGGGGCTGGTCTTGGGGCTCTCCCTCGGACAGTCAGCCGTCTACGCCGTCGTGAGCTTGGCAGACAAGCTCACGCGTGGTCCGCTGGCCGAGCAGACGACGAGCATGAACACCTCCCGCGCCGAGCGCCCCGTGTTTGACCTGCTGTACCAACTGCTTGACATCGCCTTTGCGCTGGTCCCGGCCGTCCTGGCCCTCTACTTCTTGTACCTCCTGACGGGGCGCACGCCCTTCGCGGTACTGGGCTTCGGGGTGCGGCGTCCGGGGCGTGGGCTCCTGCCCAGCGTGGGGTACGACGCCGCCACGGGGACCGCGCTGTTCCTCGCCATCGGCGTCGGGACGCTGGGCGTGTACGCGGCGGGGCGAGCGCTCGGGATGACCACGGCGATCGCTCCCGCAAACCTCGGCGACTACTGGTGGACCATCCCGGTGCTGTTGCTCTCCGCCGTGCGCCACGGGGTCTTGGAAGAAGTCCTCGTGGTTGGGTTCCTCTTCCACTACCTGCGGCAGCTCGGAGTGCACCAAGGGCCGTGGCGGGCGTGGGCCATCATTCTCATCTCGGCCGTGTTGCGGGGCAGCTACCACCTGTATCAGGGGTTCGGTCCGTTCCTCGGCAACGTGGCCATGGGCGTGGTCTTCGGCTGGTTCTATCAGCGTTCGATGGACCGGGGGCAGCCGCGGGTGATGCCCCTGGTGGTAGCCCACGTGTTGCTCGACGCGGTGGGCTTCATCGGGTTTGCCCTGTGGGGGAGCGCCATCGGAATTGGTGCCTGAGCGGGCCGGGAGCCCGAGCGGGCAAGGAATCCTCCCGAGACGAGCAGCGGCGGGGCGTGCGTTCCTGACGCTGTCAGAAACGCACGCCCCGCCGCGGTGATCTCGTGAGGCGCTTTAGAGCGTCACCAGACCGTGGGGCGTCATGAAGGAGACGGACATGATGCCCGGAGTCCCGTTCGGGGCCAGCCAGTCGACCGTCACATCATGCAACGGGTGCTGCTCCGGCTCACCCAGCCACTCGGCCACGCGCTCCGGCGAGCCCGCAATGGAAATCTGCGCAATCTGGCCCGCAGGATTCTCCAGCGCTTGAGAGGGGTGCAGCGGGGCCGTGCCCTCATCCCACTGGATCATGTAGGGCACCTGCGGGTCGGCGATGAGGCCCTTGATGCCGATCTGCTGCCAGGTGAGTTCCTGACCGTCCGGGAACTTCCGATTGCCGGGAACGCGCGTGCGCCCCAAACGATCCTCGAAGCCGGAAAGATCCTCGACGGCGACGACCCAGCCCATCCATCCGCCGCCAGCTTCCGAGCGGGCGCGCACGGCCTGGCCGAACGGCGCCTTGATGCTGGAGGGGTGATCCAGGACCTCGACGACCTCGAGGTACTGGTTGTGCTGCAAGGGAAAAATAACGTTCCGGGTACCGAAGCGGGGATGGACGCCGCCCTTGACAGATTCGAGACCGAGCTTTTCTGCCACCCGTTCAGCAGTGGCCGTCAGGCCGTCCGGTCCGCACGCGTATGAAACATGGTCCAACCTCATCATGTGCTCATGATGGCACTTTGTGAGATAGCTCTCGACTTAGGGTTGCCTAAGTTTGTCATTCGGGTGCATTTTCGTCGCGCGTGAACGTGTGTTTCGCCTCGAGCTTGCGGCGCACGGCCTCGTGACACACACTAGAGCGCAAGGTCATGAGTGCCAGCGCAAAACCCCGGTTTGCTGGCCGGCAACCCTCCACTCGCGGTGGGGTGCCCCGGGTGAGGACCTGGCCTCGAGCCGACCGGCCCGGGGCAAGCGCGGGTACGCCCACGGCGCCAGGCTCTCTGGTGTTGGCGCGGCGGGCGGCCCCACACGGTAAAGGGGAACGTCCATGACGCAGCACAGTACTCAGGCCCATTGGTCCTTTGAAACCCGCCAGATTCACTCCGGCCACGTGCCGGACCCCGGCAACGGCGCCCGCGCCCTGCCGATCTTCCAGACCACGTCCTTCGTGTTCCCGAGCGCCGAATCGGCCGCCGCCCGCTTTGCGCTCGCCGAGCTCGAGCCGATCTACACCCGGATCGGCAACCCCACTACCGACGCGGTGGAGGCGCGGATCGCGGATCTCGAGGGCGGCGTGGGCGCCCTCCTGCTGTCCTCGGGCCAGGCCGCCACGTCCTTTGCGCTATTGAACGTGGCGGAGTCCGGGGACCACATCGTCGCCAGTCCCAGCCTGTACGGGGGGACGCAGAACCTGCTCAAGCACACGCTGAAGCGTCTCGGAATCGAGGTCACCTTCGTGGCCGACCCGGATGATCTCGAGGCATGGCGTGCCGCGATCCGTCCACGCACCAAGGCGCTGTTCGCCGAAGTCGTCTCCAACCCACGCCAAGATGTCCTGGACATTGAGGGCGTCGCCTCCGTCGCCCACGCGGCAGGAGTGCCCCTGCTGGTGGACAACACGCTGGCCACGCCATACCTCATCCGCCCGCTGGAGCACGGAGCCGACGTCGTGATCCACTCCGCCACAAAGTACCTCGGCGGGCACGGCACCGCGATCGCTGGCGTCATCGTCGATGGCGGAACGTTCGACTTCGCGGCCGATCCGGAGCGTTTCCCTACCTTCAACACGCCGGACGAGTCCTACAACGGGCTGGTCTTCGCCCGGGATCTTGGGGTGGGCAGCGCCCTGGGCGCCAATTTGGCGTTTATCCTCAAGGCCCGGGTGCAATTGCTCCGGGACCTCGGATCCTCCCTCTCGCCCTTCAACGCGTTCCTGATCGCCCAAGGTCTGGAGACGCTCAGCCTCCGGATCGAGCGCCACGTGGCCAACGCCAACACCGTCGCCGAATGGCTTCAGGACCGGGACGACGTCGTCCGCGTCGCCTACGCCGGGTTGAAGTCCAGCCCGTGGTACGAGCGCGGCCAAAAGTATGGGCCGCGCGGCACAGGAGCCGTCGTCGCCTTCGAGGTGGCGGGCGGCAGCGCCGCCGGGCAGGCCTTCGTCGATGGCCTCAGCCTGCACTCGCACGTCGCGAACATCGGCGACGTCCGCTCGCTCGCCATCCATCCGGCGAGCACCACCCACGCCCAACTCAGCGAGGCCGAGCAGGCCGCAGCGGGCGTGACGCCGGGCTTGGTGCGCCTCGCGGTCGGCATCGAGCACGTTGACGACATCATCGCGGACCTGGAGGCCGGATTCGCCGCCGTCGAGGCCCGCGCCACCGCCGAACCACGCGAGGCCGCTGTTTAGTGACGCCGACGGACACCTTTACCGCAGTCAGCCGCCCGGCCAGCAATGCACCACGGCCGGGCGGCACGCCCGCCGAACTCGCCGGCGCCGAACACCTCGCCGATGGCATGCTGCGCGTGCTGTCCACGGGGCCGTACACGTTTGACGCCGGCGGGCAGCTCGACGCCGTCGACATCGCCTTCGAGACGTGGGGCACCCTCAACGCGCAGGCCTCCAATGCCGTCCTGCTGCTGCACGCCCTCACGGGGGATCCGCACGTGGCCCGCGGTAGCAGCGAGGAAGCCGGCTGGTGGGACGGATTCGTGGGGCCTGGGGCTCCGATCGATACGGACCGCTACTTCGTGGTGGCCCCCGGCATGGTCGGCGGCTGCAACGGGTCGACGGGGCCGGGCAGCGCCGCCCCCGACGGGAGGGCCTACGGTTCGCGTTTCCCGCTGACCACGCTGCGGGACGCCGTGCGGCTGGAGGCCAGGCTGGCCGACGCGCTCGGCGTCGATGTCTGGCACACGGTGCTCGGTGGTTCAATGGGCGGCGCACGCGCCTTGGAGTGGGCTGCGACGTTCCCCGAGCGGGTGCAGCGGTGCGTGCCCATTGCCACGACGGCGGCCTCCACGGCGGAACAGATTGCTTTCGCGCAGATTCAGACGCAGGCGATCCGCCTCGATCCCCGCTTCGACGGCGGGGACTACTACAGTGCTCCGGCGACGGCCCCGGGCGGCGTGGCCGGATTGGGGGAGGGGCCGGTGGCAGGCCTCGGCATCGCCCGGCGCATGGCACACATCACCTACCGTTCCGACGTGGAGTTTCACGCGCGGTTCGGCCGTCAAGCGCAGGCGGGGGAGGACCCCTACGCGGCCCTGCCGGGCGAGCGCGGACGCTACCAAATTGAGAGCTACCTGGACCACCAGGCCGGGAAGTTGGTGGGTCGGTTCGACGCGAATGCCTACCTCATCATCACGGAAGCCCTCATGAGTCACGACGTCGGCCGCGGCCGCGGCGGGCTCGCACGCGTGCTCGGCTCGTTGGGGCACATCCAGTTTTTGGTGGCCGCCGTGGATTCTGATCGCCTCTACTGGCCAGCGCAGTCGGAGGAGATGGCTCGGCTGCTCGGCGCCGGTCCCGTCGAATACATCACCACGCCCATCGGACACGATGGTTTCTTGACCGACGCGCAGCAGCTGGCCGGAGCCCTGCGGCGCCGGATCTTCACCGACTAACGCGCCGAGCAGTCACGATTGTCCGGCCCACCACGGCCGGTGATTCAATGGGGGCATGACCAACGTATGGAGCCCCGAAGTCGTCTGGAGCCGGCCCGAGAACGAGCGCGACGGCACGCCGCTGATCGTCATGTTCCACGGCTACCTGTCCCACGAGCGGGACTTGATCGGCCTCGCGCCGATGCTGCCGGACGAGTTCACGCTGGCCTCGGTGCGCGCCCCACATGCGCTTGGTCCGGGGTACACGTGGTTTCCGCTCTTGCACGAGCCGGAGTACTCCATTGACCGGGTGACGTCCGCCGTCGACGATGTCATCTCCTGGCTCGAGACCGTGGAGCAGCGGCACTCGTCCGTGACGCTGCTCGGCTTTTCCATGGGCATGGCCGTGGCCACCAGCGTACTGCGGCGCCGCCCCGCAGGGATCGACGCGGTGGTGGGCCTGTCCGGTTTTGCGATCCCGACGCCGAGTGACTACTTCGCCGACGACGCGCTGCGCGCGCGGCGCACGCCGCTTTTCTGGGGCCGGGGGGACGCGGATCAGATCATCACGGAGGACAAGATTGAGTTCACTAACGAGTGGGCTCATGCCGCCACGGATCTCACCAAGATGATGTACACCGGCCTAGCCCACAGCATCAATCAGGCCGAGATGGGGCACGTGGCCGAGTTCCTCCGGGCCAAGGTCCTGACCGCTTAATCAGGCCACCGGGGACAGGCCCGGTGGCCGCGCAGATGGCCCTAGCCGATCGACGCGTCGTGGCTCTGCACGGTGAGCGTGGTCTCGTCCAGCGTCACCGAGTCCCCGACGCGCACCTGCCGGCCCCGACGGGTTTCCACCTCGCCATTGACTTTGACGAGACCTTGCTCGATGAGCGCTTTGGCCTCAATACCGTCTTCGACGAAATTGGCGAGTTTGAGCAACTGCCCCAGCCGGATGGACTCGTCGCGGATGGACACGGTGTTTGGGTCGAAGTCGCTCATGGTCCCCCATTGTAGGGGCGCGAGTCCGCGCGCCTCGACGCCCGCGGCGTCATGCGCCGTTCACGTCCGGCGGTGAATATCGACATCGTTGGTAGGTTAGAGCTCTTGGGCGCCCGGGCCTGACTCGCTGCGCCAACACTGCCGTCTCATCTTTTTCAGGAGGCCCCGTGAGCGCTGAGCGCGCCGCACTCCCCGTGCCCGTCGGCGTCGCGATCGCTGTGATCGCCGGAAGCGCCATGCCGCTCCAAGGGCGAGTTAACGGCGCGCTCTCCACCGAGCTGGGGCACGGGATTGAGGCCGCCACGATTTCCTTCGGCGTCGGACTCCTCCTGCTGGCGCTGGCCTGCCTCACCCCGCCCGGCCGGCGCGGCCTCAGCCGATTGCGCAGCCACGTCGCCGCCGGCGACGTTCCCGCGTGGTACTTGCTGGCCGGCACCATCGGTGCCTTCTTTGTGATCTCTCAGGGCCTGGTGGTGACGATCCTCGGGGTCGCCCTCTTCACCGTGGCTAATGTGGCGGGGCAAGTGGCCTCCGGCCTCGTCGCGGATCGGGTCGGTTTTGGGCCGGGCGGCCCGCGGCCCGTCAGCACGCGCCGTGCGGTCGGAGCCCTACTGGCCCTGGTGGGCGTGGGCGTCGCCGTGTGGCCCACCTTGGCCGAGCGCGGCGTCGGATTCGAGGTGGTGGGTCCGCTGTTGCTGCCGCTCACGGCGGGACTGCTCATGGGCTTCCAGCAAGCCATGAACGGCGTCCAGACGCGCTACGCGGGTAGCCCTCTGCCGGCGACCTTCGTGAACTTCGCCGTCGGTACCGCCGCGTTGGTGGTGACGCTACTCGTGATGACGGCCGCTGGAACGCCGATGGCGCCGCTTCCGCCGGTCTGGTGGATGTACCTCGGCGGGCCGCTGGGGGTATGCTTCATCGCCGCTTCAGCGGTCCTGGTGCGCTTCCTCGGGGTCCTCGTCACGGGCCTGGGCCTCATCGCGGGACAACTCCTCGGCTCGCTCGCCATCGACGTCTTTCTTCCGGTGGCGGGCGCACAGGTGGAACTCGCCACAGTGGCGGGAACTGCGGTGGCACTCGGCGCCGTCGTGATCGCCTCCGTGCAGCGCGGAGCGCCCGGACATCGCTAAGGGGTTGGCCGCCTGATCGGCTAGGGTGGACTCGGAATTTGTCCCCCATGACGGACCGCAACCAGCGGCCTCGTTCAGCAGGAGTAGAAGTATGGCACCGCAATCCACGCTCGATCAGGTCATCTCCCTCGCCAAGCGGCGCGGATTCGTTTTTCAGGCCGGTGAGATCTACGGCGGTTCCCGCTCCGCGTGGGACTACGGGCCCCTCGGCACGGAACTGAAGGAAAACATCAAGCGCGAGTGGTGGCAGAACTTCGTTCGCGGCCGCGAGGACATGGTGGGGCTGGACTCGTCGATCATCCTTCCCAAAGCCGTCTGGGAAGCTTCGGGGCACGTGAAGACCTTCACGGACCCCCTCGTCGAGTGCACCCAGTGCCATAAGCGGCACCGCGAGGATCACCTCATCGAAGCGTTTGTGGCCAAGAAGGGCCGCCAGCCGAACGATGGCATGAGCGAGATCGCCTGCCCCGATTGCGGCACCAAGGGGCAGTTCACCGAGCCACAGCTCTTCTCCGGTTTGGTTAAGACATACCTCGGCCCGGTGGACAGCGAGTCGGGGCTGCACTTCATGCGCCCGGAGACCGCCCAGGGAATCTTCGTGAACTTCTCCAACGTGCTCAACGCCTCCCGGAAGAAGCCACCGTTCGGCATCGGCCAGATCGGCAAGGCGTTCCGGAATGAGATCACGCCGGGCAATTTCATCTTCCGCACCCGCGAGTTTGAGCAAATGGAGATCGAGTACTTCACCGCGCCCGAGGACGCGGGCGAGTGGTTCGACCGCTGGGTGAAGGACTGCTGGGACTGGTTCATCGACCTGGGGATCAACCCGGAGAACATGCGTCAGTTTGATGTGCCCGAGGACGAGCGCGCGCATTACTCTGCCGGCACCATCGATTTCGAGTACCGATTCGGCTTCCAAGGCTCCGAATGGGGCGAGCTCATGGGCGTGGCCAACCGGACGGACTTTGACCTTACCTCTCACAAAGAGGCTTCCGGGGCGGACCTGTCCTTCTTCGATCAGGCCTCGGGCGAGCGGTTCGTGCCCTACGTGATCGAGCCCTCCTTCGGCCTGACCCGGTCCATGATGGCCTTCCTCGTCGACGCCTACACCGAGGACGAGGCGCCGAACTCCAAGGGCGGCGTCGACAAGCGCACGGTCCTGAAGCTGGATCCGCGCTTGGCGCCGGTCAAGGCCGCGGTGCTGCCGCTGTCCCGGAACGAGAAGCTCTCGCCGCAGGCCCGCGAGCTCGCCAGCGTGCTGCGCAAGCGCTGGAACATTGATTTCGACGACGCCGGCGCAATCGGTCGCCGCTACCGCCGCCAGGACGAGATCGGAACACCGTTCTGCATTACCTTCGATTTCGATTCCCTCGAGGATCAGGCCGTGACCATCCGTGAGCGGGACGCCATGACCCAGGAGCGCGTGGCGCTGGATCAGGTGGAGTCGTACCTCGCTGAGCGTCTGCGGGGCGCCTAAACCATGGCAGCAGAGCTCACCTACCGCCCTTGGCGCGACGGGGATGATCTGGAACTGATTCAGATCTGGGGTGATCCCGCGACGCCGCAGGCTCACGTGGACCGCACCATGCTGCGGCCAGACTCTGAGGAACCCTGGGCGCGCACCATGGTGGCCGAGGACCAGGGCGTGCCGATCGCCGCGGCAACGCTGTTTGCCTCGACCCTGCACCCTGACCGCCTGTGGTGTTTTGCGGAGGTCGCGCGCGATCACCGGCGCCACGGAATCGCCACGGAATTGGTGCGCCGCCTGCGTGCGGAGGTCCCTGCCGGCGGACCGCAGGAGCTGAAGTCCCGCTACACCGAGGAGGGCGCCGACGCGGCCGCCGCGTCAGGATTCGCCGCCTCGCTGGGGCAACATCCCATCATGCGCTCCCGCGCCGTTGTGATTGAGCCCGGCGGCATGAAGCTGCCGAACTTCTCCGAGGACGGACTCACGCTGGACGAGTCGGCCACGGGCTCCGTGGAGCTGACCCGCCTCGTCGTGGACTTCTACAACGCGGTCCACGGGTGGGATCGCTCGGAGATGACCCTGGGACGCGCGCAGACCATGTTGCTCGCCGAATCCACCGGTGCCAAGGGCGCCGTCGTCCTGCGCGATAAGCCTCAACCCGCTGGCGGTCGGATCCAAGCCTTCGCCGTGAGTTACGAGCCGGACCGCGTGGACGCCCCGGCGGACGTGTTGGTGGGATGGGATCCGGCCCTGGCCGAGGACGACGCCCGCGAGGCCGTGTTTGGCTTGCTGGCCATGTTGGCCCACCAGTACCCCGTTAAGGTGGAGGTGGACGACGCGATGACCGCGCTGGTCGAGGTGGTGGACGGGCTCGTGGCCGCTCGGCAGGCCACGGTCATCACCACCACCCGCATCGTCGCCACGGCTTAGGGGGAGGAGTCGATGGGCCACGCGCACGGGCACGACGACGTCCGGATCCATGATCCGGCGCGTCGCCGCAGGGCCCGCCTCCTTCTCACCGCGATCCTCATTCCGCTCGGCCTGCTCACGGTGATCGGCACGTGGTTCCTGTGGCCCAGTGGGGGAGCGGATCGTGTCCAGCTCGATGACCCGTACTCCACGGCCGCCGGGGTGTCCATGGTCTCCGGCGAAGTGGAGCGCGTGGTCAATGAGACGTGCCCGTCCAGTGGCGACCTCGAGGCCGCGGGCGGCGAGGCGCAACAGTGCGACGTGGCCTATGTTCGTCCCAACGCTGGCGGCGGGGCCGTTCCCGTGGAAGTTCCGCCGGAAATCCTCGCGGCCACCGGCGTCGAACCCGGCGATCAGATTCGCTACTTGGACCTGCGCGAGGCGGTCACCGGATCCGCGGCTCCCTATATTTTTGTGGACTTTGTCCGCGCGGCGCCGATTCTGCTGCTCGCCGCCGCCTACGCGTTCGTCGTCGTCCTCGTGGCGCGGTGGCGCGGTTTCCGCGCCTTGTTGGGCCTCATCGGCGCCTACCTCGTCTTGGCTCATTTCATGATCCCTGCACTCGTGGAGGGCAAGCCGGCCCTGCTGGTGGGCCTAGTGGGTTCGGCGCTGATCATGATCGCGGTCTTGTACTTCGCGCACGGGTTTACGGCCCGGACGACGACGGCGCTGCTGGGCACGATCTTTGGCCTCGCGGTGACCACGGCGTTGGCGGCGTGGGCCACCGACGCCGTGCACCTCACCGGCGTCGGCGACGACGCCAAGTACACGCTGGTCAACCAAGTCCCGGAGCTCAGCCTGTCCGGCATCATCCTGTGCGGACTGCTGGTGGCCGGCCTCGGCGTGCTCAACGACGTGACGATCACGCAATCGTCCGCCGTGTGGGAACTTGCGGAGGCAAATCCGCACCGCAGCGCCCGCGAGCTCTTTACCTCGGCCATGCGCATTGGGCGGGACCACATCGCGTCGACGGTGTACACGATCGCGTTCGCCTACGCGGGCGCCGTCTTACCCATGCTGATCCTCGTCACGCTCTACGACCGGGCGCTACTGGACACCTTTACCTCAGGGGAGCTCGCCGAGGAGGTCGTGCGAACGCTGGTCGGTTCCATCGGATTGGTGCTGGCGATCCCGGTCACGACGGCGATTGCCACCGCCGTCGTCAAGGCCGTCGGCACCGGGGACGTGGGAGCCGCCTCGCGGTCTGCTGCCACGCGCGGCTCGTCGGACGGCTCCGTGGCCCCGCGTCGACGCTCTGGCCGCCGCAGCGCGGCGCACGCGGACGGCTCGGGCCCGCCCATCGGCTGATTCGCCCGTGCCGTCCACGGGGCGAGCCAAGTCGGTGGGGCCGATTTGCCCCGACTTGCGATACTAGGGAGGTGACAGTCTCCGCTTCCCTCGCCTCACCCCAGAACGACGCCGCCGCGCACACGTGCGCGCAGGCGACGCCGTCGTCCACCGTGCCCGCCGACGGCGGCTCCGCGACCCGGCTGGAACTGCCGCCGCTGCAACTGGGCAACTTGACGATCGACACCCCGGTGGTGCTGGCGCCGATGGCGGGCATCACGAACAAGGCGTTCCGACGCCTCTGCCGCGAGTATGGCGGCGGGCTGTACGTGACGGAAATGGTGACCTCGCGCGCCCTCGTTGAGCGGAACGAGAAGTCGATGCGGATCATCTCCCACGACGAGGACGAATCGGTCCGGTCAGTACAGCTCTACGGTGTGGAGCCGAAGACCGTGGGCGCTGCCGTGCGCATGCTCGTCGAGGAGGACCGCGCGGATCATATCGACCTGAACTTTGGCTGCCCCGTCCCCAAGGTGACGCGCAAGGGCGGTGGCTCGGCGCTGCCGTGGAAGACGGAGCTGTTTGAATCCATCATTCGTTCCGCCACGCGCGAGGCTGCGCAGGGGAACATTCCGCTGACGATCAAGATGCGTAAGGGCGTCACCGACGATCACTTGACGTTCCTCGACGCCGGGCGAATCGCCCGCGAGTACGGGGTGGCCGCCGTCACGCTGCACGGCCGCACGACCGGCCAGTTCTACTCGGGGCAGGCGGATTGGGCGGCCATCAAGGAGCTGCGCGAGGCGCTTCCGGACGTCCCGGTGCTGGGTAATGGAGACATTTGGACCGCCGAGGACGCCATCCGGATGGTGCGTGAGACGGGCGTCGACGGCGTGGTGATTGGCCGCGGGTGCCAAGGCCGTCCGTGGCTGTTTGGTGACTTGCAGGCCGCGTTTGAGGGTAGCGACCAGCGGTTCACGCCAACGCTGGCGGAGGTGGGCGAAACGTTCTACCGCCACGCCGAGTTGTTGATCGATTACTTCGGTAACGAGGAGCAGGCGCTCCGGGACATCCGCAAGCACGTGGCCTGGTACTTCAAGGGGTATGCCGTCGGCGGTGAGCTGCGCGCCGCGATGGCCACCGTCGGCACACTGGAACAACTGCGCGCGCTCCTGAGCGAGCTCAACCCCGACGCCGGCTACCCCGGCGCCGACGCCGAGGGGCCACGCGGGCGCGCGGGCACCCCGAAGCGCCCGGCGCTGCCGGATGGTTGGCTCGACTCTCGTGACTTGAGCGAGGCGCACCGGGCCATGATTGCCGCCGCCGAGTCCGACGTCTCCGGCGGGTAGCGCGCATGCTGAAGCCGATCCCCGGGTACGAGCCCTACGACCACGAGCGCTGGGTCCCGGAGCCGCCCAAGAAGTCCTACCGGTCCAGCTTTGAGCGGGACCGCGCCCGCGTGCTCCATTCCTCGGCACTGCGCCGGCTCGGGGCCAAGACTCAGGTGGTGGCGCCGTACTCGGATGACTTCGTCCGCACGCGGCTGACCCACTCGCTTGAGGTGGCTCAGGTCGGCCGGGAGCTGGGCGCGACGCTCGGCTGCGATCCCGACGTCGTGGACACGGCGTGCTTGGCTCACGATTTGGGCCACCCGCCGTTCGGGCACAACGGTGAGAAGGCCTTGGATCAGCTCGCCGCACAGATCGGCGGGTTCGAGGGCAACGCGCAGACGCTGCGCCTGCTCACCCGCCTCGAGACCAAGACGTTCCGTCACAACGGGGCCTCGGCGGGGCTGAACCTGACGCGGGCAGCGCTCGACGCCGCCTGCAAGTATCCGTGGGCGCGTCCGGACGCCCCCGTGCGGAACGGCCAGAAGACGCGCAAATTCGGGGTGTACGCCGATGACATGCCCGTCTTTGAATGGCTACGAGCGGGGGATGAGACGCACGGGATGCGTCCCGAGCCGGGCCAGACGTGCATTGAGGCCCAAGTCATGGACTTGGCCGATGACATCTCCTATTCGGTGCACGATGTCGAGGACGCCATCGTCGCCGGGCGGTTCCAATTGCGCTGGATTCAGGATCCCGATCACCGGGACCGGGTCATCGAATATACGCGCCGGTGGTACCTCCCCGGCGTCGATGATGCGACGATCAGCGCCGCACTCGGCCGCCTCGAGGCGAGCCAGGAATGGGTTCCGATCGCCACGGGGTCGCGGCGCTCGATGGCGGCGCTGAAGGATATGACCAGTCAGTTCATCGGCCGGTTCTGTTCCGCGGCGATCGACGCCACACGCGCCGAGTATGGGAGCGATCCGTTGACGCGTTTTAATGGCCGGCTCATCGTCCCCGAAGAGACGGATCATGAAATCGCGGCGATGAAGGGGCTCGCGACGGCCTATGTCATGACGAGCGACGAACGCCAGCCGATTTATGAGCGGCAGCGCCAGATGCTCGCTGATCTCGTGGGGCTGCTCACCGAGACGGGCGACCAATACCTCGAGCCGATCTTCGCTGCCGATTGGCACGACGCCCGTGACGACGGCGGCCGCCTGCGTGCCGTGATTGACCAAGTCGCGTCGCTGACGGACGCGTCCGCGATCGAGTGGCACCGCACGCTGGTTCAGGGCGAGCCGTTCCGCAACGAGCTCTACTAGTCCGCCGTCCGCGAACCGCTGCGCGCGCCTGTGCAGTGACCTGTGGAAAACGTCCTTCGGGGCCCCGACGGGGACGTATCCTGTAAGGCATGGCCGGACTCATTAAGCGCGACGACATCGACGAGGTCCGCGCGCGCACCGACATCAAATCTGTCGTCGAAGGCTACGTCAGCCTGCGCTCGGCCGGTGTCGGATCGTACAAAGGCCTGTGCCCCTTCCACGACGAGCGCACTCCGTCCTTCCATGTCCGCCCGCAGGTTGGATCCTTTCACTGCTTTGGCTGTGGCGAATCCGGAGACGTGATCTCCTTTATTCAGAAGATGGACCACACCACGTTCACCGAGACCGTGGAACTGCTCGCGGCCAAGCTGGGCTACGAGCTGCGGTATGAGGATGGAGGGCATGGTCCATCCAAGCAGGAGGTCGGCCGCCGCCAGCGATTGCTGGATGCGCACAAGATCGCCGAGGAGTACTTCCGCTATCAGCTGGGCAGCCCGGAGGCGTCCATCGCACGGCAGTTCCTCACGGGCCGCGGGTTCGACCAGGCGGCGGCGGAACAGTTCGGCGTCGGGTACGCGCCGCAGGGCTGGGACCACTTGCTCAAGCACCTGCGCTCCAAGGGCTTCGCCGATGAGGAGCTCGGCCACACCGGGATGTTCTCCGAGGGCCAACGGGGCATCTATGACCGTTTTCGTGGTCGGTTGATCTGGCCGATCCGGGACCTCACGGGAGCCACCATCGGCTTTGGCGCCCGCAAACTTCACGACGACGACAAGGGTCCGAAGTACCTGAACACCCCGGAGACGCAGCTCTATAAGAAGTCGCAGGTCTTGTACGGCGTGGACCTCGCCAAGCGGGAGATCACCAAGCACCGGCAGCTGATCGTCGTCGAGGGATACACCGACGTGATGGCGTGCCACCTCTCGGGAATCGGCACCGCGGTGGCCACTTGCGGTACGGCGTTCGGGGCGGACCACATCAAGATTGCCCGCCGGCTCTTGCAGGACGATGGCACGGGCGGAGAAGTTGTCTTCACCTTCGACGGTGATGAGGCCGGGCAGAAGGCGGCCTTGCGCGCGTTCGAGGAGGATCAACGATTCATCGCGCAAACCTACGTTGCCGTCGAACCGAGTGGTGCTGACCCGTGTGATCTGCGGCAGCAGCGGGGTCCGGAGGCGGTGCGCGAACTCATCGATGCCAAGCGGCCGTTGTTCGAGTTCGCGATCAAGGTCGGGCTGAAACGGTACGACCTCGATACCGTCGAGGGGCGCGTGCAGGCCCTGCGCGCCTCGGCGCCGATCGTCGCGGAGATCCGCGACGCGGCCATGCGCCCGGCCTACACCCGGGAGCTCGCTGGCTGGCTCGGCCTGGACATGGATGACGTCAATCGTGCGGTCGCCGCGGCGGGCAAGCGCGCGCGTTCCGGTGGCGACCGCACCCGCGGCCAGCGGGACCGTGGCTCGCAGCAGACCGGCCAGGCGTCGTCGTACGCCGGGAAGGCCGGGTACGACGACGGCGCAGGACCGGGCGCGGAACCTGCCTTTGAGCTTCCGGATCCACGCGATCCGGTCACGCGCATGGAGCGGGAGTCGCTGGAGGTGGTGTTGCAGCAGCCAGCCATGCTGACGCCGGAGCAGTGGCAGGCTTTTTACGAGGCGCGCTTCCTGGCGCCGGCCCACGCCGCCATTCACGCGGCCATCCGAGCTGCTGGCGCGTCCGGAGCGACGCCGTCGCGATGGGTTGAGGCTGTCCGTCAGGAGGTGCCCGAGCCGTTGCGTTCCCTGGTGTCGGAGCTGGCGGTGCGCCCCTTGCCCGCGCACTCCGATGAGGCCCTGGCGCGGTACTGCCGGGACATCATGAACAGGCTCTTCGAACTGCAAATCACGCACCTGAAGGCCGAGCGCATTGGTCAACTGCAGCGCATGGATCCGGCAGCGGATCCAGAGGCTTTTCAGCGGATCAATCGCGAGCTCATGGAACTGGAGCTGCGGCGGCGTTCTTTGCGCGACGACTAGGACCGGACGGGGGAACACCTCGATTTCGCGCCAACTCCGATCGTGTTGTAGGCTAGTGCGCGTTGCCTTTCCCCCGTAGCTCAATTGGCAGAGCATTCGACTGTTAATCGAAGGGTTACTGGTTCGAGTCCAGTCGGGGGAGCAAGTGTAAAAATCCCGGTCATCAGCTTTGGTGGCCGGGATTTTTTGCGTTGGCCCCGGGGTCCGCTGCGGGCAGCACCCCGGGACCCTGATTTTTTCTTCAGGGTTTTCCCCTGCTAGGCTTGTTGTCGCTTCTTTCCCCCGTAGCTCAATTGGCAGAGCATTCGACTGTTAATCGAAGGGTTACTGGTTCGAGTCCAGTCGGGGGAGCTCGACTGAGCCGGGGCCCGGCGCTGCACGCAGCACCGGGCCCCGGCTTTTTCTTTTGGTAGTTTTGTACAGACAGGGGCTCCCAGGCGGGCCGGAGAGACGACGAAGGAATCAACTCATGTCAGGAACCGAGACGGGGCGCCGGACAGCTTCGCCGATCAACGTGATCAAAGACTTGGGTCGACTCGTGCCCAAGCAGATCAATGACGAGCTCCAGCTGGCCAAGCGACAGTTGACGTCCAAGGGAATCAACGTCGGCGTAGCAGCCGGCCTGGGCGTGGCCGCGCTCCTTTTCCTCTCCGCCTTGGGCATCTGCCTGCTGGTCGCGGCCATTATGGGGTTGGCTGAAGTCATGCCGGCGTGGGGCGCAGCCCTCGTCGTCGCGGCGTTCTTCCTCCTGCTGATCGTGATCGTGGCGTTGATCGCCGTCGTGAAGATCAAGAAGGCCATGCCGCTCATGCCCGAGGACGCGCTGCGCGGCTTCAAGCACGATCTCGGCATCCTCAAGGAAGGCAGCGCCTTCGACGTCTCGACGCTCGATCAGCCCGAGCCCACGCGGGAGGAGAAGGAGCGCATGGCCGCCGAGAAGGAAGCGGAAAAGGCCAAGAAGGAGGCGGAGAAGGAGAACCTGTCCTACGCCGAGCTCAAGGCGCGCTCCGAGGCACGCCGCGCGCACCTCGCTGAGCTCCGGGACAAGCTCGGCAAGCAAGCCTCCACCGCGGAAAAGACGGCCGAGAAGGCCTACGGCCTCAAGGAGAAGCTGCAGAAGTTCAAGCCCGGTTCCTCGACCGATGGTCAGTAGGCGATAGCGGACCGTTCAGTAAGGGGGATCCTTGCGGTTTATCGGGGCGGGGACCCGTGACGACGTCGAATACCGCATCCGTGCGACGTTCTGGACCATCCCGAACGTCATCACGGTGCTGCGGTTTTGCCTCGTGCCGTACTTCGTGTGGCTGGTCTTTGCTGGCCACTTCTTGACCGCAACCATCGTCCTGGCGATTCTCGGTTCCACCGACTGGATTGACGGGTTTTTGGCCCGGCGGTTCAACCAAATGTCGACCGTAGGCGCGTGGCTGGATCCGCTCGCGGATCGGCTCTCCCTGTTGGTCGTGGCCACGACCTTCGTCCTCGCTGGGATTGCGCCCGCCTGGCTCGTGTATTCCATCGTGGTGCCGGATCTGATCTTGATCGTGAATTCGTTGATCTTGTTCCGTGGAAGCCCCGAGCTGCCGGTCAGCATCATCGGCAAGGTGCGCACGGCAGCGTTGCTGGTGGGCACACCACTGCTGTTACTGGGGCAGGTCGAATCGGTTCGATCGCCGACGTACGACGCCGTCGCCACCGCTGTGCTCGCCCTCGGGTGCGCGCTGCACATCATCGCCGCGGCAGGGTACTTCGTGGCAGCGCACCGTAAATATCGGCGCGATCGCCGGGATCGAAACGCGAGCGAGTCGTCATCGGCCCGTGCCGCCGACCCTGATGGCAGCACATGGTCTGGGTAGCGGTCTCGTGCGCGGTCATTGCCGCGTTCTTTCTCGCCTTCGGGGCCCAACGTCAGGGAGGTGCCGTTCGGCAGACGACCGGTGGCCTCAACTTGGGTCACCGTGGAGTGCTCCGGCTGCTCACCAACCCCCGGTGGGTGCTTGGCTTGATCCTGATGGGGATCGGGATGGCGCTGAACGTCTACGCGCTCGCCACGGCGCCGCTGACGGTCGTGCAGCCGATCGGGGCCATTGCGTTGGTGATCACGACCGTGGTCCATGCGCGGGAAGTGGGAATCCGGTTGAACCGGCCGACGTTCCTCGCCATTATCGCCTGTGTCGGCGGCAGCATTGGCTTTGTTTTGCTGGCCATCAACGTGACTGATCCGCACCCTCAGGTGAGTGCCCGTGAGGAACTGATCACGGTACTACTTTTAGCTATCGCGGTGGCCGTCTTCGGTTCCCTGGCGATTCTCCTCCGTCACCGGCAGAGCGCGTTCTTCTACATCATGGGCGCTGGGGTGCTCTTCGGGTTCGTGGCGGTGTTGGTGAGGACCCTGGCCATCAGCCTGATGCAATCGCAAGGCAACCTCTTGGCCAACGTGTCGTGGCTCGTCGTGATCGCTGTGGCGGTCGCGGGCTTGCTAGGGACGTACTTTGTCCAGAATGCCTATTCGTCGGGCCCACCCGACCTCGTGATTGCGGGCCTGACCGTCATCGACCCGATGGTGGGTATTGCGATTGGAATCGCCGTGCTCGGCGAATTGCGGGACGACGTGCACCCAATTATGGCAATGTCCATGGTGGGATTTGCCATCGTCGCCACCGTCGGTGTGATCGCTCTGTCCCGCCACCACCCCGATGCCCATCGACAACGATCCGACCATCATTCCAAGGAGTCATGAGCCGCGTGCCCAGTGACAGCGACATGCCCAGTGGATCACCACTGAAAATTCTCATCGCCGCCGATACCTATCCACCGGATGTGAACGGCGCGGCGGTTTTTTGCTATCGATTGGCGACGGCGATGCACGCGCGGGGCCACGAGGTGCACGTGGTGGCGGCGCGCACGGACTCCGGTCCCAGCACCGTCGAGGTGCGCCCGGAGGCGACGATTCACCGGCTCGTCTCCCACGCGGTGCCGACCCACCCGAGCTATCGGCTCTGTTTCCCCTGGCGAGCCGGCCCCGAACTGGGGCGCATTCTCGATGAGGTACGCCCCGACGTGGTCCACGTGCAGTGCCACTACATGATCGGTCAAGCCGCCGTTAATCAGGCCCAACGGCGGGGGATACGGATCGTGGCGACGAATCACTTTATGCCGGAAAACCTGGACCCGTTTCTTCCCTTTCCGCGGTGGTTCAAGCGCATTGTGGCGAAGAATTCTTGGCGGGACATGGGACGCATCATGGGCCGGGCCGACGTCGTCACCACGCCGACGCCGCTGGCCGCCGCCGCCATGCGGCAGCGCGCCGGGCTCGACTCCGTGCTGGCCCTGTCCAACGGGATTGACTCGGCCCACTACGAACTGGCCGACGGCGAGGACGTGCAGCGCCGAGAACACCCGACGGTGCTCTTCGTCGGGCGCCTCGCCGTGGAGAAGAATATCGACGTTTTGATTGACGCCGTGGCCGCTACCCGGGCTGGCGCTCACCTCGAAGTCATTGGTGGGGGTGAGCAGCTCGAGTCGTTGCAACAGAAGGCTCGTGAGGCGCACGTCGAGCATCGAGTGCACTTCCGTGGACACGTCGACGACGCGGCGCTTCGAGAGGCCTACTTGGCCGCGGACGTGTTTTGCCAGCCGGGCACCGCGGAACTGCAATCCTTGGTGACGCTCGAGGCGCTGTCCGCCTCCCGGCCCGTGGTGCTGGCTAACGCGATGGCGCTGCCCCACCTGGTCGACGACGGGGTGAACGGGTACCTGTTCGCGCCCGGCGACGCGGCAGAGCTCGCGGAGAAGCTCGACGCGATTTTGGGCGCCGATGACGCCAGCCGTCAGGCGATGGGAGAGGCCTCCCACGCCAAGGCCGTCAAGCACAGTCAAGACAAGACGATGTCGACCTTCGAGGCGATTTATCGAGGCGCCGACTACGCGGAGGTCGCCCCCTAACTGGTGAGCGGCCCCAACGAGGCTAAGATGGTTCCTGTTGCCGCGGCGGCGGCAACGGTTCGGGGCGATAGCTCAGTTGGTTAGAGCAGAGAACTCATAATTCTCCGGTCGCGGGTTCAAGCCCCGCTCGCCCTACTTTTCTCGCCCGATGCGCTCCGGTGACCAGCGGACACCGGGGTTGGTACGCGGAAGAGGTACGGATGGCACAGTCTGAGCGCGATGCCCTGCACATCGTCATCTTCGTCGATCAGCACCCGGCCACGCTGGGTGGCATGCAAACGTCGGTGCTGTTGCAGCAGCGTTTTCTCGAACGGAACGGGCACCGAGTCACGATCGTGGCGCCGGCCCGCCGGAGGGCCACGCGTCCCCTCAACACAGAGGCGTCCATCGTCTCCTTGCCCTCGGTCCCGTTGGGTTCGGGGGAGTACTCACTGGCGATTCCCGGGCCACGTTCCGATGCGCGCATCGATGCGGAGCTCGCCTCTCGCCCGGCGGTCGACGTCGTGCACGTTCAAGCCGACTTTTGGGGCGCGGCGATCGGCTACCGGTACGCGCAACGGCACGGACTCCCGGTGGTCCACACCATGCACAACCGTGTCGACGTCGGCCTCGCGGCGACGATGCCCTTCCCGAAGGTGATGGTGCGTGCCATGGCCGTCGCCCAGCGGCGCCTCCTGCGGCTCCAAGGCACCACGCCGCGGGACGCGTGGACGTATCTGCGGGCGTTCACCGATGCTGCGGCGGCGGTGACCGCCCCGTCAACGCACTTTGCGCAACTGCTCGAGGCCCGTCAGGTTTTTGACCACGTCGAGGTCATTCCGACGGGGCTCGACGACGATGCGGCCGCGAGCTTGCGCGGCGTGGCCAAGGCTTCGGACAGAGCCGGTGAACGCTTGCGCCTCGTGTGGACGGGGCGGTTCAGCCCTGAGAAACGCCTTCTTCCCTTCTTGCGTGCTGTCGTCGACTCCGGCGCCGATGTCGACGTTCACCTGTTTGGTGACGGTGGTCAGCGGTCCAAGGCGGAAGCCTTCCTCGCGCGGACCGCGCGCTCTGGACGTGGGCCCCGGTTCACGTTCCGCGGCAAAGTCCCGTATGAGCAGATGCTGGCAGAGCTCGCCGCCGCCGACGTGTTGGTCCAGACGTCCATCGGATTCGAGACGCAGGGGATGACCGTCTTCGAAGCGGTGGCTCTCGGGACGCCGGTGGTGCTGAGCGATCACCGCATCGCGGCCGATCTTCCGACGGAGAGCTATTGGCTCACCCACGATGATGCGGAGGCGGCGTTAGCGGAGGCGATCCAGGTGGCCGTCGCCCAAACGCGGGCCGGATTGCGGTGGAGCGCTCGGGAGGCCGAAGCGCTCCTGCAAAGCCGCCAAAGCACCAAGATGATCGAACTCTATCGCCGCGTCACTCGAGCGGAAGCAGGACCGACGGCCGAGTATCAGTGAGGCTCAACAGGGGATTGACGTACGTCCCGTTGCGCCGAACGCCCCAGTGAACACAATCCTGCGCACAGTGGCCTCCTGTCGCGACCTGCCCGACGGCATCCCCTGCGTGCACGACGTCGCCCACGGCAACGGTGGACTCAACCGGCTCGAGTGACGTGCGCAATCCCGAGGGATGGTCGATGCTGATGACTGGCCGATCGACGACGACGCCGGTGAACGCCACACGGCCGGTGGCGGGCGCGAGAACCACGTTTCCGCGGTCCGTCGCGAGATCCACCCCACGATGCCCGGCACCGTAGTCGGATTCAGGAGCGTCAAACGCTCTCAGGACCTCCGGTCGTTCCGTGCCACCGAGCGGCGAGACCCACGAGGAGGACGGTGGCGTGGAGCTCGGCGGTGGAGCCTCCGGGCGCGCGCTCGCCACGGCGGGTGGGATGAGGCAGAGGGCGGCCAGCAGGGCAACCAGCCGCCGCACGCGGTGGGGTGAAGTGGTGCGATGGGACATGAGCCGAGCCTCTCTGACCCGGCACTCCGGCGCCAGCGATGCCCGAGGAACTGTGGACGAGAGCACACGCAGAGAGCGCTGTGGAGGGTCAGTGAGGGGCCGTGGCGGTCCCATTCGTGTAGTACACTGGTGCGTGCATTCGTGTGCCTCGCTATGCCCTGCCTCGGTAGGGACGCGCCGGTCGCGAATGACTTCGCGCACAGTGATTCCACGCTGTATCCGATCATTCGAGGGATGTGGTGTGGGCTTCGCGGCCTGCGGTCCGGTTCTCCGGCCGGTCGCGGCGGCCTTCGGGCGCACTGTGCCAGGGGCACCACCTACACCTGGTGGATCGCCATTCAACCCGAAACACGAGGGCAGTTACCGCGGCACCACGCTAGTGGAGCCGGTCCGCCACTGCCGGAAGGAGTGACGACATGCCAGTCGTTACCATGCGCCAGCTGTTGGACAGCGGCGTTCACTTTGGCCACCAGACCCGCCGCTGGAACCCGAAGATGAAGCGCTTCATCTTCACCGAGCGCAACGGCATCTACATCATCGATCTGCAGCAGTCGCTGTCCTACATCGATCGCGCGTACGAGTTCGTCAAGCAGACCGTGGCCCACGGCGGCACCGTCCTGTTCGTTGGCACCAAGAAGCAGGCTCAGGAAGCTATTGCCGAGCAGGCCAGCCGCGTCAACCAGCCGTACGTCAACCACCGTTGGCTCGGCGGCATGCTGACCAACTTCCAGACGGTCGCCAAGCGCGTTGAGCGCATGAAGGAACTGGAAGAGATCAACTTCGACGACGTGGCCGGATCCGGCCACACCAAGAAGGAACTCCTCCTGCTCCACCGCGAGCTGACCAAGCTGCAGAGCAACTTGGGCGGTATCCGCAACCTGACCAAGACCCCGTCGCTGCTCTGGGTTGTCGACACCAAGAAGGAGCACCTGGCCGTCGACGAGGCGCAGAAGCTGGGCATCCCGGTCGTCGCGATCCTCGACACCAACTGCGATCCTGACGAGGTGGCCTACCCGATCCCGGGCAACGACGACGCGATCCGCTCCGTCAACCTGCTGACCCGCGTCGTGGCCGACGCCGTCGCCGATGGCCTGATCGCCCGCAACAACAAGGCGGCCGGCACCGAGGCTCCGGCCGAGCCGATGGCCGAGTGGGAGCGCGAGCTCCTCGAGGGCAAGGCCGAGGAGTCCGCAGAGGCTCCGGCTGAGGCTCCTGCCGAGGACGCCAAGTAACCATAGGATGTAAAAGCCGGCGGGCCCACAGCCCGCCGGCTTTTCACCGACCGGACCCCTGGCGGTCCGCCCCGTAGATACTTCGACAAACCACAACGAATGGGGTTGTACATGGCAAACTACACTGCCGCAGACATCAAGGCCCTGCGCGAGCGCACCGGTGCCGGCATGATGGACGTCAAGAAGGCTCTGGACGAGGCCAACGGCGACGCCGACAAGGCGATGGAGATCATCCGCGTCAAGGGCCTCAAGGGTGCCACCAAGCGCGAGGGCCGCTCGGCCGCTGAGGGACTCGTGACCGCCAAGGTCGTCGACGGCACCGTCGGCGTCATGGTTGAGGTCAACTGCGAGACCGACTTCGTCGCCAAGTCCGACAAGTTCATCGCTCTGGCCGAGAAGGTTCTCGACGTCGCCATCGCGTCCGGTGCTGCTGACGCCGAGGCCCTTCAGGCGGCCGAGGTCGACGGCAAGCCGATGCCGGAGTTCGTCATCGAAGAGGCTGCTGCCCTCGGCGAGAAGGTCGTCGTCCGCCGCGTGGCTCGCGTTGAAGGCGCCCTGGTTGACGCTTACCTGCACCGCACGTCGAAGGACCTGCCGGCTCAGGTCGGCGTCCTCGTCGCCGTCGACAAGGCGGGCGATGAAGCCGGCACCGCCGCTCACGACGTTGCCGTGCACTCCGCCGCGATGGCCCCGACCTACGTGACCCGCGACGAAGTTCCGGCCGAAACGGTCGAGAACGAGCGCCGCGTGGCTGAGGAAACGGCCAAGGCCGAAGGTAAGCCGGAAGCCGCGATGACCAAGATCGTTGAAGGCCGTCTGACGGGCTACTTCAAGGAGGTCGTCCTCGTGGATCAGGCCTTTGCCAAGGACACCAAGAAGTCCGTTGGCAAGGTGCTGGAAGAGGCAGGCGTTGCCGCTACCGGTTACGCACGTTTCCGCGTAGGCTCCTAAGCGAAGTCATCGCACCTCCGGCCCTAGCGCCGGAGGATGCGTAGGGTAAGGGGGTGGCCACCACAGCGGGTGGTCACCCCTTTTCCCTGCCCGGCACGTGGCCGGGACCAGCACAATCAACGACGACGGCGCGGGCCAAGAGCGCGCGCCATGGGAGGGCGCATTGGAGAACGTCATGACGGGTTCAGCACCGGGGCAGGCGGGCGAGGACTCCGCGAGCGGCGGACGGCGTCGTGTTCTGCTCAAACTGTCCGGCGAAGTGTTCGGCGGCGGAAAATTGGGCGTCGACCCGGAGACCGTTCAGGGCATCGCGCAGCAGATTGCCGCGACGGTGGGCGAAGTCGAGACCGCGATCGTCGTCGGCGGCGGCAACTTCTTCCGAGGAGCCGAGCTGTCCCAGTCAGGAATGGATCGATCCCGCGCCGATTACATGGGAATGCTGGGCACGGTGATGAATTGCTTGGCGCTGCAGGATTTCCTGGAGCAGGCTGGCGTCGGCACGCGCGTCCAGTCAGCGATCTCGATGGCCCAGGTCGCGGAGGCGTACATCCCGCGACGGGCCATCCGTCACATGGAGAAGGACCGCGTGGTGATTTTTGGCGCCGGTGCCGGACTGCCCTACTTTTCCACCGATACCGTGGCTGCACAGCGCGCACTCGAGGTGCGTGCCGACGAGGTCCTGATGGCCAAGAGTGGCGTGGACGGCGTCTACAGCGCCGATCCGAAGAAGGACCCCACCGCCGAAAAATTTGAACACCTCACCTACGACGAGGCGTTGATCAAGAACATCCGCGTGATGGACCAGACCGCGATGACCATGTGTAAGGACAACGCGCTCGACATGCGCGTCTTTGGCATGGAGGGTGAAGGAAACGTCACCCGGGCCTTGCTCGGCGAACCGCTGGGTACGCGAGTCACGGTGTAGCAGTCACCTGACATAGGATGAAAAGACGTTCCGCCACACAAGCGCCGCTGCCGAACGGCGGCAACACGAAGCAAGGAGTGAAGCCGTGATTGACGAAACCCTGTCTGACGCCAGCGAGAAGATGGACCGCACCATCGACGCTGCCAAGGAGGACTTCGCGTCTATCCGCACCGGCCGAGCCAACCCGGGCCTCTATGCCAAGGTCATGGTTGACTACTACGGCTCCATGACTCCGCTGCAGCAGCTCGCCTCCTTCCAGGTCACCGACGCGCGGACCATTCTCATCACTCCCTACGACGTCACGGCCCTCCGCGAGATCGAGAAGGCGCTGTCGGATTCGGAGATTGGCGCCAACCCGTCCAACGATGGCAGGGCGATCCGCGTGGTGCTGCCGGAGCTGACCGCTGAACGCCGCAAGGAGTACGTCAAGGTGGTCCGCGGCAAGGGCGAGGACGCCAAGGTGGCTCTCCGTAACCACCGTCGCAAGGCCAAGGACGCGATCGACAAGCTCGTCAAGGACGGCGAGGTCGGTGAGGACGACGGCACGCGTGGCGAAAAGGAACTCGACGCGCTGACCAAAAAGAACGTTGACGTCATCGATGACATGCTCAAGCGCAAGGAAGCCGAGCTGCTGGACGTCTAATGTCTTCAGGCACGGAACCGGCCACACGGCGCTCACGGCGCGACGGACGAGCCAACGCCTCGCGAGCCGGGAGAAATCTCCCGGCCGCGATCGGCGTCGGTCTGGTTCTGATCGCCGTCGTGCTGACGGGCCTCTTCTTCTTTCCCGTCGCTTTCGTGGGCATTGCCGCCGTCTTCGGCGCCCTCGGATGCTGGGAGGTGGCCCGCGCGCTGGAGGGCGCGAACACGGACGTTCCGTTAGTACCCCTGGTCACTGGGGCCGTAGCGCTCCCCTTCGCGGCGCACTATGGCGGTCCCGAAGCGCTCGGATTCGCGGTGGCCGGGAGCATTCTGCTGATTTGCCTGTGGCGCCTGATCGAGGGGGCACACGGGGTCGTGAAGTCGATTTCCGCTTCGGTGGGGATCCTCCTGTGGGTTCCGTTCCTGCTCAGCTTCGCTGTGCTGCTGTACAGCCTCGACAAAGGCCCCTTGATGGTTGCCACCCTGTTGCTCTTGGTGGTCGCCAACGACACGTTTGGCTATTTGGTGGGCGCGTTCTTTGGCAAACACGCTATGGCGCCCAAGATCAGCCCCAAGAAGTCATGGGAGGGCTTTGCCGGCTCGGCCGGTGGTGCCGTCATGGTGGCGATCTTGGCCTCGATTTTTCTGCTGGACATCCCCTGGTGGGCGGGCGTTCCGCTGGCCATCGCCACGGTCGCCGCGGCTACGGCCGGTGACCTTTCCGAATCCATGGTTAAGCGCGAGCTAGGCATCAAAGACATGAGCAACCTGCTGCCGGGGCACGGTGGCGTCATGGACCGGCTGGACTCCATCGTCTTCGCCTCTCCCGCTGCGTACGTGATTGCCGTGGCTCTGACTCCGGCGCTCGGAGCGATGTAGCGCGGCACTGAAACCTTGGGGTACACGGTGTCCGAGTGGCGCCGAGGAACCCCAGAAATCGGTACTATGGACTGTGCGGACGGCCCGAGGGGCTCTACCGCTGAGGATTGACGATCGCAGACGGCCACTGGCCGGAACGAGAGGGACGACTACGTGAGCCAGCCAGCAATGCGCCAAGCCGCTCTGCCCTTTGAAACGGTGGCGGCTTCCGAGTTCGGGTACAACATCGACCAAGTTGACGATTTCTTGGCCCGTGCCCGCGGCACGTTCAACGGCACCGGCGAAGACGACCACGTGGTCACCAGTCATCTGGTTCGCCGCACGGCCTTCGACCCGCAGAAGGGCGGCTACGACGCGCGCTCCGTGGATGCCGCACTTGACCGGCTTGAGGATGTTTTTGCTCAGCGTGAGCGCGAGGCGTTGATCGAGGCCGAGGGCGAGGACGCCTGGCTGCAGCAAGTTGGGCGCCTCTCCACGATTCTGCGCGGTCGATTGCACCGTGCGTCGGGTGAGCGGTTCCGCCGCCCGTCCCGCAACAAGGCCGCAAGCTACAACGTCGAAGATGTTGACCAGTTGTGCGATCAACTGCTCGATTACTTCGAGAAGGACGTGCCCATGAGCGTCGATGTGGTCCGTCGTGCCACCTTCCGGGAGGCGCGGGGCCAAGAGGGTTACGAAGAAAGCCAGGTCGACGCCTTCCTCGATCGCGTCGTGGAGCTCATGGCCTCCATCGAGTAGAGCTGACGCCGTCTGGTCAGCGGCTCTCTGGTGGATGAGTGGTCGCGGCCCCGCTGGATGGGAGCGGCTCCGGTACGTGCAGGAGGGCCATGACTCGGCGCGCCCGCTGCGCGCGCCGTGCAGCAGCCGGCGACTGCGCCGGTTCCCGCCGCTGATCCCAGAGGGAAACAGCCACGGTCGTCACAAACGCCAACGGAACGGTCACCGCCGCGGGGTGCTCGCAGACGTGCGCCACCGCTTCGGGCAGGATGAGCGTGCTGGCTGCCAGCAGCGCAGTGCCGCAGCTGAGTGCGCCGGTGATCATGCCCGCGAGGGCTCCGCGAGCGGTGAGCCCGCGCCACCAAATGCCGAGCAGTAGCAGCGGGCAAATCGTCGAAGCCGTGAACGCGAAGACGGACCCAATGGCCCCGGCGAGGGCAAAGCTCCGCGTGGCCAGCGCGAGGACCAGCGGGACCGCGCACGCCACGACGGTGGCCCACCGAAACCCACGCACCGTCCCGCCGAAGAGGTCTTGGCTCATCACCCCGGCCAGCGAGACCACGAGGCCAGACGTCGTGGAGAGGAACGCGGCGAATGCCCCGCCGATCACGAGGGCCGCCAGCAGGTCGCCGGCAACGCCTCCCACGACCTCTTGAGGCAGCAGGAGCACGGTGGCGTCCGCGTTATTGGACTCGGCCAGTTCGGGCAAGTACGCCCGGCCGAGCACGCCCAGAATGGTAGGAAATAGGTAGAACAAGGAGAGCAGTCCGAGCACAATGGCGGTGGTGCGCCGGGCGCTGGGGCCATCCGGGTTCGTGTAGAAGCGCACCAGCACGTGGGGTAACCCCAACGTGCCAAAGAGGAGCGCGACGATCAGGGAAATGGTCTGAAACAGGGTCAGAGCGCCGCCGGCCACGGCGGAGGATCCCTGCGCGGTGGCGTCGGAGACCCACGGATCTAGGGCCGCGCCGTCGGCGGTGGGGGAGTCTCCCGTCAATCCCAGATGCAAGAGTAAGAAGACGGTCGGCACCGCGAGCGCCAGCAGCTTGAGCCAGTACTGGAAAGCCTGCACGAACGTGATGGACCGCATGCCACCGGCGAGAACGGTGACACACACGATGCACATGACCGCCGCCGCACCCATCCACCCGGGCACCGGCGTCGTGATCCCGAGCGTGAGCGCCGCCCCATGCAACTGCGGCACAATGTACATCCAGCCGACCACCACCACCAGGGCGCTGGTGACCAGCCGGGGCGCCCGGCCCCCGAGGCGGATCTGCGCGAAATCGGGCAACGTGTAGGCGCCGGAGCGCCGCAACGGCGCGGCGACGAACAGCAGCAGCATCAGGTATCCGGCGGTGTATCCGATCGGGAACCAGAGGCCGTCTTGGCCGGAGACGACGATCAGCCCGGCGATACCCAAGAAGCTGGCCGCGGACAGGTACTCGCCGCCGATCGCCGACGCATTCCACCACGGGCGCACGGTGCGCGAGGCGACGTAAAAGTCGCTGGTCGTCCGGGAGAGCCGCAGCCCATTGAACGCAATGAGCACGGTGGCGGCCGTGACGATCACGACGGCGGCCAGTGCGCTGGTGCCACCCACGGCTACCGCCTCGCGAGGAAGCGGTAGCGGGCTTCGTTGCGCGCGCAGGCGCGGTTGTAGAGCGCGGCGGCAGACCAAATGAGCGGATAGACACCGAGACCCAAGAGGAGCCATGTCCAGGGGATGGTGGCCACGCGCATTTCTTGGATGCGCGGCCACAGGCTGACCAGCACCGCGAGGACGACCAGAATCACCAAGAATCCCAGCGCTACCGTGAGGGACAGGCGCAACTGCGAGCGGACGAGCGAGCGGACGTGAATGTCCTCGACGCTGGAGGAATCGCGCTGGGCGGCGTGTCGGGCAGTCGGAGCGTCGGCGGGGGCCGTGACGCGCACGCGGCGGGGACCGGGCGCGCTCACAGTGGCCTCACCCGGTGCGCCTCGAGGCGCTCGCGCAGGTGCGGCAGGGCTCGCCGGCTGACCGGCAAGTCGGTATCGGCGATGACGACGGCGGAACGCCCCGCCTGCAGCTTGACGCGGTCCACGTGGTCCATCGCCACGAGGTAGCTGCGGTGGATGCGTACGAATCCGGCGTCGGCCCACTGCGATTCCAGGTCCGCAAGCGGTACCCGGATGAGGAACGTGCCCTCAGGGGTGTGTAGGCGCGCGTAATCGCCCGCTGCCTGCACATGGGTGATGCTGTCCCTGCGAATCATCCGGGTCACCCCGCCTTGATCGACGGTCACCATGTCGGGCGCGTCGCTGTCCTCTTGGGTGGCCTCGGCCACCCGGCGCACCGATTCGGCGAGACGGGCAGGGCGAATGGGTTTGAGGATGTAATCGACGGCGGCCAGATCGAACGCCTCGAGGGCCTGGGCCTCGTCGGCGGTCACGAAGACGACGGCCGGCGGTCGGTTGAAGCGGCTAATGACTCGCGCGATGTCGAGGCCGGTCAGGGCGGGCATGTGGATGTCGAGGAACAGGGCGTCGACGTCGAACTCTTCGAGGGCCTTCAGTGCCTCGGCCCCGGAAGACGCGCGGTGGATGTGGCCGATCCGGGGGTCCTTGGCGAGGAGAAACGCGAGTTCCGCGACGGCGGGCGGCTCGTCGTCGGCAATGACCACATTAATCATGGATCCAGTGTAGGCGTGTGGAACTTGGGAACCCGGACGCTGATGAGCGTCCCCGCGCCCGGCGCCGTGTCGATGACCAGCCCGTTCTCAGGCCCATAGATTTGCCGCAGCCGGACGTCCACGTTGCGTAGACCCACGTGGGAACCATCCGCGCGGCCCGCTAGCGTCGCCGCGAGTTCTTCGGGGTCCATGCCGACGCCATCGTCCTCTACGGTCAGGAGCGCGTGCTGGCCATCGTCCGCCGCGGTGATGGTGATGCGTCCGCCGCTGGCGGTGGATTCCAATCCGTGACGCACCGCATTTTCGACGAGTGGCTGCAGGGTCAGAAACGGAATGACGGTGCCGAGGACCTCCGGGGCGATCTCGAGGCTGACGGTGATCCGTTCGCCAAATCGTGCGCGCTCGAGGAGCAAGTAGCGGTCGATCGCCTCGAGCTCCTCCGCCAACGTGGTGAAGTCTCCGTGCCGTCGAAAGGTGTAGCGGGTGAAGTCCGCGAACTCGACCACCAGTTCCCGGGCCCGTTCCGGATCGGTGTTGATAAAGGACGCGATGGCGCCGAGCGAGTTGTAAATGAAGTGCGGGCTGATCTGGGCCCGCAGAGCCTTCACTTCGGCTTCGGCCAGCCGAGCCCGCGATTCGTCGAGTTCGGCCAATCCGACGTGGGCGGCCACCCAAGCCGCCACCTCCGTGCTGGCCCTCACGAGCGGGGAGTCGGCCTTGACCGTGAATCCCACTAGCGCCCCGCGCACCTGACCCTGAACCATGATCGGCGCGCTCACGGCGTCCCACGCCCCGCCGTGACGCACCTGGGTGCGCCCGCTGGACAGGCTGGCGGAGGCGACGTCCATGACATCGGCGTCGGGGGTGGGGCCGTCGGAGGCCAGGACCGTCGTCGTATCCGTCACGGCGAGGGACTGGCAGCCGAGAAGTTCCCGCAGGTGGCGACTGGCGCGGGCGGCGCCGTCGGCGGTCAAGCCGTCCGCGAGGTGCGGTGCGGCCAGCGAAACGGTGTGCAGCGTTTGGAAGCGCGCTCGGTCCGCGTCCGTCCCGAGGTCCCGTTGCGAATGGAAGAGCCGCACGCCGGCATAGGTCACCACGGTGACCGCAATGACGATGATGCCCACGATCAGTGTGGTTTGCAGGGCCGGTGACATGGGCAACAGCCTACTGGGACGCCGCCAGAGCACTTCACCGATGCGCCAGCAGCCGCCGTTCGCCGTGCCACGCGACCGTTCGCCGCATCAGGGCAACCGTCCAGCGGGTCCCCGGGCCACGCCCGTTCCCACCCGGATGCGATGTGCGTCACAGTGATGGGGATCACAAACGGCCCAAGGGTGGGCCATGTGCAAGCTGAAGGAGGAATGCATGGGTACGCAACCCGGCCCGGACACCGTCCGGGAAGACGACGGCGGCAACGAATTCGCCGGCGTCGACTTCCGTGAAACCCAGTCATCGCCGGAGTTCAAGGAGCTGCGCAAGACGCATCGAAGCTTCGTGTTCCCGATGACCGTGGTCTTTATCGTGTGGTACTTCGTCTACGTCATCCTGGCGGCCTTCGCCCCGGACTTTATGGCGATCTCCGTGTGGGGCAACGTCAACGTGGGCATCATCTTCGGGCTGCTGCAGTTCGTCTCCACGTTCGTCATCACGGCCGCCTACGTCAGGTTCGCCAACCGCAAGCTGGACCCTCAGGCCCAGGCCATCCGTGAACGCCTCGAAAACTCTGTGGCAGGAGGTCACCAGTGAACGCCACCCACCTCATTCCGCTGGCTCAAGCGGCAGAGACCTCCACGGTGGGTAACCCGTGGGTCAACATTTTGATTTTCGGCCTCTTCGTCGCGGTCACCCTCGTGGTGGTTCTCCGCGCCTCGAAGAACAACAAGACCGCCGCTGACTACTATGCGGGCGGCCGGTCCTTCTCGGGCGGCCAGAACGGCACGGCCATCGCGGGTGACTACCTCTCGGCGGCGTCCTTCCTGGGGATCGTCGGGGCCATCGCGATCAACGGCTATGACGGCTTCCTCTACTCGATCGGCTTTTTGGTGGCGTGGCTCGTCGCCCTGCTCCTCGTGGCGGAACTTTTGCGCAATACCGGCAAGTTCACGATGGCGGACGTGCTGTCCTTCCGGCTGAAGCAGCGCCCGGTGCGCATTGCCGCGGCGATCACCACGATGGCCGTCTGCGTGTTCTACCTGTTGGCTCAAATGGCCGGCGCCGGTGGCCTCGTCTCGCTGCTGCTCGGCATCAACGAGCGGGCCGGCCAGTCGCTCGTCATCGTCGTCGTCGGTGCCATCATGATTTTGTACGTGCTCGTCGGCGGGATGAAGGGCACCACGTGGGTGCAAATCATCAAGGCCTGCCTGCTGATCGCTGGCGCGTTCGTCATGACCATCTGGGTCCTGACCATGTACGGCTTCAACCTGTCCGCCATCATGGGGGACGCGGCCGCCATGGCCGGCGGCAACGAGGATCTCTTCAAGCCGGGGCTGAAGTACGGCGAGAACCTGACCACCAAGATGGACTTCATCTCCCTGGCTCTGGCCCTCGTGCTCGGTACCGCGGGTCTGCCGCATGTGCTGATGCGCTTCTACACGGTGCCGACGGCGAAGGAAGCTCGCCGGTCCGTTGTGTGGGCGATTTGGCTCATCGGAGCCTTCTACCTCTTCACCCTGGTGCTCGGCTACGGCGCGGGCGCGCTGCTCGGGCCGGAGCGGATCGAGAATGCCCCCGGCGGCGTGAATTCGGCGGCACCGCTCCTGGCCTTCGAATTGGGTGGGTCCTTGCTGCTGGGCATCATCTCGGCGGTCGCGTTCGCCACCATCTTGGCCGTCGTGGCTGGCCTGACGATCACGGCCGCGGCCTCCTTCTCCCACGACATCTACGCCAACGTGATCGCCAAGGGGAAGACGACGCCGCAGAAGGAAGTCGTGGTAGCCCGCCGCACCGTCTTGGTGATTGGCGTGCTGGCGATCCTGGGCGGCATCGGCGCTCAGGGGCAGAACGTGGCCTTCCTGGTGGCCCTTGCGTTCGCCGTCGCCGCCTCCGCCAACTTGCCGACCATCATCTACTCGCTGTTCTGGCGTCGATTCACGACCCGGGGTGCCGTGTTCTCGATGTACGGCGGCTTGGGTGCGGCCTTGGTCCTGATCATCTTCTCGCCGGTGATGTCCGGCGCGGAGAGCTCGATGATTCCAGGTGCCGACTTTGCCATCTTCCCGCTGTCCAACCCGGGCATCGTGTCCATTCCGCTGGCCTTCCTGCTCGGCTGGATCGGATCGATCACGGACAAGGATGGTGAGGATCGGAAGATCCAAGCCGAGATGGAGGTCCGCTCGCTCACCGGAGTGGGTGCCGAGAAGGCGGTGGACCACTAGGTCGATCGGCAGCGGCCGACGGCGACAGCGACGGTGTGACCGGCGCGGCCCGTTCGGCTAGCGGCAGGGCCCGCACGCTCTTGGAGCGTGCGGGCCCTGCTTGCTGTTCCCACCGTGGGGCTCAGCGCTAGTGAGCACCGATTCTGGGGTGGACCGGCGTTGCGATTGCTCAGCGCGGCGACTGTGAGTATCGTCACAAGTACGTGTGGTGACCCGCCACATCGTTCGGCGTCGAACGCGGCCACAAGCCACAGCGTTCGCGGTCCGAACAGCGCTGAAAACGAGGGAGACAACATGTCCCGCGAGAACGTGATGACCCCGGCCGGCACGGCCGCCGCCGAACCCATTTGCTTAGTCGCCCCCGATGGGACCCGACGCCACCACGAACCATTTGATGCCGCCGTAGCGGACGTTAGCGACGACGCCGTCGCCGATCTCTACGCTGACATGGTGGCCGCCCGCCGGATTGATACGGAAGCCACCGCACTTCAGCGGCAAGGCGAGTTGGCCCTGTGGCCGCCGCTCTTGGGCCAAGAGGCAGCGCAGGTAGGCTCCGCCCGCGCTCTGCGTCAGGACGACTTCGTCTTTACCTCCTACCGCGAGAACGCCGTGGCCTACTGCCGCGGCGTCAAGCTGGAGGAAATGCTGACCGTCTGGCGCGGCAATGCTTCGAGTGGCTGGGATCCCTTCTCCGTGAACATGGCCACCCCGCAGATCATCATTGGCGCCCAAACCCTGCACGCCACCGGCTATGCCATGGGCATTAAGTTCGACGGCGGCGATCAGGCGGCGGTCGCCTATTTCGGGGACGGAGCGGTGACGCAGGGCGACGTCAATGAGGCACTCGCCTTCGCCGCGAGCTACCAGGCCCCCGCCGTCTTCTTTTGCCAGAACAACCAGTGGGCTATTTCCGAGCCGGTGGGACTGCAGAGTCGGGTACCGATCGCCCAACGCGCCGAGGGATTCGGGATGGAGCACGTGCGTATTGACGGCAATGACGTGCTGGCCTCGCTCGCGGCCACCCGCATCGCCCTCGACCGGGCCCGCGCGGGGGACGGCCCCACCTTCATTGAAGCGGTCACGTACCGCATGGGGCCCCACACGACGGCGGACGACCCCACCCGGTACCGCAGCAAGGACGAGGTGGAGGAGTGGTCGGGTAAGGACCCGCTGAAGCGCATCGAAGCATACCTGCAAACCCGGGGGATGGCCGTCGACGGATTCCGCGAGGCGGCCGAACACCGGGCCGACGAGGTGGCCGAGGCCCTGCGCGCCGGGGTTACCGGCATGGCGGACCCGGAATGGGAGCAGGTCTTTGAGAACGTCTACGCCGAGGACCATGCGTGGCTCCGGCGCCAACGGGAGCAGTATGGCCGGTACCTCGAGCTCGTGGAGGGGGAGGGACAGTGAGCACGCAGCAGAGTGAAGCCACAGGACTACGGACTCTGACCTTCGGGCAGTCCATCAACAGGGGTTTGCGCGCCGCGCTCGCCGAGGACGACAAGGTCCTGGTCATGGGGGAGGACGTCGGAACGCTCGGCGGAGTCTTCCGCATCACGGACGGGTTGCAGAAGGAATTCGGCGCCCAGCGCGTGCTCGATTCCCCGCTCGCCGAGTCGGGCATCGTCGGCACCGCCGTGGGCTTGGCCTACCGCGGGTTCCGGCCCGTGGTCGAGATCCAGTTTGACGGGTTCGTCTACCCGGCGTTTGACCAAATCGTGAGCCAAGTGGCCAAGCTGCGGTACCGCACCCGCGGGCACGTGGCCATGCCGCTGACTATCCGCATCCCGTTCGGCGGCGGCATCGGTTCGCCCGAGCACCACTCGGAATCTCCGGAGGCCTATTTTGCGCATACGGCCGGCCTCCGGGTGGTCAGCCCCTCCAACCCGCAGGACGCTTACACCATGATCCGCCAGTCGATTGCCTGCGATGATCCGGTGATCTTTTTTGAGCCTAAGCGGCGCTATCACGAGAAGGCCGAGGTGGATCTGGAGGCGGAGGCCGACCTGCCGCTCGGAGCGGCTCGCGTGGTGGTTCCCGGCGATCAGGTCACGCTCATCGCCTATGGTCCGCTCGTCAAGACGGCCATCGACGCGGCCACGGCGGCCGCCGACGAGGGCGTGAGCGTCGAGGTGATCGACGTGCGCTCGTTGTCTCCGGTGGACTTTGGTCCGTTGGAAGCGTCGGTCCGGAAAACGGGGCGCGTGGTGATCACGCACGAGGCCGGTCAGTTCGCTGGTCTGGGTGCCGAACTCGCGGCGAGCCTGACGGAGCGCTGTTTCTATCATTTGGAGCAACCGCCGGTTCGGGTTACGGGCTTCGACATTCCCTACCCGCCCTCCAAATTGGAGCAGCACCACTTGCCCGATCTCGACCGCATCTTGGATGGCGTGGATTCCGTCTTGGAGCGCACGAGTTCGTTGAACGGGGCCGCGGCAGGACCGTCCGCCGCACGGCAGGGAGGAGACGCGTGATGCAAAAGGTCTTTAACCTACCGGACCTCGGCGAGGGCCTGACCGAGTCGGAAGTCGTGGCGTGGAAGGTCACTGAAGGCGAGACGGTTTCCCTCAACCAAGTGATCGCTGATGTGGAGACGGCCAAGGCGTTGGTGGAGTTGCCGAGCCCGTACTCGGGTGTCGTCACGCGGATCTTCGCGGAACCAGGCGCGATCGTCGAGGTGGGCCAGCCGCTGCTGGCCTTCGAGGTGGATCAGCCCGCCGGATCGGGCGCGCAGGACGGCGGCTCCTCAGCGGACGCCGCGTCGGAGTCGGCAGCCGAGCAGGTCACGACGCCGGCTCGTGAGCCAAATTTGGTCGGGTACGGGGCTGCGGTGGAGACGGGACGGCGCCCGCAGCGTCGCCGTCGGGTGGCCGTTCCCGCCGGCGGCTCGGGGTCAGAAGCTGATGCCGGCACCGCGGCACCTCCCGCGGTGGACACCCAAGCATCCAACGCCGTCGCGCACCCAGCTGAGCGGCCTCGGTCCACGCCGCCCGTGCGCAAACTCGCCAAGGACCTCGGGGTCTGTCTCGACGAGCTAACGGGTAGTGGCCCGCAGGGCTTGATCACGCGCGCGGATGTGGAATCCGCCGGCCAGCACGGCTCCGCCGCGGCGGAGGGCGCGGCTCCCCAGTCGGAGGCCCGCGACGACGGGACACGGTGTGAGCGGGTCAGAATCTCCTCGGTGCAGCGGGCCATGGCGCGGGCCATGAGCGACTCGGTGTACACCGCGCCTCATGCGACCGAGTTCTTGACCGTGGATGTCACCGAGTCGATGCGCCTGCTCGAGAGGCTCCGGGCCGCCCAGCAACCGGGGCAGGCCAAACTCACGCCGCTGACGTTGGTGGCCAAGGCCGTGTGCCTGCAGCTGGCCCGTGTCCCGGAGCTCAATTCGGCGTGGGATGAGGAGGCCGGGGACATCATCCGGTTCCATGACGTGAACCTGGGTATCGCCGCGGCGACGGAGCGTGGCTTGCTGGTTCCGAATATTAAGGCCGCTCAGTCCCTTGATCTCGCCGCGCTGGCGGAGGCGACGGCCGCCCTCGTTGACCGTGCGCGGACGTCGAAGACGCGGCAGGACGAATTGCGGGGTGGGACCTTCTCCATCACCAACATCGGTGTCTTCGGCATCGATGCTGGCACGCCGATCTTGAATCCAGGTGAAGCGGGAATTTTGGGGCTCGGTCAGGTGCGCGTCCAACCCTGGGAGTACCAGGGCGAGGTGGCGCTGCGCGAGGTGATGACGCTCAGTCTGAGCTTTGACCACCGCCTCGTAGATGGGGCGCAGGCCTCGCGCTTCCTGGCCGGAACGGCGGGGATTCTCCGCGATCCAGCGTCACTTATCACGCTCGTGTGATTTGCATCAAACGTTTCAAAGTCATAAATTTTCTGTTTCAGACCCATGATCTGCCCCACACGTGTGCTTGATGGCCTGTAGGGTTCCGTGGGTTGAGGCGTTGAGCCTCAATACCGAGAGGGAATGAGACCTGCTTCACATCACGGTCTTTTCTGCTCGAAAATTATCAAGGAGTTATTGAATGCGCATGAATCGCGTACTGCAGTCAGTCGCCGTGACCTCGGCGCTGGCCCTGACGCTGACCGCTTGCGGCGGCGGCGAAGGCGGCGGGGAGAACGAAGCGACCAGCGGCGTCGTCACCGCCCACAACACCGAGCCGCAGAACGGCCTCATCCCCTCGGATACCTCCGAGGTGGGCGGCGGCCGCGTCGTCGAGCAGATCTTCCAGGGTCTGTACTCGTACGCCGCTGACAGCTCGCTCCAGGAGGAGCTGGCCGAATCGGTGGAGTCTGAGGACAACCAGACCTGGACCATCAAGATCAAGGAAGGCCACACGTTCTCCGACGGCTCGGAGGTGACCGCGCACTCCTTCGTTGACGCGTGGAACTACGCCGCTGACTCGGACAACGCTCAGAAGGGCTCCTATTTCTTTGAGGGCTTCGCTGGCTACAGCGAGTCCGATGAGAACGGCGCCGACGAGCTCTCCGGCCTCACCGTGGTGGATGACTACACCTTCACGGTGGAGTTGCAGCAGCCGGAATCTGATTTCCCGCTGCGCCTTGGCTACTCGGCCTACATGCCGTTGCCCGAGGTGGCTTTTGAGGACATGGAGGCCTTCGGTCAGGCGCCGGTCTCCAACGGTCCGTACGTGCTGGCCGAGGACGGCTGGCAGCACGAGACGCAGATCAGCCTGGTCCCGAACGAGGACTACGAGGGCCCGCGTGAGCCGGCCAACGATGGCATCCTGTTCAAGATTTACGACAGCTACGATTCTGCCTACAACGACCTGCTCTCGGACAACCTCGATGTGCTCGACGAAATGCCGCCTAGCGCGCTCGAGAACTACGAGTCGGACCTTGAGGGCCGCAGCGTGTCCCAGCCCTACGCCGGCAACGCCACCATGGTGATCCCGGGCTACAACGAGAACTTCCAGGGTGAGGCGGGTCAGCTGCGCCGTCAGGCGATCTCGATGGCGTTCGATCGCCAGCAGATTATCGACCAGATCTTCATGGGGACCAAGGAAGTGGCCACTGAGTTCACGGCTCCGGTCCTGAACGGCTTCTCGGCCGAGATCCCGGGCAACGAGGTGCTCGAGTACAACCCGGAGAAGGCCAAGGAACTCTGGGATCAGGCGAATGAGATTTCGCCGTGGCCCGAGGGCGAGGTGCTCCTGTACACGTCCAACACGGACGGTGCGGGCAACAAGGAGTACATCGAGGCCATCACCAACCAGCTGCGTGAGAACCTGGGCATCCAGGCGGAGCTGGACGCGAAGGCTACCTTCAAGGAAATGCGTGAGCTGGCCAACACCGATGCTCTGCCGGGCATCTCCCGTGCCGGCTGGGTGGGCGACTACCCGTCGCTGTACAACTTCCTCGGACCGCTCTACGGCACAGGCGCAAGCTCGAACGACGGCCGCTACTCGAACCCCGACTTCGACGCGAAGCTGGATGAGGGTCTGCAGGCCGCCAGTGTTGAGGAAGCGGCGACGATCTTCAACGAGGCACAGGAGATCCTCTTCGAGGATCTGCCGGTGCTGCCGCTGTGGTATCAGGCCAAGCAGGCCGGCTGGAGCACTCAGGTCGACAACGTCGAGCTGGGCTGGGACGGCAAGGTCCTGTACCACCAGATCACCAAGGGCTAACGCCCAATCTGATTAGGCATCACGCCTGATCGCCAAGACGCGGGCGGCGAGGATGATCTCCTCGCCGCCCGGTCTCACGTCTAAAGGAACTTCTCTCCATGCTGATGTACACCCTCCGGAGATTCCTGCACATGCTCCCCGTCTTTTTCGGGGCCACGCTGCTGGTCTACTTCCTGGTCTTCGCCACCGGAGACCCCATCGCCGCGCTCTCCGGCGGCAAACCGATGTCCGAGGCCGTCGAGGCCAACCTGCGCGCCCAGTACAACCTCGATCAACCGTTCTGGGTCCAGTACGGGCTCTACCTCAAGAATTTGCTCACCCTCGACTTGGGCCAAACGTTCTCCGGCCAGGCCGTGAACGACGTCGTCGCCCGGGCCATGCCCGTCACCGCCCGCCTCGCCGTGATGGCGCTGGCCATCGAGGCGGTTTTCGGCATCATCTTCGGTGTGTTCGCCGGCTTGCGCAAGGGCAAGCTGTTCGATTCGACCGTCCTGGTCCTTTCCCTCGTCGTGATCTCCGTGCCGACCTTCGTCCTCGGCTTCGTGCTGCAGTACGTCGTCGGTGTTGAACTGCGGTGGACCACACCGACCGTCGGTAGTGAGGCCGGTTGGTCTGACTTGATCCTGCCGGCGATCGTTCTTGGCCTCGTGTCACTGGCCTACGTCATCCGCCTGAGCCGGACGCAGGTCGCCGAGAATCTCAGCGCGGATTACGTGCGGACCGCCACAGCGAAGGGCCTGAGCCGCCCCCGCGTCATCATCGTGCACGTGCTGCGCAACTCAATGATTCCCGTCGTGACCTTCCTCGGCGCCGACTTGGGCATGCTCATGGGCGGAGCGATCGTCACCGAGGGCGTCTTCAACGTTCCCGGCATCGGCAGCGTGCTGTTGGACGCCATCAAGATCGGTGAGACGCCGACCGTCGTCGCCGTCGTCAGTGTCATGGTGCTGATCTTCGTGGTCGCCAACCTGATCGTCGACTTGCTGTACGCCCTGCTTGACCCGAGGATTCGTTATGCCTGAGAACATTGAGAACCAGAGCGCGGCGAGCGCAGATATTTCCGACGTCAAGCACCGCGGCAAGCAGTCCAAGCGGCACATCGAGCACTTCGTGGCCCCGCTCGACGAAACCCCCCTGCAGGGCGTGGACACGGTCAACACCACGAGTGAGCCCCTGAGCTTCTGGGCCGAGTCGTGGCGCAACCTGCGCAAGCAGCCGCTATTCATCATCTCGGTCATCATGATCCTCGGGATCATCGTCGTTTCCGTCTTCCCGCAATGGTTTACATCCGTGGGCCCGCGCGATTGCTCGCTGGAGAACGCCCGGGGTGGCGCCGAACCGGGCCACCCGCTCGGGTTCACCTATCAGGGCTGTGACATCTACGCGCGCCTGATCTTCGGTGCGCAGGCCTCTGTGCTGGTCGGCCTGTTTACGACGATCGGCGTCGTGATCGTCGGCGGCACGATCGGCGCGCTGGCCGGTTACTACGGCGGCTGGGTGGACACCGTGCTGGCCCGCACTGGCGACATCTTCTTCGCGTTGCCGCTGATCCTCGGCGCCATCGTGATGATGCAGCTGCCAGCGTTCCGCGACAATCAGAGTCCTTGGACCGTGACGCTGGTTCTGGTGATCTTCGGCTGGCCGCAGGTGGCCCGCATCACGCGCGGCGCGGTGATCGAGGCGAAGGGCGCCGACTACGTGATGGCCGCCCGGGCCCTCGGCGTGTCCAAGTTCGGCGCGCTGATTCGACACGTGTTGCCGAACTCGCTCTCGCCGATCATCGTGGTGGCCTCCATTTCGCTGGGTACCTACATCGTCGCCGAGGCCACGTTGTCCTACCTGGGCATTGGCCTGCCGCCGAGCGTAGTCAGCTGGGGTAACGACATCTCGAATGCGCAGATCTCGGTCCGCAATGATCCGCAGATCCTCTTCTGGCCTGCGCTTGCCCTGTCCATCACCGTGTTGAGCTTCATCATGCTGGGCGATGCCCTGCGTGACGCGCTGGACCCGAAGTCGCGGAAGGCCTGAGTCATGGAAAACCTGAACAATTCCGAGCAGCCATTGCTGGATATGAAGGATGTGGAGATCACGTTCTCCACGCCCAATGGCCCGGTCAAGGCCGTCCGCGGCGCGAACCTCACGGTGTACCCGGGGGAGTCCGTGGCCATCGTCGGGGAGTCCGGCTCCGGTAAGTCCACCATCGCGCTCGCCGCGATGGGCCTCTTGGCGAAGAACGGCAAGGTCACCGGCGGCCAGATCATCTACGACGGCAAGGACTATGCGTCGGCGACGGACAAGCAGTTCCGCGCCATCCGTGGCGATGAGATCGGCATGGTGCCCCAGGACCCGATGTCCAACCTCAACCCGGTCTGGAAGATCGGTTTCCAGGTCAAGGAGACGCTCAAGGCCAACGGCCTCGGCGGCGGGAACATGAACCAGAAGGTGGCTGAGGCGCTCTCCAACGCCGGCTTGCCCGACGCCGAGCGCCGCGCCAAGCAGTATCCGCACGAGTTCTCGGGCGGTATGCGTCAGCGCGCGCTGATCGCGATCGGCCTGTCCTGCCAGCCGCGCCTGCTCATCGCGGATGAGCCGACGTCCGCGCTGGACGTGACCGTGCAGCGCCAGATTTTGGACCACTTGGATCAGATGACCGCCCAGCGCGGCACGGCCGTCTTGTTCATTACCCACGATCTGGGCCTCGCCGCGGAGCGCGCCGAGAAAGTCGTGGTCATGTACAAGGGTCAAGTCGTGGAGTCGGGCCCGGCGCTGGAGCTGCTGCGCAACCCGCAGCACCCCTACACGCAGCGCCTGATCGGCGCGGCGCCGTCGTTGTCCTCCCAGCGGATGGACAACGACGCGGCCGCAGAGAAGTCCGCAACGAGCACGGACAACGTCCTCGAGATCCAGGACCTCACCAAGGTGTTTAAGATCCGGGAAAAGGGCTTCACCAAGTCCGATTTCACGGCGGTGGATCACGTGTCATTCAACGTCAAGCGCGGGACGACGACGGCGGTGGTCGGCGAGTCCGGCTCCGGCAAGTCCACTGTGGCGAAGATGGTGCTCAACCTGCTCAAGCCGACCAGCGGCACCATCCGGTTCGACGGTGAGGACATGGGCCAGCTCAGCGAAAAGGAACTTTTCCGGTTCCGTCGCCGTGTCCAGCCGATCTTCCAGGACCCCTACGGTTCGCTGGACCCGATGTACAGCATCTTCCGGACCATCGAGCAGCCGTTGAAGATTCACGGCATCGGGGACGCGAAGTCGCGCCAGAACAAGGTCAAGGAACTGTTGGAGCACGTCTCCTTGCCGGCATCGACGATGCACCGATTCCCCAACGAGCTCTCCGGCGGGCAGCGCCAGCGCATCGCGATCGCCCGCGCCTTGGCGTTGGAGCCGGAGGTGATCATCTGCGATGAGGCCGTCTCCGCGCTGGACGTGCTGGTGCAGGCCCAGGTGCTCGAGCTGCTCAACAAGCTGCAGGCCGAGCTGGGCCTGAGCTACCTGTTCATCACCCACGATCTCGCCGTCGTGCGTCAGATCGCCGACGACGTGGTGGTCATGAAGAACGGCCAGCTGGTCGAGTCCGGGAAGACGGATGAGATCTTCGCGAACCCGAAGACGGACTACACGTCCAATCTGCTGGACGCGATCCCGGGGGCGCAGCTGCTGGTCTAGAAACCGGCTCCGAACAGGGCCCTGGTGGCTGCGGCCGGTCACATGTGTGGCCGGCCGCAGCCGCATTTGCGGTCCCGGAGGCGCCGGGACCGCGCACGGACCCTCCTGAGAAATGTGATCCTTGACACCCCGGCATCGCCGGGCTTACTTTTAAACCCAGACCTGACACGTGTTAGGAAAGGGATCATGACACAACACATCGGCGGTTCGACCGCCACAAACCTCACCCGGCGCGGGCTTCTGACGCTGGGCGGACTGGGACTGGCGGGGGTGACGATCGGATCCTGGCCGCGACTGACGGGCAACGACATTCCTGGCCGGGATGCCGGCGGGCTGACCGTCGCCATCCTGGGCAACAGCGCCGACGCGGAGGGGCGCAGGGTGCTCGCGGAGGACTTCCACCGGGAGTTTCCGGAAATCAACGTTCACATCCAGGCCATTCAGGGCGCGGACTGGAAGGACTTCTTCGCGAAGATCCTGACCATGGTGGCGGCCGGAAACCCGCCGGACATCGTCTACGTGGCGACGGAAGGCGCCCAGCTGTTCGCGGAGAAACTCGCTGAACCCCTGGACGAATACATCCGCCGCGACGCGGATGAGCTGCGGGAGTACTTCGACGATGTGCACCCGAGCCTCGTCGAGGCGTTCATGTACCAAGGCAGCCTCTTCCAGTTGCCGATCGACTGGAATGCCGCGGACATGTACTTGAACGTCAACACGCTGCACGCAGCGGGCCTCGACCGTCCGGCGGATGACTGGACGCAGGACGACTTCACCGAGATGCTCCGGGCGATGAAGAAGTCCCAGGGTGCGGGCTTCACCCCGTACTACTGGACCAACCGCCTCTTCGGCGGCATCGTCCCGTGGCTCTACAACAACGACACGTCCTTCCTGACCGAGCGCAAGGCGCCGGGCGGGGACTGGCTCTGGGACGCGTTCTACCCCGACGATCCGGCTCGCTCTACGCGCGGCGGCGGCTTCATCTGGGACGGCTCGAACGCCCTCGACGAGAGCGTCTTCGAATCCTTCGATTACATGCGCGAGCTCGTCGCCGAAGGCCTGGGCGTCCGCCCCGAAGGCGGTGGCGGCACCTCGCTCGTCGGGCTCTTCTCGAGCGGGCGCGTCGGCGCGACGCCGGCCGGCGGCTATTGGGCGCAGGGCCTGCACGAAGCGGGGATGGGGAGCGACGACTTCGACGTCCAGTTCTTCCCACGCAACCGCACGCAGCGCCACCAGTTCGGCACGGCGGGGTACGCCATCATGCGCACCGCGCAGAACAAGGACGCCGCGTGGGAGTGGGTGAAGTTCACGGCTCGACGCGAATCCATGGAGCTGGCCATGCCCGCACCGACGACGACGCCGACACGGCGGTCGATGGTGAACGAGGCCTTCTACGCGGAAACCGGCCCCAAGAACTGGCCGGTCTTCTACGAAACGCTGGACCGCTTCCCGACCTCCGGGCCGATTCCGGCCCCGCCGGAGCAGGCGGCCGTCGAAAACGCCCTGATCAAAAACGTGACCAACGCGGTCAGCGGATCCTCGCGGCAGACCCGATCCGCGTTGCAGAGCTTGGACAGCGACCTCAACCTCGTCCTCGGGAGCAGCTGATGAGCAGCAAGATGAGCCGCCGGAGCGCCTCCGGACACGCAGGAACGACCCCGCCGTCGCGACCGAAGCCGGCACCGCGCCGACGCACGAACAACCTGTTCGCATGGGTGCTGCTCGCACCGACGATCGTCGGCATGGGTATCTTCACGATCGTGCCGATCATCGGCTCGCTCGTCCTGGCCTTCTTCCGCTGGGACATCATCTCCCGGCCAGAATTCGTGGGCCTGGCGAACTTTGCCGACATCGCGCTGGACCCGACGGTTCGCGTCAGTTTCCTGAACACGATCGTCTTCGTGATCATCGCGGTGACCCTGCAGCTGGGCATCGCCCTGGTGCTAGCCAGCATGATTCAGGAGCGGCTGCCGGACTGGCTCCGCGTCTTCTTCCGCTCGACGTTCTTCTTCCCGCTGGTGCTCTCCGCCGCGTCGGTTTCGATCTTCATGGGCTACCTGTTCAACGAGCAGTTCGGCGTCGTGAACTGGCTGATCGGCCTCGTCGGCCTGGCTCCGGTGCCGTGGCTGACGACGCCGGCCGGCGCGGCCGCCGTCGTCATCATCGTCTACGTGTGGCAGAACTTCGGGTTCTCCTTCCTGCTGTTCGTCGGCGGCTTGGGGAACATCCCGAAGGAGGTCTACGAGGCGGCCGAGCTGGACGGTGCCTCCGGGATCAAGAAGTTCTTGAACGTGACGATGCCCCTGCTGAGCCCAACCACCCTCGTGGCGTCGGTCATGGCCGTCATCACGGCACTGCAGGTCTTCGACCAGCCGTACGTGCTGACCCGTGGCGGTCCCGGAGATTCGACCCGCAGCGCGGTCATGGTCGTCTTCGAGTCGGCGTTCGAGCAGCTCGAGTTCGGCCGCGCCTCCGCCATCGGTCTCGTTCTGATGCTGCTGATCATGGCCGTCACTTACGTGCAGTTCCAGCTCAGCCGCCGATTCGTCTTCTACCAGTGAGGCACCCATGACTACACAAATCGACAAGAAAGCCCCGGCGCCCCGGCGCCGCGCGGCGCGCAAGCCCGTCACGAGCGCATACGTCGGGCGCCTCGTGGTTCTCCTCGTGGCGGCCGTGCTGACACTCGGGCCCGTGATGTGGACGCTTTCCACTTCGCTGCGGCTCCCGTCCGAGTCGTTCGACCTCCCGCCCCGGTTCATCCCGTGGGACCCGGACTTCACGTCCTACTCCGAGGTGTTCGCGCAGATCGACATGATCCGGCTGGTCGTGAACTCGGCCCTGATGACCGGATTGATCGCCGCCGGGCAGATGATGACGGCGGCCATGGCCGGCTACGCGTTCGCCCGCCTGAAGTTCAAGGGCAACAAGCTGCTCTTCGGGCTGGTCCTGGCCACCATGATGATCCCCGTCCAGGTGACGATCGTGCCCGTCTTCATGATCATCCGCGGCATGGGCCTGGCGGACACGCTGCTCGCGCTCATCATCCCCGCCATCCCGACCGCCTTCGGCACGTTCCTGATGCGCCAGTACTTCATGGGCGTCCCGGCGGAACTCGCCGAGGCGGCCGAAATCGACGGGGCCAGTCAGTGGCGGATCTTCCGGTCCGTCTACCTGCCGCTGGCGACGCCGGGTATGGCGATCGTGGGCATCCTCGCCTTCAACTACCACTGGAACGAGTTCTTCCGACCGCTGATCCTGACCATCTCCGAAGAGAACTTCACCCTGCCGCTCGGGCTGGTCTCCCTGCAGGGCAACATGGGCACGGGCAGCATCTCCGTGGTGCTCGCCGGCGTGATCCTCTCCATGCTCCCCGCACTGGTCGTGTTCTTCTTCGGTCAACGCAGCCTGCGGGCCGGCCTGACCGCCGGCGTCGGAAAGTAGATCCCCACATGAAAGGACCGCTTGTGACAACGCAGGTCAACCACCACGACACGCACGGTGCCGCCGCCGCGACGTCGGATCCTCTCCGACCCGTCATCCACCCGAGGCCGGAGGCGGGCTGGCTCAACGACCCGAACGGGCTGCTCCGCCACGACGGGCGGTACCATGTCTTCTGCCAGTACAACCCCGAATCGGCGCGTCACCACCGGATCTCCTGGGCCCACCTGAGTTCTGCCGACCTCGTCTCATGGCGCGAGCATCCCGTCGCGATCTCCCCGGACGACGACGCAGGCGACGCCTTCGGCTGCTGGTCCGGCGTCGCCACCGTGGACGCCGGCACACCCACGCTGGTCTACACGGGCGTGCGCCAAGACGGCGGGGCATCGGCCGTGCTGCTCGCCCGCAGCAGCGATTCCGAGCTCAACGCGTGGGAGAAGGCGCCGGCCCCGGCCACAGGCATGCCGCGCGGTGAATCGTTCACGGATGTGCGCGACCCGTTCCTCTTCACGTTCGCCGGCCGCCGCTACGCGCTCCAGGGCGCCGGTTCGCGCGGCGGCGATCCCGCGCTGCTGCTCTACGATGCCGAGGACCTGACGTCGTGGCGGTATCTGGGTCGCTTCCTGGATACGGGTGACGGCGTCGCCCGCGAGTGGGCCGAGGCGGAGATCTGGGAGTGCCCGCAGCTCGTCGAGCTCGACGGACGCTGGGTCCTGCTGCTCTCGTTGTGGCGCTGGGTGGATGACAGGCACCGCCTCGAAAGCGTTGCCTACCTGGTCGGAGACATCGAAACCGACGAGGCCGGCACCTTGCTGCGGTTCGCGCCCACTGCAGGCGGACGGGCCGACACCGGACCCGACTTCTACGCACCGCAGGCGCTCGCGGAGGAAGACAGGACGCTCATGTGGGGCTGGTCCTGGGAGGGACGCGCGGAAACCTACGCCGACGCCGCTGGCTGGGCCGGCGTGCTGACGCTACCGCGAACCCTCGGGCTGGAGGCCGAGCGCCTCGTCGTCGCACCCGCACCCGAACTGGCGGCCCTGCGGGGCAGCCGCGCAACGCTCGAACCCGGGCCCGTCCACGTCGTCTCGGACCCGGCGGAGATCGCCGTGGCCGGAGCCGTCGCAGCGGGCGCCGAGATCGAGGTGCTGCTGGTCTCCGAGGCGGGGGAGCGGCCGGTCCTGGCGATCGCGGCCGAGGGCGCCCGCGTCTTCATCGACCGCAGCATCGTCGAGGCCTTCCGGGGCGGCAGCGTCTCCCACACGGTGCGCGCCTACCCGGAGGCCGGCGAGGAGTGGGCCGTGCGCGTCACAGGAGCGGTCGCCGACGCCTGGGCCCTGGAGACGATGTCCGTGGAGTATCGCGTTAGCGACTGACTCGTTCAGCCGGGGCGGCCTCGGCGGGCCGGTCACGGGCGTGGGCCCGTGGAGCCCCGGACCACCAGAGGGCATTCGAGCAGCGTGGTGTCCGTTCCGATCATCGCCTGCCCGTCGAGGGCCGCGATGAGCCGCTCGGCGGCGACGCGGCCGATGCCCTCGTGGGGCAGGGCCATCGTCGTCAGTCCGGGGACCGTGGCGTCGGCGAGGTGCCGTTGATCGTCGTAGCCCATGATGGAAACGTCGCCGGGCACGCCGAGGCCGGCGGTTCGGGCGGCCAGCAGCGCGCCCGTCGCGACGCGGTCGTTGGCGCAGAACAGGGCATGGGGGCGTACCTCGGTCTCTCGTGAGAACAGAACCTCAGCGGCTCGGAAACCGTCGTCGATATCCCAGCCGGCCTCGACGACTTCACCGGGCGGCAGGCCGGCCGACGCCAGTGCTGTCTGGAAGCCGCGGATACGCGCGGGGCGGGCGTCGATGTCATTCCCACCGCCAATCCACACGATCCTGCGGTGCCCCAGAGCAAGCAGGTGCTCCGTCGCCTCGCGCCCGCCGCGTTCCTCGTCCGGGATAATGGCGGCCATCGTCCCCGCGGCGTCGCGGCAGTTGGCGAGTACCGAGGGCTGCCGGCGCAGCCCGTCCGCCACGTGGATCGTCCGCAGCGACTGTGTGGCGAGGATGAGCCCGTCGACGCGCCGGCGGCGCAGTTCCTCCACGAAGTGGGAGGTGTCCGCCGCCGGCCCGCCCGCATCGGCGATGACGGTGAGATAGCCCTGCGCGGCGGCGGCCTGTGACGCCCCCGCCAGCATGCGGCCAGCAAAGGGGCTGGACGCGGCCTCGTCGGTAACGATCCCGATCATCTGGGAGCGCTGGCGGCGCAGCCCCGACGCGATGGGATGCGGCGTGTATTCGAGCTGGGCCGCCGCGCGGCGAATCCTATCCTGCAGGTCCGCTGACACGTTCCCGTCTGCGGTGCCGTTCATGACCATGGAGACAGCGCTCCGGGAGGCCCCGGCGCGTTTTGCGACGTCTTGGGCCGTCGGACGGCGGGTGGGCATGGGGATCTCCTAGGCGAGCTCCATGATGTATTCCTTGACGACGGCGGCACGGGCATTGGCGAAGCCCTCCGCCTCACCGACGATGGTGAAGCCGCGGCGCTCCAGCACCTTCTGCGAGCCGACGTTGTCCGTTACAACGCGGGCGCGGATGGGGCGCTCGGCGTATTCGGCGAGGAAGGCGTCCACCGCGCTCGTGGTGATGCCTCGGCTCCAATACTGCTTATCCGTCCAGAACGTGACTTCTGGGTAGCCCTCGTTGGGGTACGCGCCGACGTAGCCCACCACGGCGTCCTCGTGCTCAATGGTGCGCACGGTAATCTCCGGATCGGACAGGATGGTGGACCAGTGGTGGTCAAACACCCCGCGGTCTGCGGGGTTCTTAGCGGTAAAACCAGCCATGGTGTTGGCCTCGGGGTCCTGCTGGTGCTCAAAAAACCAGTCGAGATCCGCTGGCTCCACGGGGCGTAGGTTCACGGCGTTCCTCATTCCTTGCCTCGGAGCGATCCGCTCCGTCGGGTTCACGTGCTGACCCGGCGCTGCGTTGCGGCGGGCCTTCCGTCTCTAGGGTACCGGTGCTTGCAGGGCGGCCCATGCCATCGCGACGAGGCGTGACCTCTGTGTTGACGCTGCTTCCCGGGTGTTGGAGTGTGGGGTCGAGTTCAGCAAGCCAAAGACGGCCTGTGCGCGCTGGCGGGCGCCGTCGGCCGACTCGTTCGGGTGCAGCAGCCGTAGCTGGTCGGTCCAGACGCGGATGTACTCTCGCTGCAGGCGCCGCACCTCGCCGGCAGGTTCCGGATCGAGGCTCGCGAGGTCGCGATCGTGGACGCGGATGACCTCAGGGTTGTTCAGGGCGAAGTCCGCCTGAAACTCGATCAGGCGCTGCAGCACGACGTCGGCCGCCAGCGAATCGTCGGCCACCATGGTGCTGCCGTCGAGTAGGGAGCGGCTGACCCCCAGCAAGAGTTCGGCCAGCACGGCCTGCTTGTTGGCGAAGTGCCGGTAGACGGCGGGCCCGCTCACCCCGCAGGCGGCACCGAGGTCTTCGATGGACACGCCCCGGTAGCCGTTGGCCGCAAAAAGCCGTGCCGCGGCGGCCAAATAGGTGGCCCTGCGGTCCTCTTTGCTGTGCCGCCTCTCGGGGGCGCTCGGCGTCTCGCTCATCGTTCCATCCTGTCGGTGGCAGCGGTTCAACAGTCTAGGTGTCCTGCCTCACAGTCAGGGGTGGACACCAGTGGTTAATCAACACTAACCTGTTTTTAAGTTAGTGATCCTTAACAAGGAAGAAGTCGATGGAGACTCTGCAGACCCACGTGGACGCCGGTTCCCCCGCGTTTGCGGCCAACCAGGCAGCCCAGCGCGCCTTGGTGGATCAATTGCGCCAGCGGCTCGCTACGGCCGCCCGCGGAGGCCCGGAGAAGGCCCGCCAACGCCACGTCGACCGCGGCAAACTGCTCCCTCGCGAGCGCATCGACCAGCTCCTCGACGAGGGATCCCCGTTTCTGGAAATCGCACCCCTCGCGGCTGAGGACATGTACGACGGCGGCGCGCCGGCCGCGGGCGTCATCGCCGGCGTTGGCCTGGTGCACGGCCGGCACGTGATGATCGTGTGCAATGACGCGACGGTCAAGGGTGGAACCTACTTCCCGATGACCGTGAAGAAGCACCTGCGCGCCCAAGAGATCGCCCGGGAGAACCGCCTCCCGTGCATCTACTTGGTCGATTCGGGAGGCGCGTTTCTCCCCCTGCAGGACGAGGTGTTTCCGGATAAGGATCACTTCGGCCGCATTTTCTACCATCAGGCCCAGCTGTCTGCGGCCAAAATCCCGCAGATTGCCGCCGTCATGGGCTCTTGCACCGCGGGCGGGGCCTACGTGCCGGCGATGAGCGACGAATCGGTGATCGTCCGCGGCCAAGGCACCATTTTCCTCGGGGGGCCACCCCTCGTGAAGGCCGCCACGGGCGAGGTCGTCACAGCCGAGGAACTCGGCGGCGGTGAGGTCCACGCCAAAACGAGCGGCGTCGTCGACCACTTGGCCGAGAATGACGAGCACGCCCTCCAGATGGTTCGGGACATCGTGGAGACGCTCCCGCCACCCGAGCGGCCCGCGTGGGAGGTCGCCGAGGCCATGGAGCCGGTCGTGGATCCGGAGGGTCTCTACGGCGCCGTGCCGACTGACCTCAACACCTCCTTCGACGTGCGCGAGGTCATCGCCCGCATCACGGACGGTAGTGAGTTCCACGAGTTCAAGGCGAACTACGGAGAGACCTTGGTGACCGGTTTCGCGAGGATCCACGGCCACCCCGTCGGGATCGTCGCCAACAACGGCATCCTCTTCGCGGAGTCCGCGCAAAAGGGAGCGCACTTCATTGAACTGTGCGATCAGCGAGGTGTTCCGTTGCTCTTCCTGCAGAACATCTCAGGATTCATGGTGGGCCGAGAGTATGAGGCCGGAGGCATTGCCAAGCACGGGGCCAAGATGGTCACCGCGGTCGCCACCACGCGGGTTCCCAAGCTCACGGTAGTCATTGGAGGCTCCTTTGGCGCCGGCAATTACTCCATGTGTGGGCGGGCCTATTCGCCACGCTTTTTGTGGATGTGGCCGGCGGCGCGCATCTCGGTGATGGGCGGAAACCAAGCGGCCAGCGTGCTGGCCACCGTCAAACGGGACGGGATCGAAGCCCACGGCGGCGAGTTCACCGCCGAGCAAGAGGCGGAGTTCACCGAGCCCATCCGCGCTCAGTACGAGGCGCAGGGCAATCCCTATTACTCGACCGCCCGCCTGTGGGATGACGGCATCATCGACCCGGCGGACACCCGCCGCGTGGTGGGCCTCGCCCTCGACGTCTGCTCGCGCCAGCCGTTGCCGGACTCCGGCTTCGGCGTCTTCCGGATGTAGGACTGACCATGACTGACCTCTTTGAAACCGTCCTCGTCGCCAACCGAGGCGAAATCGCGGTGCGGATCATCCGCACCCTCCGCCGGCTCGGCATCCGCTCCATCGCGGTGTATGCCCCGGACGACGCCGACGCGCTGCATGTGCGCCAGGCCGACGAGGCCGTCGGGCTCGGCGATGCCGAGCACCCCTCCGCTGCAGACACCTACCTCAACATCGAGGTCATCCTCGCCGCGTGCCGCAGCACCGGAGCCCAGGCGGTGCATCCGGGCTACGGCTTTCTGTCGGAAAATGTGGAGTTCGCCCGCGCGCTGGAGGCCGCTGGCATCACGTTCATCGGACCACCGAGCGAATCGATCAACCTGATGGGGGACAAGATCCGCTCGAAGAATCACGTGCAGGCCCACTCCGTGCCCGTCGTGCCGGGTATTGCGGAACCTGGCTTGAGCGACGCGCAGCTCACGGAGGCCGCGGAGTCCATCGGCTACCCCCTGCTCATCAAGCCGTCCGCGGGCGGCGGCGGCAAGGGCATGTTCGCGGTCACCGAACCCGGGGAACTGCCGGCCGCACTGGCCTCGGCCCGGCGTACGGCGAGGAACGCCTTTGGAGACGACACCCTCTTCTTGGAACGGCTGGTCACCACGCCGCGGCACATCGAAGTCCAGGTCCTCGCGGACGGGCACGGGAGGACCGTGCATCTCGCCGAGCGAGAATGTTCCCTTCAGCGCCGCCATCAGAAGGTCATCGAAGAAGCCCCCGCGCCGTTGTTGGACGGCCTGGGCCGCGCGGGGGAGGAGATTCGCGCTCGGTTGGGCGCCGCCGCGGTGCGTGCGGCCGAGTCCGTCGGCTACCGGGGCGCCGGTACCGTGGAATTCCTGGTCTCCGACGAGGCTCCGGACGAGTTCTTTTTCATGGAGATGAACACGCGACTCCAAGTGGAGCACCCGGTCACAGAAGAGGTGGTTCGGGTCGAGGGCCGGGGGCTCGATCTCGTCGAGCAGCAGGTGCGCATCGCGGCGGGTCAGGCGCTGGCCTTTGGACAGGACGACGTGCGCTTGTCCGGCCACGCCGTGGAAGCCAGGGTCTACGCCGAGGATCCCGCCGCCGACTTCTTGCCCTCAGCAGGGAAAGCCTTCTACGTGGAACTGCCGCAGGGGGAGGGCCTGCGCGTCGATACCGCCATCGAGGGAGCAGGCACCATCAGCGCTGGGTTCGACCCGATGATCGCCAAGGTCATCGCCCGCGGCGCCCACCGGGCCGAGGCGCTCGACCGCCTCGACGGCGCCCTCGCAGAGACCGTGATCTTGGGCGTCGCCACGAACGTGGAGTATCTGCGGTCGCTCATTGCGGACGACGACGTCGCCGCGGGCCGGCTTGACACCAACCTCATCGCCCGGCGCGGGGCATTCTCCTCCCGGGAGCTCACCGGGGAGGAGTTGGATTTCGCCGCGGTCGTCCTGGGCACCGGGATGCTGGTACCGGACGCGGGCGCCCCGGCGACGGCCCCGCCCCCGGCTGCGGGGAGACAGGGGCCGTGGCAGCTGGGCGACGGCTGGCGGCTCGGCGAGCACCGGCGTCGGACCTATGACCTGGACGTCGACGGAGAGGCCGTGCCCGTCACCCTCGGTGAGTCGGGCGCGGCGAGAGTCACGGTCAACGCCGGGCGGGCACGGCTGGACGGCGACGGCGTGAGCGCGAAGTTGGTGTGGGATCAGGACTCCGGAGCCGCGTGGCTGGCCTCCGGCGGGCGGACGGCGACTGTCCGGCTGCTCAGCCGCCGAGACAAGCTGCACCGGCACTTGGCCCAGCTCAAGCGCGCGGTCGCCGGGGGAGACCCGGACCTGCGGGCCCCGATGCCCGGCACCGTCGTCTCACTCAGCGCCTCCACGGGCGATCGCGTGGAAGCGGGGCAGCCGATCGTCACGGTGGAGGCCATGAAGATGGAACACCCCGCGCTCGCCGCCGTCTCCGGAATCGTCACCGTGCACGTTGCGGTCGGCGACCAAGTACCCAAAAGCCACGTCCTGGCCAGCGTTGCACCCGACGCTGGCGAGGCGTCCGCCACCGAACCTGCCAGCGAAGGAGCATGAACATGCCGAATTTTGAATTGGAAGACGAGTATCAGGATCTCGTGGAGACCGTTCGCGACTTCGCCCAAGAGGTGATCGCTCCGGTCTCCGCCAAGCACGACGAGGAACACAGCTTCCCCTACGAGATCGTGGCCCAAATGGGCCAGTTGGGGCTGTTCGGACTGCCGTTTGAGGAAGAACACGGCGGCATGGGCGGCGACTACTTTGCGCTCTCCCTGGCGCTAGAGGAGATCGCCCGCGTCGACCAGTCGTGCGCCATCACTCTGGAGGCCGGCGTCTCCCTCGGTGCGATGCCCATCCACCGCTTCGGTACGGCGGAGCAAAAGGCCACGTGGCTGCCGAAGCTCGCCGCCGGCGAGGCGCTCGCCGGGTTCGGCCTGACCGAATCCGAAGCGGGTTCCGACGCCTCGGGGACGCGGACGACGGCCAAGCTGGAGAACGGCGAATGGGTCATCAACGGGACCAAGGAGTTCATCACCAACTCCGGCACCGACATCACGCAGCACGTCACCGTCACCGCGGTCACCGGGCAGACGGAGCGTAAAGACGGCAGCATCAAGAAGGAAATCTCCACGATCATCGTCCCGACCGACACGGAGGGTTTCACGGCTGAGCCCGCCTACAACAAGGTGGGCTGGAATGCCTCAGACACGCATCCGCTGACGCTGAAGAACGTGCGCGTGCCAGAGGAGAATCTGCTCGGCGAGCGTGGCCGGGGGTACGCAAACTTCCTCTCGATCCTCGACGAGGGCCGGGTGGCGATCGCTGCGCTCGCGACGGGTGCCGCGCAGGGGTGCGTTGATGAGTCCGTGCGCTACGCCAAGGAGCGCGAGCAGTTCGGCCGCAGCATCGGTTCCAACCAGGCGATCGCGTTCAAGATCGCCCGCATGCAAACCCGCGCCCACACCGCGCGGCTGGCCTACTATAAGGCGGCGTCAAAGATGCTGGCTGGCAAACCGTTCAAGACGGAGGCCGCGATCGCTAAGCTGGTCGCCGGTGAGGCCGCCATGGACAACGCCCGGGACGCGACGCAGGTCTTCGGCGGGTACGGATTCATGAACGAGTTCCTCGTCTCCCGCCACTACCGCGATTCGAAGATCCTCGAGGTCGGGGAGGGGACCACGGAGGTCCAGCTGATGCTGATTGCACGCGAATTGGGGTTGACAGCATGAGCGAGAGCCACGGACTGGACGCCTCGCCGGGGCAGCGGGCCGGACGCCGGATTGAGCAGCGCGGCCGGTATCTGGACGAGCTGCAGGTCGGGGACGTCTATGTGCATAGTCCGGGGCGGACCATCACCGAAACGGATAACGTCCTGTTCACCACGATGACGATGAACACCCAAGCCCTCCACCTGGACGCGGCGTGGAGTGCCCAGCAGCCGTTCGGGCAGCGGCTGGTCAACTCGATGTTCACGCTCGCGACCCTGATCGGCCAGTCCGTCACGCAAATCACGCAGGGAACCATCGTGGCCCAGCTCGGTCTGAGCGAGATCCGCTTCCCGGCCCCGCTCTTCCACGGGGATACGCTGACCTCGGAAACGGAGATCCTCAGCGTGCGGCCGTCGTCGTCCCGCCCCGGGCAGGGCGTGGTGACCATGAAGCACACGGGCTATCAGCAGGATGGCACGGTGGTCGCGGAAGCGACGCGCTCCTGTCTCATGTGGGAGCGAGCCGCCCATGAGAGCGCACTCGCCGGTGAGGTGCAGGCGTGAGCACGAGCTTCGCTCTCGGCCCGTCCATCCTGTTCTGCCCGGCGGACCGGCCCGAACGCTACGCCAAGGCCGCCGAGCGGGCGGACGCGGTGATCCTGGACCTTGAGGACGCCGTGTTGCCCGAGGCGCGCCCGGCCGCGCGCGAGGCCGTCGCCGCCAGCACGCTGGAGGCGGCCCGGACCATCGTCCGGATCAACCCCGCGGGCACGGAGGATCACGTCGCGGACCTCGCCGCCGTCGCCCGTACGCCCTACCGCACGGTCATGCTCGCCAAGACCGAGGCGCCCGGCGAGGCCGGTGCGCTCGCCGGTTACAGCGTGATCGCGCTCATCGAGACCGCCGCCGGCGTCGTCAACGCGCCGGCCATCGCGGCCGAGCCGAACGTCGTGGCGCTCATGTGGGGTGCGGAGGACCTCATCGCCTCCCTCGGCGGGACGGCTAGCCGGTACGACGCCGCCACCGGGCTGGGCGCCTACCGATCCGTCCCGGTGCAGGCCCGCGCGCAGGTGCGGCTCGCCGCCGGGGCGCACGGCAAGGCGGCGATCGATTCGGTGTACCTAGACATCAAGGACACCGAAGGGCTCGCGGCCGAGGTGAGCGACGCCGTCGCGCAGGGCTTTGCGGCCACCGCGTGCATTCACCCGGCGCAAGCCGAGGTGATCCGCGCGGGCTACCGGCCGAGCACCGAGCAACTTGCGTGGGCGAACGGCGTGCTCGACGCTGCCGCGCGCGAGCCCGGTGCCTTCCGCTACGAGGGCCAGATGGTGGATGAGGTGGTGCTGAAGAAGGCGCGATTGCTCGCGGAACGAGCGCGCACCACACGCTAGCGGAGCCGTCTCCGCTGGGAGTCAGGTGTGGATTACCCACGTGTTGGCTGTCCGCCGCTACACAACAGCCCGGCAGTGTGTTTGAGTGGCAACGTCCGTACTCCACAGACGGAGTTCATCGACGAAAGGACGTGCCATGAACGAGCTGTACACCGCAGAAGCACTGGCCACCGGAGCGGGCCGTGACGGCCACGTGGTCACCAAGGACGGTCAGGTCGAGTTCGACCTCGCCGCTCCCGAGTCCATGGGAGGCTCCGGCGACGGCGCCAACCCCGAGCAGCTCTTCGCCTCCGGCTATGCAGCGTGCTTCCACGGGGCCCTGCAGCTGGTGGCCAAGAAGGACGGCGTCGACGTGGCCGACTCGAGCATCGGCTCGCAGGTCACCCTCGGGAAAGACGACGAGGGCAATCTTCAGCTCGCCGTGATCCTTGAGGTCGTCCTGCCGGGCGTCGAGAAGGCCAAGGCCCAAGACCTCGCGGACAAGGCCCATCAGGTGTGCCCCTACTCGCGAGCGACCCGAGGCAACATCGACGTTGAGATTCGCGTGGCCGAGGACTAATCGGTGTGGCGCCTGTGAAAACTCACAGGCGCCATACTGGCCCGCCAAGGTGACACGGGGCCCGCCGTTTGGCAGATTGGGTGCGCATCAATTGTTGTTCCTGAAAGGACACCCGTGAAGTCTGTCATTGGCGCCCTCGTTGGTTCCGTCCTCGCCGTCATTGGCGGAGCCGAGGCCTATGTAGCCATTTTCCCCCGCCTGCAAATGGCATTCCAGCGCATGGAGATCGACGCGATCACGGCCAATCTCATCCTGGGCGGCATCCCCGCTCTGTTCTTGGTCATCGCCGCCATTGCCCTCTTCGCGGGCGGGCGCCCGAGCCGCTTGGCAGGTGCCATCGGATTGCTGTCCACCGCACTGTGTGTGCTCACCTACTACCTGTCGGATGTGCTGCTTGGCGCCGAGCGGCTGGGGTACCACGCCACCGTCGTGACCGGCCTCGTCCTGATGTACCTGTGGGCGATCATCACCGGCGGGCAGAAGCCGGCTGTCCAGGACGCCGAGGGCGCCGCAGACCACGTCGCGGAACCGGTCCGCTAAAGGTCTGGGAGAATAGGCGGGTGAGTGCTCAGAGTTTCTCCTTCCCGCTGTCCGAGGGCCCCGGCGCGTCCGGGGCGCCCCGTCGCGTCGCGCTGATCGGCTCGACCGGTTCCATCGGCACGCAGGGCCTCGACGTGATCGCGAAGGCCCCCGGGCGCTTCACCGCGGTGGCCCTCTCTGGCGGGTCCAACCTCGAGCTGCTGGCCCGGCAGGCCGTCGCCACGCGCGCCGAGGCCGTGGGATCGGCCGCGGGTACGACGGCGCAGCTCGCCGCCGCGCTGGATGCCGCCTGCGCTACCGCGTCCGTTCCGCGCAGCGGCGCGGGGGCCTACCGTCCGGAACTCTTCACCGGCCCCGAGGCCGCCGCGGCCATTGCCGGATGGCCCGACGCCGACGTCGTGCTCAACGGCATTACCGGGTCCATCGGGCTGGCCCCCACGCTCGCCGCGCTGGACGCAGGGCACCTGCTGGCGCTAGCCAACAAGGAATCGCTGATCGTCGGCGGCGCGCTGGTGAAGGACGCAGCCGCGCCCGGGCAGATCGTGCCCGTGGATTCGGAGCATTCGGCGCTCGCGCAGGCACTGCGCTCCGGCGGGGAACGGGAAGTCGCGCGGCTCATCGTGACCGCCTCCGGGGGGCCGTTCCGCGGCCGCGCCCGCGCTGAGCTGGCCACTGTCACCCCCGAGCAGGCGCTGGCGCACCCGACGTGGGACATGGGCCGCGTGGTCACCACCAACTCGGCCACCATGGTCAACAAGGCGCTGGAAGTGATCGAGGCGCATCTGCTGTTCGACATCCCGCTGGAGCGGATCGAGCCCGTGGTGCACCCGCAGTCGATCGTGCACTCGATGGTCGAGTTCGTCGACGGCTCCATCATGGCCCAGGCCTCCCCGCCGGACATGCGGTTGCCGATCGCCCTCGGCATCGGCTGGCCGCATCGCGTGCCGGGCGCCGCGTCCGCCGTCGACTTCACGCAGGCGGCCCAGTGGACGTTCGAGCCGCTCGACGAGGACACGTTCGGCGCCATCCGCCTCGCTAAGCAAGCCGCCGCCGCGTCGCCAACGCACATGGCCGTCTACAACGCGGCGAACGAGGAGGCGGTCGAGGCCTTCCACGATCGCCGCATCGGCTTCCTCGACATCGTCGACGCCGTCGCCGCCGTCGTCGAGGACTACGACGCCGCCGCCGTCACCGGGGGCGAGCTCAGCGTGGAGGCCGTGTTGGCCGCCGAGGCATGGGCCCGCCGCCACGCGCGGGCGCGCTGGTCAGGCCCGAGCCGGGACCGAGGGAACGGACACAACGCATGAGTATTTTGCTGTTTATCGCCGGCGTGGTCATCGTCCTCATCGGCGTCGCCGTCTCGATCGCCCTGCACGAAGTGGGGCACTTGGTGCCCGCCAAGCTCTTCGGTGTGCGCACGCCGCAGTACATGATCGGCTTCGGCCCCACGCTCTGGTCTACGAAGAAGGGTGAGACCGAGTACGGACTCAAGGCCATCCCGCTGGGCGGCTACGTCTCCATGATTGGCATGTATCCGCCCGCGAAGCAGAAGGGCAAGGTGGGTGCTACCGATCTGGGCGCGGGCGCGCTCGACGCTGACGGCGCCGCACCGGCGCCGCGGCCGACGTCGACCGGCATGTTCCAGCAGTTAGCCGACGACGCCCGCCGGGCCTCCGCGGAGCAACTGCAGCCGGGCGACGAGCACCGCATGTTCTATCAGCTGCCGGTCTACAAGCGCATCATCATCATGCTCGGCGGCCCGCTGATGAACCTGATCATCGCCACCGTGTTGCTCGCCGTGCTCATCAGTGGGGTGGGGACGTATCAAAATACGGTCCGGATCTCCGAAGTCAGCCAGTGCGTCATCAGCTCCGAGGAGCAACAGGCCAGGGCCTCCTCGGGCGAGGACGCCGTATGTCGCCCAGCGGACCCCGAGGCTCCGGCCTACGCGGCGGGCCTGCTGCCCGGAGACCTCATCACCGAGTACAACGGCGTGGCCGTGGCCGAGTGGGACTGGATGAAGCTCACCGAGCTCATCCGACAAACCGCCGGCGAAGACGTGCCCGTGACGTACGTGCGGGACGGCGTCGAGCAGACCACCACCATCACGCCCCGCTTGACGGAGCGGCCAGCACTGGACGCGATCGGCCGGCCCGTCACTGACGCCGCCGGAAACGTGGAGACCGTTGAGGTCGGGTTTGTGGGCATGGGTTCCCAGTCGCAGCTCATGACGCTGCCACTGACCGAGGTGCCGGAGAAGGTGGGAGAGAACGTCCGGGCCGTGGCCGACGTCGTCTTGGACTTGCCGGCGCGCATGGTCGCGGTGGGGCGGGCCGCGTTTACTGACGCCCCGCGTGATCCGAACGGCCCGATCTCCGTGGTGGGCGTCGGCCGGATCGCCGGTGAGGTCTCCGCCATGGAAGAGATCCCGCTGCAGGATCGCGCATCCACGCTGGTGGGCCTCATCGCGAGCCTGAATGTCGCCCTCTTCGTCTTCAACCTGATCCCGCTGCTGCCGTTGGACGGCGGGCACGTCGCCGGCGCGCTGTGGGAGGCCTTGCGCAGGGGGATTGCCAAGATCTTCAAGCGGAAGGATCCCGGCCCGGTGGACATCGCGAAGATGCTGCCGGTGACCTACGCCGTGGCCGGCCTGCTCCTGGTCATGGGTGCCATGCTGATCTTCGCGGACATCGTCAAACCGATCCAGCTGTTCTGACGTCGGCGCCCTCGCCTTCACCCGGGTACACCACGCCGATCTGCCGCCGCACTTCGTCCAGCGTGCCCATGATGGCTACCGATTCGTCCAGAGGCAGCAGGTCGCTGTCCAGCGATCCCTCGGTGATGAAGCGCTCGGCGGCCAGCGCCTGATACTGCATGCCGCGGCCGGGCACGGAACTGCGGTACCTCTCCACCACCTCGCCGGCGGCGTCGTAGTGCGTGAAGCTGGTCGCGTTGTACCAGATGGAATCGACCTCGATCCGCCCCGCGGTGCCGAGGATGTGTGCCTGGTTGGGGCCAGCGGAGCGGGAGGTGGACAGCGACGTCGAGAGGGCTCCTGACGCGTGCGTCATGATGGTGGCCACCTCGGCATCCGCGCCCGTCTCGGACAAGCGAGCGGAGGCGGTCACGGCGGTGGGCTGACCGAGGAGATCCCAGGCCAACGAGATGGGGTAAATCCCTAGGTCCAGAAGGGAGCCGCCGCCCAGCTCGAGGGCGTTGAGCCGGTGGGACGGGTCCGTGGAAATGGATTGGGTGTGATCCGCCATGAGCGCGCGCACCTCTCCAATGCCTCCGGCGTGGAGAAGGTGCCGGATGCGTTCCATGTGCGGAAGGTAGCGGGTCCACATGGCCTCCATCAACAGCAGGCCCTGGGAGCGGGCTAGGTCCCGCAGGGCGGCAGCTTCCGCCGCGTTGAGCGTCAGCGGCTTTTCCACCAGCACGTGCTTGCCGTGCTCCAAGGCGAGCACGGCGTTCGCATAGTGCATGGGATGTGGGGTCCCGATATAGACGATGTCGACGTCGTCGCTCGCCACGAGTTCCGCATAGCTGCCGTGGGCGTGGGGGATCGAGAATTCTGCGGCGAAGGCCTCCGCTGAGGCGCGCGACCGTGAGCCGACCGAGGTCACGTGTAGCCCGGCTCGGACCGCGTCTTGTGTGAAGAGGTGCGTGATCATGCCTGTGGCCAGAATGCCCCACCGAAGAGTGCTCATGGCCATGAACCTATCACCCACGCGCGGCGTGGCAGCCCCGTCGCTGACCGCAACCCGGAGGCATTTCAGTGTGATGGTTGACACATGTGGGAGCGCTCTCATATTGTTCTTTCCATCACAGGTGAGAGCGCTCCCACGTTTCTGGTGGTCTTGGCCGCGCCTCATCACCGCAGTGCTTCACAAGGAGTGAAATCATGACGAGGAACACCACGCGAGCCGGTCGTCGGATCGCCGCTCTCACCGCACTCGGCGCCATCGGCGCGCTGTCCCTGTCCGCCTGCGGATCAGGCGAGGCCGCCGAGGGCAGCGACGGCGGAGACGTCACGCTCTCGATCTCGACGTTCAACGACTTTGGCTACACGGACGAGCTTCTGGCGGAGTACGAGGACGCCCATGGCGTCACGATCGTGCATAACAAGGCGGCGACCTCCAATGACGCCCGCGCCAACTTCTTCCAGAAGCTCGGCAAGACGGGCCTGAGCGATATCGAGGCCGTCGAGGTGGACTGGTACACCGAGATGATGCAGTACTCCGACTTGCTGGCGCCGGTGCCCGAGGAGTTGAAGGGCCGCTGGCTGGAGTGGAAAGAAAGCGCCGCGACGGACGCCGAGGGGAACCTCGTCGGCTACGGGACGGACATCGGGCCGCAGGCGATCTGTTACCGCGGTGATCTGTTCGAAGAGGCGGGACTGCCGAGCGACCGTGAGGAAGTGGCCGCCTTGTTCCCCACCTGGGAGGCCTTCTTCGAGGTCGGGGCCGAGTACACGGAAGCGACCGGTCAGCCGTTCGTCGACTCCGCGAATTCGGTGTTCCAGGGCATCATGAATCAGCAGGAAAAAACCTACGAGGACACGGACGGTTCCGTCATCGCGACGGAAAATCCGGTGGTCCGCGAGGCCTACGACACGGTGGTGGAACAGGCCGTACCGATTTCCGCCTACGCCGGCCAGTGGTCGGAAGATTGGTACGCCTCGATGGCCAACGGCGAGTTCGCCACAATGCTCTGCCCGGGCTGGATGCACGGCATCATCGAGGGAGAGGCGCCGGAGGTCCAAGGCTGGGACATCGCCAACGCCTTCCCGGGCGGCGGTTCCAATTGGGGCGGCTCCTACTTGGTCGTGCCGGAGAATGGGCCCAATGTCGAGGAGGCCCAGAAGTTGGCGGACTGGCTCACCAGCCCCGAGACCCAGATGAAGGCTTTCGAGAACGCTGGCACCTTCCCGAGCCAGTCCGGCGCCTATGAGGACGCCGCACTCACCGACGCGACGAGCGAGTACTTCAACGATGCTCCCGTCGGGCAGATCGGGATCGAACGCTCAGAGGCCATCACGGTGACCCCGTACAAGGGAGCGAAGTACTTCCAATTCCACGACGGTCTGCAGAATGCCATCACCCGCGTCTTTGACGGCATCGAGGACGCTGAGACCAGCTGGAACACGTGGGTCGAGGAAGCCAAGAGCTTCTAACCCACCTCCCTCGCCGACGGCGGGGCACCGCAGCCGTGCCCCGTCGTCGTGCCTGTCCAGTGAAGGAAGTCCACGTGTCGAGTACCGCAACGCGCGCACGCACCTCCGGGGAGCGGCCCGTGCGCGTCCTGTCCTTCTCCCAGCGGCTCAGCCGCTGGGACCTGAAAGTTTCCCCCTACCTGTACATCTCTCCGTTCTTCCTGCTCTTCGCCGTGGTCGGACTGTTCCCCATCGGCTATACCGCCGTCATCTCCTTCATGGAGTGGGACATGGTCCGTGGCGAAGGCACGTTCGTGGGATTCGAGCAGTACGCCTGGATCCTGACCCAGCCCAAGTTCTGGACTGCGCTGGGGAACACCTTCTCCATCTTCCTCTTGTCCTCCGTGCCGCAGTTGATCTTCGCGCTTTTCATTGCTGCCCTGCTGGACCGGCACATCCGGGCGAAGACATTCTGGCGCATGTCCGTCTTGCTGCCTTACGTGGTAGCGCCCGTGGCCGTGGGATTGATTTTCAACAACCTCTTTGCGGACCGCTTTGGTCTGGTCAACGAGATCCTCAACCAGTTCGGACTTGAGTCGATTGGGTGGCACGTCGAACCGTTTTGGTCCCACGTAGCGATCGCGACGATGGTCAACTACCGCTGGACCGGCTACAACGCTCTCATTCTGCTGGCGGCCATGCAGGCCGTGCCGCGGGACTACTACGAGGCGGCGACGGTGGATGGCGCGGGCCCGTTCCGGCAGTTCTTTTCCATTACGCTGCCGAGCCTCAAACCGACGCTGATCTTCGTGGTCATCACGTCGACCATCGGTGGACTGCAGGTGTTCGATGAGCCGCGGGTCTTTGACCAGTACGGGTTGGGCGGCTCGGCCGGCCAATGGCTGACCATCACGCTCTACCTCTACAACATTGGCTGGGGCGAGTGGAACTTTGGGCGGGCCTCGGCGATGGCGTGGATCCTGTTCATCATCATCTTGGCCATCGGCCTGATCAACCTCCTCATCACCCGCGCCATGGTCTCGGACGAAGGCACGCGGGCCTCCGGCGCCCGACGGGCGCGCACCGTGCGCAAGAAGGAGTCCATCTCATGAGTCACGCCACCTCTCACACCTCGGCGCCCGGCGCATCGGCCACGCCAGCCGGGCCAGCTCAGCGGCACCCGACCGAGCCGTCGACGCGAGCGCCGGGGCCCTCGCGGAGCACGTCACGGCGCGGCAAATCGCCGCTCGGTAAGGTGCCACGCAAGGTCAAAGGGGTCCGGCCCGGATTCTGGACGTACGCCGGCCTCAGCGTCGTCCTCGTGGGCGCGCTGTTCCCTTTCTACTGGTCGTTCCTGATCGGTTCCGGCGACGCCTCGACGCTGCGGGATCCTGACCGCTCCTGGATCCCCGGAGGCAATTTCTTGGCCAATGCCGCCGCGGTGGTCAATGACCCGGCAGTGAATTTCTGGCAGGCGCTCTGGAACAGCCTGTACAGTTCCACGCTCATCGCCGTGTCCGTCGTGGTGTTCTCCACACTGGCCGGATGGGCGTTCGCCAAGCTGAAGTTCCGCGGGCGGGGTGCCCTGCTGACCTTCGTCGTTGCCACCATGGCGGTGCCGCAACAGCTCGGCGTCGTCCCGCTGTACATCCTGTTTTCCGAGATCGGCTGGACCGGGCAGGTCGGCGCGATCATCGTGCCGGCGCTCGTCAATGCTTTCGGCGTGTTCTGGATGACGCAGTACCTACGCCAAACCGTCCCGGATGAGCTCATCGAAGCGGCCCGCGTGGACGGTGCCTCGATGATCCGGACGTTCTGGACCGTGGGCGTCACCGCCGCCCGCCCGGCTGCAGCCATGCTGTTCCTCTTCACGTTCGTGACGGCGTGGAACAACTTTTTCTGGCCCTTCATCGTTCTTGATCGGCAGAACCCCACCCTGCCCGTGGCCTTGTCCCTGCTGCAATCCAACTACTTCGTTGACTACTCGATCGTGCTCACCGGCGTCCTGCTGGCCACGGTGCCCCTCTTGCTCTTGTTCATTTTCGCGGGTAAACAGCTGGTGAGCGGCATCATGGCCGGCGCCGTCAAGGGCTAGCCCGATCTCCTTCCGAAAGGATCACGACTCTATGTCTACCTCCCGCACGGCTTCGCCGGCCGGACACCTGGCCACGCGCGCCTTCCCGCAGGACTTCCTGTTTGGCGCCGCGACGGCGGCTTACCAAATTGAAGGCGCCGCCTTCGAGGAGGGCCGCACCGCGTCCATCTGGGACCACTTTGCCCGCACCCCGGGCGCGGTCATCAATGCAGACAACGGCGACGTGGCCTGCGACCACTACCACCGCTACCCCCAAGACGTCGCCCTGATGAAGGACCTCGGCCTGCAGACCTACCGGTTCTCCACTTCGTGGTCCCGGGTTCGTCCCGACGGCGGCGCCGTGAACCGCGCCGGAGTGGACTTCTATGAGCGCCTGGTCGATGAGCTTCTCGGCGCGGACATCGTGCCGTGGCTGACCTTGCACCACTGGGACATGCCGCAGGTCCTTGAGGAGGGTGGAGGCTGGACCCACCGCGACGTCGTCGAACGCTTTACCGAGTACGCGCTGACGATGCATGACGCGTTGGGGGACCGGGTCAAGATCTGGACCACGCTCAACGAGCCCTGGTGCTCGTCCTTCCTCTCCTACACCGCCGGGGCCCACGCACCCGGCCGCCAATCCGTGGGCGACGGGCTCCTGGCCGCGCATCACCTTCTGCTTAGCCACGGCACCGTCGTCAACGAATTGCGGCAGCGGGATGCGGAGCTGGACCTAGGCATCACACTGAATCTCACGGTGGCGGACCCGGTGAACGCCGACGCGGAGGCGGATCTCGATGCCGCTCGCCGCATCGACGGCCAGTTCAACCGGTGGTTCCTCGACCCGTTGTTCCGAGGCGAATACCCCGAGGACGTTGTTGATGACCTCCGCCGGGTCGATGCCGCCGCGGTCAAGCAGTGGCAGGAAGCCACCCACGACGGCGATCTCGCCACGATCAGCGCACCCATCGATGCGCTGGGCGTGAATTACTATCACGGGGAATTCGTTGGTGGTGAGAAGCCCGAGGTGGCGCCTCCGGGCGGAGATGCACCCACCGACCGGCCGATCAGCAGCCCGTTCCCCTCCCACGAGGGGATCCATTGGCACGAGCGCGCGTTGCCGCGCACGGGGATGCACTGGGAGGTCCAGCCGGAGGGCTTGACCCGGCTCTTGCAACGAGTCAGTCGCGAGTACGCGGCACCGGCCGACGTCGCGCTGTATGTCACCGAAAACGGCGCAGCGTACGACGACGAGTTGGTCGAGGACGGTGGCGAACAGCGCGTCCATGACGCTGAACGCGTGGAGTTTCTCCGGGGGCACCTGGGCGCGGTTCTTGATGCACGCCAGGCCGGCGTCGATGTGCGAGGCTATTTCTACTGGTCTCTGCTGGACAACTACGAGTGGGCGTGGGGATACGAGAAGCGCTTTGGCCTGATTCACGTGGATTACACGACCCAAAAACGCTTGGTCAAGGACAGCGGACTCGAGTATCGTCACATCATCTCGGAGCGGGCGATCTAACCCGCCACCAGTTGCAAGGAGCACGATGACCACGGAGCGTCACACCCGGCGGAGCGCGGCAACGATTGAGCAGGTCGCCGAACGCGCGGGAGTCTCCCGCTCCACGGTCTCTCGCGTGGTCAACGGTGGCAGCCGGGTGAGCCCGAAGGCGCTCGAGGCGGTCCAAGCCGCGATTGAGGACCTGGACTATGTGCCCAATCGCGCGGCGCGGTCGCTGGCCTCGCGCCAGACTCACGCCGTGGCCCTCGTGATCCCCGAGGACACCAACCGGTTCTTCGGGGACCCATTCTTCGCGGCGATCGTTAGCGGCATCAACGCCGCCATGAGCGAGTCCCACTATGTGCTGAACCTCTTCATCGCCTCCGACGACCCGGGCTCGAAGACCACCCGGTACTTGACGGGAGGCAACGTGGACGGGGCCATCGTGGTGTCCCATCACACGGCGGATACGTTCGTGAATCGGATCGCCGAGGCCGTACCGCTCGTCTTCGGCGGACGCCCGGCGGTGCCCGCCGCGGAAGACTACTACGTCGACGTGGATAACGTGGCTGGAGGCCGCATGGCCACGCGGTACCTCATCGACGCCGGGCACCGCAGGATTGCCACCATTGCGGGTCCGACGACGATGCCCGCCGGCGAGGACCGGCTCGCCGGGTTTCGGGCCGAACTCGAGGAGGCCGGGCTGGAGCCCTTCGCCGTCGTACCCGGGGAGTTTACTGCGGAAGGTGGGGCGGCCGCGGCGCGGACCCTACTGGAACACACCCCGGGCAGCAGGCCCGAGGCGATCTTCGCGGCGAGCGATCTCATGGCTCGTGGCGCGGTGCGCACCCTGATGGCCCAAGGAATTCGCGTGCCCGAGGACGTGGCCGTCATCGGGTTCGACGACTCGCCGGTGGCGGTCGCCGAGCACCCCCACTTGACCACGGTCCGGCAGCCCTCACGCCGCCAAGGGGAGGTCATCACCGAGGTCCTCTTGGCCCGGCTGGCCGGCGAGCAGCCGGCACCCGCGACGATCCTGGACTGCGAGTTGGTGCGCCGGCAGACGGCCTGACGTGTGGAAAGAGTCACCGCTCCCTCGCCCGTGACACCCAGCGATGGAAAGTACACTGGCGGGCATGAGTCTTTATTCCGTTGAATACGTCTACGCGCCGGAGACAGACGAAGCCCGTGCTGAGCACCGTGCCGCGCACCGCGAACTTCTGGGTTCTTTGAGCGACCCGGAGCACGTCAAGCTCGTCGCCTCCGGCCCCTACACCGATGGTTCCGGTGCGCTGCTGGTCTTCGCCGCGTCCGGGGAGGATGCCGTCAACGAGGTGATTCGCCGCGACCCGTTCGTTTCCGAGGGGCTGGTGGCCAACGCGAAGGTGACCGAATGGGACCCCGTCACGGGCGAACTCTCCGGGTACGCCTCGTAGCGCGACCCGCGTAGGATGGACAGAGTGCGGCCGGCCTCTCCGGTCCGCACGTGAGATTTCACTTTCGTCACAGGAGGATCCGTGACCGCCGTTTCGCTCGGCATGCCTCAGGCCCCGCCGCCCGTCCTTGCACCCCGCCGCAAGACCCGTCAGTTCAACGTCGGCAAGGTGGGCATCGGGTCGGAGTCTCCCATCAGCGTCCAGTCGATGACCACGACGAAGACGCATGACATCAATTCGACCCTGCAACAGATCGCCGAGCTCACGGCCGCCGGCTGCGACATTGTGCGCGTGGCCTGCCCCACGGACAAGGACGCCGAGGCGCTGCCGATCATCGCCAAGAAGTCTCAGATCCCCGTCATCGCGGATATCCACTTCCAGCCCAAATACGTCTACGCGGCTATCCAGGCCGGGTGCGGGGCCGTGCGTGTCAACCCGGGCAATATCCGGAAGTTTGACGACCAGGTCAAGGAAATCGCGGCGATGGCCAAGGACTACGGCACCTCGCTGCGCATCGGCGTCAACGCTGGTTCGTTGGACAAGCGCCTGCTGCAGAAGTACGGCAAAGCTACCCCGGAGGCGCTCGTCGAGTCCGCCGTATGGGAGGCCTCGCTGTTCGAGGAGCACGGATTCCACGACTTCAAGATCTCCGTCAAGCACAATGATCCGGTGGTCATGGTGCGCGCCTACGAGCTGCTCGCGGAGGCCGGTGACTGGCCGTTGCACCTTGGCGTGACCGAGGCCGGTCCGGCGTTCCAAGGCACCATTAAGTCGGCCACCGCCTTTGGCGCCCTGCTCTCGCAAGGGATTGGCGACACCATCCGCGTTTCTCTCTCGGCCCCTCCGGTGGAGGAGGTCAAGGTGGGCAATCAGATCCTCGAGTCGCTCAACCTGCGTCCGCGCGGCCTGGACATTGTCTCCTGCCCGTCGTGTGGCCGGGCCCAGGTGGACGTGTACTCCTTGGCCGAGGAAGTGACGGCGGGCCTAGAGGGCATGGACGTGCCGCTGCGCGTCGCCGTCATGGGCTGCGTGGTGAATGGTCCGGGCGAGGCGCGCGACGCGGACCTCGGTGTGGCATCCGGCAACGGTAAGGGCCAGATCTTCGTCAAGGGCGAGGTCATCAAGACCGTCCCGGAGGATCAGATCGTCGAGACCCTGATCGAGGAAGCTACGCGCATCGCCGAGGAGATGGAGCCCGTTGAGGGCGGCGCCCCGTCTGTCAGCGTCTCCTGAAGCTCCCCGGCAGCCGAAGCCGGGGGAGCGGGTAGCGCCGAATGTCCGCGTCCTCGCGGTCGAGGACACGGCGCAACTCGCTGCCCTGACCGCGGCGGACCCCGTGGCGCACGCATTTGTCCGGGCCCAGCTGGAGGCCCATGGCTCGGCTGAGCCCCACGGGGATCCCGTTTTTCTGGGCCACTACGACGACGGTCAGCTCACCAGCGCCTGCTGGGTCGGCAACAACGTCGTTCCCCTGACCTCAACGGCGCCCCAGGCGCGCAGGTTCGGCCAAGCCGCCCTGCGCCTGGGGCGCCGTTATTCGTCAGTCTTTGGCCCCGCCGTCGCCGTGCGCGGGATCTGGGAGGTGCTGCGCCACGGCCAGCAGGCGGCGTTCGATGTCCGTCCCCACCAGCCGCTCCTCGCGATGACCACCCCACCCCGCGTCCCGCCCACGGCCACGGTACGCCGGGCCGTGATGTCCGATTACGCCACGATCCTTCCGGCGTGCGTGCGCATGTTCGAAGAGGAGCTGGGGTACTCCCCGCTGGAGAAGGGTGCGGCTTCCTACAAGGAGCGCGTGGAGACCCTCGTGCGGCAGGGCTCCACCCTCGCTGACTTCGAGGTTTGTGGTTCTCAGGTCATCTTCAAGGCCGAGGTCGCCACCATCACCGACCACGCTACGCAGATCCAGGGTGTCTGGCTGGACCCGAAATACCGCGGGCGGGGGCTCGCCGCGGGCTACGTGGCCGCCGTCGTCCAGCACGCCCTGACACTCGCCCCGGTCACCAGCCTTTACGTGAACGACTACAACGCGCCGGCCCTCGCGGCCTACGAGCGCGTGGGCTTCGAACAGGTCGGCGACTACGCGACCATCCTGTTCTAACGCGGAACAGCACGGCTCGGCTGCGGTGCCCACGTGCGGCCCTAAATCGGTTCACCTCAGCCGCGCCCCGGCCATTCTGCGCGGCCTGGCGACTAAGCTGGAACGCATGATTACCGGGGAACTCAAATCACAGGTTGACCAGCTTTGGAATACGTTCTGGTCCGGCGGCATCTCCAACCCGATCGAGGTGATTGAGCAGATCACCTACCTGATGTTCCTGAAGCGACTCGATGACCAGCAGACGCGGCTGGAAAAGCGCGCGAATCTGACGGGCAAGTCGATCGACCGCCCGGTGTTCCCGGAGGGCGCGGACAAGTTCGGCCGCAATTATGAGGACCTGCGGTGGAGCCGGTTCAAGAACTTCAGCCAGGATGAAATGTTCCGCGTCTTCACGGAGTCGGTCTTTCCGTTCATCCGGGAGGGCCTGACGGCGGCGGCCGAGGAAACTGATTCGGCGTTTAGCCACCAGATGCGGGACGCCCGCTTTACCATCACCAAGCCTCACCTGTTGCAGAAGGCCGTCGACCTGATCAGCAGCATCGACATGGAGGGGCGGGACACCAAGGGCGATCTGTACGAGTACATGCTCTCCAAGATTGCCTCGGCCGGCACCAACGGCCAGTTCCGCACGCCGCGCCACATCATCGAGCTGCTGGTGGCCATGCGGGACCCGAAGCCGATGGAGCGGATTTGCGACCCGGCCATGGGCACCGCAGGATTCCTGATGGCCGCGGGGGAGTACCTCCGTGAGCAGAACCCGGACCTTCAGTTCGACAGGACCCAGCGCGAGTTCTTCTCCAACCAGCAGTTCCATGGCTTCGATTTCGATGCGACCATGCTCCGCATCGGCGCCATGAACCTGCTGTTGCACGGCATTGAGAACCCGGTCATTGAGGACCGGGATTCGCTGGCGGACCTGCACGCGGCCGATGCCGAGAAGTATGACCTGATCCTCGCGAACCCACCGTTTGCCGGCAGCCTGGACTATGAGAACACCTCTAAGGAACTGCTGAAGGTCGTCAAAACCAAGAAGACAGAGCTCCTGTTCCTCGCCTTGTTCCTGCGTCTGCTGAAGCCGGGTGGACGTGCGGCGGTCATCGTTCCGGACGGCGTGCTCTTTGGTTCCACCAAGGCGCACAAGGATCTGCGCAAGCAGATCGTGGAGGACCAGATGTTGGAGGGCGTGGTGAAGCTCCCGTCCGGGGTATTCAAGCCGTACGCAGGAGTCTCGACGGCCGTCCTGTTCTTCACCAAGACCAACTCCGGAGGCACGGAGGACGTCTGGTTCTACGACGTACAGTCGGACGGCTTCAGCCTGGACGACAAGCGCACGCCGCTACCCGAGGGCACGACCAATCTGCCCGAAGTCTTGGAGCGGTGGCAGAACTTGCGCGGTGCTCAGGGCCAAGAGTTCGTCGAGGTAGAACGCAGCCGGTCCCGCAGGGAACGCTCATTCATCGTGCCGAAGGACGAGATCGCTGAGAACGACTACGACCTCTCGATCAACCGCTACAAGGAGGTTGATTACGAGGAGGTCGAGCACCGGGCTCCGGCGGACATCATTGCGGACCTTGAGAAGCTTGAGGCGGAGACTTCGGAAGGCCTCGCCGAGCTGAAGGACCTCCTCAAGTGAAGCATGTGAGCCTTCGAGAAGTTGCAGCCATTAATCCGCCAGCACATGACTTGAGTGACGAATCAACAGTATCGTTCGTCGGTATGGCTGGTCTCGATGATGCTTCGGGTCGCGTCGTTGATGAACGGATGACGCTTTATGGTGACGTTCGCAAAGGGTATAGGCCGTTCAAAGCAGGAGATGTTCTGGTCGCCAAGATAACGCCCTGTTTCGAAAATGGGAAAATTGGGCTAGCGACGATTGAGAATGAATACGGCGCCGGGTCGACCGAGTTTCACATTTTGCGCCCAGACGAAAATCTAGACGCGCGTTACCTGTCTCATCTCTTGCGCCACCCACATTTTCGCGAAGTTGGAAAACTTCGCATGACTGGTAGCGGTGGGCAACGTCGTGTTCCAGCTGACTACCTAAGTAAATGCAAAATTCCCCTCCCAGGTTCCTCTGAGCAGCGGCGCATCGCTGACATCCTCGACAAGGCTGATGCGATCCGCGCGAAGCGCCGCGAGGCCATCGCTCACCTCGACTCCCTCGCGCAGTCGATCTTCCACGCCATGTTTGGTGATCCGGTGACGAATACGAAGGCATGGCCCACAGTGGCTCTCAGCGAGTTGGGAACTCTGGATCGAGGTGTTTCTAAGCATCGTCCGCGTAACGACCCGAGATTATTGGGCGGGCCGCATCCATTGGTGCAAACCGGAGATGTGGCAAATGCGGGCGGGTATTTAGCTGATCATTCGAGTTCCTACTCAGATTTTGGACTTAGCCAGAGCCGAATGTGGCCTGCTGGCACTCTTTGTATAACTATCGCAGCAAATATTGCGAAAACATCAATTCTGATGTTTGATGCATGTTTTCCTGATAGTGTTGTCGGTTTTAACTCGACCAAGGATCAGGTGGAATTTGTTCGTCATTGGTTTAAATTTCTGCAGGAGATTATTGAGCGAAAAGCACCAGAGTCGGCACAAAAAAACATCAATCTGGCTATTCTGCGTAGCCTTCAGGTTATTGACCCGCCTCGTGTGAGGAAGCAGGAGTTTGCCCGGAGAGTTAGGGCAATCGAGGCCCAGCGCACACGCCTACTCGCAGCTCAAAAGGCAGAGGACGAGCTGTTTGCATCACTCCAGAACCGAGCGTTCAAGGGAGAGCTCTAATGGAGAATCAGGTTCCGCCGGCAGAGATGCCGCGCTGGTACGAATTCGTTCGTCCCGTGTTGAGCGTGACCGCACAAGGCGGGCGGTGGAAGACGAGGGACCTTCGCGCCGCGGTCATCGCAACGGTGGGGCTCACGAGACAACAGATTGAAGAGACACTGCCGTCCGGTGGATCTCGCGCAGAAAACCGGATCACGTGGGCGATTACTCATCTGTCCAAAGCGGGCTGGCTCGATCGCCCAGCACGGGCTACATATGAAATCTCAGAAGCAGGACGTGCCTGGCTCGCAGGGAACCCGACTGGCTTGCAATCTCAGGGCCAAGCCCACCAACTGTTCAAACAGTACTGGGACGATGCTTCAGCGTCGACGGGGGCTGCCCCAGCCTTCGCTGACCCAGTCACTGCCGCCGACAATGGGGCGGAATCGTCCACCCCTGAAGAGCTCATCGCCTACGGCGTACAACGCGTCAACGATGAAATCGCTGTGCAACTCCTTGAGCGACTGCGGGGTGCTACGCCAGATTTCTTTGAGGAAGTTGTCGTCAAAGTCCTCCTAGCCATGGGGTATGGCGGCGCCGAGGAGCGAGGGCAACGGATCGGCGGGACCGGCGACGGAGGAGTCGATGGACTGATCGACCAAGATCCGCTCGGACTGGACCGGCTTTATGTTCAAGCCAAACGCTACGGTGACGGCAATACGGTTGGCCGGGAAGCCATCCAAGCGTTTACCGGTGCACTCCATGGTTTCGGCGCCACCAAGGGTGTCTTCATCACAACAAGCACCTTCACCAAGAACGCACGCGACTTCGCCTCGTCCATCCCGACCCGGATCATCCTCATCGACGGCCAGCGGCTGGTGAGCCTCATGATCAAGTATCGCGTCGGCGTCGAAACAGAGCAGGTCTACGAAGTCGTCAAGATCGACGAGGACTTCTTCGAATGACACTGGAGAGCGCCCGCCGCGGGCGAGAGGAAGAGCAGCGACTCGGCCCGGAGCGCACTCTCCTCGAAGCAGTCCGCGTTTTGCACAACAAGGGCTATGGGCGTCTACGTGCACTCCCGTACCTTGCCCCAAGCGGACTCGGTTGGCGACTAGAGCTGAGTAAACTCCTAGACCCGGTGCATGGAGTCGAACCGCGCTTTCGATATACGTCGGCCAGTGGCTGGGAGCTGTTCGCCTCCTCCGAGGTCACGTACGCCACGACCAAAACGCAACCGTTCGACGAGGTCACCCCAAGCTTCGTGGCGCATGCAATGACGGTCGAATTAGAGCTTGACGACCTGCGTGGAGGGCTGTCGGCCTACACGTACTGGTTCAGCGCGCTACTAGATCATGCCGGCACGAACTACGTCCCGTACCACTTCGGCGACAGCGGCATTGACTACATGAAAGCTAGGTACATACCGCTCGTCGATCCGCACGATGCGTCAGTTCCCGAGGTGTGCTTCCCGCTGGCGCCCATCTTCTAGGGCACCAAGCTTGCGCAGCCTGCGTGCGTTCTACTTTGTGAGGGCGCATGCGTAGAGTGCTGCCATGACTGATGGCGAGGTGGATGCGTCCGTAACGGATGCTTCTGCTTGGACAGTTGCATGGGATGAATCTAGTGGTGACTCAGTCAAGCTATGGCTAGACGATGGTGAAGGTCGGCACTGGCTTTTCAAGGAACGCCGTTCAAACCGCTCCGAGGATGAAGCTGCATCTGAAGTTGCAGCAAGTCGGATCGCGCGTGTGCTGAACGTTCCCGCGGCAATGGCCATGCACGGTGTTCGTGATGGGAAACGTGGTGCACTCGTGCGCACCCTAGTTGATCGAAACGCGGGAGAGGAGCTGGTCGAAGGGCAGGTTTTGATGGGGTTTTTCAATGAGCGATTTGACCCATATGACAAGGATAGTATCGGTCACTCTCCTCATAGCCTAGCCCAAGCTTTGAAACTCGTTTCGGCTCCGGGTGGATTTGACGGGACAGCCGTAGAGGCATTTTCTCTGTACCTCTACTTTGACGCACTTATCGGTAATACTGATAGACATAGTCGGAATTGGGCTCTCATAACTAGTCTCCACGCGCGTGCTCGTTTAGCTGAGTCTTTTGATCACGCGACCTCATTAGGGATCACCACCCGAGATAAGGCGCGCGAGAGGGTGCTTGATTCTCACGAAAATCTACGTGCATTCGTGAGGAAAGCGACAGCACGACGGTTTGAAGGAGGCAAGAAGGTTAGCTTGTTGGACTTCGCTGATCATTTCTCGGCTGGCTGGGCTCCGCGAGTGACAGGTGAGTGGAAGGGCCGGCTGCGGGCGGCGGGCATCGACTCGCTCCTCGACCTGGTGGCGTCCAGCGGACTCACGGGCGAGGGCGCTAAACTTGCACAAGGGTTGTTAAGAGAGAATTTTAGGAGGTGCCTTGATGCTGACGCAGCATAACGTTCGAAACGTCGAATCACGGCTACCGACGGGCGAGCCAGCATCGTTGCTCGTGACCTGGCAGAATCCCGAGACTCGTCGCTACTTCCTCATGGGCGTCCTAGAGAAGCACTCGGCTGAGGACTATACGTTCCAGTACTTCAAAGGTGTCGACAAGTCCGATGAATTCCGTATGATTCCGGGCTTCCCCGATCTTCACCGACACTATCGATCCGATGTCCTGTTTCCTGTGTTTTCCTCTCGGCTCATGTCGCTTCGACGTGATGATCGAGGGGAGTGGCTTCAGTCAATGGGGCTTCCCGACGATGCCTCCGACATCCACATTCTTGGCCGTACCTTCGGGCGGCGCCTGACTGATCACTTCGAGCTGCTCGCAGTGCCCGAGGTTGACCTTGCTCGGCGGACGATTACCGGAACAACTCCTCTACATGGGTTGAGGCATCAGACAGAAGGTCTTCAGCTCGTGCGCTCAGGAGGGCTCAATATAGGCGACTCGCTTCAGATTCGGCACGAAATCGACAATGTGGTCCACGACGAGGCTCGTGCAGTCTTGACGGCTGGCGGAGTGCAGCTGGGGTACCTCCCATGGCCACTCGTGGAGTACATCCGCATGCTCGGTGCACTGAAGGGAGACCCTTCAGTGCGCGTTGCCCACATTAATCCGTCGCTGCCCGAATTCCACCAGCAGATCCTGCTCGCCTACGAATGGCGATTCTGAGCACCGCGAAGTTGGAGCGGGAAAAGGTAGGCTGACTGGCAGTGACGAGCTGCACACGCCGCAACGTTAGGGGAGCTACGTGGCGCAAGGGACCCAACCCGAATCCAACTTCGGGTTCCTGAAGGATCAGTGGCCGGCCATCGCCGACCAGGCCTACCGGGCTGAATTCTTTGCGTATCGCGACCCCCGCGTCAGCCTCATGTACGCACGGCGTGCGCTCGAGCAGCTGGTTGGTTGGATGTACCAGTACGACGCGACGCTCGAGAAGCCGCTCAAGGACGACCTCAACAACCGCCTCAACGCCGGCACCTTCCAGCGACACGTACCCGATGCCGTCCGCGACCAGATGCACTCTGTCCGGAAGATTGGCAACACCGCTGTGCACAGTCAGGCATCCGTCGCGCTCCCCGCTGCAGCCGCCGGTCTGACGGGTCTCTTTCGTGCTGCGATCTGGGTAGCTCACACCTACGCACGCAGTGACGCCAGCCGCGTCACCAGTGCCGCACGTCTGGACCTCGAGCGCTTCCGGCCCCAGCCCGCCGAACCGCGAGAACCGGCCAAGAGCCAAGCCGAAGTCGCCCAGATGGCCGCGGAACTCGAAGCCGCAGAAGCCGAGAATGACAAGCTCCAGGCGGAACTAGACGCCGCGCGCGCAGAACTCGAGCGAATTAAAGCCGCTAACGCCGAGCGGGAGATTCCCGAGATCGACCTCGGCGAGATGGACGAGGCCGCCACCCGCGTCTATATCGACCTCCAGCTGCGTGAAGCCGGCTGGAACCCCGACGACTCGCGCGTCCGCGAATTCAAAGTCACCGGCCTGCCGCCCGGGCTCGGCAGCAAGGACGGCGTTGGCTACGCCGACTACGTCCTCTGGGGGGAAGACGGGCGTCCACTCGCCGTCGTCGAAGCAAAGAAGGCCGCGGCCAGCCCCAAGAGCGGCGAAGAACAGGCGCGCTACTATGCGGAAGCGCTCGAAAAACTGTTTGGCCGCCGCCCGCTGATCTACTACTCCAACGGGTACGAGCACTGGCTCTGGGACGACGCCGTATTCGGCATCACCGGCGGGCGCCCCGATGGTTATCCGTCCCGCCGCGTGCTTGGTTTCCACACGCGCGACGAACTCGAACTCATGATCGCCCGCCGCACCGGCCGGCGGGACCTCGCCCATGCGCCGCTCCCGACCGGCATCGCCGACCGGCCCTACCAGCAGGAGGCCATCCGCGCTGTCGCCGAGACACTGCAGGCGCGGCGTCGCAAGGCGCTCCTCGTGATGGCGACCGGCACTGGCAAGACGCGCACCGTCGTCGCACTCACCAAACTGTTGACCGACTACCGGTGGGCCAAGCGAGTCCTCTTCCTCGCGGACCGCAATGCCTTGGTGAACCAGGCCAAGAAGGTCTTCGGGCAATTGTTGCCGGGGTCCTCGCCGGCACGGCTCGGGGTTGGCAACGACGACGCCGCGGGCTCCCGGCTTCACCTAGCCACGTACCCAACGATGATGAACATCATCGCCGACTCCACTGAGGGGCGGGCGACAGGGGAAGATTGGCGCGGAGTCGGATACTACGACCTGGTGATCATCGATGAGGCCCACCGGTCCGTGTACCAAAAGTACAAGCGGATCTTCGATTATTTCGACTCCTACTTGGTGGGCCTGACCGCCACGCCCCGCGATGAAATCGACAAGAACACCTACGGGCTGTTTGAACTCGAGAGCGGCAAGCCGACCAGCGCCTACTCGTTGGAGCAGGCCGTCGACGACGGCTATTTGGTCCCGCACAAGATCCGCAACATTGAGCTCGGATTCATGCAGCGCGGGGTTCGCTACGCCGAGTTGAGTGAGGACGAACGGGCCGACTGGGATTCGTTCGAATGGAGCGAGGATGGGGACATCCCCGACGCCGTCGAGTCCGTTCACCTCAACAAGTGGCTCTTCAACGCCGACACCGTGGACAAAGTCCTCGGCGTGTTGATGTCCGAAGGACGGCACGTCTCCGGCGGGGATGAGATCGGTAAGACGATCATCTTCGCCAAGAATCAGGTTCACGCCGAATTCATCAAGGAACGGTTTGACCGCAACTACCCGCACCACGGCGGGGACTTCGCTCGCGTCATCACGCACAGCGTTAAGCACAACCAGATGCTGATCGACGCCTTTAGCGATCCGGACAAGCGCCCGCAGATCTCCATCAGCGTGGACATGCTGGATACCGGTGTGGACGTGCCGGACGTGGTGAACCTGGTGTTCTTCAAGGACGTGAAGTCCCGGACCAAGTTCTGGCAGATGGTGGGACGCGGAACCCGCCTCCGCCCGGACCTCTATGGTCCCGGCCAGGATAAGGAAGACTTCATCATCTTTGACGTCTGCGGGAACGTGGACTTCTTCAATGCCGGGGGAGACGCACCGGAAGGACGCCTAACGCCGTCGCTGGCCGCCCGGATGTTTAGCGCGCGGGCACGCACGCTCATCGCCGCGACTCACGCTGGCTATCACGCCGACTACATCGAGAACCTGCGGACCACGTTGCATGGCCAAGTCTCCCGGCTGGAACGCAATAATTTCCTGATCCGGCCGCACCTGGCCGCCGTCGAAAAATACTCGCAGCGTCAGGCGTGGGAAGACTTTGGCGACGTCGACGAAGTCGAAACGGACGCCGAACTCTCCGGGCTCATGGAAACGCTGCCGACGGACGACAGCCAGGAAGCCCGGCGCTTTGATCTCCTGACCCTCAACCTGCAGCTGGCCGTGCTGACGCACGACGGCGACACGGCACTCAAGGTGGGCAAGCAGCTCAAGCTCTTGGCCGGCGCGTTGGCCGAGCGAGTGCATGAAGCATCGATCGCGAAGCATCGACACCTGATCGAAGCGATCCTCGAGGTCGAGGAGACGGCGGACGCGTGGGCTGGACAAGACCCGGCCTGGCTGGAGCAGGTCAGGGTGAGTCTGCGCGGACTCATTCACGTGTTGGAGAAGGCCAAGCGTAAGCCCGTCTATTCGGATTTTGAAGACACGCTGATCGGCGTGACGGATGGCGAGATCACGACGCCGAGCATCGACGTCGAAAACTACCGCCTGCACATTCAAGCTCACTTGCAGCGGCACCTCGATCACCTTGCGGTGCAGAAGCTCCGCCGCGGTAAGCCACTGACCGATCAGGATCTTGAAGCGCTGGAAGCCTTGGTGCTGGAGGACGGCAAGGTTCCTGCCGAGAAGCTCGACGAGATCGCGGGCCAGGACCTGCCGACTTTCGTGAAGTCGTTGGTGGGGCTGGAGAAGGAAGCAGTCCGTGAGTCCTTCGCGGAGCTGCTGTCCGGAAGCCTGCTCAATACGCGCCAGCAACAGATGCTCAGCATGATGGTGGACCACCTCACCAAAACGGGCCGCATGACCTTGGACATGCTCTTTGAGCCGCCCTACACGGACATCGCCGAGGATCCGCTCGTGCTGTTCGACGAGAGCACGCTTTACGACTTCCGCGGCGTGATGGAGCGCTTCAGTGGGCCCACCCTTGAAGGTCATGCCAGCTAGTTATTATTTGAACATTCGCTAATAACTCCTTTATTTCATTGCCATTTATTGATGGCAGATGAAATGTCGACTGCCAAGTGTTGAGAATAATTAGTTGCCATGATCTCTATCGTTGACAGGACGGGTGGCTGAATCGTCGCCCTTTATTGAACCGCTGCCGGAAGAGTCTCGCAGGACATGACCCTGAGCAAAAATTCTTTGAGCGGTTTCGACGCGGATTCTCTCTTGCTGTGTTTCTGGCAGGTTGACGATGAAGGGTTCGAGCGCCGTTAGTGTTAGTTCTACTTGCCGTGAACTGCGCTCTTCTTTTCGGTGCTGCGCTGATTCGCGGAGCAACATATAACCTACGGCAGCGGCGCCGCCTGGGGCGCCAAATTTCTGGAGTATGGCCTGCCACCACTGGAGATCGTTTCCAAAACCTAAAATTGGGAGGGCAGCAGCCACTACGAAAAGAAAGGCCGCGATGGATAGTGCCCACACGGCTCCATTGCGCCAGCGATCTGCGGCTTCTGACTGATTGTTCGCATAGTTTCCATAGTCGGAAGCTGTGGCATTAATTCCAATTTCTTGGAGGACGTTTCTTGATTGGGTCTCGTAGTCCTCCATCTGAGTCAAGTGGCGATTAGCTTCAAGTTCGTGATGCTTAAGGACTTCGTCCCACTCTGTGGCCCGCTCGTCCTGAGACTTGGCGAAGGACTCTTGGTATGTGTTTAGTGCCGTATCTAAGCGTGTTTTTTGCTGTCCGATCGTTTCGTTCGTGTCGCTCGACAGTTGTCTAATGTTGGAAATATCTTTTTTGAGTTCATCAAGTTTATCCTCGATGGATTTGACATGGGAATCCAGTTGTTGTTCAGAGTCGGCTTTATATACCTGCAGGGAGGCTAAAGCGCTTTCGCGAATTTTTGCTACACGCGCCCTAAGGGTCTTGAGTTGTGAATCAGTTTCTGAAGAAAGCTTCGCGAATTCCCGTTCGATCCGCTCAGCTCGGTTTCCAAGTCCGTTTAGACGCGCCTTTCCGGTGGTAGGCCAAGTTCGGATATGGGCTGCCAGTTGGGTAAATGGGACTGGCTGTCGGTTGGCTTGCAGCGCAAAGATCGCTGCTGGGTTAGCGTCTAATAGTTCGACAGTTCTATCGACTAAGGTCTGAACCTGACTCAAATGTTCTGATGTAAGTGCTGGGTGAGGGACGTTGGCGTGTGAGCTTATCTCATTAAGTAGCGAACTTAGTCTGTATAGATTATCATCCATCTTATTCGCTGGATATTTGGCGATTATTTGCAAGGCTTTGTTTACTGATGACCAAAGGCTATGATCGCGATGTTGGTCTTCCCAGGTCATGCTATTCCCCTGTAGCTTTGTGGTTGAAGGCGTCGTGTATGAGCGGTAACAGTTTGTCTACAATAGCCAGAGGTGTCCATAGATTGGTAGATCATCGAGGCGGGGGGCTGCGGATGTGTAGGAGAGTGCTGCTCGTATGAGTTCGGCATGGGCAGGCAAACAAGGCCATCGAAGTGCCGAATGGCTCACCAGTCTGGTCGCTGCTGGTATTGCCGTGGCGTGATGGAACGCTTCAGCGAGCCCTCTCTTGAAGGCCACGCGAGTTAAGTCTTTACCGCCGTGTACCGGCACCCGATGAGCCGACGATTTCGGGCACGGATTGTCGGGCGGGTGGTGCCAGCCGACTCGTAGGTTGGATTCGAGAGAAAGGGGCGCGAGCGTGCACTTGTGGAACGACGCACTCGAGCTGATCGAAGCCAACCTCACCGAGGAACTGAACATGGCCGACGTCGCCCGCGCGGCGATGACCAGCGAATACCACTTCCGGCGAATGTTCTCCACGCTGTCCGGCATGCCGGTGTCCGAATACGTTCGGCGCCGCCGCATGACCGTAGCGGCCGCGGACATCCTGCGCGGGGACGGCATCCTCGACGTCGCCATCCGGTACGGGTACACCTCGGCCGAGGCGTTCACGCGGGCCTTCCGCGCCGTCCACGGGATCTCGCCGGCCCAGGCCCGCGAACCCGGTGCCAGCCTGGCGTCCCAGTCTCGTCTCTCATTTCATCTCCGAGTAGAAGGGACGACGCCGATGAACCATCGCATCGTTGACTTGCCAGCCACCACACTCGTCGGCCTCCGGGCCACCGTTCCCGTGGTGTATTCCGGCCCGAACCAGGCCATCATCGACTTCGAGCGCTCGATTCCTGCCGAGGTGCGCGAACGGATGGCGGCGCTGAACGACGTCGAACCGCGCGGGCTGCTGTCCGTGACGGCCGGGAACCAGCCGGACGCCACGGAGGGGAGCGACGTCGACTACTGGCGCGCGGCCGCGACCACTCAGGACACCCCGGTGGAATTCGAGGAACTGCACCTGCCGGCCGGCACGTGGGTGGTCTTTGAAGCCGAGGGGCAGATGCCGCAGGTCGCACAGCAGCTCTGGGCGGACGCGGCTACCGAATGGTTCCCGTCCAACCCCTACCGCTGGGCGCCGGGGCCGCAGCTCATGACCGCGGACCTGGAGCCGGGCAGCGCCCAGGGGACCGCGCGGCTTTGGATCCCCATCGAGCCTGAGTAGGCAGGCAATGAACCCGGCCCGCGTCTAGTCTCGGCGGACGATGATGGTTGACTCCGGTTTGGGGGCGGGATTGGGGTCGTCGAGCCGTTCTTCCGGGGCGGCGTCGCGCTGAGGTCCGGTGATGAGCCGACCGCTCGCGCGTGCCGCCTCCCGGGCCCCGACATGCACTGCGGTCAGGGCCCGGTAAATGCCGATCAGCAAGAGGACGAGCCCTACGATCGTGCCCGCGACGGACACGAATCCCATGAAGCCGAGGGCTCCCGCGTCGATGTAGCGGAAGCCCGTGTAGAGCAGCGCGGAGTACAACGGGAGTCCCGCCAACGGTGAGACGACCAGCAACACGATGCCCCAGATGACGAACGCGGCGCTGGCTTTCAGCGTGTCGTGAGACGCGGACTCTGTGTGTTCATTGCCCGTGTTGCTCACTGACTGGTGGGTCTGGCTGCTCATCTGGATCCCCTCGACCTTGTGACGGCTGCTTTGCCGGCCAATTGACGTATTGCAGCGAGCCTAGCGCCGGCGGGGGAGCGTGAGAAGGAGGGCCCCGCCGGCCAGCAGGCCCCAGAACGCCGAGCCGATGCCCGCGATCGTCAGGCCGGAGGCGACGACGAGGAACGTGCCGAGCGCGACGAGCCGCTGGTCCTCCCGCTCAAACGCAGTGGAGACTGCGTTCAGCATGGCCGTCATGAGGGCCAGCCCGGCGGCCGCCTGAATGAGCGACTCCGGTGCCGCCTCGACGAGCAGGGTGGCGAACGGCGCGGCCAGCCCGAGCACCACATAGGTGGCGCCACCGGTGAACGCGGCGATCCAGCGGTGATCGCGCTCCTCGCCGGCTTCCGGCCCCGCGACGATCGCCGCCGACAGCGCCGCCAAATTCACGGTCGGTGCCGCGAACAGGGCGCCGACGCCGCTGGCCGCGCCCGAGGACAGCAGCACCGGGGTGGCCACGGGCTGGCGGTACCCGAACGTGGTCAACACGGTGAATCCGGGCAGGTTCTGCCCGGCCATCGTCACGATGTACAGCGGAACGGAGAGGGCCACGATCACGGCCGGATCCCACGCCGGCGCCACGAACTCGAGGCGCGGCAGCAGCGCGGAGGCGGGCGGCGGCGTCGTACCCCAGGCGTAAACCGCCACGGCGACAGCCGTGGCCAGCATCGCCGCCGGGACCGCGGCGCGTGGAGCCCACCGGCGGGCCGCCAACCACACGACGACGATCGGCAGGGCGTAGGCGGGCAACTCGAGCGACGCGGTCACCGGGGCGAGGCAGATCGGGAAGAGGATTCCGGCCAGCATGGCCGCCGCGATCGAGGCCGGAATCCGGCCGACCAGCCGGCCGAGCGCGGGCCAACACCCGGTGACCACGATCAGGGCCGCGGTCACGATGAGGGCGCCCACGGCGGCGTCGAACTGGTCCGTCACCGCGCCCGCCGTGGCCAGAAGCGCGGCTCCCGGCGTGGACCAGGCGAAGGAGAGCGGCAGGCGTGTAGCCCAGCTGAGCGCCATGGCCAGAACGCCGTTGAGCAGGCACACGGCCAGAAGCGCCGAGGTGAGTTGGGTTGCGCTGGCACCGACTGCGCTGAGGCCGGCGAGGACAATCGCGAACGACGACGCGAAGCCGGTCACCGCGGCCATCACGCCGGCGGTGATGGGCTGCGAAAACCTCAACATAGCGCGCACGGAGAATGAGCCTAGTTGGCCCCACCGGGCGAAGCGGAATCGAGGCGCAATAACACGGTTGATGACGCTAGAGTAGGGGGACTACATACCGCTGCACGCGGGAGTGAGGTTTGAACTGAAACAACGTCGATCGGAACGCTAGTGGCACTTCGCCTTTCCACCCTGTTCTTGCGCACGCTCCGGGACAACCCCGCAGACGCCGAAGTCGCAAGTCATCAGCTCCTAATGCGCGCCGGTTACATCCGCCGCGCCGCACCCGGCATTTACACGTGGCTGCCCATGGGGCTGAAGGTCCTGGCCAAGGTTGAGGCCATTGTGCGGGAGGAAATGAACGCGATTGGCGGCCAGGAAGTGTCCTTCCCAGCCCTACTGCCGCGTGAGCCGTACGAGGCCACGGGCCGGTGGGAAGAGTACGGCGAGGGCCTGTTCCGCCTGCAGGACCGCAAGGACGCGGATTACCTGCTGGCCCCCACACACGAGGAAATGTTCACCCTGCTGGTGAAGGACCTCTACAACTCGTACAAGGATCTGCCGGTTTACCTGTACCAGATCCAGCAGAAGTACCGCGATGAGGCCCGCCCGCGGGCCGGTCTGCTGCGCGGCCGCGAGTTCGTCATGAAGGATTCCTACTCCTTCACCATCGACGATGAGGGGCTGGAGGAGGCCTACCAGAAGCACCGCGCCGCCTACCTCAAGATTTTCGAGCGCCTCGGCCTCGAAGTGGTTCCCGTGGCCGCGACGGCCGGGGCCATGGGCGGCTCTACCTCCGAGGAGTTCCTGCACCCCACGCCGATTGGCGAGGACACGTTCGTGCGCTCCGCCGGCGGGTACGCGGCCAACGTGGAGGCCGTCAGCACCGTGGTGCCGGAGGAGATCCCGTACGACGACGCGGCCTCCTTCCAAGTCCGGCACACCCCGAATACGCCGACGATCGCCACGCTGGTCGACGCCGCGAATGAGATCGCACCTCGCGAGGACGGTCAGTGGACCGCTGCGGACACCCTGAAGAACGTCGCGCTCACCATCGTGCACCCGTCCGGGGCCCGGCAGGTCGTCATCGTGGGAGTCCCCGGGGATCGCGGAGTGGATCTGAAGCGGGTTCAGGCGAATATTGGCCTGCTGATGGAGATCAGCGGTGAGGTCTCGGTGGAGCAGGCCAGCGACGAGGACCTGCGCTCCCACCCGCTCCTGGTCAAGGGGTACATGGGCCCCGGGCTGGGGCTGGATCACCAGGTCCTCGGTAGCGAGGGCGCCACGGGGCTGACGTACCTCGTCGATCCGCGCGTCGTTTCCGGTACGACGTGGATTACCGGCGCCAACGTTCGCGGCCAGCACGTCTTCGGGCTGGTGGCCGGACGTGACTTCACGTGGGACGGGACTATCGAGGCGTGCGAAGTCCGGGAGGGCGACGAGGCGCCGGACGGTTCCGGGCCGCTGCAGACCGCCCGTGGCATTGAACTCGGGCACATCTTCCAGCTCGGCCGGAAGTACGCCGAGGCTCTGCATCTTCGGGTCTTGGATGCCAACGGCAAGCAAGCCACGGTCACGATGGGCTCCTACGGCATCGGCGTCACCCGCGCGGTCGCCGCGATCGCTGAGCACTACCACGACGATCAGGGGCTCATCTGGCCGCGCAGCGTCGCTCCCGCGGACGTGCACGTGCTTGTCACGGGCAAGGGCGATGAGCTGATCGAGGGGGCGGAGAAGATCGTCGCCGACCTCGAATCCCGCGGCGTTGAGGTGCTTTACGACGACCGCCCCAAGGTCTCCGCCGGCGTGAAGTTTGGTGACGCCGAGCTCATCGGCATCCCGACAGTCGTCGTCGTAGGCCGTGGCTTCGCCGACGGCCAGATCGAGGTTAAGGATCGCGCCACCGGCGAGCGGGAGAACGTCGCCGTCGCGGACGTCGTCGACCACGTGGCCGGCATCGTCCGCGGCTAACGTGGAGCTGTTCGCGCCCGATGCGTACGGGTGGCTGACGGGTTCCGGGCTGGAGGCCATCCAGCTCGGAACCCTGCTGCTCATCATCGTCGTAGGGTTCGCCGCGGGCTGGGTCGACGCGGTGGTCGGCGGCGGCGGATTGGTGCAGTTACCGGCCCTCTTGCTGGTGCCCGGCATCACGCCCGTCCAGGCGCTGGCCACCAACAAGATGGGCTCCATCTTTGGCACCACCACGAGCGCCGTGACGTACTACCGGCGGGTCCATCCGGACCTGCGCACGGCGATTCCGATGGCGCTGATCGCGCTCGCCGGAAGCTTCGGCGGCGCCATGATCGCGGCGGTCCTGCCGGCCGAGGTGATCAAGCCGGTCATCGTCGCCGCGCTCGTGGCGGTGGCCATTTTCACCGCGGTCAAGCCGACCGTGGGGGAGTTGACCCAGCTCCGCCACAGCGGGCGCCGCCATCACGCGGTCGCCGCGCTCATTGGCCTCATCATCGGTTTCTACGACGGCCTCTTGGGTCCGGGGACTGGGTCCTTCCTGATCATCGCCCTCGTGGTGTTCCTCGGCTACAACTTTCTCGAATCCTCGGCCAAGGCCAAGCTCGTCAACATGGCGACGAACCTTGGTGCGCTCGCGTTCTTTCTGCCGAGCGGCCACCTCTTGTGGGGACTGGGGCTCGTTCTCGGCCTCGCGAACATGGTGGGCGGGTACGTGGGCGCCCGGATGGCCATCAGCAAGGGCAGCAAGTTCATCCGCGTGATCTTCCTGATCGTCGTGACCGTGCTCATCGCGCGCTTGGGGTACGACGTCGTGGCCGACTTCGCGGCCTAATCGAACTCGGCCCTGGCGAAACCAACCCACGTCTCGCCCGCGGCGGTCAGGGCCTGTTCCATGAGGGCCGCCCGCGCGGCCGGGTGAACAGCCGCAGCGGCCTCGCGCAGCTCGAGCGCCCAGCGGCCCTCTAGGGCGCTGGCGCGGTCCGCGAGCGCCGAGTCGGCGGGCGCGGGATAAGCCGGGCTGCGCAGCGCCGTGCAGCCCGTGGGCAAGAGGGCAGCCAGGTGGTCGCCGGTGGTGGCCCGGGCGGCGGCAGCCCGCCACCGCCACGTCCCGTCGGCGTCGTCGTCGTCGCGATCGGTGCCCGTGCGCACCGCGGTGTACTCGTAGAGGTAGGCCAGCTCGTAGGCGGTCGCGGCCGCCTGTTCGAGGGCGCCGCAGGCCCGCTCGTCAGCGGTGCCGACGTCGTCTGGTTGCGCGTCCGCCGCGAGGAGATCTTCACGCACGGCCGCTGCGGCGTCCGGATCGACGTGAGCGAGCGCCTGCCACTGCTCTAACCCGACGGCGACGAGCGTGCGCAGGCGCTCGGCGGGCACGGCCGTTCCGGTGGCATCGCGGGCCTCGGGGTCCACCGTGACGTTCAGTGCCCGCGTTAACGTCTCGCGCGTGGCGAGCTCGAGCACCTCTGGTAAGGGGGCCGCTTCCTCATCGCCGTCGGGCGAGTCAGTGGACACGGGCGATGGCAACGCCTCGAACCACGGCTCAGTCCGTTCTGGGGGGCCGATCAAGTGCGGATGGCGCTCGAGGGCCCGCGCGATGGCGTCGGGCAGAGCCTCCGGTGTCTCCTGGGCCACGCGTTCGGCGACGAGCTCAACGTGTTCTTCAACACGAGGGCGTTGGCCCTCGCCCGTCGCCGCATCGGCGGCGCGGCGTTCAGGCGGCAGTGTGGACACCGTGGTCCCGAGCGCGACGACGATGGCCGCGAGAAGAGTCAGAACCACGATTTGGCGCAGTCCACGGGCCGTTCGCCGCCACCACGGCGGGCGCCGTGGTGGACGGGTTGCGGTGTGGCGGGCATGCTGGCTCATCACGTCGATCATCCCACGGGGCAGAGCCGTTTGCGCGCCACCAGAGGTGCCCAGCAAGCGAAAAGCGTGTCGAGTCGATAGTCTGGTGGCCACAACATCGAATATGTGGGAGGAACTGATGCCCGGCACGCCGGAGAACGCCCAACCAGAGGCGGACCGCCTCACGGAGTACCTGAGGCCCACGGTTGCCTCCCACGGCCTGATCCTCGAGGAAGTCGAGCTGCGCCGGTCGGGAACGCACCGCGTGGTGCACGTGGTGGTTGATCGTGAAACCGGTACAGACGGCGTCGACCTGGACACGATCGCCGAGGTCTCTGAGTCCGTCTCCCGCGCCCTTGATCAGGACCCGCAGGACTCCGAGGCCCCCTACGATCTCGAGGTGTCCTCGTTCGGCGTGAGTCGCCCGCTGACCGAGCCGCGCCACTGGCGCCGGAATCTGGGCCGTATGGTGACCGCCAGGATCGCCGGCGCGGACAACGTCACCGGACGCCTCCGTGAGGTCACGGACGGTGGCGTGGTGTTGGTGCCGGAGATCCAGCCCAAGAAGGGCATGAAGCCCAAGCCCGGCGATCCCGTGAGCCTGCCGTTCGAGCAGGTCGTTCACGGCAAGGTAGAAGTGGAATTTAATCGCCCAGACCCGGGCGCCGAGACGATTCTCGACAGCAACGAGGAGGCCTGAGATGGATATCGATATGAGCGCGCTGCGCCTCTTGGTCAGTGAGCGGGGGGTCGAGCTGGAGCAGGTCATCCCGACCATCGAGCAGGCCCTTCTGGCCGCTTACCACAAGACCCCCGGAGCCTTCTCTCGCGCCCGCGCCGAAATGGACCCCAAGAGCGGCCACGTGACGATTTGGGCGGACGAGATCGAAAAGGACGGCACCGTCGTCGGGCAGTTTGACGACACCCCGGAGGGCTTCGGACGCGTTGCGGCATCGACGGCGCGTCAGGTCATCATGCAGCGTCTGCGCGACGCCGAGGATGACAAGGTGCTGGGTCGCTTCAAGGGCCGCGAGGGCCAATTGGTCTCCGGCCAGATTCAGCAGGGCAACAATCCGCACATGGTGCAGGTGGACCTCGGCGAGATCGAGGCCCTCCTGCCTCCTCCCGAGCAGGTTCCAGGCGAGTCCTACCCGCACGGAGGCCGTCTGCGCGCCTACGTCACCTCGGTGACCAAGGGCACCAAGGGGCCATCAGTCACGCTCTCGCGGACGCACCCGAACCTCGTCAAAGAGCTGTTCAAGCTCGAGGTTCCCGAGATCGCGGATGGTTCCGTGAGCATCATCGCCGTGGCCCGTGAGGCGGGGCACCGCAGCAAGATCGCCGTCCACGCCACCAAGGCTGGCATTAATGCCAAGGGAGCCTGCATCGGCGAGATGGGCACCCGCGTGCGCGCGGTGATGAATGATCTGAATGACGAGAAGATCGACATTGTTGACTTCAGCGAGGATCCGGCGACGTTCATCGGCTCGGCGCTGTCCCCGTCCAAGGTGTCCTCGGTCACGATTGTGGATGAGGCGTCGCGTCAAGCGCGCGTCATCGTCCCCGAGAGCCAGCTATCGCTGGCCATCGGCAAGGAGGGGCAGAACGCCCGACTCGCGGCGAAGTTGACCGGTTGGCGTATTGACATCGTCTCCGATGCTCAGGCGGCAGCCGGACGATAGGCCGCGGGGGCTCGGCGGGATCGGCCGGCGTTTCGCCCCGCCGAGGCGGCAGGGGAGGGGCCCGAGTTGCGCATTCGCGGTAGACTGGTTGGTGGTTTGGCGTCAGCCGGACGGAATTGATCAGATGGAGCGTCACGTGAGCGAGCACCACAGCCCGCAACGGACGTGCATTGGATGCCGTCGTGTTGATGACCAGGCTGCGCTGCTGCGCTGGGTCCTGGATCGGGAAACAACACCCTTCACCGTTGTCCCCGATCCCGCTCGGCGCAAGTCCGGTCGGGGTGCTTGGATGCATCCGCAGCCGGAGTGTGCCGCCATCATCGTCAAGAAGCGGGCGTTCGCCCGGGCCTTTCGTGCCCCGGTGCCGACGCCGGATGAGTCGGTGATGCACGCGGCCATCGACGCGTTCGCGACTTGCGGACGCGCCGAAGCAAACGTTCAACCTGAAAGCGGGTCAGAAGACTGATGGAAACCCGATGAGTGGTAAGCGATGAGCGCCTAGCTATGAAACAGAAGTTATGCGCCGTAGCAGGTGTGCCGTCCCACGGCGGACACCGCAGACGTAAGAACATGACGGTCCATCCCTAGCACTGTGCGAGTGGGGCGGACCGAGACAGGAGAAAAGTGCCCAAGGTCCGCGTACACGAGCTCGCCAAAGAGCTCGGCATTCCTTCAAAGGAAGCCCTCGCAAAGTTGCAGGAGATGGGCGAGTTCGTTCGCTCCGCCTCCTCGACCATCGAGCCCCCCGTGGTGAAGAAGCTCCGCAGCGCCTACCCCAACGCGGGTGGCGGCGAGCAGAAGTCGGACAAGCCGGCGGCCAAGCCGTCTGCTGCCAAGTCCGCTCCCAAGCCCGGCCCCAAGCCGGCCCCGAAGCCGGCAGCTGAGGCCCCCAAGCCGGCCCCGGCCGCCGAGGCCCCCAAGCCGGCTGCACAGGCCGAGGCTCCGAAGCCCGGTGCCCCCAAGCCCGGCCCCAAGCCGGCCCCGAAGCCGGGCGCGCCGCGCCCCGGCAACAACCCCTACGCCTCCTCGCAGGGCATGCGCTCCCGCGACGGCGGACGTGGCGAAGGTGGCCGCCGCGGTGGCCCGCGCCCCGGCAACAACCCGTACTCCTCGTCGCAGGGCATGCGTTCGCGTGACGCAGGCCGCGGTGAGGGCGGTCGCGGACCGGCCCGCCAGGGTGCCGGTCAGGGCGGTCCGCGTCCGGCACCGGGGCAGGGCGGTCCTCGTCCCGCACCCGGACAGGGTGGCCCGCGTCCGGGCGCGCCCCGGCCGGGAGGTAGCGGCGGCGGTGCCCCGCGCCCCAACCCGAACATGATGCCAGCCCAGCGTCCGGCCAAGCCGGCACCCGGCGGCGGACGCCCCGGTGCCGGTGGTCGACCCGGCGGTGGCGGCCCCGGCCGTCCGGGCGGAGGCCCCGGCGGATTCCGTGGCGGCGGCGGTCGTGGCCGCGGCGGCACGGCAGGTGCCTTCGGTAAGGGCGGTTCGCGCGGCAAGCAGCGCAAGTCGAAGCGCGCCAAGCGTCAGGAATTTGAGCAGCAGCGCGAGCGCCAGTTTGGCGGCGTGACCGTCCCCAAGGGCGATGGCAACACGGTCGTGCGCCTGCGCCGCGGTGCATCGGTGGCTGACTTCGCAGAGAAGATCAATGCCAACCCGGCTGCGCTCGTGACGGTCCTGATGACGTTGGGCGAGATGGCGACGGCGACCCAGTCGCTGGATGAGACCACGTTCGAGTTGCTCGGCGAGGAGCTCGGCTACAAGGTCGAGGTCGTCTCGCCGGAGGACGAGGAGCGGGAGCTGCTCGAGTCCTTCGATATCGACATTGAGGGCGAGGCCGAGGCCGAGACCGACGACATGCTCGAGGCTCGTCCGCCAGTGATCACGGTCATGGGTCACGTCGACCACGGCAAGACCCGCCTGTTGGATGCGATCCGTCGCTCCAACGTCATCGAGGGCGAGGCCGGCGGCATCACCCAGCACATCGGTGCGTACCAGGTCCACGCCGAGCACGAGGGCCAAGATCGCGCGATCACCTTCATTGATACCCCGGGTCACGAGGCCTTCACGGCTATGCGTGCTCGTGGTGCGAAGGTGACGGACATCGCCGTGCTGGTGGTGGCCGCGGACGACGGCGTCATGCCGCAGACCGTTGAGGCGCTTAACCACGCCTTGGCAGCCGAGGTTCCCGTCGTGGTCGCCGTCAACAAGATGGATAAGGAAGGCGCCAACCCGGAGAAGGTCAAGGGCCAGCTCGCCGAATACGGTCTGGTTCCGGAGGACTACGGCGGCGACACGATGTTCATCGCGGTTTCCGCGCTCAAGGGCGACGGTATCGACGATCTTCTCGAGGCCGTCCTGCTGACAGCCGATGCGGCGCTGGATCTGCGCGCCAACCCGGACAAGAACGCTCGCGGTATTGCGATCGAGGCCAACTTGGATAAGGGCCGCGGCGCCGTCGCGACCGTTCTCGTCCAGTCCGGCACGCTGGCCGTTGGTGACACGATCGTGGCCGGCCACGGCCACGGACGCGTCCGCGCCATGTTCAACGAGAACGGCGAGGCCATGGATGTGGCTCTGCCGTCGCGTCCGGTTCAGGTCCTCGGCCTCTCGACGGTCCCGCGCGCCGGTGACACGTTCCTCGCCACCGAGGACGAGCGCACCGCGCGCCAGATCGCGGAGAAGCGCGAAGCCGCTGACCGCAACGCACAGCTCGCCAAGCGCCGCAAGCGCATCACGCTGGAAGACTTCGACCAGGCTGTGGCTGAGGGCAAGATTGACACCCTCAACCTCATCCTCAAGGGCGATGTCTCCGGTGCGGTCGAGGCGCTCGAGGACTCGCTGCTCAAGATCGACGTCGGCGAGGAAGTGCAGCTGCGCGTCATCCACCGCGGCGTCGGCGCCATCACGCAGAACGACGTCAACCTGGCGACCGTCGATGACGCGATCATCATCGGCTTCAACGTCCGCCCGGCGGAGCGCGTGCAGGAGCTGGCCGACAAGGAGGGCGTCGATATGCGCTTCTACTCTGTCATCTACGCGGCCCTCGACGACATTGAGAATGCGCTCAAGGGCATGCTCAAGCCGGAATACGAGGAAGTCCAGTTGGGCACGGCGGAGATCCGCGAGGTCTTCCGCTCCTCCAAGTGGGGCAACATCGCCGGTTCGATCGTCCGGTCGGGCATCATGCGCCGTAACGCCAAGGCTCGCCTGGTGCGTGACGGCAAGGTGGTCGCGGAGAAGCTCAGCATTGAGTCGCTCAAGCGCTTCAAGGATGACGCCACCGAGGTCCGCGAAGGCTACGAGTGCGGTATCGGGCTCGGCGCGTTCAACGACATCAAGGAAGGCGACATCATCGAGACCTTCGAGATGCAGGAGAAGCCGCGCGTCTAACCGGCGCACGCAGCAGACGACGGCGGGTACCGTGACCACGGTGCCCGCCGTCGTCGGCTCATTGATAGATTTTTCTCAGCAGGAGAATTTCAAAGGAGGCCATCATGGCTGATCAGGCACGCGCAGCACGCCTTGCGCAGCGCATCAAAGTCGTTGTCGCCCAAGCGCTGGGCCGCGTCGTCAAGGATCCGCGCGTCGAACCGGTGACGGTGACCGACGCTCGGGTCACCGCGGACCTGCAGCAGGCCACGGTCTACTACACCGTCTTTGGCGACGACGAAGCGAAAGCGGCGGCCGCCCAGGGCCTGGAGAAGGCGCGCGGCGTGCTGCGCAAGGAGGTCGGCAAGAACCTCACGATTCGCTTGACGCCAACCCTCGACTTCGTCCCGGACGAGGTCCCCGTCAACGCCTCCCATCTCGAGGAGGTGCTCCGCGCGGCCAAGGCACGAGACGCGGAGGTCGCGGCGCTGGCCGAGGGGGCCGCCTATGCCGGCGAGGCCGATCCTTACAAGAAGGTGGCCGACGAGGACGAGTCTGACGAGCAGACGGGCGAGGAGCCCCGGGCGTGAGTCCCCGGTCATCCGCAGACCAGGCCGGGCCGACGAGCGCGTCCGGCCTCGTCATCGTCGATAAGCCTGCGGGATGGACGAGTCACGACGTCGTCGGGCGCATGCGCCGTCTGGCTGGCACCCGCAAGGTGGGTCACGCGGGCACACTAGACCCCATGGCCACCGGAGTCTTGGTGGTCGGTGTCAATAAGGCCACCCGGCTCCTGACGTACATTGTGGGGGTCGACAAGACGTACGAGGCGACGATCCGGCTCGGCCAAAGCACCGTCACGGACGACGCCGAGGGCGAGATCCTCGAGCACACCATCGCGGCCACCGTGACGGAAGAGGCCGTGGCAGACGCTGTGGGCCAGCTGACGGGCGACATCATGCAAGTTCCCTCGGCCGTCAGCGCCATCAAGGTCGCCGGCGAACGCTCCTATGCGCGCGTGCGCAAGGGGGAGAACGTGGAGCTGGAGGCGCGCCCCGTGCGCGTCGGGCGGTTCGATATTCGCGACGTGCGCCGCCTGCAGGGCGGCAAGATCATCGACGTGGATGTCACCGTGGACTGCAGCTCGGGAACGTATATTCGCGCGCTGGCCCGGGACCTCGGCGCCGCGCTTCACGTCGGCGGGCACCTCACCGCGCTGCGCCGCACGCGGGTGGGACCGTACGGTCTTGACGTGGCACGCACGCTCGACGAGCTGGCGGATGAATTCGGGCTGCTTGAGCTCGACGCGGCGGCGAGAGCCCTCTTCCCGAACCGCCTCCTGACGGACCGTGAGGCCACGGAGCTCTCCTTCGGTCGCCGCGTCGAAGAGAACGCCACCGAGGATATTCACGCGGCCGTTGCGCCGTCCGGGACCGTCGTCGCCCTCTTGAAGAATAAGGGCGGCGTAGCCCGCCCGGAGATCGTCTTCGCCGCCAACTAGTGCGGCGCCCTGATAACGAAAGCGAGCTGAACACCGCACCGTGATCGCCTCCGGTCTTTTTATTGTTGCCACCATCGTGTGCGTGGCCTCTTTCCTCATCTGCTTGGTGGCAGCGTTCATCCATGACTATCCGGATGACGTGGCGATCATTTCCGTCGCTGCGGTCGAGCTCTTGCTCGTGGTGTACGCGGCCGTCGCTGGGGTGCGGCAACTGGGAGGAGACTCGCTCGTCGGAGCAGGATGGGAGTTCTGGGGGTACGTCCTCACCGCGTTCATCATCCCGATCATCGCGTTTTGGTGGGCGGTGACGGATAAAACTCGGTGGTCGAACGTGGTCCTCGCGGCCGTTGGAGCCACCGTTGCCGTCATGCTGGTCCGTATGGAACAGATCTGGCACGGAGGGATCTTCGCATGAGCCCCCGGAACACCTCGGCCTCGACCGGCGGCGCGCACCAGCCACGCACGACGTCCCGGCACACCGGCTTAGGCCGCATCATTGTGGCCGTGTACGGCGTCTTTGCCCTGTCGGCCACGGCCCGGGCGGCTTACCAGATCGCCACCGACTTCAGCGCGGCTCCGCTGGCCTACTTGCTCTCGGCGCTTGCGGCCGTCGTCTATATCGTGGCGACGATTTCCCTCGCCACGCGGCGTAGGGGCGGTTGGGCGCTTTCACTGGGCGCCGTGTTGTTCGAGCTGGTCGGCGTGCTCGTGGTGGGCACGCTGAGCTTCGCCGCGCCGCAACTGTTCGCCCATCCGGCCGTGTGGTCCCATTTCGGCAGCGGGTACGGATACATTCCGCTGCTCTTGCCACTCCTGGGTCTGTGGTGGCTTTGGCGGCACCGGCCGCGGCAGGATTCCGCCGCAGACGTATTACAGTCTTAAGGGCACCAGAGCGTGCCTGAGGAACGTCAAAGGAGCAACGTGCAGCACTTCAGCGGCTTGGACGCCGTCCCGGCGGAGTTTGGTCCTGCCGTGGTGACGATCGGAAATTTCGACGGCGTCCACCGCGGCCATATCGCCGTGCTCGCCCAGCTCGTCGCCGAAGCGCGCAGCAGGAACGCCCGCGCGGTGGTGGTGACCTTTGACCCTCACCCGCGCCGCGTGCATCGACCGGACGTTGAGCTGGAACTGATTACTGGGGCCGAGGACCGGGCCGCGTTGATCGCTGCGTCGGGCGTTGATGCGCTGGTCACGATCCACTACACACTCGACTTCGCGCAGCAGAGCCCGGACGAGTTTGTCCGCTCCGTGATCGTCGAGCGGCTTGGCGCGTGCGCCGTGGTCATCGGTCACGACGTGCGCTTCGGGCGCGGCAACGCCGGAGACTTTGACACCATGACGGAGCTTGGCGCCCAGCACGGGTTTGAGGTGATCGGGATCGACGACGCCGGGCATGACCGCCGGTGGTCTTCAACGTGGATTCGCGAGGCCCTCGCCGGAGGAGATGTCGACACCGCGGCGGAGATCTTGGGCCGGCCGCACCGCATGCGCGGCGAGGTGGTCCACGGGGCCGCCCGCGGCCGTGAACTGGGGTTCCCGACGGCGAACCTCTCCGCTGACGCGACGGGTGTGATCCCGGCCGATGGCGTCTACGCGGGATGGCTTCTCGATCACGGCGGAACGCGCTGGCCCGCCGCCATTTCCGTGGGTTCTAATCCGACGTTCGACGGCGTCTCCCGTCAGGTCGAGTCCCACGTGATCGACCGTCCCGAGGAATCAGTGGAAGATTTCGATCTCTACGGGCAGGACGTCCTCGTTGAATTCATCGCGCGCCTGCGCCCCATGGTTGCTTACCACGGGGTGGAAGCACTGATCGAGCAGATGAATGACGACGTGGACCGTGCCCGGGCCGTGCTCGCGCAGGACACGGCGAACACCTGAGCCCGCGCAGCGCATCCATGACCACGCACCGGCCGCGGCCCAACCTGCCCTCGAAGGCGCCCAAGGCCCGCCGCGAGCACGGCGGCGCGTTTGCGGTGGGCGGGGAACAGTACGACGCCGTCCGTCCTGGTTATCCCGCGGCCGCCGTGGACTTTCTGCTCGGAGCCTCCGGTTCACCCGCCGCAGCACGGGGTCTTCGGGTGGTCGAGACCGGCGCCGGTACCGGCTTGCTGACCAAGGACCTCGTCTCGCGCGGGGCCCACGTGAGTGCCGTTGACCCCTCGGCTGACATGCTCGACGCGTTGCGGCGAAAGCTTCCGGCGGTGCCCGCGGTCCAGGCCACCGCAGAGGCGACCGGGCTGCCTGCGGCGAGCTGCGACGTCGTCCTCTGCGCCCAAGCGTGGCACTGGGTGGACCCGGTGGCGGCCACGGCCGAGGCCCGCCGTCTGCTGCGGCCCGCGGCCAACCGGGGCGCGGCTGCCCTCGGATTAGTGTGGAATCAGCTGGACGTGACCGTGCCGTGGGTGCATCGATTGGCCCGCATCATGCACGCCGGGGACGTGCATCGGCCGGAGTTCGAACCGGTCAAGGGGGAGGGATTCGGCCCGTGGAGTCGGCACGAAGAGCACTGGGGGCAGGAGGTCACGCCCGAGTTCCTCATCGAACTCGCCCGGTCCCGGGCTTACTACCTGCGTGCCGCGGAGTCCACCCGCGCCACGGTGGAGAAAAACTTGCGTTGGTACCTTTATGAGCACTTGGAGTACGACGCCGGAGCCGGGCTGACGCTCCCGTATTTCACGCACGCGTGGCGGGCCGAGCTCACTGGGCGCGGGGCATCGGCGTGACCCTCCCGGGGATTGATCGGTGATAGAATCGTCGTTGGTGCCCCCTGCAGTCCGCGGTGGAGGGCGCTGGCGTCCGTGAGGGCGTGTTTCCTGTTCGCGGTACAACTCGAGGAGTTTATTGTGGCTCTTGACGCCGCTGTGAAGACGCAGATCATCAACGAATACGCTACCCACGAGGGCGACACCGGTTCGCCTGAGGTGCAGATCGCTGTGATGACCCGCCGGATCTCGGACCTGACCGAGCACCTCAAGGAGCACAAGCACGATCACCACACCCGCCGCGGCCTGATGGCCCTGGTTGGTCGCCGTCGTCGCATGCTGACCTACCTGAAGCGCGTGGATATCACGCGCTACCGCTCGCTCATCGAGCGCCTCGGCCTGCGTAAGTAAGGCTTCGCGTATCGCCTTCGGGCGGGACACGGAAGGCGGCGAATCGAACCGGATGTTTTCCTGTTCGACTCGCCGCCTTTAGTCTGTACTGGGGGAGTTTCCCCCGACCAACTGAATAAGTTTCACATCACTGCGGACCTCGCGGCCCAGACATCGGCATTCGCGGTCCTCGGTAGTGGTTTACGGATCCGCTGCGCGCGGAAGCCGTGGGCCTCGATCGAAGACCGGGTGCACTCTTGATCCGACGGCGCCAAGCGCCGGCGGGTGCGGAGCATCGATGCGGCGGCGGTGGATCCGTCCAACCAGAAACGGAGTAGACGCTTTGTCTGAACTTCAATTCTCCGAAGCGGTCATTGATAACGGCCGCTTTGGTACCCGCACCATTCGATTCGAGACCGGCCGTATGGCCAAGCAGGCAGCCGGCTCGGCCCTCGTACTCATCGACGAGGACACCTCGATGCTCTCGGCCACCACGGCCGGCAAGCACCCGCGCGAGGGATTCGACTTCTTCCCGCTGACCGTGGACGTCGAGGAGCGCATGTACGCTGCCGGCCGCATCCCGGGCAGCTTCTTCCGCCGCGAAGGCCGCCCCTCCACGGAGGCCATCCTGGCGTGTCGCCTCATGGACCGCCCGCTGCGCCCGGCCTTTGTCAAGGGCCTGCGCAACGAGGTCCAGGTGGTCGTCACCGTGCTGTCCATCAACCCGGATGACCTGTACGACGTCGTGGCCATCAACGCCTCGTCCATGTCCACCCAGCTCTCCGGCCTGCCCTTCTCCGGCCCGATCGGTGGCGTGCGCGTCGCGCTCGTGGACGACGGTGCCGGCCAGCCGCAGTGGGTCGCGTTCCCCAAGCACAGCCAGCTCGAGGACGCGGTGTTCTCCATGGTCGTCGCCGGTCGCCAGACCGAGGACGACATCGCCATCATGATGGTCGAGGCCGAGGCCACCGACAACGCGTGGAACCTCATCAAGGAGCGCGGCGCGACCGCGCCGACCGAGGAGATCGTCGCCGAGGGTCTCGAGGCCGCCAAGCCGTTCATCAAGGTCCTCTGCGAGGCGCAGGCCGATTTGGCCTCCCGTGCCGCCAAGGAGACGGTGGAGTTCCCGCTCTTCAAGGACTTCGAGGACGACGTGTACGCCGCCGTCGAGTCCGAGGCGACCTCCAAGCTGACCGAGATTTTCTCCATCGCCGACAAGCAGGATCGCGACAACGCCGCGAGTGCCTACCGTGACGACGTCGTGGAAGCACTGGCCGGCGAGGGCCAGAAGCTCGAGGGCCGTGGCGGCGAGGTCGCCAAGGCGTTCGGCGCCGTGACCAAGCACGTCGTCCGTCAGCGCATCCTCACGGAGCAGCTGCGCATCGACGGCCGTGGCCTGACGGACATCCGTCAGCTCACCGCCGAGGTGGAGGTCCTGCCGCGCGTGCACGGCTCCGCCATCTTCGAGCGCGGCGAGACGCAGATCATGGGCGTCACCACGCTGAACATGCTCAAGATGGAGCAGCAGATCGACTCGCTGTCCCCGGTGAAGTCGAAGCGCTACATGCACAACTACAACTTCCCGCCCTACTCCACGGGCGAGACCGGCCGCGTCGGTTCGCCGAAGCGTCGCGAGATCGGCCACGGCGCCCTGGCCGAGCGCGCGCTCGTGCCCGTCCTGCCCAGCCGCGAGGAGTTCCCGTACGCGATCCGTCAGGTCTCCGAGGCCCTGGGCTCCAACGGCTCGACGTCGATGGGCTCCGTCTGCGCCTCGACGTTGTCGATGCTCAACGCTGGTGTTCCGCTGAAGGCGCCCGTGGCCGGCATTGCGATGGGCTTGGTGTCCGACCAGGTCGACGGCGAGACCCGCTACGCGGCGCTGACCGACATCCTGGGGGCCGAAGATGCCATGGGTGACATGGACTTCAAGGTTGCCGGTACGTCCGAGTTCGTCACGGCCATCCAGCTGGATACCAAGCTCGACGGGATCCCGGCGTCCGTTTTGGCCGCAGCGCTGAAGCAGGCCCGCGAGGCCCGCCTGCACATCCTGGATGTTCTCAACGCCGCGATTGATGCCCCGGATGAGATGAGCGAGTACGCCCCGCGCATCATCTCGGTGAAGATCCCGGTGGACAAGATCGGCGAGGTCATCGGCCCGAAGGGCAAGATGATCAACCAGATTCAGGAAGATACCGGAGCGGATATCTCCATCGAGGACGATGGCACCGTGCTGATTGGCGCCACCGATGGCGAGTCCGCCGAGGCCGCGCGTTCGGCGATCAACGCGATCGCCAACCCGCAGGTCCCCGAGGTGGGGGAGCGCTACCTTGGCACCGTGGTCAAGCTGACCACGTTCGGCGCGTTCGTCTCGCTCATGCCGGGCAAGGACGGCCTGCTCCACATCTCGGAGCTGCGCAAGCTGGCTGGCGGCAAGCGCGTGGACAACGTCGAAGACGTCGTCTCCGTGGGCCAGAAGCTGCAGGTTGAGCTGACCAAGGTCGACGACCGCGGCAAGCTTTCCCTGACCCCGGTGGTCGCGGAGGACGAGTCCTCCGAGTCCTCCGAGTAAGGCTCGTCACACACAGATGGCTCTGATTCCGCTTGACGGATCAGGCACCGTCTTGCTCGCCGGGGAGGCCGGCGGCGCCGAAGTGCGCCGTTCCGTCCTCCCCGGCGGGGTGCGTGTGCTGACCGAATCAATGCCCGCCCAGCGCTCGGCGACGATCGGCTTTTGGGTCGGTGTCGGCTCGCGAGATGAGTCTGCTGGCACCTATGGCTCCACCCACTTCCTCGAGCATCTGCTCTTCAAGGGAACACGCCGTCGAGACGCCATGGACATCGCCTCGGCCTTTGACGAGGTAGGCGGCGAGTCCAACGCGGCGACGGCCAAGGAAAGCACCTGCTACTACGCACGCGTGCTGGACACGGACCTCCCGCTGGCGATCGACGTCATCGCTGACATGGTGACCTCGGCTGTGCTCGATCCTGACGAGCTGGAACAGGAACGCGGCGTCATCCTCGAAGAGCTCGCGATGGATGCCGACGATCCGGCCGACGTGGCCCACGAGCGCTTCGTCGAGGCGGTCTTGGGGGATCACCCGCTGGGCCGCCCGATCGGGGGCACCCCGGAGGCGATTCACGGGATTACGCGCGACTCCGTGCTCGAGCACTACGAGCGCTACTACCGCCCGGAAGAAATCGTGGTGACCGCCGTCGGTTCCCTGGACCACGCGACGGTGTGCGAACAGGTCATGGCGGCGCTCGAACAGGCGGGGTGGACACTGGCCGAGGGCGCCCAGCCGGTTGAGCGGCGAGCGCACGAGCCCGCCATCATTGAGGGACAGCAGCGGGTCGACGTCGTCCATCGGCCGGTGGAGCAGGCCCACATCATCATGGGGTGCCCCGGCCTCATTGCAACGGACGAGCGCCGGCAGACCATGAGCGTGCTCAACGCGGTTCTCGGCGGCAGCATGTCCTCGCGCCTCTTCCAAGAGATCCGTGAGAAGCGTGGCCTCGCGTACTCGACCTACTCGTTTTCGGCGGCCTATTCTGACGCCGGGTACTTCGGGATGTACGCCGGTTGCTCGCCCGCCAAGGCGGCACAGGTGGTGCAGCTTATGGCCGAACAGCTCGAATTGCTGGCGGTCGAAGGCATCACCGAGGCGGAGCTGGCGCGGGCCATCGGCCAGCTGTCCGGCGGCCTCGTCCTCGCCCTCGAGGATCCGGGATCACGGATGTCCAGGCTGGGGCGGGCTGAATTGGTCACGGGTCACTTCCAAGACATCGACACGACCTTGGAGAAGATCCGTGCGGTGACGGCCGCGAAGGTCCAGCAGTTGGCGGCGGAGCTGGCCGGCCGACGCCGCACCGTGACCGTGGTCGGTCCCTTCACCGACGCCGCGGAATTGGGCCTCGCCTAGCGACGTTGCGGCTGAGGCGGGCGGCGCATCGCAGCTCCGCCCGCCTCCTGCTGTTTCAGGGCTTATCCGCCGGCGAACGGCGGCAGGATATCGACGACGTCGCCCGCGGCCAGCGCGCGGGACCGGTCCCGGACGGAGACCTCGTTGATGAGGAACGTCGATCGGGAGATGACGCGTTCGAGCGAGGGCACGGCGGAGCCGGCCTCCGCGGGGTGGCGAGCCACAGCGGCGTCGAGTAGTTCGCCGAGCGTGACAGGCGGTGCCACGTCGTCAAATTTTTCCTCGGCGCATCCCGCGGCGGCCGAGGCCGCGGCAAAATAGCGGATCAGCATGACAAAGTTCCTTGCTCGTACGAGGTCGTGGGGCCGCTCGGCCCGCCGTCAGCCGCCAATGGCGCTCATGGTGCGGTCAGGTTGGACGAAGTCGTCGTCGCCCAACCCCGGGTGACCCATGCCGTGGGCGCGCGGTTTACCCCACATGGCGCCCCGCCAGCGCTCGGCGATCTCCGCATCGCTCGCATCGGCGCGCAGGAGGTCCATCAAGTCGGTTTCGGTCCGGGAGAACAGGCAGGCCATGATGCGTCCCTCGGCGGTGATCCGGGTGCGGCGACAGTCCGTGCAGAACGGCTCGGTGACGGAGGCAATGATGCCCACGGTGCCCGCAAGGTGTCCGGGCGCGGTACGCCGGGCCACCTGAAAGCGTTCGGCGGGGGCGCCGTCGCGAGCCCGCGGATCCTGAGTGAGGATGAATTCGTTATCGAGGGAGGCACGGATCTCGGCTGAGGTGACCATATTGTCCTTGCGCCAGCCGTGATCAGCGTCGAGCGGCATCTGCTCGATGAAGCGGAGCTCGTAGCCGCGGCGTAGGGACCAATCCAGCAGTTCCGGCGCCTGATCATCGTTAACCCCACGCATGAGCACGGCGTTGATCTTCAGGGGGGTGAGCCCTGCGGCGTCGGCGGCGGCGATGCCGGCGAGGGTCCCCTCCAGCCGGTCCCGGCGAGCCAACTGCTTGAACGTTTGGGCATGCAGGGTGTCGAGGGAGACGTTGATGCGGCTCAGCCCGGCGTGGGCTAGGGCTTCGGCCTTCTTCTCGAGTCCCACCGCGTTGGTGGTCATGGAGATGGGCAGGTCCGGGTGTTCGTCGCGGATCCCGGCGATGATGTCGACAAGGTCGACGCGCACCAACGGTTCACCGCCCGTCAGACGCAGCTCGCGAACCCCCAAATCACGCACACCAATGCGGACCAGGCGTTGGATCTCGTCGGCCCGCATCAGCTTGTCCTTCGGGAGCCACGCCATGCCGTCAGCAGGCATGCAGTAGGTACAGCGCAGGTTGCACTTGTCAATCAGGGAGATGCGCAGATCGGTCGCGACGCGACCGAACCGGTCGATCAGTCCTAGCTGCTGGCGTTCCATCCCTCAAGCGTAGTCACTTCGGCTGGCGATGTATAAGGGTGCACGTCGTCCGGGGCTAGACTCGCCGGTATGCGTGTCGTTCACCGCCCCCGTTCCGTCCGTGCTGTGACGTCCCACGGGGCACTGCGCGGCCTCGCGTCCGCCGCCGTCGTCATCGCCGGGACCCTAGGCCTCGCCGGGTGCGCCGTCGACGAGTCACCCGTGGTTTTTGCCGCGCCAGCCTCTTTTACTGACGTGGCCCCCGAGCTCATCGAGGCGTACCAATCGACGCACCCGGGCACAGAGATCACCCTGACGTTGGCGTCCTCGGCGCGGCTCGTCCAGCAGGTCAATGCGGGGCACCGCGCCGACGTCTTGGTGACGGCGGACGTCGCCGCGCTGGAGGCCCTAGACCCCGGGACGGGGTATGAACGCCTCGGCACCGTGGCAGAAAACGGATTGATGCTGGTCACCAGTGAATCCACCGCGCTTCCGGCAGGCGTCGAGGGCGCCGCAGCGGAGGGAGCCGATGCGGCGTTGGCGGCGTGGCTCCCTGACATCACAGTGGCGCTGTGTGCTCCCGACGTACCCTGCGGACGTGCTGCTCACGCGTGGCTTCAAGATCACGAGGCCGAGTCCATCCGCGAGGACGCCAGCCTGGAATCTAACGTCCGGCAAGTTTTGACGAAGGTGTCCGAGGGGCAAGCGGAGGCCGGGTTCGTGTACACCACGGACGCCGCGGCCGCGCCCCAGCTTAACGCGGTGCCGCTCGACGCCCCCGTGAACGAGTACCCCGTGCTGGTGCCCGCCTCCGCTGCTGCCGAAGCGCCCGGTGCCGACTTTGCCCGGTGGCTCATGACAGAACCAGCACAAGACCTCCTCGCCTCCGCCGGATTTGAGGTACCCGACGCGGCAGCGGGGGAGGACGGCCCATGAGCGCTCACGAATCCGCCTCGCCCCGCCTCCTGCGCAGCATCACCCCGGGCTGGCTATGGGTGCCGACGGCGGTGGCGCTGGCCGTTCTGGCGGCCCCCCTCGTGGCGCTCGTCGCCGCCACGGAGCCGGACGCGTTGTGGGGCGCGCTGGCCGCACCGGGAGCCCGCGACGCGGTCCTCTTGTCGTTAACGACCTCGGGCGTCTCGACCCTGATCTGCTTGCTGCTCGGCCTGCCGCTCGCCATCCTGCTCCACCGCTGGCGCGGGCCGGGCCGGCGCGCGTGGGGCGTCGCCGCCATGCGATTGGTACTGATCGTGCCTCTGGTACTGTCGCCCGTCGTGTCCGGCTTGGCGCTGCTGTATCTCTGGGGTGGGCGCGGCGCTCTGGGCGGCCTCTTGGAATCAATGGGCCTGACGGTGGCGTACACGCCTGCCGCCGTCGTCATTGTTCAAGTCTTCGTGGCTCTGCCGTTCCTCACCGTCGCCGCGTTGTCGAGCGTGGAGGGTGTGGATCAGGATCTCGAGCTGGCCGCCGTGAATGCGGGCGGGTCGGCGACTCAGGTGCTGCGGTACGTGACCCTGCCCTTGGCCGCCCCGGGTATCGCTCTCGGGACGCTGCTGGCGTTCGCCCGTGCGCTCGGCGAGTACGGCGCCACGGTGACTTTCGCCGGATCGGTTGCGGGGGCGACCCGCACGATTCCGCTCCAGATTGACTTGGCCTTCAATTCGTCCGATCCCACAGCGGCCCTGGGGCTCGCCTTGCTTCTCATCGGGTTTTATCTGCTGGTGATCGCCGGCGCTGCCTGGATGGCGTGGAGGCTGTCCCGGCGGGCGGAGCCCACGCGGGCCCGCGCCGACGCGCCGTGACCCCTACGATGGACGTATGAAGGGCAGGAAAGCATGACGGAGGTCTCCCGTTTCCGGCGCAGCGTCACCGAGCACCGCGCCGCGGTGGCGGAGCTCATGGGGCGCGTCGCGGCACGCTCCGAGACGCTGCCCCTTCGGGCCGCACTCGGCAGGGTCTTGGCAGAGGATGTTGCGGCACCCATCGACCTACCGCCGTTCGATAATTCGCAGATGGACGGGTATGCCGTGCGTGCGGCCGATCTCGCGTCGAGCGAGGCCGGCGCGCGCGTCGGTCTGGCGGTCGCGCGGCCCATCGCTGCGGGCACCGACCCGGCGCCTCTGGCGCCAGGGACGGCCGCACCCATCATGACCGGCGCCGCGTTGCCGGACGGTGCCGAGCTCGTGGTCCCCATCGAGGCGGCCGTTCCGGAGACGTTTCCCGCCTTCGTCGTGGACGTCGGCGTGGAGTACGACGCCGGGTCGCGGGTCAGTCTCCCGGGGATCGGCTCAGTGGGCGCCAGTGGAGCCGGCCAGTACGTGCGTCGTGCCGGGTCGGACGTCGGAGTGGGCGCGCGGGTCATGGCCGCTGGAGAGCGCGTGTCGGCCCGTCACGTCGGGTTGGCGGCGGCGTTAGGCCTCACCGAGCTGCCGGTCGTGGCCCCGCTCCGCGCGCTCGTGATCGCGACGGGCGAGGAGATTGTGGACCCGGGCACGGCGCCGGAGCAGGGGCTCGCGCCCGGGCAGATTTACGAATCCAATAGTGCGATGCTCGTCGCAGCGCTCGCCGAGGCCGGGGCGGAGGCCGTCGGTCTGCGGGTGACCAGCGACGCACCGGAGGTGTTCTGGGCCCAGCTCGGCGAGGCCGCCCGTCGTCACACACCGGACCTCATTCTCACCAGTGGTGGCATCAGCGCCGGCGCGTACGAGGTGGTCAAGCTCGCCCTCGCCGAGGCGGGCGTCGAGTTTGGGGCGGTGGCGATGCAGCCCGGCGGGCCGCAAGGCGCGGGGGTCATCGAACTCGACGGGCATGGCGTGCCGGTCGTCGCCTTTCCGGGCAACCCCGTCAGCTCCTATGTCAGCTTTGAGATGTTCGTCCGCCCCGTCCTCGCCGAACGCTTCGGTGCGGCGCCCCGCCGCCGGCAACGCGCCCGCCTGAAGGCGGAGACGGACAGCCCGCCCGGTAAGCTGCAACTGCGCCGGGCCCGCCTGACCGACGTCGCAGCCGACCCGGCGGAACTGCCGAGCGTCGAGCTGCTCGGCGGCCCTGGCTCCCATTTGATGTACCCGCTCGCCGCTGCGAACGCCCTCGTGCTGGTCGAAGAATCGACCACGCACGTAGGCTCCGGCGCGATGGTAGACACCCTGGTGATCGGAGAATGAACGTGACCGAACAACACTCCCCGTCGCTGACACACGTCCGCGCGGATGGCACTGCGCACATGGTGGATGTTTCGACTAAGGACGTCTCGACTCGCACGGCCACCGCGGCCGCCGTCGTGCGCACCCGGCCAGAGGTGTTGGCGCAACTGCTCGACGGCACGCTGCCGAAGGGGGATGCGCTGGCCGTGGCGCGGGTAGCCGGCATCATGGCGGCCAAGAAGACCCCGGAGTTGGTGCCCCTGTGCCACCCGCTCCCGCTCTCCAAGGTCACTGTAGATTTCGCGCCCGTCACGGGGGATGACGCTGCGCTCGCCGTGGAGGCCACGGTGAAAACCCGCGGCGTGACCGGGGTGGAAATGGAGGCGCTGACCGCCGTTTCCGTCGCCGCACTGACGGTGTACGACATGATCAAGGCGGTGGACAAGCACGCCGTGATCGATGCCACCCGGGTGCTCGCCAAATCCGGCGGAAAATCGGGTGACTGGGACACGCGCGACGCGGCCACCGCCGGAGGCGATGACGCATGAGTGCCTGTGAACCTCGTCCGGCTCGTAGCGCCGCCGTGCTCATCGCTTCCACTCGCGCGGCCACCGGGGTGTACGAGGACCGAACGGCGCCCGTGCTGACGGACTGGTTGGATGATCATGGGTTCGACGTCGTGAACCCAGTGATCGTTCCCGACGGAGCACCCGTGGCCTCCGGACTCAAGGCACTCCTCGCCCTCACACCGCGCGTCATTCTCACCAGCGGGGGAACGGGCCTCTCCGCCGATGACCAAACTCCAGAGATGACCGCTCCACTGCTGACGCGCCACGTCCCCGGCGTCATGGAAGCCATTCGTGCGGCCGGGCTCGCCAAAACGCCCTTCGCCGCGCTGTCTCGAGGCCACGCGGGCGTCGTGACCGGCCCGGAGGGGCCCGGAACCTTCATCGTGAATCTGCCCGGTTCGCCCTCCGGTGTGATGGACGCGCTGTCCGTGCTCGCCCCACTGATCGACCATATCTGCGCTCAATTGGAGGGCAGCCATGCCCACTAGTCCCGCTCAGACGCCCGCAGAGTCTCCGGGCGTCGTCGTCCGCGCCGGCGTCAGCGCCGAGCCCATCGACCAAGCCACCGCGTGGGACGCGGTCGAAACGGAGGCGACGGGCGCCGTCGTCACGTTTGGCGGGGTCGTCCGCAATCACGACGGCGGCCGAGGCGTCACCCGGCTGGTGTATTCGGGTCACCCGACGGCGGATGCGCGGATTCGTGAGCTCGCACAAGAGGTCGCCGCGCGGCACCCGGGGGCCCGCCTGTGGGCGATCCATCGGGTGGGGGAGCTCTCCGTGGGCGATGCCGCGCTCGTTGCCGCGGCGGCCAGCGCGCACCGCGGCGAAGCCTTCGAGGCCTGCCGCGAGGTGGTGGAGGCCATCAAGTTTAATGCTCCGATCTGGAAGGAGCAGTTCTTCACGGATGGGGACACCGAATGGGTGGGGATCGGGGACCAGCGATAACCTAGAGCGCATGAGCAAAAGAATCTCCGTCGCCGTATTGGGCGCGGGCGGCCGCATGGGTGCGGAAGCCGTGGCCGCCGTCGAAGCTGCTGAAGACCTCGAGCTCGTGGCCGCACTCGGCCGCGGTGACGCCCTCGAGCAGGTGCTCAAGGCCGGGGCCACGCACGTCGTGGACCTCACCGTTCCTGACGCCACCGAAGCCAACGTGCGTTTCGCCGTGGAGCACGGCCTGCACGCGGTGGTCGGCACCACCGGCTGGACCGAGGCCCGCCGCGCCGCTCTGACGGATGCGCTCGCTGAGCACCCCGAGGTGGGAGTCCTCATCGCGCCCAATTTCGCGCTCGGCTCCGTGCTCGCCAGTGCGTTCGCAGCCCAAGCTGCCCAATACTTTGAGTCAGTGGAGATCATCGAACTGCACCACCCCAATAAGGTGGACGCGCCCTCGGGGACGGCCGTGCGGACGGCCGAATTGATCGCCGCCGAACGCGCGGCCGCTGCCTGTGGTGCGAGCCCGGATGCCACGGAAACCGCGCTCGACGGCGCCCGAGGGGCGGACGTGGAGGGTGTGCGCGTGCACTCGGTGCGGCTCCGGGGGCTCGTCGCTCACCAGGAAGTCCTGTTGGGCAGCGCGGGGGAGCAGCTCACGCTCCGCCACGATTCCTACGATCGGGCCTCTTTCATGCCCGGCGTATTGCTCGGCCTCCGCAAGGTGGCCCAGCGGCCGGGCCTGACGTACGGGCTCGACGGCTATTTGGACCTCGGTCGCTAGGGGCCAGAAAGGCTGTATGAAGACGAAATTGTGGGTCGGGGCCATCCTGGCGCTGTTTGTGTTCTATCTGTGGGCGGCGTTCGGCAGTGCGTGGCGTTTCCTCTCCGCCGCTGAACCGACGGCAAAGGTCATTGGGGCGGCAGCATTGGTGTTGCCGGTGATCGGTGTGTGGATCCTGATTCGCGAGCTCCTCTTTGGCGCGCGGACGCAGAAGATGGCGCACATCCTCGAGGCCGAGGGGCTGCTGCCGGAGGACAACCTGCCCAAACTGCCCTCGGGCCGGATCGTCAAAGAGGCGGCCGACGAGGCGTTCGTGGCCTACCGCGAGGAGGCCGAGGCGCATCCCGAGTCATGGCGCAGCCTGCACCGTCTTGCCCTGGCCTACGACGCCGCGGGTGATCGGCGCAACGCGCGAACCGTCATGAAGCGAGCCATCGCGCTCTACCGCAAGGAGACCACCACTCCGGCACCCTGAGGTCATGAGTCAGCCCCGGTTCGAATGTCACACTCAGTGGCGTTAAGGTGCCGGTTACTTGCTCGCCACGTTGGCTGCATACACAGGACGCGGTGGCCGGTGCAGCAACGGGCTGTACGGGCCACGTCTTGTTCATCAATCGACGACGTGGGGACTCTTCATGCCTGCATTCATCACACCGCGATCCGGGGTGCGGCTCGCCGCTGCCACGTGCACGGTGTCTCTCGCTGCTCTCGTTGTGGCACCTGCTGCTGTAGCCGCGCCGCCCGGGTTGATTGACCCCATCCGGGATGCCGCACCGAATGCGGTGGTGCAACTACAGCCCATGGGTACGTATCAAACGGGGATTTATGACCAGGGTGCCGCTGAAATCGTTCAAGCCTTTGGCGATCGTGTCTTCCAGGTTAATGCGGCTAAGGGAGCCATTGATGTGTTGGACGTGTCCAACCCGGCATCCCCGCGGTTATCGTTCACCATCGCGTCCGAAGACGGTATTGCCAATTCCGTCGCGATTCGCTCGGACGGCCTCGGGGTCGTCGCGCTCGAACCGGCTCAGGAAAAGACGCTTCCGGGACGCTTGATGTTTTTTGATGCCACGAGTCAGGGGCAGGCCATCTTGGGAGAGGTGACCGTCGGAGCCTTGCCAGACATGGTGACGTTTTCTGACGACGGTCGCTACGCCGTCGTCGCCAATGAGGGTGAGCCGAGCGAGGATTTTGCGGTGGATCCCGAAGGGTCCGTCGGGGTTGTGTCCCTGCCCCAGGAGTTGGCCGCTCCTGCACAGACCGATGTCAGCACCGCCGACTTCCATGCGTTTGAGGGGGACGAGTTGCCGGACGGCGTGCGGATCTTCGGGCCGGCACCGCACGGGGACGATCTCCCGGTGTCCCGAAATCTTGAGCCCGAGTACGTCACCACCAGCGGAACGACCGCCTACGTAGCCTTGCAGGAAAACAACACCATCGCCGTCGTCGATTTGCCCAGCGCCACGGTGACCGATCTGCTGCCGTTGGGCGCCAAGGACTGGGGTACGGTGCCACTCGATGCGTCGGATCGCGACCCCGAAGATGCCCCGAGAGTAAACCTCGAGACCTACCCTGGCTTGTTCGGACTCTTCATGCCCGACGGCCTGCACTCCTATGAGGTCGATGGCGAGACCTACCTCGTCACCGCCAATGAGGGGGACATGCGGGAGTGGGGCGATTTCGTCGGGGGAGATCGTGTGAAGAACCTCGCGGACGCAGGTCACGGTTCGGTATGCGCGTCGCTGGCCGAGTCCACCCATGATGCTCAGCTTGGCCGGCTTGAGGTCGCTCTCGACATGGGTTTCGACGCGGAGGCTGGCTGCTATCGCGAGCTCTATGCTTATGGCGCTCGCTCCTTCTCGATCTTCGATACGGCTGGCCAGTTGGTCTTCGACTCTGGCGCTGATTTCGAAAGGATCACGGCCGCGTTGAGCGAATCCACCGATCTCGTCTTCAATGCGGGGCACGACAACAATGAGGTTGAGAACCGCAGTGACGCTAAAGGCGTAGAGCCGGAGAATCTGGTCATTGGTGAACTGGAGGGCAGGACCTACGCATTTATCGGGTTTGAACGTCTCTCTGGCGTCATCATTTATGACATCACTGACCCCACTGCGCCGGTGTACGAGTCCTACCTGAACAATCGTGAATTCACGACGAACCTCGGTGACGAGTATGAGGCCCTGGAAGACGCTGGTGCCAGTGACGCAGAGCGTGCAGCGCTCGTCAACCAAGTGGGAGACCTTGGCCCGGAGGGCCTAGACTTCGTTCCGGCTGCGGCCTCGCCGAATGGTGAACCGTTGCTCGTGGTGGGCAACGAGGTCACCGGCACGACGACGATCCACACTATTTCCGTTGAGTCCGGCACCGTCGAGCCCGTCGACGTCCCGTTCACGGATGTGGAGGGGACCTCGTTTGAGGAGTCGATTCAGTGGTTGTATGGCTCGGGGGTCACGGCGGGTTATACCGATGGGACGTTCCGTCCGCAGCAGTATGTGAAGCGGTTGGAAATGGCGGGCTTCTTGTACCGGTATGCGGGTGAGGAGTTTGAGGCCGGTTCCGGGGACGTCTTTACGGATATTCCGGCCGGGCATAGCTGGGCTGAGGAAGTCGGTTGGGCCAAGGCGAACGGGATCACCTCCGGGTACACCGATGGCCGGTTCGGGTCTCAGGAGATGATTACCCGCGGCCAGATGGCGGCGTTCCTGCAGTCCTATGCACAGAACGTGTACGGGGTGGGGATGGATTTCCAAGCCCCGGCTGAGTCGCCGTTTGCGGATGTCGCTGCCGGCGGTGCGTTCTATGGGCCGATTACGTGGCTGGAGTCCACGGGCATCACCGGTGGTTTCGGTGATGAGACGTTCCGGGCCAGCAAGTCCACCACGCGTGGTGAGATGGCGGCGTTCCTGGAGCGCCTCGATGCCTACCTCGCGGAGCAGGCCAGCTAAGCGCTGAGCATCAAGTCGCCGGCGCCCCCGCACCAGCGGGCGGCGCCGGCGGTGCGCTGTGTCCCCGCTGATAGGGTCAGTCCGATGCTCAGCGAGAACTCTCACCCCGTGCCATCACCGACCGACGACGCCTGCGCCGTTAGCGACGGCATGGTCCGCGTCTACGGTGCCCGAGAGAACAACCTGCGTGATGTGGACCTCGAGGTACCGCGCGGGGCGGTCGTGGCGTTCACGGGGGTGTCGGGGTCCGGAAAATCCTCGTTGGCCTTCGGCACGCTCTACGCCGAGTCTCAGCGTCGTTTCCTCGAGTCGGTGGCCCCGTACGCGCGCCGGCTCATTCAGCAGGGGCACCACCCCCAGGTGGATCGGATTGACGGTTTGCCGCCAGCGGTCGCCCTGCAGCAGCGCCGCGGCACGGCGAGCACGCGCTCGACCGTCGGCACGGTGACCACGCTGTCCAACTCGCTGCGGATGCTCTTTTCCCGCGCCGGCACCTATCCGGAGGGAGTGGAGGTGCTGGACTCGGACGCCTTCTCGCCCAATACCCCAGCGGGCGCGTGCCCGCAGTGCCACGGGTTGGGCGAGGCCCACACCGTGGACACGGCATCGCTGGTGCCGGACCCAACACTGACCATTCGCGAGGGGGCGATCGCCGCGTGGCCGGGCGCGTGGCAGGGTAAAAGCTTGCTGGACATGCTGGTGCACCTCGGCTACAGCATCGACACCCCGTGGGAGCAACTGGACGCGACGGATCGGGACTGGATCCTGCTGACCGAGGAGCGTCCGGTGGTGGAGGTGGTGCCCTTTCGCGAGCACAACGCCCGGCCCTATAAGGGCACCTACATCAGCGCGCGCAGCCACGTGAAACACGTCGTCGCGAACTCCAAGAGCGAGTCCGCACGCCGCAAGGCCATGGACTTCATGCGCACCGAGCCCTGCCCCGCGTGTGCGGGGAGCGGGCTGCGTGCCGCGGCCCTCGACGTGCAGTTTTCCGGGCGGACGATCGCGGAGCTGTCCGCGCTGCCGCTCGAGGACCTCATCGACATCCTCCGGCCGACCGCCGGACTGGAACGTGCCGACTCCGCGACGCGACGGCACCGCACCGGCGAGCGCACCGACGTGGCGGTGCAGCTCTGCCGCGACCTGGTCGGCCGGATCGAGGTGCTGCTGCGCTTGGGGTTGGGCTACGTAGGGTTGGACCGGACGACGCCGACGCTGTCCGCCGGCGAGCTGCAGCGCCTTCGGATCGCCACGCAGCTACGGTCGGGGCTGTTCGGCGTGGTGTATGTCTTGGACGAACCGTCCGCGGGGCTTCACCCGGCGGATGCCGAGGCCCTGCTCGAGGTGTTGGACGAGCTCAAGGCTGCCGGCAACACCGTGTATGTGGTCGAACATCATCGGCAGATCATCGCGGCGGCCGACTGGATCGTCGACGTGGGGCCGGGCGCCGGTGAGCACGGCGGCCGCGTCATCTACAGCGGTCCGCCGGAAGGCCTGGTTGACGTGGCCGAGTCCGTGACCGGCCCCTACCTGGCCGGTCGGGTGGCACCCCGGTTGAGCGCCGAGCGTGAACCGACGGGATGGATCGAACTCACGGCCCTACAGCGGCACAACCTTGACGGCGTGAACGCCCGTTTCCCGCTCGGGGTGTTGACCGCGGTGACCGGCGTCTCGGGCGCCGGCAAGTCAACGCTGGTGGACGAACTCGCGGCGCGCTCCGGTATGGACCGCGTGATCACGGTGGATCAAAAGCCGATCGGCCGCACCCCGCGATCCAACGTCGCCACCTACACCGGCCTGTTCGACGCCGTGCGTCGAGCCTTTGCCGACACGGACGATGCGGCCGCGCGCGGCTTCGGCGCCGGCCGGTTCTCGTTCAACGTGGCGGGCGGCCGTTGCGAAACCTGCCAGGGCGAGGGGTTCGTCGCCGTCGAGCTGGTGTTTCTGCCCGGCAGTTATGGCCCGTGCCCGGACTGCGGAGGTTCCCGGTACGAACCAGAGACACTCGAGGTGAGGTACCGCGGCAAGACGATCGCGGAGGTCCTCGAGCTCACGGTCGATGCCGCGGCGGAATTCCTCGCCGACCTGCCCGCAGCGTCCCGCAGCTTGGAAACGCTGCGCCGGGTGGGCTTAGGCTACCTCCGGTTGGGGCAGCCGGCCACGGAGGTTTCCGGTGGCGAAGCCCAGCGCATCAAACTCGCCTCAGAGCTGCAGCGGCGGCGCCGCGGCGGGACGCTGTACTTGCTGGATGAGCCCACCACGGGACTGCATCCGGCGGATACGGACGTGTTGCTGCGGCAACTGCACGCTCTGGTCGAGGCAGGGGACACCGTGGTGGTGGTCGAACACGACATGGAGGTCGTCGCGGGCGCTGACTGGGTCATCGACCTGGGGCCAGCCGGCGGCAGCGCGGGCGGGCACATCGTTGCGGAGGGCCGGCCAGCCGAGGTGGCGCGCGCCGCCCGGGGCGCGACGGCGTCGTACTTGCGCGTCGCACTGGGGCACGAGGCGTGAACGCTTCGTCGCTGGCTACGTCGTCGGGCGCGCCACGGCGCGGATCAGCGCTTCCAGCGGTCCGCGGATCCCGCAAAACTTCACCACGATTCCGGCCAGCGCGCTGAGGGCGGCAAACCAGAGGTAGAGCTCGACCCGAGGAAGCGACGCGGTCACGCTGGCCAGCGCGTCGAGCGCGACCAAGTGAGCCACATACAGGGTCAGGGTGATGGAACCCGCGCCGGAGAGCGGCCAGAGCAACGCCTCCCCATACCGGCCGAGCAAGGCAGCGAGCCCCAACGCCAACAGCTGACAAGCACCGATAGCGGCGACGGCTGTTCCGGCCACATGGAGGACATCGAGTGGCGCTGACGTGTGGGGAGCGGACAGCGCAAACCACCAGCCGCTCTGCACGACGGGCCCGAAGTAGTACCCGGTGCTCAGCCCCAGATCGAGTTGCTCCAGCGAGATGCCCTGCGCGGCGGCCAACTCGGCGCGACCAGCGGGGGTCAACAGCGCCGCGCTGAGGGCTCGCGCGCCCGCGGAGACGACGGCGCCGCCCAGCAGCAGGGCGAGCGCCAGCGGTGGGCGTTGCACGTTGAGCCGTCCCACCCAGAGTCCCAAGAGCAGAAACCCTACCCAGACGACGACGGGGTAGTAGCCCGTGAAGAGAAGATCGGCCACGAGCGTCGCGGGCCGGGTGAGATCGGTGAACGTCGGGGAGCCGCCGACGTCGGCCGGATGCACCCACCGCGTCACCCAGGGCACGGCGACGTACAGAACGACGGGGGAGAGGCAGAGCCAGCCCACAGCCCACATCAGCAGGTGGCTGGTGCGGACCCACAAGAAGGGAATCACGGCGAGGAACAACAACCCGTAGTGCGTCAGGATCACGGCGACGTTGGTGTCCAACATGCCGCAGGCCAACCCGATCGCGGTGATCATGAGCGCGCGCAGAGCGACGGAGCGGCTGACGGCGTGTGGAGCCTTGGATCGGGCCACAAACGCAAGGCTGGCGCCGGCGAGCACTGCGAAGAGCGCCGAGGCCGTACCCGCAAAGTAGGTGGCCGCCCACGTGGGTTCGTCATCGCCAGTAGCATTCACGGCGGCCAGCGGCACAATGTGGGTTGCCATCATCCCCAGCAGAGCCAGCCCACGAGCCGCGTCCACGCCCGCAATACGGGGCTGACCAGTCCGGCTCAATGCGCTCATGCGCACCAGCCTACGGTGTGCCGAGGGCGACGCCAGTTGAGTCCGGGCGGTAACGTAGGTGTCATGTCTGAAACCGTCGCGAACACGCCCTCGTACGACTACCCCTTCGGGACGCTGTCCACCGCCATGGTGACCCCGATGACCGACGCCGGAGAGGTCGACTACGATCAGGCGGCCCAACTCGCCATCAAGCTGGTCGACGATGGCTGCGACTCCCTAGTGGTGACAGGCACCACGGGTGAGACGTCGACCCTGACCGATGAGGAGAACATCGGCATGTTCCGGGCCGTCGTCGAGGCCGTCGGTGGCCGAGCGAAGGTCATCGCAGGTTCCACGACGAACGACACCCGCCACTCGCTGCACCTCACGTCGGAGGCCGTCAAGGCCGGTGTGGACGGGATTCTGGCCACGGCACCGTACTACAACAAGCCCAGCCAGGCGGGCGTCCAAGCGCACTTGGAAACCATCGCCAACTCGGTCGAGTTGCCCGTCATGGTCTACGACATTCCGGGCCGGGCTGGCATCGCGATCGCCACTGAAACGCTGATTCGCCTCGCGGATCACCCCAATATTGTGGCGCTGAAGGACGCGAAGGCGGACTATCAGGAGACGACCCGGGTGTTGGCGAACACGGATTTGCACGTGTACTCGGGCGACGACGGCCTCACCATGCCGCTCATGGCCGCTGGCGCCATCGGCGTCGTCTCGGTAACCGCGCATATCGCCGCCCCGCTCTTCCGCGAGCTGGTCGATGCCGTTCACGCTGGCGACTTGGCCACCGCCCGCGCTAAGCACTTTGAGATCGATCCGCTGCAGCGTGCCGTGATGACGCACGCCCAGGGGGCCGTGGCCGCCAAGACGATCCTCAATCGCGAGGGCGTGCTCGCCAGCCCGGCCGTGCGCCTGCCGTTGGTGACCCCGAGCGAGGCCGAAATGGCCGCCATTGAAGCGGACCTCGCGGAGGCCGGGCGAACCCTGTAGGAGGGCAGCATGAGCGAAACCACGGTGGCCCTCGCGGACGCGGCGCGCAGCACTGACCCGCCTGCGCTCGAGGCCGGGACCCTCCGGGTGATCCCGCTCGGCGGGATCGGCGAAGTGGGGCGGAACATGACCGTCTTTGAAATCGACGGCAAGCTTCTCATCGTGGATTGCGGCGTCCTCTTTCCTGAAGAGACGCAGCCCGGCGTGGACGTGATTCTGCCGGACTTCGCCCCCATCAAGGACCGGCTCGACGACGTCGTGGGGCTGGTGCTCACGCACGGCCACGAGGACCACATTGGGGCCGTGCCCTACCTGCTGCGGCTGAAGGAGGACATTCCCCTCATCGGCTCACGGTTCACGCTCGCCCTGGTGGAGGCCAAGCTCGCGGAGCATCGTATCAGCCCCGTGACGCTGACGGTCTCCGAGGGGCAGACGGAGACGTTCGGCCCCTTTGAGGCCGAGTTTGTGGCCGTCAATCACTCGATTCCGGACGCGCTGGCGGTCTTCCTGCGCACGAGCGCGGGCACGGTACTGCATACCGGCGATTTCAAGATGGATCAGTTGCCTCTCGATGGCCGGATCACTGACTTGCGTGCCTTCGCTCGGCTGGGTGAGGAAGGGGTGGATCTCTTCCTCCCGGACTCAACCAACGCTGACGTCCCGGGCTTCACGACCGCGGAGCGGGACATCGGCCCCGTATTGAGCCGCTATTTTGCCAGCGCAGACCAGCGCATCATCGTCGCCTCCTTCTCCTCCCACGTACACCGGGTGCAGCAAGTCCTCGACGCCGCCGCCGAACACGGGCGCAGGGTCGCGCTCGTAGGTCGCTCGATGGTGCGCAACATGGCCATCGCGGCAGAATTGGGGTACCTCAGGGTGCCCGAGGGCATCTTGGTGGATCTGAAGAAGATCCACGAGGTGCCGCAGGAGAAGCAGGTTCTGATGTCGACGGGTTCGCAAGGCGAACCGATGGCTGCGCTGTCACGGATGGCGACGGGAGATCACCCTGTTCAGGTCGGCCCGGGCGATCTGGTGATCTTGGCGTCGTCGTTGATCCCCGGCAACGAGAATGCCGTCTTCCGGGTGATCAATGCGCTGATGCGCCTCGGCGCCGAGGTCGTACACAAGGGGAATGCGCGCGTACACGTCTCCGGGCACGCCTCGGCCGGTGAATTGCTGTATTGCTACAACATCATTCGACCAGCACATGTGATGCCGGTGCATGGGGAGACACGACACCTCATCGCCAATGGCCGGTTGGCCGAATCCACGGGCGTTCCGACCGAGCGCGTGTTGCTCACAGAGGACGGGTCTGTCGTTGACTTGCGCGACGGAATCGCGCAGCAGGTGGGCCACGTCGACTGCGGTTACGTTTATGTGGACGGGTCCAAGGTGGGCGCCGTGACGGATGATGACCTGAAGGACCGCCGGATTTTGGGTGAAGAGGGTTTCATTTCCGTCATTTCGGTCGTCAATCGGCAGGATGGAACCATCGTCTCCGGTCCTGACATTCACGTGCGTGGGGTGGCCGAGGATGATGCCGTCTTCGACGGAATTCGGCCCAAGATTGCGGCCGCGCTGCAGGAGGCGGTCCGCGATCATCCAGAGCATACGACCCACCAACTGCAGCAGGTGGTGCGCCGCACCATCGGCGCGTGGGTTGGGCGAAAGCTGCGTCGCCGCCCCATGATCGTGCCGGTCGTCCTCGAGGTCTAGGACCCCGCAGGAGCGTGTAAATTCGGGGCGCGAGGGACCGGTGGCGGTACGGTGGAGAGTATGGCGACCCGTACAACCTCCAGCCGGTCCGGATCGTCGACGAAGCGCTCGACGGCCAGCAGTGGCTCTAGTTCGCGTAAAAAGTCGGCGAAGCCGTCCGCAGCCGCGCCCGAGCATCAGCTCGCGTGGCCGCTGCGCGCCATCCGCGGGGCGTGGATGGGGATCGGCCGCGTCGTCGGCGGAGCCTTTCGGCAGATCGGGAGCAAAGTCCAGCCTGACTACGCAGTCCGCCGCGACGGCACGGGGCTCTTCCTCGTCGTCGTGGCACTGATCGTTGCCTCGGTTGAATGGTGGGGGCTGCGCGACGTTGGGGCCTACGGCACGTGGGTGCACAACATTGTGGCGGGGTCCATCGGTTACATGGGCGTGCTCTTGCCACTCGTCCTTCTCCTGGGAGCCATCCGCCTCTTCCGGCATCCGGAGCAGGACGCCGTCAACAATCGCGTAGGGATCGGTTTGACGGTCGGCATCGCTGGCGGCGCTGGCATGGCCCACGCGGTGGCCGGAATTCCCACGGTGAACGACGCCGTCGAGCACCTGTGGGCCGGCGGCGGCATCCTCGGCTTCCTCCTCACCTCGCCGTTGGCGGGTCTGATCTCCCGGTGGGGCGCGCTCGTCGTCATGGCCATGTTGGTCTTCCTCTCCCTCATGATCACCACGGCCACGCCGCTGAAACGCATTCCCGAGCGCGTCCGGACGGGCTACCGCTGGCTGCTGGGCCAGGACACGGCCGCGAATGAGAGCGCCTCGTCGCCCGCGGACGGCGAACATGACCAGTCCTACTTGTATGACAGTGAGGGCCGGAAGAAAAAGCGCGGCTCGAAGCCGGCCAAGGCGCGCACCTCGTTCTTCGGACGGAAGGGTCAGGCGGAGCCCCCGGTGTACGACGTCGAGGACGCCGGAGATGGCGCGTACGACACCGCCGTGATTTCAGAGGGCGACCGGGCGCGCCGTTTGGACCCGACCCAGCCGATCGATCCGGCGCGAGATTCGTTCCGTGGCACTGCGGACGAGCCGAGCGAGCCCGCGGTCCCGCCGGGCGTTAAGCGTCCCACAGCGGCCGAGAAGGCCATGGCCCGGGTGAAGGAAAACGTGGGTCTGGGTTCCAGCTCCTCGGCCGCGTCCGCTTCCACAGCAGCAGAGCCTGATACGGAGGCGTTGGACGCGACGGCCGTGAATCGCGCTCTCGCCGAGCACGGCCCGAACGAAACTCAAGTGCTCCCCAAGGCTGGCGCCCCGCTACCGCCGATTCCGCAGCGGACGGAACAACTAGAGCTGGCGGGCGACGTCGCCTACACCCTGCCGCAGTCCGACTTCCTGCCCGCGGGCCCCCCGGCGAAGGAACGCTCCGAGGCGAACGACGCGGTGGTTGCCGCACTGACCTCCACGATGCAGCAATTCAAGGTCGACGCCGAGGTGACGGGCTTCAGCCGCGGCCCCACCGTGACCCGGTACGAAATCGAGCTGGCCCCGGGCACCAAGGTGGAGAAGGTCACCGCGCTATCGAAGAACATTTCCTACGCCGTGGCGTCGTCCGACGTGCGCATCCTCTCGCCGATCCCCGGGAAGAGCGCCATCGGCATTGAGATCCCGAATGCGGACAAGGAGGTCGTCGCGCTCGGCGACGTCCTGCGCTCCAACGCGGCCCGCAAGACGGACCATCCGATGGTCATGGGCGTGGGCAAGGATGTTGAAGGCGGTTTCGTCGTCGCCAACCTCGCCAAAATGCCCCACATGCTGGTCGCCGGTGCCACCGGTGCCGGTAAGTCTTCGTTCGTGAACTCGATGATCACCTCGATCCTCATGCGGGCCACCCCGGATGAAGTGCGCATGGTCATGGTGGACCCGAAGCGCGTGGAGCTGACGGCTTACGAGGGCGTGCCGCACCTGATCACCCCGATCATCACCAACCCGAAGAAGGCCGCCGAGGCGCTGCAGTGGGTCGTCAAGGAAATGGACACCCGATACGACGACTTGGCGAACTTCGGGTTCAAGCACATTGACGACTTCAACAAGGCCGTGCGCGCCGGCAAAGTGACTCCGCCCGCCGGAAGCCAACGGGTGCTTAAGGCCTACCCGTATTTGCTGGTGATCGTCGACGAGCTCGCTGACCTGATGATGGTCGCCCCGCGCGACGTCGAGGATTCGATCGTGCGCATCACCCAGCTCGCCCGCGCGGCGGGTATTCACCTCGTGCTGGCCACGCAACGGCCCTCGGTCGACGTCGTCACCGGCTTGATCAAGGCCAACGTCCCCTCCCGCATGGCCTTCGCGACCAGCTCGGTGACGGACTCGCGCGTGGTGTTGGACCAGCCGGGTGCGGAAAAGCTCCTGGGACAAGGCGATGCTTTGTTCCTGCCCATGGGCGCCTCCAAGCCGATGCGCGTCCAAGGCGCCTGGGTGACCGAATCCGAGATTCACCAGGTCGTGGAACACGTCAAGGGGCAGCTCCAGGCCGTGTACCGGGAGGACGTGACCGTCGAGGCGCCGAAGAAGCAGATCGACGAGGACATCGGCGACGACCTCGAGGTGTTGCTGCAGGCCACCGAGCTGGTCGTGACGACTCAGTTTGGCTCCACCTCCATGCTGCAGCGCAAACTGCGCGTTGGCTTCGCCAAGGCAGGGCGCCTCATGGACCTGCTCGAGTCGCGTGGCGTCGTCGGCCCGTCGGAAGGGTCCAAGGCGCGTGATGTCCTGGTTAAGCCGGATGATCTCCCCGGAGTGTTGGCTGCCATGAAGGGCGAAACCCCGCCGGCCAACGAGGGGGAGGTGTCCGCGCAGGAGTCGGCGTTGGTGGAGAACGCCAACGCCAATCACTCTGGCGAGGGGCAAGAGTACGCGAGCGCTCAGGAGTATTCCCATGACGTCCTGGCGGATGAGGAAAACGCCCGCCCGGAAGCGGTGGATTACTACGACGGCGAGGACTCGGGTTCAGAAGACGCGTGGAATCTCACCGGCAGGTAGCCTTGAACCGTGACTAGCGAACAAGGTGAATCTCACGCAGCCGGCGGTAGTGCCAGCGAGCGGGCTCCACAGGATGCGGTGCCCACGCTGAACATTGCCAACGTCCTCACCACGGCGCGGATCGTCATGGTCCCCGTGTTCGTCTGGTTCTATGTTCTTGATACCTCTTCCGGTGACCCGCAGTACGGGCCGTGGCGCTGGGCCGCCCTCGCCCTGTTTGCACTGGCGATGTACACGGACAAGCTCGACGGCGACCTCGCGCGTAGCCGCGGATTGATCACCAACTTTGGCAAGATCGCTGACCCGATTGCGGACAAGCTCCTCACCGGCTCAGCCTTGGTGCTGTTCTCGATCTACGGCGAGCTGTCGTGGTGGGCCACCGGGCTGATTCTGGTGCGTGAGTGGGGCATTACCGCCATGCGGTTCGTAGTCATTCGATACAGCGTGATGCCGGCCTCCCGCGGTGGCAAGCTCAAGACCGTCACCCAGGCTGTGGCCATTGTGCTCTTCTTGATTCCGCTGACATGGACCATTGGATGGCTCTGGGTGGTCGCCATGGTCGTCATGGTGGCGGCCATCGTCCTCACGGTCGTGACCGGCGTCGACTACGTCGTGCAAGCCGTGCGCTTGCGGCACACGGCGCGGCAACAGAAGGATTCATGACCGAGGCCTCGGTTTCGGCCCGCATCGTCGCCGAGGCGGTCGCGCGTGGCTTGACCGTGGCGACGGCCGAGTCGCTCACTGCGGGCCGAGTCGCCGCAGCGATCGCTGATACTCCGGGTGCCTCGGCGGTACTGCGCGGCGGAGTGGTCTCCTATGCGAGTGAAGTTAAAGCCTCCCTCCTGGGGGTGTCGACGAGCCTCCTAGCCCGGGTCGGCAGTGTGCATCCAGACGTTGCGGAACGCATGGCGGTGGGGGCGCGGACGGCGTGTGGCGCCGACGTCGCCGTGTCGACGACGGGGGTGGCCGGTCCGGAGGCCCATGATGGTCAATCGGTCGGAACCGTTTACATCGGGTGGTCGACGTCGCGTGGCACCGGACAGCAGAGGCTTTCACTCGCGGGCGATCGGGAGAGCATCCGCGCACAGGCCACGGACGCGGCCCTGCAGGCACTTTTGCGGCATCTTGTTTCCTAGAATTTCCACAACTTCGGGGAATGAGGTGGTGACATGCGCCTCACTCTGGATAGGGTGAGAATCAACCGGGAACAAAAGCACCCGCTCCTCCGTTGGAAGTGCATGAGGGCCAACGGAAAGTGAAGGCCCGGTGTCGCCGCTACTCCCGGTGGCGACTAGGACTAAGGAGAATGGCTATACCAATGGTCAAGCAACCCGTCACCATCAACGGCGTGGTCCGTTGGCGGGACGTGGGCACGGCAGAAGACGAACGTCGAGACCAGAAGGAGCGCACCATGGTTGTCCTACGCCACGAGATCGGCGAAGTCCTCCGTGACGTTCGCCAGCGCCAGGGCCGGACCCTGCGCGAGGTGTCGCACAGCGCTCGTGTGTCCCTTGGATACCTGTCCGAGGTCGAGCGCGGACAAAAGGAAGCCTCATCAGAGCTCCTCTCCTCGATTTGTACCGCTTTGGACGTCCCCCTGTCCCTCATGTTGCGTGAAGTCAGCGATCGCGTGGCGCTGGCGGAGGGTGTCGGCGTCCCCGATACCGTCCCGAGCGAGCTGACTCACGAATACGGTCAAGAACTGACGGATTGGCCGACGACGCCGGGAGATCTTCCGCAACCAGCGGTCTCCCAGCCCTAACGGCCCAGTAGCGCCATCCGTCAACGCCCCGGCACGCAGTCTTCATCGCGTGTCGGGGCGTACTGCGTTCCGAGCGCTTAGAAGGCGTCGTCGCGCTGGTAGGCCTCGTTGAGCCGTTCCAAGAGCCCCGAGAGCTGCGTCAGGTCTGCGTCGTCCCAATCCTCGAGCAGCCCGTGGAAGACGGTGCGTCGGGCGGATTGGGCGGCTGCCAATTGGGCGGAACCGTCGCCCGTCAGCGAGATCGCTTGCGCGCGCCCGTCGCGGGGGTCGGACTTCTTTTCCACGACGCCGAGGCTCTCCAGCATGGCCACCTGCCGGCTCACCGTCGGTTTGCCTACGCCGATTTCCGCGGCGAGGTCTGTCAAGCGCAGAGAGCCGTGGCGCTGCAGTGCGCGCAATAAACCGTAGGCGCCGGGTTCCATATCGGGATGGACGCGGCGCGCGACTCGGTTGCCGATGGCTCGCGAGCGGCGAAAAAGCAGGCTGAGCTGTTCCTCCATACTGCTGATCGCGTCCTCGCGCACGCGCTCGGTGCTTTCCTCGGAAGTCATGCAGACCATCCTAGGGCGGCTAGGGCTAGGCCCAGATTCCGGGCCGACTGCATGACAGAATGTGCAGGTGCGACGCAGTGAATTCTGGAGACTGATGGAAGACGAGTTTGGTACCGGGTATGCCCACGTGGTGGCAGATGACTTGGTTCTCAATGGGATGGGGGACCGCACGGGCAGCCAAGCCTTGGCGGATGGTGAGGATCCGCGAGCGGTGTGGCTCGCGGTGTGTGACACCCAGTCCATTCCTGAGGGGCGGCGGTTGGGGCGCGACCTTCCTCCCAAGGGGTAACCGTTCGAATCCCGATCGAACACGCCGGCCCGACATTCGAAGATTTCTTCGGTTGGCGGTACAGTTGAACCCGAACTACTTCCCATCCACAGTCTGGATCTTGTCCACACGTCGTGCCGTTCAACCCAATGTGTGTGTACGAATCGCTAGCGTAGGACTCGAATCGGAATACGGGCCTTGGGCCCAAGAACTTGAGGTGAACAATGGCTGCAGCAATGGACCGTGAGAAGTCCCTAGAGACCGCACTCGCGCAGATCGATAAGCAGTATGGCAAGGGGTCGGTGATGCGCCTCGGCGACGAGACGCGGGCCCCCATCGAGACGATCTCCACGAGCTCGATCGCCTTGGACATCGCACTCGGTATTGGCGGGTTGCCACGCGGGCGCGTGGTGGAGGTCTATGGCCCGGAGTCGTCGGGTAAAACCACTGTTGCCCTCCACGCTGTCGCTAATGCTCAGAAGAACGGTGGCATCGCTGCGTTTATTGACGCCGAGCACGCCCTGGATCCGGAGTATGCGAAGAACCTCGGCGTCGACACCGACGCCTTGCTCGTTTCACAGCCTGACACCGGCGAGCAGGCCTTGGAAATTATGGACATGCTGGTGAGCTCGGGCGCGCTGGACATCATCGTGATCGATTCGGTTGCTGCCCTTGTGCCGCGCGCCGAAATCGAGGGCGAGATGGGGGACAGCCACGTCGGCCTGCAGGCACGCCTGATGAGCCAGGCCCTGCGCAAGATCACTGGTCGCCTGGCGCAGTCCAAGACCACCGCGATCTTCATTAACCAGCTGCGAGAGAAGATTGGCGTCTTCTTTGGCAGCCCAGAAACCACCACTGGTGGTAAGGCGCTGAAGTTCTATGCCTCCGTGCGAATCGATATCCGCCGCATCGATACGCTGAAGGAGGGCACCAACCCGGTCGGCAGCCGCACCAAGGTCAAGGTCGTCAAGAACAAGATGGCCCCGCCCTTCAAGGTGGTTGAGATGGACATTCTGTACGGTCAAGGCATCTCTCGTGAAGGTGGCCTCATCGATATGGGTGTGGAGCATGGCCTCGTGAAGAAGTCCGGGGCATGGTTCACCTATGACGGCGATCAGCTGGGCCAGGGTAAGGAAAAGGCCCGTCAGTTCCTGAAAGATAATCCGGATCTCGCCGCGGAAATTGAGCGCCGAATCCGCGAAAAGCTGGGCGTGGACAAGCCGATCGAGTCTGAGGTCGAGGCCGAGGCACCATTGAAGGCCGTCGACGGCAAGAAGTAGCTCGATGGCCCGCAGGGACCAACGAACCGTCACCGGAGTGTCGCCGGACGCGGAAGAGTGGCTCTCTTCCGCTGGGCCGCCGCCCGATTGGGCCGTGCATCCCGACGACGATCCCGTGGTGGCCGCTCCCGATCAGGTTCCGGCGGCCGCGACGCAGGCCGATGCTGGCCACGCGCCGGTCGAGACGTCGAACCCTGACGACGTGCGGCATCTGCTGGCGGAGAAGATCTCACAGATCGAGCAAAGTCCTCCGCCACGCTCCGACGCACCGCGGCGCCGATCGGAGCGTCGGGGCGCCGGACGGCGTGGCGCAGTCACGGCCTCGTCTGCGTCCGCGGAGCCCACAGACGCGGAGCTGACGGAACAAGCCCGTGCCATCGTGTTGCGCCAGCTGACGGGCGCGGCTAAATCGCGCCACCAGTTGACCGTTAAGCTCCGTGAGCGTGACATTCCGGCTCACGTGGCGAGCAGCCTCTTGGATCGGTTTGAAGAACTGGGCCTGGTTGATGACCGCGATTTCGCCACCCAGTGGGTGCGGAGCAGGGCGGCCACCAAGCGGCTCTCGGCGAGCGCTCTCAAGCGGGAACTGATAACCAAAGGGATTGACCCCGACTTTATCGAGGAAGCTCTCGAACAGGTCAGCGAGGATGACGAGCGAGCCGCGGCGCGGGAACTGATTGACAAGAAACTACGCACCCAGCACGGTATTGACTGGACGGACCGCGGGCAGCGGGACAAGGTCACGCGCCGCCTCGTGTCACTGCTGGCGCGCCGCGGGTATGGCGGAGGGCTGGCGTTCTCCCTGGTCGCCGAGGCCATTGACGAGGCTCGTGCTGCCCCGCAGGACTAACGCTGCGCGACGGCGGGCGATTTGCCCGGATTCGGTAATCTTTAAGGGTGAGTGTGACAACCGACGCCAGTGAGACCCAAGCCCCTGCAGCCGCCCGCACCTACGAGGTGCGCACTTTCGGCTGCCAGATGAACGTGCATGATTCCGAGCGACTTGCCGGCCTCCTCGAGGACGCCGGACTCAGTCAGGCCTCGCAGCACGATGAGGCTCCGGCAGACGTTGTTGTCTTTAACACGTGCGCAGTTCGGGAAAACGCAGACAACAAGCTCTACGGAAACCTCGGACAGCTAGCGCGTGTCAAGGAAGAACGTCCGGGGATGCAGATCGCTGTCGGTGGCTGCTTGGCCCAGAAGGATCGGGACACCATCCTTCAGCGGGCGCCGTGGGTAGACGTTGTCTTCGGTACTCACAATGTCGGGTCGCTACCCACCTTGTTAGAACGCGCACGCCACAACGATGAAGCGCAGCTGGAGATCCTCGAATCCCTCGACGTCTTTCCCTCCACGCTCCCGACGAAGCGGGACAACGCCTATGCGGGCTGGGTCTCGATTTCCGTCGGGTGTAATAACACGTGCACCTTCTGCATCGTCCCGTCGCTGCGCGGTAAGGAGCGGGATCGGCGTCCAGGTGACATCCTCGCGGAGGTGCAAGCGCTCGTCGACGACGGGGCGATTGAAGTCACGCTCTTGGGGCAGAACGTCAACTCGTACGGTGTGGAGTTCGGTGACCGTTTGGCGTTCGGTAAACTCCTGCGCGCCTGCGGAGAGATCGAAGGCCTCGAGCGAGTGCGCTTTACCAGCCCCCACCCGGCGGCCTTCACGGATGATGTTATTGACGCGATGGCGGAAACGCCCAACGTCATGCCGCAACTGCACATGCCACTGCAATCCGGCTCGGACAAGGTGCTCAAGGAGATGCGCCGGTCCTATCGCTCCAAGAAGTTCCTCGGCATTCTCGACAAGGTGCGCCAGCGTATCCCGCACGCCGCGATCACGACGGACATCATCGTCGGTTTCCCCGGCGAAACCGAGGAGGACTTTCAGGCCACGCTCGACGTCGTCGAGGCCTCTCGCTTCTCCAGCGCCTTCACGTTCCAATACTCCAAGCGTCCCGGAACTCCCGCCGCTGAACTGGACGGGCAGCTGCCCAAGCACATCGTTCAAGAGCGTTACGAGCGGCTCGTCGCGCTGCAAGATCGGATCAGCGCCGAAGAGAACGCGAAGGTCGTCGGGACTCAGGTGGAGGTCATGGTCACGGCCCAATCGGGGCGCAAAGCCAGCGAGACCGGCCGGTTGTCTGGCCGAGCTAAGGACCAACGTTTGGTCCACTTCTCGGTTCCCGACGGAGCGGAGCAGCCACGTCCAGGAGACGTGGTCACGGTGACCGTGACGGGCGCCGCCGCCTTCCACGTGGTGGCTGACCCGGAAGGGATGGGCGACTACGTGCTGCGCCGGACGCGAGCCGGTGACGCGTGGGATCGCGCTCAGGCCGAGAGTTGTGGCGTGCCGGCCCAGCCGTCAGCCAGTAACGGTCGGGGCGTCAGCCTGGGTATGCCGACCATCGGCATCCGGTCCTAAGGGGCGCTGCTCGTGGGCGACAGTCACCCGCCCCTCATCGCCGTCGTCGGCCCTACCGGTACCGGCAAATCGGATCTGGCGCTGCGGATCGCCGAGCAGTTCGATGGCGAGGCGATCAATGCGGACGCACTCCAGTTTTACCGCGGCATGGATATCGGCACCGCCAAGCTTTTGCCCCATCAGCGCCGAGGGGTCCGGCATCACCTCCTGGACATTATGGACGTCACCGAGGAGGCCTCCGTGGCCCGCTTCCAGCGGGACGCGCGGAAAGTCATCGCCGAGGTGCGCGGACGGGGCAAACTGCCCATCCTCGTCGGCGGCTCCGGCCTCTATGTGCGTGCCGCGGTTGATGCCATTGAATTTCCGCCGACGGACGCCACCGTGCGGGAGACCCTCGAGAGGGAACACGCGGCCGTGGGATCAGCGAAACTCCGCGACCGCCTGCGGGCGATCGACCCGGAATCTGCCGAGCGCGTGAGTGATGCACGCCGGGTGATTCGCGCGCTCGAGGTCTTCGAACTGACCGGACGGACATTCACCTCCTTCATGCCGCGACGCGAATACGTGCAACCCACGTTGCAGCTGGGGCTCAATCTGGAACGCACGAGCTTGCACGAGCGGCTGCGCCGACGCGTGGACGGCATGATGGAGGCAGGCCTCCTGGAGGAAGTGGAAACACTGGCCGGTGTGGGGCTCCGAAACTCCAAAACTGCGTCACGGGCGATCGGATACCGCGAGGCGCTCGAGGTGATTGACGGGGATCTGACGCTCGCCGAAGCAACCGAGCGCACGGTCATTGCCACGCGCAAGTTCGCTCGCCGTCAAATCACCTGGTTCGGAGCGGACCCGCGCGTTGATTGGCTCGATGTTCTTGCCCCGGACGCGGCCGAGGCCGCATGCTCCGCCGTCGAACGTTTTGTAGCATCCAGCGACTGAGCGAAACACTGTACTCCCTCCACAGATAGGCTGGTTCCATGCCACACCTTGAAGAGACCCTCGCCCGCTTGGCTCCTCTCGCGTTTGCGAAAGGCCACGGGACCGGCAATGACTTCGTGCTCATTGCCGATCCGGAAGCCCAGCAGGATCTTTCGGCGGACGAGGTGTCCGCGCTCTGCGATCGTCATCGAGGCATCGGTGGCGATGGTCTGATCCGGGCTGTGCCAACTCGGCACGTACAGGACGCCCAAGCTCTGCATGCTGAGCACCCAGAGGCCGAATGGTTCATGGACTACCGCAATGCCGATGGGTCGATCGCGGAAATGTGCGGAAATGGGGTGCGCGCGTTTGTGCACTTCCTGCTAGATCAGGGACTCGTCGAGCTAGCCCCCGGAGAGTCACTGCCGATCGGCACGCGGGCAGGGGTAAAGCACGTTGCGGTTTCAGCCAACGGCTATGCCGTGGATCTTGGACCGTGGCGCTTCACGTTTCCGGTCTCCGCGGAGGAGAAAGCCCTCGATTCGCTCGTAGAAACGCCGGGCATCGATGCGGCCCGTCCGGCGTTGAGCGTGGATCTGGGTAACCCCCACACGGTGGTGGCGCTCCAGCAGCTCGCCGAATTGTCCGCAGCTCAGCTCACGACGATTCCCCGCGTCGACCCGGCGCCGCCGCATGGCACCAACGTGGAGTTCGTGGTGCCCGCCGAGCCGCTGGTCAGCGATGGCATCGGGCACATCACCATGCGGGTGCACGAGCGCGGGGTGGGGGAGACCCAGTCGTGCGGAACGGGGGCGTGTGCCGCTGTCATCGCCACGCGGCACTGGGCTGGCTATCCCGAGGCAGAGGCCTGGGATGTCCGCGTACCAGGGGGCGTGGTGCGCGTGAAATTCGTCCCTGGTGCTGACGGGGCGGAACACGTCGAACTGTCCGGACCCGCAACGATCGTGGCGCGCGGTACCGTGGGCTGACTCTCAGGTCTAGGCCTCGCGCACGATCCGCAACACGCGAAATCCCTTCGCCGACGAGTCTCGGGTGCAGGAATAGCCTGCGCCGAGTTCCCGAGCAAGCCACGGGAGCAATGAGTCTGCGCCGAGGTTCTTTTGGACCACGAGCCACGCTTCGCCGCCGACCGTGAGCCTCGGCAGCCAGGTGAGGAGCAGGGCGTGCAGGGCGTCTTTGCCGATGCGGATCGGCGGGTTGGACCAGATGGTGTCAAAGGTGAGCGTTGGATCGATCGACTCGGGCTGACCCGCATGGACATTCGTGAGTCCATGGCGTTCGGCGTTGTCCCGCGTGAGCTGAAGGGAACGTTCATTGACGTCGACCCCGTAAACCATCGCATCCGGTGAGGCCCAGGCGAGCGACAAGGTCAGCGGGCCCCAGCCGCACCCCACATCCAACAGGCGGCCGACCTGTGAGGGCTCGGGCACGGCATCCAGCAGGACGGCCGTTCCTTTGTCGAGCCCACCCGGGCTGAAAATGCCGTTTGCCGTCTCCACGCGGCGGTCTTGGCCGCGCAGCGTCACGGTCAGGGTCCGACGCTGCTGATCCGTGGCCGGTTGGGCGCTGAAATAGTGCTCCGAGCTCATGCGTTGAACCTTAATAGTCCGTGTGGCCGCGCGCGAATCAGCGAACTGATAGACTTTTCCCAATCACTGAATTGTCCGGCACATCCTCTTCCACGGGATCTACTTTGTGGGCCCGGGCGACTATCCTTAAAGGACCAATGACTGCAAAGGAAATATGACCCAGAAGCACAACACTCCAGCTGCCGATGAGCCGCGTGGCAACGACTCGACGCCCTCGGCCGCCGATGCCGAAATCCAGTCCGTCATCGATCGCATCCTCGCAACGGAAGGCGGCGCCGCGCCTGCGCGCGCATCCACCGCGGGGTTGAGTGGGACAGCTCGCGAGCTATCAGATCTGCGCGAGGAGCACGGTCACTACGACGGCGAGCAACAGGACCTGGCTGATCGCCGTGCACTGCGTCGCGTCAGCGGATTGTCGACCGAGCTGGAAGACGTCACCGAGGTCGAGTACCGCCAGCTGCGCCTGGAACGAGTGGTCTTGGCTGGAGTGTGGGGCGAGAACACGGCTCAAGACGCCGAGAATTCTTTGCGAGAGCTCGCGGCCTTGGCGGAAACAGCCGGTTCCGAGGTGCTCGATGGTGTCCTCCAGCGGCGCATGAAGCCGGACCCCGGCACGTTCCTCGGCTCGGGCAAGGCCGAGGAACTGCGAGACATTGTTCAGGAGACGGGCGCGGACACGGTCATTGTCGATTCCGAATTGGCTCCGTCACAACGGCGCGCGCTGGAAGACATCGTCAAAGTCAAGGTCATCGACCGCACCGCGTTGATCCTCGATATTTTTGCTCAGCACGCCAAGAGTCGCGAAGGCAAGGCGCAGGTGGAGCTGGCTCAGCTCGAATACATGATGCCGCGCCTGCGTGGTTGGGGTGAATCGCTGTCCCGGCAGGCTGGTGGTCGCGTCGGAGCGGCAGGCGGCGGGATTGGGTCGCGTGGTCCTGGTGAGACGAAAATCGAACTGGATCGCCGCCGCATCCGCAACCGCATGGCAAAACTACGTCGCGAAATCGCCGCCATGAAGCCGGCCCGAGAAGCCAAGCGCGCCAATCGACAGCGCCATTCCGTCCCCTCGGTGGCGATTGCTGGCTACACCAACGCGGGAAAGTCCTCGCTCTTGAATCGCCTGACTCAAGCCGGAGTCCTCGTGGAGAACGCGCTGTTCGCCACGCTTGACCCCACAGTCCGTAAGGCAGAAACGCCGGACGGGGTGGGCTTCACGATCGCCGACACCGTGGGGTTCGTCCGTTCACTGCCGACACAGCTCGTCGAGGCCTTCCGCTCAACGCTGGAGGAAGTCGCTGACTCCGACCTCATCTTGCACGTGGTTGACGTCTCCCATCCGGATCCTGAAGGCCAGATTCGCGCGGTGCGTGAGGTTCTGAGGGAGGTCGATGCGCACCTCGTTCCGGAGATCGTCGTGCTCAATAAGGCGGATGCGGCAGATCCGTTTGTCATCGAACGCCTGCGGCAGCACGAGTCGCGCACCGCCGTCGTTTCCGCGCGCACGGGTGCTGGTATCCAGGAGCTCATGGAGCTCGTGTCGGAAGCAATTCCGCGTCCTAACGTGCTCATGGAACTGCTCGTTCCCTATCAGCGTGGCGATGTGGTCAGTCGGCTCCACGCAGATGACGCCGAGATCCTTTCCACTGAACACCTTGCCGAGGGGACCAAGCTGCTGGTCAAAGTGCGCGAATCCTTGAGCGCCGAGCTGCAGGAATTCCGACTCGACGCGCGGAACGAACCGGATGCCTAGTACGAGCGAGGTGCTTGACCTACTCGGTACCGCAGTGGCTCGCATGGGAGGCACAAGCCGCACGGGCCAGCAGGAAATGGCCAAGCACGTCACGGACGCCTTCGACACGGGACGCCACCTCCTCGTGCAAGCCGGGACTGGAACCGGAAAGTCTCTGGCGTATCTGGTTCCAGCGCTCGCCCACGCGGTGAATGCGGACAAGCCGGTCATCGTCTCCACGGCGACTCTCGCGCTGCAGTCGCAGATCGTCAATCGGGATGTGCCGCGACTTCTCGAGCACCTCGAAGATCAATTACCGCGGCCTATGGACGTGGCCATTGCCAAGGGCCGTGGAAATTACGTCTGCAAGTACAAGCTGGGTGGTGGGTACCCGGACGAGGACGAGGGGGCGCTCTTTGCGCTGACCGAGGATGGGGCCTCGCGCCAGGCGGCGTCAGGACCGACGTCGTCCCTCGGGCGGCAGGTCGTTCGCCTGCGCGAGTGGGCGGAAGAGACGGAGTCCGGGGACCGTGACGATCTGCGCCCCGGCGTCAGCGATCTGGCCTGGCGCCAAGTCTCGGTGAGCGCCCGCGATTGCCTCGGTGCGCAGAAGTGTCCCATGGCAGAGGAATGCTTCAGTGAGATGGCTCGCGCGCGAGCAGCGGAGTCCGACGTCGTCATCACCAACCACGCCATGCTGGCTGTCTCAGCCTTTGAGGGCCTCGCCGTGCTGCCAGAGTTCGACACGGTGATCATCGACGAAGCCCACGAACTCCAAGACCGGGTCACGGGTTCGGTGACCCGCGACCTGTCCGGCGGCATGGTGCTCAGCGCTGCCAACGCGGCACGGAAGCACTGCAAGGTCAACGTCGAGAAGTTGACTCAAGCGGGCAAGTCATTGGACAAGTCATTGACGGGTGTTGCTGCTGGCCTCATGCCGAAGGGCCTCAATGACGTGCAGTCCGCCGCAGTCCAGGAAGTCTATGACGCGGCTCGCGTGGCGATGGCCGATTCCAAGCCGGAAGGGAACGAGCCGGTCGATGGTGCCCGGCAGATGGCACGTTCTCAACTGGTCTATCTCGTGGAGCAGTCGGGGCGTCTCTTGGAGGCGGCTGAGGAGCGGGAGGTCGTGTGGGCCTCGCGCCCTGGGAGCTTCGTGCCCGGCCAGGGATACGTGCAGCCCGACGATTCGACCCCGGCCACGCTCTACATCGCTCCGTTGTCGGTTGCTGGCAAGTTGCGTGAAGGGTTGTTTGACGGCCGCACCGTTGTGTTGACCTCGGCCACGCTGGCCATTGGGGCCGCCTTCGAACACGTGGCAGGGGATCTGGGGCTCTTAGGCGACGGGGCGCCGTCGTGGGAAGGGATCGATGTCGGCAGCCCCTTCGACTATCCCAAACAGGGCATGCTGTACGTCGCCAAGCACCTGCCGAAGCCGGGGCGCCAGGTCTCAGCCGAGGCGTTGGACGAAATCGCCGATCTCATCGAGGCCTCAGACGGCGGTGCGCTGGTGCTGTTTTCGTCGAAACGCGCAGCGGAGGACGCCGCCGAAGCCTTGCGGCCCCGGCTGAAACCCACCATTTTGTGCCAAGGCGAGTCGGGCATGACCGCGCTCGTGGAGCAATTCGGGGCCGAGAAGGATTCCTGCCTCTTCGGCACGATGACGCTCTGGCAGGGCGTCGACGTTCCTGGGCCCTCGTGCCGGTTGGTCATCATTGACCGCATCCCCTTCCCGCGGCCAGATGACCCCCTCTCGACGGCGCGGAGCAGGGATATCGCCCAACGCGGGGGCAACGGGTTCATGGCGGTCTCGGCCAGCCACGCCGCCGTGCGGCTGGCCCAAGGCGCGGGCCGGCTCGTCCGTTCGACCGATGACCGTGGCGTGGTCGCCGTGCTGGACTCGCGCCTCGCAACGGAGCGCTACGGCGGGTTCCTGCGCTCATCACTACCGCCAATGTGGCCAACGGTCGATAAGAAGATTGTGACCGGCGCGCTCAAACGGCTGGGCGAGACGGCCTAGATTCAACGACGGGCCGGTGTCGACCTGCACTGGTGGGTCGACACCGGCCCGTCTGGCCGTTGGAGAAGGCTGCTAGATGGCGCGCATCACGGAAACGACTTTGCCCATGATGGACGCGTGGTCGCCCAAGATGGGCTCGTACTGGCGATTCTGGGGCAACAACCAGGTGTGACCGTCACGTTGCCGGAACGTTTTGACGGTGGCTTCGTCGTCCAGGAGCGCCGCAACGATGTCGCCGTTCTCTGCTGTGTTCTGTTGCCGAACCACAACCCAATCGCCGTCACAAATCGCCGCCTCCACCATGGAGTCACCGCTGACCTTGAGCATGAACAGCTCACCTTGTCCCACCAACTGACGGGGAAGGGGCATCACATCTTCGACAGTTTGGTCAGCCAAAATGGGCCCACCAGCCGCGATGCGTCCGACCAGCGGGACCATGGCCGTGTCGACCGCACTCGTGAGCTCCGCTACCGGTGTGCCGTTGATCGATGTGTAGCTGGGCTGCTCGTCCTCGGTGGTGTCCGCATTGAGTGTCAACGGCTTGAGGATTTCCATGGCTCGTGGGCGCCGAGGATCCCGGCGAATATAGCCAAGCCGCTCTAATTGGGAGAGCTGGTGGGTCACGCTGGAGAGGCTGGCCAAGCCGACGGTATCGCCAATCTCCCGCATGGAGGGCGGGTACCCATGTGCGGCAATGGACCGTTGGATCGTCTCCAAGATCTTGCGCTGGCGAACGGTGAGGCTCTTTTGCTGCCGTCGCTTGGGAATCTCGCTCGAAGCCATGGACCATCTTCCTCGCTACCCGGTGGGCACCTGCTCCAGGCACATCCCAAATTGTGGGGGCCGGGTGGTGCAGTAGTTCCTGTGACCTACCGGGATTAACCCTAGTCCAGCCGACTAGGGGTTTCAAAGATTTGTTCGAACGTGTCTCGACAATCTTCGGTCAAGAGTGCTAAACATGAGGTAGGTCGTTCGAAACTTCGTTCTACAGAAATGTTCGAACGCCGGCCCACTTCGAAACTCACGGTTTCGGCTGGGCTTGATGACTCGAGAGAGAAGAAGGGCAAGACGATGGCTTACGCACTGAACGCAACGGACGCCGGGTACGGCATGGCCGCCGGATCGTCCTCCCGGCTCCGCCTCACCCAGCGTGGGCGGCTGGTTTTGATTGGCCTGCCGCTGATGCTCGTGGGTGCTTTGCTGGTTCTCGGGCTCGCGATGATCGCCTCGCCGGTGAGCGCCGCAAGTTCTAGCGATGTACAGTTCCCCGACGTCGAGTCCGTGACAGTTCTGGAGGACGACACCCTCTGGGGCCTCGCCGCGGAGTTCGCGCCCGACCGAGATCCACGCGTCGTCGTGGCCGAGATCGTTGAGCTCAACAATCTGGAGCGGAACGTGCTTCAGGTGGGCCAGCAGGTGCATGTACCGGTGAATTAGGCCATGACCCTACGTGGTGATTGTTACTCCTGCTTGTCCCTCATTCGTTCGCGGCCGGAGGTGAGTCCTAGACTGGGCCGGTGAGTGAACTGCTTGAGCGACTGGCAAACCTACCATTGCGGGAAAACTTGCGGGGCGTTTCGCCCTACGGTGCTCCGCAGCTCGATGTACCCATTCAGCTCAACGTCAATGAGAATACTCACCCGATGCCCGAGGTGGTACGGCAGGCTATCACCGAAGAGGTTCATCGAGTCGCTGGCCAGCTCAACCGGTATCCCGATCGCGAATTCGTCGAGTTGCGCGAGCGCCTCGCGGCCTTCCTAGGCCACGGAGTGACGCCGGACCAGGTGTGGGCAGCCAACGGATCCAACGAGGTGTTGCAGCAGATTCTGCAGACTTTCGGCGGCCCGGGCCGTAGCCTTCTGAGCTTCCCCCCCACGTATTCGATGTATCCGCTGCTGGCCAGCGGCACGAACACCGCGTACATCGCCGGTGAACGCGGAGCAGACTTTGATCTCACGGCGGAAGCCGCCGCGCGTCAGGTCCGTGAATCTCAACCAAGCATCGTCTTTTTGTGTTCTCCCAATAATCCCACCGGTACGGCGCTCGGTCTGGACGTCGTGGAAGCGGTTTACGCGGCCGGGGAGGACGCGCAAACCGTGGTCGTGGTGGATGAGGCTTACGCAGAATTTCGTCAGACAGGGACCCCGTCCGCGCTGGAGCTCTTGCCAGGGCGCCCCCGACTCATCGTCAGCCGAACCATGAGCAAGGCCTTTGCGTTGGCCGGTGCCCGCCTCGGCTACGTGGCCGCGGCAGAAGAAGTCACCGCGGCCTTGCGCCTCGTCAGGCTTCCGTATCACCTTTCAGCGGTCACTCAAGCAACCGCCAACGCCGCGCTGAAGCATGTGGATGCTCTGCTGGCCAATGTCGAGGACATCAAACTCCAGCGCGACAGGATCGTGAATGAACTGACGCGACTGGGCCTGACGCCTGCTGCTAGCGATTCAAACTTCGTGTTCTTCGGCGGTTTAGCCGATCCGCAGCGGACGTGGGAAGCGCTGGTGTCCCACGGGATTCTTGTTCGCGACGTCGGCATTCCGGGTCACTTGCGCGTGACGGCCGGCACGGAAGCTGAGACCACCGCCTTTCTCTCGGCCTTGGAACGTCACCTTGGCACAGGGCAGGGGTAGCCCGCGCACTGCAGAGCGGACCGGCACCAGCCGGCATCGCCCATCGATACAATGTCACGGCAGCGAGTCACGCTGCCGCCGCAACGTCAAAGGACCAGGACATGCCAGCCGAACTGATCTCGGGTCGCCGTGCCCGCATGGAGCGCAGGACCAGCGAGTCATCCGTCGTCGTCGAACTCGATCTGGACGGGACGGGCCAATCGAAGATCAGCACAAGCGTGCCGTTCTACGATCACATGCTGACTGCGCTCGCCCGCCACTCCATGATTGATCTGACGGTTGAGGCGACCGGCGATACCCACATTGACGTTCACCACACGGTCGAGGACGTTGCCATTACGCTCGGCGAAGTGCTGCGAGTGGCACTGGGCAATAAGTCAGGTATTCGCCGGTTCGGGCAAGCCACCATCCCGCTGGATGAAGCGTTGGCGCATGCAGTTGTTGACGTTTCCGGGCGGCCGTACCTCGTGCACGACGGAGAACCAGCCGGCCAGGAATATCACCTGATCGGCGGCCACTTCACCGGGTCATTGACGCGTCACGTCTTCGAAGCGCTGACCCTCCATGCCCAAATTTGCCTTCATATGCGCGTCCTCGGTGGCCGCGATCCTCACCATATTGTCGAAGCCCAGTTCAAGGCCTTTGCGCGAGCGCTGCGCGAAGCCGTTGAACCGGACGAGCGCCTCGGCAATGAGATCCCGTCAACGAAGGGTGCGCTCTGAATGGGACCGACGGTCACGGTTCTTGACTACGGATCTGGCAACGTACGCTCGGCCGTCCGCGCCCTGGAGTATGTGGGCGCCCGCGTGGAGCTGACCAAGGATCCGCAGGCTATTGCTCGTGCGGACGGGCTCGTGGTCCCCGGTGTCGGTGCTTTCGCAGCAGTCATGGCGGCGCTGCGGGACGTCGGGGCCGTTCCGCACATTGGGCGGCGCATTGCTGGTGGCCGCCCAGTCTTGGGGATCTGTGTGGGTCATCAGGTCTTTTTCGAGGAAGGGGTGGAGCATGGTGTGCGCACCCAAGGACTCGGTGAATGGCCGGGCACCGTCGAGCGACTCAATGCCCCCGTTGTCCCGCACATGGGCTGGAACACGGTCAAAGCGCCATCGGACAGCGTCCTGTTCGAATCGTTGCACGATGAGCGTTTCTACTTTGTGCATTCCTATGGCGTCCAAACGTGGGACTTTGAAGTCCTGCAGCCGCGCATGAAGGCGCCTCAAGTGACATGGTCAACGCACGGCTCAGACTTCATTGCAGCCGTCGAAAATGGCCCGCTGTCGGCGGTCCAATTTCACCCTGAGAAGTCTGGAGAAGCCGGCTCACAGCTGCTGAAGAATTGGCTGGGCACGCTCTGATGTGGTCGATCCTTCTCATGGCACTGGGTGGTCTCCTCGCCGGAGGCGCGCTATCCCTTCGGCAACAAAAGGCACACGTGTCGTGGATTATCACGGCATGGGTCTTGGCCGGGCTCGCACTCGTGGCTGCGTACGTCCTGACTCTCTAATCGCTCTCCTCTCACCGCAAGGAATCTTATGACTGACATTCTTGAACTCCTGCCAGCCGTTGACGTCGCAGATGGACAGGCCGTGCGCCTCGTCCAGGGCGAAGCGGGCAGCGAAACTGGCTATGGCGATCCGCTGGAGGCAGCTATGGCCTGGCAGGACGCCGGAGCCGAATGGATTCACCTGGTGGACCTCGATGCGGCCTTTGGACGTGGACACAACACCGAGATTCTGCGCCGCGTGTCAGACGAGCTGTCCATCAAAGTGGAACTCTCCGGGGGAATCCGCGATGACGCCTCCTTAGAACGCGCCCTCGAGTTCGGGGCGACCCGCGTCAACTTGGGGACCGCGGCCCTCGAAAACCCGGAATGGACCGAGCGAGTGATCGAACGGTTCGGGGACCAGATCGCCGTCGGACTCGATGTGCGCGGAACGACGCTGGCGGCCCGCGGCTGGACACGAGAGGGCGGCGACCTGTGGGAGGTGCTGGAGCGGCTGGAACAGGCCGGATGTTCTCGCTATGTCGTCACCGACGTGACGAAGGACGGCACGCTGCGCGGGCCCAACGTCGAGTTGCTGCGTGAGATCTGCGCCAAGACCCAGAAGCCCGTCGTCGCCTCGGGCGGCATTTCCAGCCTCGACGATCTGCGCGTTCTGCGGGAACTGGTTCCGCTCGGTGTGGAGGGCGCCATCATGGGCAAGGCGCTGTACGCCGGCAAGTTCACCCTCCCCGAGGCGCTCGACGTCGCGGGACGCCGCTAGATGGACGAGAAAGACCAGGGGCCGGCGGCTGGGGGAGGGCGTAGCCTTCCGGGACACATCGCCGCAGCGCTAGCGGGTGCTGGGGGAGACGGGGACTCGGCCGGTCAAACGTGGCAGGGGCGCGACTTGGCCGGTGAGGGCAACCCCCTGCACCAGTTCGACGGCGACGACGGATCAGTTGACACCGCTTACGCCGAGGCCATGACGGCCTTGCGGCAGCGGTCGGGCGCCGAGGAAGACATCATCCGTGCGCTTTCAACGGCTCGTGTCTTTGTCCCCGTGGTCGCCACGGCCGCCGAGACGGTCGAGGGCGAGCATGGTGTCGCCGCGGACAAAGAAGCCGACATGGCTCTCGTCACGCTCAAGGCGCCAGACGGCCGGATGGCATTGCCAGTCTTCACCTCCGTTGGCACCCTGCAAAATTGGCATCCTGAAGCCCGCCCCGTGGCCGTCTTTGCGCCGCGGGCGGCCTTGTCGGCAGTGCAGGAGAAGGCGGAGCTGCTCGTCGTGGACCCCGGGGCTGAGGTGACTTTTGTGGTGCGTCGTCCCGCCATGTGGGCGTTGGCCCAGCAGCGCGAGTGGACGCCGAGCTACCGCGATGAGGCGCTCACTGGTCATGTCCTCCACTTTGTCGAGAAGGAGCCGAACCTTGTTCGTGTTGCGCTGTCGCCTGGGTCAGGGGTCGCGACTCGGGATCGTTCCGGAACGGTCGTGCCTGGCGGTGGGCACGGCCCAGAACTGCGATTGACCGCGCAGTTTAAAGCCCAGACTGGTAGTGATGAGGCACGGGGAATCGTCGCGCGTCTGCAGCAGCACTTGTCCACGACCCGGGCTTTCGCAGAAGCCGTCGACTCATTGGAGATCCGGCTCGAATCGTTGCCGGCCTCATAGGGATCGGGCCCCGCGGACACGCCGGCGGCTCCCCACTCGGCAGAATGGGGAGCCGCACGGTTGTCCGGGCTGCGCTGGGAGCGCTCGCTAGGAGACGGGGCCCGTGTATTTCTCGCCCGGCCCCTTGCCCGGCTCATCTTGAATAATGGAGGCCTCACGGAACGCGAGCTGCAGCGAGCGCAGCCCGTCGCGCAGGGGAGTGGCATGCTGACTGCCGATCTCGGGTGCCCCAGCGGTGATGAGGCCGGCCAGTGCCGTGATGAGTTTGCGGGCCTCGTCGAGGTCCTTGAGCTCCTCGGCATCGTCGCCGTCAGCCAGGCCGCATTTCACGGCGGCCGCGCTCATCAGGTGCACGGCAGCGGTCGTGATGACTTCAACTGCAGGCACTTCCGCGATATCGCGGGCGGCGGACTCTTCAGTCATGGAATGGCGGTGGGAGCCGGCCGGATTGGTTTCAGAGGTGTTCATACTGCTAAGCTTTTCATAGACCGACTTGGATCATGGAGTCGGCGGTACGTGAGAAGCCTCAAAGTTTCGCCACGGCATCGTCAGATGAATGATTCAAGGATGCAAGTGGAGACCAACTCCCACCCGCTGTAGCCGCCTCAGGCTGCCGGGTCGTTCGGATCGACTACTCATGTAGTCAGCTTTCCCACGCGTGGGAAGCCGAAACGTTGGCCTCCACCTGCTCCGCAGATGGAGGCCTTTTCCATGTGTGGGCGGTGCCCCGTACACGAAGAAGCAGGAGCTACACATCAGCGATCCACGCATTAACGAGCGAATCCGCGTCCCCGAGGTGCGGTTGGTTGGACCGAACGGCGAGCAGGTGGGCGTTGTCCCAACCGATGACGCATTGCGCCTAGCTGGCGAAGCGGACCTTGACCTCGTTGAGGTTGCCCCGAACGCCAAGCCGCCGGTGTGCAAGCTGATGGACTTCGGCAAGTTCAAGTACGAGGCCGCCGTGAAGGCTCGCGAATCCCGGAAGAACCAGACCAACACGGTTCTGAAGGAAGTTCGCTTCCGCCTGAAGATCGACACGCATGACTACGAGACCAAGACCGGTCACGCACGCCGATTCTTGGGCGCCGGCGACAAGGTCAAGGCCATCATTCAGTTCCGGGGCCGCGAGCAGCAGCGTCCCGAGCTTGGCATCCGTTTGCTGGAGAAGTTTGCAGAAGACGTCGCCGAGGTTGGCATCGTCGAATCGGCACCGCGGATTGACGGGCGCAACATGGTCATGGTCATCGGTCCGGTCAAGACTAAGGCGGAAGCCAAGGCTGAGAACCGCCGGGCTCAGAAGGAGCAGTCCCGTGGCCGCGGCAAGAAGCAGCGGGTCGACACGGACGGTCCGTCGGAAGAGATGAATCAGTCTCTCGGCGACAACCTCTCGGACGAGGCTAAGGCGAAGCTCGAGCAGGCCAAGGGCTCTGAGGCGTAGCTGGCCGTTTGGCCCTCGCGCCGTGAAGGCCTCGGACAGTTCAACAGTTTGAATGGGGCATCGGTGAGCCATTCGCGGCTCGCAGATGCAGATAGACCAACAGGTCCTCCGGTGACGGAAGGCCCCAGAAGATCCCCGGCCCGTCTGGGTGCGGGAGCACGTAAGGAGAACGGCGGACATGCCGAAGTTCAAGACTCACAGTGGTGCCAAGAAGCGCTTCAAGCTGACCGGCAGCGGCAAGCTGAAGCGCCAGCAGGCCAACCGTCGCCACTACCTGGAGCACAAGTCCTCCCGGTTGACCCGCCGTCTGGCGAGCGACCAGCTGGTTGCCAAGGCTGACGTGAAGACCATCAAGCGGATGCTGGGCCTCTAAGCCCACCTGCTAGGTCGCACCACAAAGAATTAAACCTCGTCCCCCACCGGCAGCTGCCGAGTCATGACGGGACACAACCAAAAGGAGTACACACGTGGCACGTGTGAAGCGGGCGGTCAACGCCCACAAGAAGCGCCGGGTCGTCCTCGAGCGCGCCAAGGGCTACCGTGGTCAGCGTTCGCGTCTCTACCGCAAGGCCAAGGAGCAGCTGCTCCACTCGTTCGTTTACAGCTACGGCGACCGCCGCAAGCGTAAGGGTGACTTCCGTCGCCTGTGGATCCAGCGCATCAACGCTGCGTCCCGCGCCAACGGCCTCACCTACAACCGCCTGATCCAGGGCCTGAAGGCCGCCGAGGTCGAGGTGGACCGCCGCATGCTGGCAGAGCTGGCCGTCTCCGACGCCAACGCCTTTGCCACGCTGGTCAAGGTTGCTAAGGACGCGCTTCCGGCAGACGTCAACGCTCCTGCAGCTCAGGTTGCTCCGGCACCCAAGGCTGCTCCGGCCGCCGCGAAGGCTGCGCCGTCGGCCGACGCCACTGAGGGCGCCGTGAAGGCAGTCGAGGGCGAGGACGCCCCGGAGGGCTTCGTGATCAAGGGCAACCAGTCCAAGAAGTACCACGTGCCGGGCTCCACCTGGTACGAGCAGACCACCGCCGAGTGGTGGTTCAACTCCATCGAGGCCGCAAAGGCCGCTGGCTTCGAGCCGGCAGGCGGCGAGTCCCGCCAGCAGATGAAGTAACTCAGGCTCTGCCTGAGAGCCCTGAGAGGGCTTGACGTAGGGGACGGAACCAAGAGGTTCCGTCCCCTACGTCGTGTCTACTGCCCTGAGCGGACCCCACGCGAGGCCGCTGAAGATAAGGTGAACTCCATGAAGGACGCCCAGAGCCGCGAACCACTGATGGCCAATCCCAAAGCTGAGCGCGTGAAAGAGATCGCGAGGCTGAGCACGAGGTCTGGCCGGGCCAAGGCGGGGCGATTTCTCGCTGAGGGGCCGCAGGCGGTGCGTGAGGCGCGCCAACTCCACACGACGCGCCGTGCCGAGGGTCGGGGACCCGTGGTGCACAGTATTTATACGACGACGGCTGCTGCGCAGCGGTATCCGGAGCTCGTGGACGAGTTGCCCGGCGTCACCATTCGGTGGGCAGAGCCCGAGGTCATTCGCGCCATGGCTGACACGGTGACACCGCAGGGGATGATCGCGGTGTGCGAGCGTGTCGACGTGGACCTGACGTCAGTATTGAGCGCGACTCCGAGGCTGGTCGCGGTGCTCTGTAGCGTGCAGGACCCGGGCAACGCCGGCACCATTCTGCGGGCCGCTGACGCGGCGGGGGCTGACGCCGTGATCACCACGAATGGCAGCGTGGACGTTTTCAATCCCAAGGCGGTCAGATCAACCGTCGGATCGATCTTTCACCTTCCAATCGTCGTCGGTATTGACTTCGCGCACCTCGTGCAGGGTGCGCGCTCTGCCGGGCTCACACTGCTCGCGGCCGACGGGTACGGGGACGCAGATCTCGACGACTTGCAAGACGAGGCCGCGGCCCATCGAGCCTCCGGGCGCGGACAACCGCTGCTCGGCCAACCCACGATGTGGCTCTTCGGCAATGAAGGTGCGGGTTTGATGGAGGCCGAGCTCGCCGCGGCAGATCGACGCGTTGCGGTGCCGTTGTACGGGGTCGCCGAGTCGCTCAATGTCGGGACGGCTGCCACGGTCTGCCTGTATGCTTCGGCTCGGGCGCACCGTGCAGGCTCACACGCTCAGCGGGACGCCGGCGTCGTCGAACCGGCCGAGTAAGAGGCCAGCAGTGAGGGCAGAGGAAGGGATTTGACGTGGCAGCATCCGGAGGAACGAAGGCCGTACTGGCCGCATTGATCGCGAACCTCACCATTGCAGTCTTCAAATTTGTGGGCTGGCTTCTGACGCAGTCCTCGTCCATGCTCGCCGAAGCGATCCACTCGGTGGCCGATTCAGGTAACCAAGTGCTGTTGCTGGTCGGGGGTAAAGCGGCCAAGAAGCAGGCCAGCCCGGAGCATCCCTTTGGCTATGGGCGTGAACGTTATCTGTACTCCTTCATCGTCGCGATCGTTCTGTTCAGCGTGGGTGGGTTGTTTGCCCTCTACGAGGCGTGGCATAAGTTCCAGGATCCCCACGGTATCGAGGGGCAGTGGTGGTGGGTTCCGGTGGCGGTGCTTGTCGGTGCCATCATTGCCGAGTCGTTTTCCTTCCGCACGGCCATCGTCGAGTCCAACCGGGTGCGCGGCGGCAAGAGCTGGGCGCAATTTGTGCGTCGGGCCAAGTCCCCGGAACTACCCGTCATTTTGTTGGAAGATTTGGGGGCGCTCCTCGGCCTGATTTTTGCGCTCATCGGTGTGTCCCTGACCATCGTCACGGGAAACGGTCTGTGGGATGCTGCGGGCACGGCGTGCATTGGGCTGCTGCTCGTGGTGATTGCCATCGTGCTCGCCCTGGAGACACGCTCGCTCCTCTTGGGTGAATCGGCGACCAAGGAAAACGTCGCCGAGATCGAAGCGGCCATCGCCGACGATGGCACGCAAATTATCCATCTCAAGACCCTGCATTTGGGGCCGGAGGAAATCATGGTGGCCGCCAAGATTTCGGTGGCCCACAACGCGACAGGCGCAGGGATCGCTGAGCAGATTAACGCCACTGAGGGCCGCATCAGAGCGGCGGTCCCCATGGCCCGAGTGATCTACCTCGAACCGGATATCCGGCACGGTGAAACTCAGCAGCCAACGGATCGCGCTCAGGAGAGTGAGGTCCGGTGAGCGCGCCCCTGATCGTCGGGGCGGCCCTTCTTGATTCACTCCGGCCGCCGCACCGGCTTTTGGCTGCGCGGAGGACGAGGCCGGCATCGCTCGCCGGATGGTGGGAATTTCCGGGCGGCAAGGTCGAGCCTGGGGAGGAGCCCGAGGCAGCGTTGTTGCGTGAACTTCGTGAAGAACTCGGCGTCGATGCCACACTCCACGACGAGGTCGTTGCTCCGCAGGCGTCCGGCTGGCCGTTGGCCAACGGAGCGAGCATGCGCGTGTGGATTGCCCACGTCACCGACGGCTTTCCCCTGCCGCTGGAAGACCATGACCTGTTGCGTTGGGTTCCGCTCAGCACAGCCGCCGAGTTGGCATGGATTCCCGCCGACCTGCCCATCGTTGAGGCTCTCGTGGGCCGGCTGAACGGGGCGGACGGCTAGAACATGGCCGACTGCTCCGGTGCGGTGTTGGGTTGAGGGGCGATGGCGGCCTGCGCGGCCTGTTCGGGCTGGCGCAGTTCCCACCCGCTCCGATTCATGCCGTGCCGGCGGGTCAACTCGCGTACTCGCCCTGAGAGCCACTGCCGGTATTCGCGGGACGCGACGGCTCCGCGGCCGTACAGCTGCTGGTAGCGCGGGACCAGCTCACGATGATTCTGGGCCAGCCACGTCATGAACCACTCCCGCGCGCCCGGACGCAGGTGCAGCGGGCCCACCGTGATGTCGTTGGCGCCGGCCGCGGCCACCCGCCCGATCAGCGCATCGAGCGCCTCATCGGAATCGCTCAGCCACGGCAAGATCGGCATGGCCATGATGGAGCAATCCACTCCCGCGGCGCTGAGCCGTTCCACGAGGCGCAACCGAGCGGTCGGGGAGGGAGTGCCGGGCTCGATGCTCTCGCTGAGCTGGTCATTGGTCATGGCGATCGACAGGCCGACGCCGACGGGAACTCGTTGGGCCGCGGCCGTGATGAGCTCCGCATCGCGTGCCAGTAGGGTGCCCTTGGTCAGGATGGAGAACGGGGTCCCGGACTCGGCAAGGGCCTCGATAATGCCCGGCATGAGTCGGTAGCGTCCTTCGGCCCGTTGGTAGGGGTCCGTGTTGGTCCCGAGCGCCACGTGCTCGCGTTTCCAGGACGGCCGGCGGAGTTCGGCGCGCAGGATATCGACGAGGTTGCGCTTGACGACGACTTGCGAGTCGAAATCCGTCCCGGCATCGAAATCCAAGTAGGTGTGGGTCTTCCGCGCGAAGCAATACACGCAGGCATGCGTACACCCGCGGTACGGATTAATAGTCCAGGTGAACGGCATCTTCGACGACGCGGGCACCTTGTTGAGCGCGCTCTTGGCTAGGACCTCGTGGAACGTGATTCCCTCAAACTCAGGAGCGCGGACGGTGGAGAGGAGTCCCGGGATGGAGACCAGCTCGCGTGTGTGCGGATGCGGGGCACCGGCCCCCGGTGCGGCCAAGGAGGCGGCCGAACCGGTGAGGGCCTTGGGGGACACCCGGCCGGTGCCCGCATCCGGCTGTCCAGCATGGGGCTGGATCAGCTGAGCTTCCCATCTCACACATTGATTAGAACATGTCTTCGATTGCGGTGTCTAGTCGAACATCGAATTCGAAACTCCTCGGGTAGGCTGGGCCCATGATCTTGTTGACCGGATTTGAGCCATTTGGCGGCGCGGCCTCCAACCCGTCGGCGGAGGCTGCTCAGCGCGCGGCGCACGAGTTGCGGGCGGCCGGCGAGAGCGCCGTCGCCGTCGTCCTCCCGTGTACTTTCGGTGAGGCAACACGTCACCTGAAGGCAGCGGTGAGGGCATATGAGCCGGAGGCCGTACTCGCCGCTGGCGTGGCCGGCGGCCGGCAGCGCCTGTCGCTGGAACGGGTCGCCATCAACTTGATTGACGCCCGCATTCCCGACAATGCCGGAGCTCAGCCGATCGACGAGTCCAGCGTGCCCGGCGCTCCAGCCGCCTACTTCACGCGGCTGCCCATCAAGCGCATGGTGGCCCAGTTGGAGGCGGCCGGCCTTCCCGCGGAGGTCTCCCACACGGCCGGAACGTACGTCTGCAATGACACGTTCTTCGGGCTCATGCACGCGGTGGCCGATCGTCCGGAGATGGCGGCGGGGTTTGTGCACGTGCCGGAGGTGGGCACCGTGTGTCCGGCGCCCGCCGAGCCCGGCCAGGTGCCCACGGAGCTGTACGACGGCGTGTGGTCTGTTGAGCGGATCGCCCGCGGTCTCAGCGTGGTGGCCCGGGAGGCCCTCGCCGCCGCGCGTCATCCGTCCGGTGACCTCAAGGTGAGCGCCGGAACCGAGGATTAGGGTGCGTGGGGGTGGCCACCGGGACTGAGCACGCAGAACGGGTTTCCCTCGGGGTCAGCTAGCACAGTCCACGGCGCGTCGCCCTGTCCCAGATCGAGGTCTGTGGCCCCCATGGTGCGCAGGCGGGCGGACTCGTCGGCACGGTCGCCTCCGGCATACGGGCGCAAGTCCAGATGCGCGCGGCCGGCGAGGGCATCCGGCTCTTCCGTGCGCAGCAGGGTGAGAAAGGGGCCGGTGCCGCTGGCGGACCGAAACCGGACGACGTCGTGCGATGCGGGCGCCCACGGGGCGTCGCTGCGCACCCAATCCAGCGCCTGATCCCAGAAGCTGGCGAGGCGCTGCGGGTCCGCGCAATGGATCACCACCTGCGCGATGGGGCACCTGACGTCCTCGATTGAGGGCGCTTGGGCCGTGGGCTTGAGGACGCAGAACAGGTTGCCTTCGGGATCCGCGAGGACCTCCCACGGGGCATCGCCCTGACCGATGTTCGCCCTCCGTGCGCCGAGGGCCAGCGCCTTGTCGATGAGCCGCGAGTATTCTGTGTGGTCGGCGGCGCCGAGGTCTAGGTGTACGCGGTACCGGGTGGTCTCCGGGTCCGGCGTGCGGACCACATCGACGCCGAACGTGCCCGGGGCCAGATAGTCGGCGTCTTGCGGGGTGAGGCACGTGACCCCGGGTTCTTCCTCCTCGGAGGCGTACCCCAATAGCTCGGCCCAGAACGCGCCGAGGGCGACGTCGTCGGCGGCATTGAACGCGATCTGAACGGGGCGCAGGCTCATGCCCGCATGCTACAAGGCCGTGCGCCGGGACGGAATGGCCCGGGCCGCGGCGCGGGTGCCAGCGCGGAGGAGGCCCGACGCCCGCGCCCGCAAGGGGAGGGGCGGGGCCTCGCGGTAGCCGCCCCGGACAAGCCCCGCCCGGCGTTCGAACAGGTTCTGAGAGGCGGCGTCGCCCGTGCGCAGCCAAGACCAACCGGCGGCGGCGAAGTACAGCGGAAGGAACAACGGGCCGCACACGGCATATTGGCTGGCGTGCGCGGCCTCGTGCCCCATGAGGCCCGGGTGCGCCTCGGGCGGGCACAGGTGAGGGCGGAGGACGACGACGCTGCCCACCGTGAAGGCTCCGGCCTTCGGCAGCGGCGCCCGCCACCCCTCGGCCACCCACAGGCCGCCGTCGTATCGGCGCGGCCTGCAGCGACCCGCCCGGGCGAGGGCCAGGCCAGCCGGAGTTGAGAGGTTGACCCAATTCAGGACGGTCCGCACGCGTACCCACTCCATGGTGCCAGCCTACGTCCCGGTCACGTGCGGCCTCGGTCAGACGGCAGGCTTGCCACCGGGAGCGTCGGCGGGGGTACGTAACCCGCTCTGGCCAACGTCGGGCAGGGCAGAGCCCGTGTTCTAGACTGGACTCTGGTTAACCGCACCCGAATCACAGCGAAAAGGGCCGTAATTATTCATGTCTGACGCATCGTCGGCTTCGACCGACGCCACCGAGACCACCAGCGGCGAGAGCGCGCCGGCGACTCCCGCAGTGCCGCACCCCACCGACGAGGCGGCCGTCACCGCCGCCGTCGAGGCGGCGCTCGCCGCCTTCGAGGCCGCCGGCGACCTGAACGAGTTGAAGGCCGCCCGGATCGCGCATACCGGTGACAAGTCCCCGCTCGCGCTCGCGAACCGGCAGATCGGCCAGCTCGACAAGTCGGAAAAGGCTGTTGCGGGCAAGCTGGTCGGCGGCTCGCGTGGCCGCCTCAACAAGGCGCTCGCCGCGCGCACCGAGGTACTCGAGGCCGAAGAGGCCGAGCGCATCCTCGCGGAAGAGGCCGTCGATGTCACGGCGGCTCCGCGCCGCCGTCGTGCCGGGGCCCGGCACCCACTGTCCGTCCTGCAGGATCGAGTCTCCGACATCTTCGTCGGGATGGGCTGGGAGATCGCCGAGGGCCCCGAGGTCGACTCGGAGTGGTTCAATTTCGATGCTCTCAACTTCAAACCGGATCACCCAGCCCGCGAGATGCAAGACACCTTCTTCGTGGAGCCCGCCGACGCGCACCTCGTCTTGCGCACGCACACGTCTCCCGTGCAGGTACGCTCCATGCTCGAGCGCGACCTCCCGCTCTACGTGCTGTGCCCCGGCCGGACGTTCCGCACGGACGAACTGGACGCGACGCACACCCCGGTGTTCCACCAGTTCGAGGGGCTCGCGGTCGACAAGGGGCTGACCATGGCCGATCTGCGGGGCACGCTGGAGCACTTTGCCCGGCAGATGTTCGGCGCGGAAGCGCAGATCCGTCTGCGCCCGGCCTACTTCCCGTTCACCGAGCCGAGCGCCGAGCTGGACATCTGGCACCCGGGTGCCAAGGGTGGCCCGCGGTGGATCGAGTGGGGCGGCTGCGGCATGGTCAACCCCAACGTCCTGCGCGCCGCAGGCATCGACCCGGAGGAGTATTCCGGGTTCGCGTTCGGCATGGGCGTCGAGCGCACCCTGATGTTCCGTAACGACGTCTCCGACATGCGCGACATGATCGAGGGCGACGTCCGCTTCAGCCAGCACTTCGGGATGGAGATCTAACGTATGCGTATTCCGCTTTCTTGGCTGCGCGAGTACGCGCAGGTACCGGCCGGCGCGACGGCCGAAGACGTCATGGCAGACCTCGTGAAGGTCGGCCTCGAAGAGGAGGACGTGCACCGCCCCACAGACGAGCTCACGGGCCCGATCGTCGTCGGCGAGGTCCTCTCCCTCGAGAAGGAGCCGCAGAAGAACGGCAAAACCATTAACTGGTGCCAGGTCCGCGTGGTGCCGGAGGGTCAGGAGCAGACCCTCACCGGCGACGGGATCGACCCGTCCGGCGTGCAGGGCATCGTCTGCGGCGCCCACAATTTCGAGGTCGGGGACAAGGTGGTGGTGACCCTGCCGGGCGCCGTGCTGCCGGGCGACTTCCGCATTTCGCCGCGGAAGACCTACGGCCACGTCTCGGCCGGCATGATCGCCTCCGTGCGCGAGCTCGGACTCGGTGAGGAGCACGACGGCATCATGGTGCTCTCCGACTTCGGCCTCGACGCCGAGCCGGGCACCGACGTCTTCGAGCTCTTCGCCCTGAACGACGAGGCCGCCGAGATCAACGTGACCCCGGACCGCGGCTACTGCTTCTCGATCCGCGGCGTCGCCCGCGAATACGCGCTGGCCACCCGCACCGAGTACGTCGACCCGGTCAGCCGGGTCGAGGTCGCCGAACCGACGGGTGAGGGCTACCCCGTGCGTCTTGAGGATCAGGCACCGATCTACGGCGTGCCCGGCTGCGATCGGTTCGTGGCCCGCAAGGTCACCGGCATCGACCCGACGCGGCCGACCCCGCAGTGGATGGCCTCCCGCCTCCGCCTGGCCGGTATGCGCTCGATCTCCCTCGTGGTGGACATCTCCAACTACGTCATGCTCGAGCTCGGTCAGCCGCTGCACTTCTATGACGCGGAGAAGCTGCGCGGCCCCATCGTGGTGCGCCGCGCCGACGCCGGCGAGAAGCTCACGACCCTCGACGACAAGGAGCGGGCGCTCTCCGCTGAGGACCTCCTCATCACGGACGACCGCGGCGCCATCGGCCTCGCCGGTGTCATGGGCGGCGCGGAAACCGAGGTCGACTCGTCCACCACGAGCGTCCTCGTCGAGTCCGCGCACTTCGACGCGGTGTCGATGGGCCGCACCCGGCGCCGCCATAAGCTGCCGTCGGAGGCCTCCAAGCGCAACGAGCGCGGCGTCGACTTCGCCCTCGCACCCGTGGCAGCCCAGCGCGCCATCGACCTGCTGGTCGAACTCGCCGGCGGCACCGCCGAGACCGAAGTAACCGACGCGCAGCAAGCGCCGGACGCCGTCGTCATCGACCTGCCGGACGGCTTCGCCGCCCGCCTCATCGGGATCGATTACACGCGTGAGCAGGAGCGCTCCGCGCTCGCCGGTATCGGCGCCGAGGTGGAAGAGTACGACGGCGGCCTGCGGGTCACCGCTCCCACGTGGCGGCCTGACCTAACCATCCCGGAGGACCTCGTCGAGGAGATCGCCCGCCTGGTCGGCTACGACCAGATCCCGGCGACCCTTCCCGTGGCCCCTCCCGGCCGTGGCCTGACGCGCGCTCAGCAGCAGCGCCGTCGTGCCGTCCAGGGCCTAGCGGATGCTGGCCTGACCGAGGTGCTCAACTACCCGTTCGTCTCCACCGCGCAGAACAATCTGTTCGGGACGGCCGAGGAGGGGCAGAAAGTCGCCGCGGTCCAGCTGGCGAACCCGATCTCCTCCGAGTTCGGTTACCTGCGCCGCTCCCTGCTACCGGGCCTGCTGGAGGCCGCCAAGCGCAACCACGCGCGCGGCTTCCGCGATCTGGCGCTGTATGAAGCAGGCCTCGTGTTCGAGCCGGGCGAGCAGCTCGGTTCCGCCGTCCTGCCGCCGCTCGGCGCGAAGCCGGCCGACGAGGTGCTCGACGAGCTGTACGCGGGCATCCCGAACCAGCCGTGGCACGTCGGCGCTGTGCTGACCGGCCGCGAGGCCCAGCCGGCCGCCGGGTTCGCCCCGCGGGTGTGGGAATGGTCCGACGCGCTGGGCGCCGCCCGCACCGTCGCCGAGTTGCTCGGCGTCGATCTGCTGGTGGCGCAGGGCCAGCACCAGGCGTTCCACCCGGGCCGTACCGCGCGGCTGGAACTGCGCAACGGCGCACTCGTCGGCTTCGCCGGCGAGCTGCACCCGCACCTGCTCAAGGAGCAGGACCTGCCGGAGCGCACGGCCGCGTTCGAGCTCAACCTCGAGGCCGTCATGGAGGCTGCAGCCGACGTGATCGTCGCCCAGCCGATCTCCACGTTCCCGGTCTCCACGCAGGACGTGGCCCTCGTGGTCGCCGCGGACACCGTGGCCGACGAGGTGCTGCAGACCCTGCGCGAAGGCGCCGGCGAGCTGCTGGAAGACGTCCACTTGTTCGACGTCTATTCGGGCACCGGCATCGAGGATGGCAAGAAGTCGCTGGCCTTCGGGCTGCGCTTCCGCGCGGAGGACCGGACGCTGACCGCCGACGAGGCCTCCGCCGCACGCGAGTCCGCCGTCCGTCTGGCCGCCGAGCGCCACGGGGCGGTTCAGCGCTAGGGGCCCGTCCCGTCCCCGGCGCCACGGCGCCCGGTCCACCTCCCCGGTGGCACGGGCGCCGTCGTCGTTCGTGCCTCAGGGCTGCGGCAGGACCGGGCCCGCCGTAGGATGAGGCCATGACCGACGTGGACACACCAGCCGTCGCCGCGGCCCGCGCGGCCGGCCTCGAGGTGACGACGACGCGCCACGGACGCGTGGCGAACATCGCCGAGGCAGCGGCTGCCCGGGGCGTTGAACCGCGAGACCTCATCAAGACGCTCGTGGTGCGCCGCGGCGAGGACGACTACGTCCTCGTCTTGGTGCCGGGGGATCGCACGTTTTCTTGGCCCAAGCTGCGGGCTGTGCTGGGGACGAACCGCCTGTCGATGCCGGACGCGGCCGAGGCGCAGCGCGTGACGGGGTACGAACGCGGCACCATCACGCCCTTCGGCACGCTCACTCCGTTGCCCGTGATTGCGGACGCGTTCATCGCGGGGCGCACGATTTCCCTCGGGGCTGGCGCGCACGGTGCTGGCATGAGCCTGGCCGCGGACGACGTCGTCGCCCATTTTGGGGCCACCCTTGCCGACATTTCCGATCGGGACGGGCCTGCCGCCGGGCGGTAGGGAGAAACCGTGACGACGCCCGAGGCCACCTTGATCGCCGTGCCCCTTTCACTCGGCGCGGGCTTGCCCGAGGCGTGGCTCTCGCCGGCAGAAGCCGAGCGGGCCGCCGCCTACGACGACGGCGCGTCCCGGGCGCGGTTTCTGGCGGGTCGCCTAGGAGTCCGGTTCGCTCTTGCCGCGCATCTGGGCGCCGCTGCGGTCGCTGATCCGGGCCGGATCGAGCTCGCCGGACGGTGCCCGCGGTGCGGCCCCAGCGCACATGGCCAGCCGCTGGTGCGGTGGGATTCGGAGACCCTGCCGTTGAGCCTGAGCTATTCCCGCGTGGATGTCCCCGTAGCGTCAGGCGCTGGCGGGCCGACGCGGGTCGCGTCGGGACTCACCCAGGGGTGGCTCCTGGTCGGCGTGGCACCTGGGGACCGTGTTTTGGGCGTCGACGTCTGTGCACCCATCGACGAGTGGCAGGGAATTTTCGACGATCGTCAGGTGGCGTTGCTGCGGCTGCTGCCGGACGCGCTGCGTGCGCGTGAGGCGGCCCGCCGGTGGGCCCTCATTGAGGCCCGTGGCAAAGCCGTGGGTCACGGGATGGTGCCGGCGCCGCATCATCGGGAGGTACCGCCCGCCGCTGCCGAGCGGGAAGATCCCGTGGATTGGGGTCCCGGGCGCGACGGGGCGGGGGAGCGTTTCCGCGAATGGGCGGGCAGCCTCGGCGCGTTGGGCACGCGCATCGCCGCGGTCGGCACCGAAGCTGAGGCTCACGCCCTTCCCTCCCTGCGCGCCGGTGTGGTACTGTCCCCGAACTAGCGCCACTCGCCACCGGGCTAGGCGGCCTCGCCCGCAATCGCGGTGGGGCGCCTACGGCAGCAGCAGAAGCTTGCCAGTGGTCCGGCGCGCTTCCAGATCGGCGTGGGCGCGCCCTGCCTCGGCCAGCGGGAAGGTCGCCCCGATGCGTACCGTCAGGTCTCCGGACGCGACGAGACCGAAGATTTCCCGGGCCCGCCACGCCCGTTCCTCGGCGTCCAGTAGGTGGTCCGCGAGCTTCGGGCGAGTGACGAAGACGGAGCCCGCCGCATTCAAGCGTTGTAAGTCCACGGGCGGGACTTGTCCGGACGCGCCGCCGAAGAGCACCAGCGTGCCGCGCGTCCTCAGCGCGGCCAGCGAGCCGTCAAAGGTGTCTTGGCCAATGCCGTCGTAGACCGCGTCTACGCCGCGCCCGCCGGTGACCGAGGCAACTGTGGCGGCCACGTCGTCGTACCCCACCACGTAATCGGCGCCCGCCTCGCGGGCCAGTTCGGCCTTCGCCTCGGTGGACGCGGTGGTGATGACCGTCGCACCGCGCAGTTTCAGGAGCTGGGTGAGCAGCCCGCCGACGCCGCCGGCCCCGGCGTAGGTCAGGATGATGTCGCCCTCATGCACCCGGTAGCTGGAGTTGACGAGGTAGTGAGCGGTGAACCCTTGCAGAGCGACGGCCGCGGCGACGTCGTCCGGAACGGAATCCGGGACGGGGACGGCCCGTTCGGCGTCCAGCACGACGGCGGTGGCGTACGTTCCGATGCCCTCGGCCGTGGCGACGCGGTCGCCAACCGCGAAGCGCGTGACGCCCTCGCCGACCGCCGAGACCGTGCCGGCGGCCTCGGTCCCCGGGGTGAACGGGAAGTCGACGGGGTAGACGCCGCTGCGCTGGTAGGTCTCGATGAAGTTGACGCCCACGGCGGCAACGGCGAGGGCGATTTCCCCGGGGCCCGGGGTCGGGGCCTGAATCTCTGTGCGCGTCAGGACCTCGGGCCCGCCGGGCGTGGGGGCGTGAACGGCGTAGTGCGCGGTGGATGGCATGGTGACTCCTGTTCCTTCGCTGAGCGGGCGTACGGCGCGGCCTCAGTCTATGGTCCACGGTGACCCTGCCGCGCCGCGTGTGGCGTGCAGTGTCATGAAAGACATGGCAATGAATAATTATTAGCAATCGTGCATAGTTGTGACTATGCTGTCGACATGACGATTACAGCGGCCGTTTCCGGGGCCAGTGGGTACGCGGGCGGCGAAGTCCTGCGTCTGCTGGCCCGCCACCCCGAGGTGCAGATTGGCGCCATCACCGCGCATTCCAACGCCGGGCAGAAGCTCGGCTCCCTGCAGCCACACCTGCACGCGCTCGCCGAACGCGAGCTCGTGGACACCACGGCCGAGAACCTGGCGGGGCACGACGTCGTCTTCCTTGCCCTGCCGCATGGCTCCAGCGGGGCGATTGCCGCGCAGCTGTCCCCCGACACCTTGGTGATCGACGCCGGCGCGGATCACCGGCTGGAGTCTGCCGCTGCGTGGGAGGAGTTTTACGGCAGCGATCACGCGGGCACGTGGCCCTACGGCCTGCCGGAGCTCCCTGGCGCCCGCGCCGCGCTCGCCGGCGCCCGCCGCGTCGCCGTCCCCGGGTGCTACCCGACCAGTGCCCAACTCGCCCTCGTGCCCGGCTTCGCCGCGGGTGTGCTGCAGACCGACGACGTCGTCATCGTCGCCGCCTCCGGCACCTCCGGAGCCGGCAAGTCCCTCAAGCCCCATCTCTTGGGCTCCGAAGTCATGGGCGGCATGAGCCCCTACGGCGTCGGTGGCGTGCACCGGCATACCCCGGAAATCGAGCAGGGCCTCTCTCGAGTCGCCGGCTCCGAGGTGCGCGTGTCCTTCACCCCGACCCTCGCCCCCATGGCCCGCGGCATCCTGACCACGGCCACCGCGAAGGCCGCACCCGGTCTCAGTCCGGCGCAGATTCGCGCCGCGTGGGAGGAGGCCTACGCGGATGAGCCGTTCGTCCACCTCTTGCCCGCGGGGCAGTGGCCAGCCACCAAGTCGGTCATCGGCTCCAACCATGCCCACCTGCAGGTCGCCGTGGACGAGCGAGTCGGCCGCGTGATCGTGGTCGCCGCGATCGACAACCTGACGAAGGGCACCGCCGGGGGCGCTGTCCAGTCCATGAACATTGCGCTCGGCATCGAGGAGATGACGGGCCTGACCGCCGAGGGGATCGCACCGTGAGCCACCTACCCGCCACCTCCACCGCCGACTCCGGGCCGTTCGGTGTCACCGCGCCCGCTGGCTTCCGCGCCGCGGGCGTGGCGGCCGGACTGAAGTCCACCGGCGCCCGGGACGTCGCTGTCGTCGTCAATGACGGCCCGTCCAAGGCCGCCGCGGCCGTTTTCACCTCGAACCGGGTCGCCGCAGCCCCCGTGCTGTGGTCCCGGCAGGTCATCAGCGATGGCCGCGCCGACGCCGTCGTCCTCAATTCCGGTGGCGCCAACGCCTGCACCGGCCCGGAGGGCTTCGGCAACACCCACCGGACCGCCGAGCACACCGCGGCCGCTCTCGGCGTCAGCGCTACGGATACCCTGGTCTGCTCCACCGGCCTCATCGGCGTCCAGCTGCCTATGGATCAGCTGATTCCCGGGGTCGACGCGGCCGTGGCCGCGCTCGGCACGGGGGCGGAGAACGACGGCGGCAGTGCCGCTGCCGCGGCCATCATGACCACCGATACGGTCTCCAAGGAGTCCGGGTTCGCCGGGACTGGCTACAGCATCGGCGGCATGGCCAAGGGCGCTGGCATGCTGGCTCCGGGTTTGGCCACGATGCTCGTGGTCGTCACCACGGATGCCGACGTGGACCCGGACACGCTCGACGCCGCGCTGCGCGCGGCCTGCCGCATCAGCTTCGACCGTGCCGACTCGGATGGCTGCATGTCCACGAACGACACCGTGATCCTGATGGCTTCCGGCGCCTCGGGCGTCACGCCCGAGCCCGATGAGTTCGCCGCCGGTCTCACGGCCGTCTGCACGGACTTGGCCCTGCAATTGATCCGGGACGCCGAGGGTGCGGCGCACAACATCACCATTCGCACCCTGAACGCGGCCACCGAGGGCGAGGCGGAGACCGTCTCCCGGGCCGTCGCCCGGTCCAACCTTTTCAAGACCGCGATTTTTGGCCAAGACCCCAACTGGGGCCGCATCCTTTCGGCGGTCGGCACCACCGACGCGGCGTTCGAGCCGGACGAGATCGACGTGTCCATCAACGGGGTGATGGTGTGCCGCGGCGGCGGGGTTGGAGACGACCGTGACCTCGTCGACCTGTCGGGGCGCGAGGTGCTGGTGGAGATCGACTTGAACGCCGGAGCGGACGAGGCCACTCTCTGGACGAACGACCTCACGCACGAGTACGTGCACGAGAACTCGGCTTACAGCAGCTAAGGAATCAGCATGGAAGCTCCCGCACCCCACCAGCATCAGACCGCCCAGCGCAAGGCCGAAGCCCTCATCGAGGCCTTGCCGTGGATCCAGCGCTTCGCCGGCACCACCATGGTCATCAAGTACGGCGGCAACGCCATGATCAATGATGATCTGCGCCGCGCGTTCGCCGAGGACATCGTCTTCTTGCACCACGCGGGCATCCACCCGGTCGTCGTGCACGGAGGAGGCCCACAGATCAATTCCATGTTGGACAAACTGGGGATCGAGTCCGAATTCCGCGGCGGCCTCCGCGTGACGACGCCGGAGGCGATGGACGTGGTCCGCATGGTGCTCACCGGTCAGGTCCAGCGCGAACTCGTTGGCCTGATTAACTCGCACGGCCGGTACGCCGTCGGCCTCTCCGGCGAGGACGGCGCGCTGCTTCGCGCGGCCCGCACCGGCACGGTCGTCGACGGCGAGCCCGTGGACCTCGGCCTGGTCGGTGAGGTCACGGGCGTCGAGCCCGGCCAGATCGAGGACCTCATCTCGGCCGGGCGCATTCCGGTGATCTCCTCGATCGCCCCCGAGTTCGTCGATGGCGACCCGACCGGCGCCGTGCTCAACGTCAACGCAGACACCGCCGCCGCCTCGCTTGCCGGAGCGCTCGGCGCCTCCCGCTTCGTGGTCCTGACCGACGTCGAGGGGCTGTACTCGAATTGGCCGGACCAGGACTCGCTCGTCTCGTCGCTGACGGCCTCCGAGCTGCGCAGCCTGCTGCCGCGCCTCGAATCCGGCATGATCCCCAAGATGGAGGCCTGCCTCGCGGCGGTTGACGCCGGGGTGGGGCGCGCCGCCATCGTCGACGGACGCCAGCCGCACTCAATGCTTCTCGAAGTCTTCACCACCGCCGGAATCGGCACGCAGGTGGTTCCCGACGCCGATCCGGAGGCCGACGCATGAACGAGGTAACACCCGATGACAGCGGGAACGACGGCGCCGCGCTGGAGGCGCTGGCCGGCCTGTCCGCGCTGACGAAGAGTGAGGGCGGCACTCCCGTCGGCCGTGGTGCCGGCAATGAGCTGCTGGCGCGTTACGGCCAGTCCCTCATGGGCGTCTTCGGCACCCCGCAGCGCGTCTTGGTCCGAGGCTCCGGCACCAAGGTCTGGGACGCCGACGGCAAGCAGTACACGGACCTGTTGGCGGGCATCGCGGTCAACGCGCTCGGCCACGCCCACCCGCTGCTGACGTCGGTGGTGACCAGCCAGCTCGCGACGCTCGGCCACGTGTCCAACTTCTTCACCTCCCCGCCGCAGATCGCGCTCGCGGAGCGCCTGCTGCAGCTCGCGGAGGCACCGGCCGGGTCCAAGGTGTTCTTCGCGAACTCCGGGACCGAAGCTAACGAGGCCGCGTTCAAGCTCGCCCGCCGCCACGCCGGCACGGACGAGAGCCCGCGCACCCGCATTATTGCGCTTGAAAACGCGTTCCACGGCCGCTCGATGGGCGCGCTCGCCCTGACCCACAAGCAGGCGTACCGCGAGCCGTTCGAGCCGCTGCCGGGCGGCGTCGAGTGGGTCCCCGCCGGGGACGCCGACGCGCTCCGGGCCGCCGTCGACGACACGGTAGCCGCCGTCTTCATCGAGCCCGTCCAGGGTGAGGCGGGCGTGCGCGGTTTTGATGACGGCTACCTTGCCGCCGCCCGCCAGATCACTCGCGAGGCCGGCGCCCTGCTGATTCTCGACGAGGTGCAGACGGGGATCGGCCGCACGGGCGACTGGTTTGCCTCGGCTCCGGTGCAGCCGGACGCCATGACCCTGGCGAAGGGCCTTGGTGGCGGCCTGCCGATCGGTGCACTCATCACGTTCGGGGAGGCGACGTCGTCGCTCTTGTCCGCGGGCCAGCATGGCACCACGTTCGGCGGCAACCCGGTGGCCACGGCCGCCGCGCTCGCCACGCTGCACGTCATCGAGGAGCAGGGACTGCTGGGCCACGCCCGCTCCGTTGGCGCCGCCGCGGCCGATGCACTGGGGGCACTCGAGTTCGTGACCGAAGTCCGTCAGTACGGCCTGCTCATCGGGTTCGACCTCGCCGAACCGGTCGCGCCCGCCGTCGTCCAGCGCGCCCTCGACGCCGGTTACATCATCAATGCCCCCGGCCCGTCGACGATCCGCCTCGCCCCGCCGCTCATCATGACCGAGGACGAGCTGCGCTCGTTCGCCGCCGCCCTCGGCGGTATCTACGCGTCCGCAACACAGGAGACAGCATGAAAACCGTGAGGCACTTCCTCGCCGATACCGACATCACGCAGGCTGAGCAGGCAGAGATCCTGGACTTGGCCCTGGCCATGAAGGCGGACCGCTTCGCCGCCCAGCCGCTCGCCGGGCCGCGCACCGCCGCGGTGATCTTCGATAAGACGTCCACCCGCACGCGCGTGTCCTTCGCCGCCGGCATCGCCGAGCTCGGCGGCAACCCCCTGATCATCAACCCGGGGGAGTCGCAGATCGGCCACAAGGAGTCCTACGCGGATTCGGCGCGCGTCTTCTCCCGCATGGTCTCGGCGATCGTGTGGCGCACGTACGCCCAGTCCGGCCTGGAGGAAATGGCCAAGTACTCCACAGTCCCGGTGATCAACGCGCTCTCCGACGACTACCACCCGTGCCAGCTGCTCGCCGACCTGCTCACCGTACGCGAGCACAAGGGCCAACTCGCCGGCCTGACCATGACCTACCTCGGCGACGCGGCCAACAACATGGCCGCCTCCTACCTCCTCGCCGGCGTGACCGCTGGCATGCACGTCCGCCTCGCCGGGCCGGAGGGGTACCTGCCCGCGGACGACGTCGTTGCCGCCGGGCGTGCCCGCGCCGCCGAAACCGGTGGCTCGGTCACCGTCACCACCGACGCCGCTGCAGCGGTGGACGGGGCCGACGTCGTCGCCACCGACACGTGGATCTCGATGGGCCAGGAGGACGAGAAGGAGGAGCGCCTCAAGCTCTTCGGCGACTACGCGCTCACCAAAGACCTTCTGGGCCAGGCCGCTCCTGAGGCGATCGTCTTGCACTGCCTGCCGGCCTACCGCGGCTTCGAGATCGCTGCCGACGTGATCGACGGCCCGCAGTCCGTCGTCTGGGACGAGGCAGAAAACCGGCTCCACGCTCAAAAGGCGCTCATGGCATGGTTGCTGGCCGCATCCGGGCAGGCCACCCGGGTGGAAGCGGGGCTCGAGCGATGAGTTCCTCCGTCCAGCCCTCCACGAAAATCGCCCGCCAGGAGCGCATCAAGGCGATCCTCGGCGTTGAGGCCGTGCGCTCGCAGGCCGAGCTGGCTCAGCTGCTCGCGGCCGAGGGGCTGCAGGTCACCCAGGCCACGCTGTCCCGGGATCTCGTGGAGTTGGGTGCCATCCGGGTGCGCGGGGTCGACGGGGGACTGGTGTATGCGGTGCGCGCCGAGGGCGGTGACCGCAGCCCGCAGATCGGCGTCAAGCAGGAGGTCCTCGACGCGCGCCTGGCGAAGCTCTGCGCTGAGCTGTTGGTCACCGCTGAGGTCAGCGGGAACATCGTGGTGCTGCGCACCCCGCCCGGCGCGGCGAACTTCCTCGCCTCGGCGATCGATCACTCCGTGCTGCCGGAGGTCCTCGGCACGCTCGCCGGCGATGACACGATCATGCTCGTCACGCGCGATCCCGCGGGAGGCGAGGACGTCGCCGCGAAATTCCTCGCCCTAGCCGATACCCACTAGTACGAACCGCGCTCGGGCAGGGCGCGACGGCGGTGCGCGCCGTCGTCGTGGTTCGCGATGGGCCGCGTTGCGGCCCGTGCATACTTATGTACACTTATGAATAAAGTTTCCAACCGCGCCGAGATTGTCACGACGCGCGGTGACCACTGAAAGCAGGGGCGATGACCGAGCAGACCGGTAGCAAGGCAGCAGGCACCAACGAGGGCTCACTGTGGGGAGGCCGCTTCGCTGGCGGTCCGGCGGACGCCCTCGCGGCGCTGTCCAAATCCACGGACTTTGACTGGCGCCTGGCGAAGTACGACATCGCCGGCTCGCGTGCCCACGCCCGCGTCCTGCACCGCGTGGAGCTCCTCTCGGACGAGGAGCTCGAGGGAATGATCGCCGCGCTGGACCAGCTCGAGGCCGACGTCGTCTCGGGCGCCTACGTCCCGGCCGAGAGTGACGAGGACGTGCACGGTTCGCTCGAGCGCGGCCTGATCGAACGGGCCGGTCCCGCCCTCGGCGGCAAACTGCGCGCCGGCCGCTCCCGCAACGACCAGATCGCGACGATGGGCCGCATGTTCATCCGCGACCACTCGCGCCTCATCGCTGACGGCCTGCTGGATGTGATCGACGCGTTCATCGCTCAGGCCGAGGCGCACCCGTACGCCCCGATGCCCGGCCGCACGCACCTGCAGCACGCCCAGCCGGTGCTGCTGTCCCACCATCTGCTGGCCCACGCGTGGGCCATGCTGCGGGACGTGCAGCGCCTGACGGACCTGGACCGCCGCGCCGCCGTATCCCCGTACGGCTCCGGCGCGCTGGCCGGCTCCTCCTTGGGTCTGGACCCGAACGCCGTCGCAGATGACCTCGGCTTCGACTCGGCCGTGTGGAACTCGATCGACGGCACCGCAGCGCGCGACATCTTTGCGGAGTTCACGTGGGTCGCCTCGATGATCGGCGTCGACCTCTCCCGGATCTCCGAGGAGGTCATCTTCTGGGCCACCAAGGAAGCGTCCTTCGTGACGCTGCACGACTCCTACTCGACCGGGTCGTCCATCATGCCGCAGAAGAAGAACCCCGATGTCGCCGAGCTTGCCCGCGGCAAGTCCGGCCGCATCATCGGCGACCACGCCGGCCTGCTCGCCACGCTCAAGGGCCTGCCGCTCGCCTATAACCGGGACCTGCAGGAGGATAAGGAGCCGGTGTTCGATGCCGCCGACTCGCTCGAGCTGCTGCTACCGGCGGTCTCTGGCATGGTGGCCACCTTGACGTTCCATACCGAGCGCATGGCCGAGCTTGCCCCGCAGGGCTTCGCGCTCGCCACGGATATCGCCGAGTGGCTGGTCCGGCAGGGCGTGCCGTTCCGTGAGGCCCACGAGCTCTCTGGTGAGGCCGTCCAGGTGGCCGAGTCCCGCGGCGTCGAGCTGTGGGACCTCACGGATGAGGAATACGCGGCGATTTCTCCGGCGCTCACGCCAGAGGTCCGCTCGGTTCTGACGACCGAAGGCTCGCTGAACTCTCGCAGCTCGCAGGGCGGCACGGGGCCGACCGCCGTCGCCGCTCAGCTCGAGGAGTTGAAGCGCCAGGTCGCACCCCTGCGTGAGTTCGCGGCTGAAACGCTCGCCGGCTCGAGCCGCTAAAGTAGTCGCGTGAATTCTGCAGAAGAGCCCATCACTGACCTGCTCGACCGGCTGGCCGCCGTCGTCCCGGACTATCCATCTCCCGGCATTTCGTTCAAGGACCTGACTCCGGTCTTTGCCGACGCAGCTGGCCTCAAGCGCATCGTCGATGAGGTCATTGCCCCCTTCGCGGGCGAGTATGACGTCATCGCTGGTCTGGAAGCACGCGGCTTCGTGCTGGCGGCGGCGGGTGCTTATGCGGCGGGGACGGGCATGGTAACCCTCCGGAAGAAGGGCAAGTTGCCGCGTGAGGTCCACGCCGAGGAGTACCTGCTCGAGTACGGGACCGCCACGCTCGAACTGCACCAGGATGACATCGCCCCCGGGTCACGGGTGCTGATTCTCGATGACGTGCTCGCCACGGGTGGCACGGTCGGCGCCGCGGTGCGGCTGATTGAGCGCGCCGGTGGCGTGGTCGCCGGAGTGGGGGTCATTTTGGAGCTCGACGGCTTGGGCGGGCGCAGCCGGCTCGCGCCGCACCGGGTGCATACGTTGCAGCGCGTTTAGTCTGGCCGAGTAGACTAGTCAATCCACTTTCCGGGGATTCCCGTAAAGCCTGCTGCGAGGAGAGACCATGGTCGACGTGCCTACCGATGCCCGCGATGCTGTTGCGAGTGAGAGTTCAGAGCTAGCCTCCGAGCGCGCCTACGTGGACGTCCTCTATGCCCGTCTCGATGCTCTGCGCGAGGAGAAGGCCGCGCAGTTGGCGCGCGTCCGCAGGACGGGAGCCATCGGTTCGTTGCAGAACCAATCGGAACGCGACGCGTACGCGACGATGCACGAGGACCGTCTGGCCCAGCTCAACGCGGTCGAGGAGCGGCTGGTCTTCGGCCGACTGGATCTGGACGCGCCGCACGCCGGCGCAGATGCCGATGAGGCGGACGACGACGGCGTGGGAACCACGCGCTACATCGGCCGCATTGGCATGACGGACGCCGAGCAGCGCCGCCTGATGATCGACTGGCGCGCCCCGGAGGCCGGCTCCTTCTATCAAGCCACGGCGTTCGAACGCCATGGAGTGCGCCGGCGTCGGCACCTCATCTTGAAAGGCCGCGAGGTGGTTCACCTCGAGGATGACGTCCTCGACGAGAGCCTGCTGGACGAGGTGGAGGTCCACCAAGGCGAGGGGGCGCTGCTGGCCGCGCTGACCCAGCGCCGTACGGGGCGGATGGGTGACATCGTTTCGACCATTCAGGCGGAGCAGGATCGCATCATTCGTTCCGAGATGAAGTCCGTGTTGGTTGTCCAGGGCGGACCGGGAACGGGCAAGACGGCGGTGGCCCTGCACCGTGCCGCGTACCTGCTCTACGAGCACCGGGAGCGTTTGAAGTCGGCTGGCGTGCTGTTGGTGGGGCCCTCGCAGGCTTTCATGCGGTACATCGAACGCGTGCTCCCGTCGCTTGGCGAGACGGGCGTGGTGATGTCCAGTATCGGCGAGCTCATGCCCGGGGTGGATGCCCGTGCGGAGGCGTCGGCCGAGGTCGCTCGGTTGAAGGGCGATCTGCGCATGGCCGACGTCGTTAAGCGAGCGGTAGCCAACCGCCAGCGGTTGCTGGCCGAGGATCGCCGCGTCGTCGTTGAGGGCACCGCACTGACGTTGACGCAGCGGCAGGTCAAGCGTGCCCGGGACAAGGCACGCGCCACCGGAAAACCGCACAACGAGGCCCGTTCGACGTTCGTCAAGATTCTGGTGCGGGAACTGGCCGAGCAACTGCAGGAGACGCTGGAGGAGTCCTCCGGCGGCGGCAACAAGGCGGACCGGTCCTATCTCGTCGAGGACGTCCGGTCCGCGGACGATGTCCGCCTGGCGTTGAACCTCTGCTGGATGCCGGTGACGGCTCAGCACTTGATTTCCCAGCTGCTCTCCAGGCCGGAGCACCTCGTCGCTGCGGCGCCGCACCTCAGCGCGGCGGAGACGCTGGCCTTGTTGCGTCCGGCCGATGCCCCGTTCACCGAGGCCGACGTTCCGCTGCTGGACGAGGCGGCCGAACTGCTCGGCGAGCTTGATTCCGCGTCGGACCGCGCGCAGTCCGACGCGCAGCGCAAGCGGGACGTCGAGCTCGCCGAAGCCTCAGTGCAGGCCACAGACGAGATGCTGGCCGAAAACGGCCAGGACGGCCTCGTGACCGCAGAAGCGGTGCTTCAGCTCAACGCCGCCTCGGGACCCACCACGACGGCGGCCGAGCGCGCCCGCGCGGATCGCACGTGGGCCTACGGGCACGTGGTGGTCGACGAGGCTCAAGAGCTCTCTCCCATGCAATGGCGACTGCTGATGCGGCGGTGCCCCATGAAGTCGTTCACCGTGGTGGGAGACATCGCGCAGGCATCGTCGGCGGCCAGCACCACGAGCTGGGCCGCTGCCCTCGATCCGTTCGTAGGGGATCGGTTCCGGCTCGAAGAGCTGACCGTCAACTACCGCACTCCGACACAAATCGCTGAAGCCGCGGCGCGCGTGGCTCAGTCTGCCGGGCTGAGAGTCTCCACGCCGCGTGCCGTGCGTGAGGGTCAGTGGCCCCCGGTCGTCGAACGGGTCGACCCGGCGGATCTCCTCGCGTCCATCCGCGCTGCGCTGCCCGAGGAAGTGGCCCTTGCTGACGGTGGTCTCGTCGCCGTGATCGCTCCCCGGGAGCTCGTCGATGACGTCTGGGGTGCAGCCGTCGAGTTGTTCGGCCGGCGGGTCGGGTCTGGCTCGGGCGGAGTGGAGCAAGACATCGTGGTGACCACGGCGCACCAGAGCAAGGGCCTCGAGTTCGACGTCGTGTTCCTGATCGAGCCGCAGGCCATGGTCGAGGAGGCCGACGGGGGGCTGGGAGATCTATACGTCGCGATGACGCGGGCGACGCAGCGCTTGCGAGTGCTAGCGGCCTCCGGTGTTCCGGAGGGCCTGGAAGCCTAGCCGTCGCGCGGCGTCGTCGTTCTGGATCGCCGAAACGGAGCTGCTAAGTTAAAGTGCGTGTCACCGATAGCAGAGAACCCTGCGCTAGCGCAGCAGAAGAATGATCCGACCTTTGAGAACATCTGGCAGGAACTGAAGTGGCGTGGCGTGGTCCACGTATCCACTGATGAGGCCGCCCTCGAAGAACTGCTGGCCGGTGATCCCATCACGTATTACGTCGGATTTGATCCGACGGCGCCTTCCCTGCACCTAGGTCACCTGGTGCAATTGCTGAACATGCGTCGGTTGCAGCTCGCGGGACACAAGCCGCTGGGCTTGGTGGGCGGTTCCACCGGTCTCATCGGCGACCCGCGCCAAACGGCAGAGCGAACGCTCAACACTAAGGAAGTCGTCGCCGAGTGGGTAGACGGCCTGCGCCGCCAGGTGGAGCACTACTTGTCCCCGCAGGGAGCGAACGCGGCCCGGATGGTCAATAACCTCGACTGGACGGCGCCGCTTTCCGCGATCGATTTCCTGCGCGATGTGGGGAAGTACTTCCGCGTGGGCACCATGGTTAAAAAGGAGATTGTCGCGGCGCGTCTGAATTCGGACGAGGGCATCAGCTACACCGAATTCTCCTACCAGATCCTCCAGGGCTACGACTTCCTGCAGCTGTACCGCGACTACAACTGCGTGCTGCAGACCGGCGGTTCGGACCAATGGGGCAATCTGACCTCCGGGACCGAGCTCGTGCGCAAGGTCGAAGGCGCCAGCGTCCACGCGTTCGGAACGCCGTTGATTACTAATGCCGACGGCACGAAGTTCGGCAAGAGCGAGGGCAACGCCATTTGGCTCAACCCCGAGATGTGCTCACCCTATGCCTTCTACCAGTTCTGGTTGAATACGGCAGATGCCGACGTCGCCGAGCGCCTGAAGGTGTTCACCTTCCTGACGCGCGCCGAGATCGATCAATTGCAAGCCGCGACCGAGGAACGTCCGTTCGCTCGCGAAGCCCAGAAGCGTTTGGCGTGGGAGGTCACCACGCTCGTCCATGGGGTGGAGGCGACAGAGAAAGTCATCGCAGCATCGCAGGCTCTCTTCGGCAAGGGCGATGTCACCGAGCTGGACGAGGCCACGCTGCGGGCCGCGACGGCTGAGTTGCCGCACGTTGAAGTTGCCGGTGAACAGAGCATTGTCGACTTGCTCGTCGCCACACAGTTGGTCGCCTCGAAGTCGGAGGCCCGGCGGGCCGTGTCCGACGGCGGTGCATACGTCAACGGTGTAAAAGTCACCGATCCCGAGCACACGATGGGTGAAGCAGAGTTGATGCACGGGCGCTACGTCTTGGTGCGCCGGGGGAAGAAGAACCAAGCGATCGCCGAGGTCGCCCGCTAGGGCTGGCCCGCACCGCGACCACGATTCACCGAAGCGTCGGCGACGCGTTACCCGGATCACGGGAGCGCGGAGCCGGCGCTTTGATCGTTTAAGGGGCCCGACGCTGCACGCCCGAGGGGGACCGTGTGCTCCGATGCCCCGGAATCTCGGGGATGTTGGCGTGGCCTCGTGTGCGACACGCCCGGGCGTCATGGTCGTTTTGCGCTGCCCCGCGGAGGTGTGTAAAGTATTTCGAGTCGTCGCGACGAGGACGGCGGGGATCGGGAACGGTTTCCGGGTTGTTAGGGTCGCGGTTGGCGGCTTTCCTTTTCTTTTGATTCCGGGATTTCTTCCGGGTGTTTGTTGCGCCTGGTTTTGTTTTCTTGGGTTGAGGGTTTCGGAGTTGCTGGGTAGGTCACGCAGAGCGGATTTGCACGGTGGCTTCGGATGGGGTAAGCTAGAGAAGTTGCCGCGAATTGAGCGGATCGGATGTTTTTCTGGTTTGTGAAGCGTGTGTGTCTGTTGTTTGAGAACTCAATAGTGTGCCAAGTTTGTTGATACCAAATTTTATTTGGTGAATGGTTGCCTGGTGTCCACCCCCGTGGATGCTTGGGTGACAATTTGCCAGGATTTTTTGAACTGCAGCATGATCGGCTTGTTTTCCCAAGTGGTTGTGTTGTTTTTCGTATGTTTTTTACGGAGAGTTTGATCCTGGCTCAGGATGAACGCTGGCGGCGTGCTTAACACATGCAAGTCGAACGATGAAGCCCAGCTTGCTGGGTGGATTAGTGGCGAACGGGTGAGTAACACGTGAGTAACCTGCCCTTGACTCTGGGATAAGCCTGGGAAACTGGGTCTAATACTGGATATTCAGCTTCCATCGCATGGTGGTTGCTGGAAAGGGTTTCTGGTCAAGGAGGGACTCGCGGCCTATCAGCTTGTTGGTGAGGTAATGGCTCACCAAGGCGACGACGGGTAGCCGGCCTGAGAGGGTGACCGGCCACACTGGGACTGAGACACGGCCCAGACTCCTACGGGAGGCAGCAGTGGGGAATATTGCACAATGGGCGAAAGCCTGATGCAGCGACGCCGCGTGAGGGATGACGGCCTTCGGGTTGTAAACCTCTTTCAGTAGGGAAGAAGCGAAAGTGACGGTACCTGCAGAAGAAGCGCCGGCTAACTACGTGCCAGCAGCCGCGGTAATACGTAGGGCGCAAGCGTTATCCGGAATTATTGGGCGTAAAGAGCTCGTAGGCGGTTTGTCGCGTCTGCCGTGAAAGTCCGGGGCTTAACTCCGGATCTGCGGTGGGTACGGGCAGGCTAGAGTGCTGTAGGGGAGACTGGAATTCCTGGTGTAGCGGTGAAATGCGCAGATATCAGGAGGAACACCGATGGCGAAGGCAGGTCTCTGGGCAGTAACTGACGCTGAGGAGCGAAAGCATGGGGAGCGAACAGGATTAGATACCCTGGTAGTCCATGCCGTAAACGTTGGGCACTAGATGTGGGGAACATTCCACGTTTTCCGCGTCGTAGCTAACGCATTAAGTGCCCCGCCTGGGGAGTACGGCCGCAAGGCTAAAACTCAAAGGAATTGACGGGGGCCCGCACAAGCGGCGGAGCATGCGGATTAATTCGATGCAACGCGAAGAACCTTACCAAGGCTTGACATGGACTGGATCGCCCTAGAAATAGGGTTTCCCTTCGGGGCTGGTTCACAGGTGGTGCATGGTTGTCGTCAGCTCGTGTCGTGAGATGTTGGGTTAAGTCCCGCAACGAGCGCAACCCTCGTTCCATGTTGCCAGCACGTGATGGTGGGGACTCATGGGAGACTGCCGGGGTCAACTCGGAGGAAGGTGGGGACGACGTCAAATCATCATGCCCCTTATGTCTTGGGCTTCACGCATGCTACAATGGCCGGTACAATGGGTTGCGATACTGTGAGGTGGAGCTAATCCCAAAAAGCCGGTCTCAGTTCGGATTGGGGTCTGCAACTCGACCCCATGAAGTCGGAGTCGCTAGTAATCGCAGATCAGCAACGCTGCGGTGAATACGTTCCCGGGCCTTGTACACACCGCCCGTCAAGTCACGAAAGTCGGTAACACCCGAAGCCGGTGGCCCAACCCTTGTGGAGGGAGCTGTCGAAGGTGGGACTGGCGATTGGGACTAAGTCGTAACAAGGTAGCCGTACCGGAAGGTGCGGCTGGATCACCTCCTTTCTAAGGAGCAACTAGCACTTACTGGCCGGACCCCAGTGTCTGGTGTGGTGGTGTTCAGTGTTTACTCGTTGCCGGCCCGGATGTGGTTGGGCGAGTGCTCAAGGGTGGAATATCAACGAATCGTCATCTGATGGTGGCTTCCTTGGCTGGTAGTACGCACTGCGTTGGTGGTGTTGGAATCTGGTGGGGTGGTTGTTGTTGGGTGTTTGGCACACTGTTGGGCCCTGAAGCAACAGGCCCTCCCGTGACTCCCTTTGGTGGGGTTGCGGGTTGGACTGGTTGTTTTGCCCTGCTTTGGCCTAAGCATCAATGGTTGCCGCATGTGAGTGTGGTGGTTGGTGTGGTGGGGAGCTGGGGGTTGTTGTTTGGGAACTGCATAGTGGACGCGAGCATCTTGTATCAGACATGCACTTTTGGTGTGTGTTTGAAGCAATTTCTTTGATCTCATAGAAACCTTAAACATTTTTTGGTTTTCTTGATAATAAAGCTCATTGCTTGACTGTTTGTGGTCAAGTTTTCAAGGGCGCATGGTGGATGCCTTGGCATCGGGAGCCGAAGAAGGACGTGGGAATCTGCGATAAGCCTGGTGGAGTCGATAACCGGACGTTGAGACCAGGATTTCCGAATGGGGGAACCCCGCACAGTGTCATGCTGTGTGACCCGTATCTGAACACATAGGGTACGTGGAGGTAACGCGGGGAAGTGAAACATCTCAGTACCCGTAGGAAGAGAAAACAATAGTGATTCCGTTAGTAGTGGCGAGCGAACGCGGATGGGGCTAAACCGAATCATGTGTGATAGCCGGCGGGCGTTGCATGGTCGGGGTTGTGGGAGCATCACGTACTTGTTCTGCCGGGCAAGTGTGGTGAGGTGTAGGCGTATAGGTGAAATGGTTTGAAGGCCATACCGGAGAGGGTGAGAGTCCCGTAACTGTAATGCGTACTGCCGCCATTGTGGTGTCACCCGAGTAGCACGGGGCCCGAGAAATCCCGTGTGAATCTGCCAGGACCACCTGGTAAGCCTGAATACTACCCGATGACCGATAGCGGATCAGTACCGTGAGGGAATGGTGAAAAGTACCCCGGGAGGGGAGTGAAATAGTACCTGAAACCATGTGCTTACAATCCGTCGGAGCCTCCTTGTAGGGGTGACGGCGTGCCTTTTGAAGAATGAGCCTGCGAGTTAGTGCTGTGTCGCGAGGTTAACCCGTGTGGGGAAGCCGTAGCGAAAGCGAGTCTGAATAGGGCGTTTGAGTGGCACGGTCTAGACCCGAAGCGAAGTGATCTACCCATGGCCAGGTTGAAGCGACGGTAAGACGTCGTGGAGGACCGAACCCACTTCAGTTGAAAATGGAGGGGATGAGCTGTGGGTAGGGGTGAAAGGCCAATCAAACTTCGTGATAGCTGGTTCTCCCCGAAATGCATTTAGGTGCAGCGTTGCGTGTTTCTTGTCGTGAGGTAGAGCTACTGGATGGCCGATGGGTCCCACCGGATTACTGACGTCAGCCAAACTCCGAATGCCGGCAAGTCAGAGCGCAGCAGTGAGACAGTGGGGGATAAGCTTCATTGTCGAGAGGGAAACAGCCCAGAATGCCGACTAAGGCCCCTAAGCGTGTGCTAAGTGGGAAAGGATGTGGAGTTGCTTAGACAACCAGGAGGTTGGCTTAGAAGCAGCCACCCTTGAAAGAGTGCGTAATAGCTCACTGGTCAAGTGATTCCGCGCCGATAATGTAGCGGGGCTCAAGTACACCGCCGAAGTCGCATCATTCAGTTATAGACATTAGCCTTTGTGGTTCAGTGGACTGGATGGGTAGGGGAGCGTCGTGTAGCGAGTGAAGCCGCGGTGGAAACCAGTGGTGGATGCTACACGAGTGAGAATGCAGGCATGAGTAGCGAATGACGGGTGAGAAACCCGTCCGCCGAATGATCAAGGGTTCCAGGGTCAAGCTAATCTGCCCTGGGTGAGTCGGGACCTAAGGCGAGGCCGACAGGCGTAGTCGATGGACAACGGGTTGATATTCCCGTACCAGTGAAGAACCGTCCCTACTGAACCGGTGATGCTAACCACCTCAAGCACCATAGAGCACCCTTCGGGGTGACGTTGGTGGGCGACGTGGGACCCGAACCGGGGAGGTCAGCGTATTAACAGGTGTGACGCAGGAAGGTAGCCGGGCCAGGCAATGGAATCGTCCTGGTCCAAGGGTGTAGGCCGAGGAGTAGGTAAATCCGCTCTTCATGATGGTTGAGACCTGATAGGCGCCCACCATGGGTGGGTGATCCGGTGATCCTATGCTGCCAAGAAAAGCATCGGCGCGAGGTTCTAGCTGCCCGTACCCCAAACCGACACAGGTGATCAGGTAGAGAATACCAAGGCGATCGAGAGAATCATGGTTAAGGAACTCGGCAAAATGCCCCCGTAACTTCGGGAGAAGGGGGGCCTGCCCCGTGACCACCACTTGCTGGTGTGAGCGGGTGTGGGCCGCAGAGACCAGGGGGAAGCGACTGTTTACTAAAAACACAGGTCCATGCGAAGTCGCAAGACGATGTATATGGACTGACTCCTGCCCGGTGCTGGAAGGTTAAGAGGAGCTGTCAACACTTCGGTGTGAAGCGGTGAATTTAAGCCCCAGTAAACGGCGGTGGTAACTATAACCATCCTAAGGTAGCGAAATTCCTTGTCGGGTAAGTTCCGACCTGCACGAATGGAGTAACGACTTCCCCGCTGTCTCAACCATGAACTCGGCGAAATTGCAGTACGAGTAAAGATGCTCGTTACGCGCAGCAGGACGGAAAGACCCCGAGACCTTTACTATAGTTTGGTATTGGTGTTCGGTGCGGCTTGTGTAGGATAGGTGGGAGACTTTGAAGCGGGCACGCCAGTGTTCGTGGAGTCATCGTTGAAATACCACTCTGGCCGTATCGGATTCCTAACTTCGGACCATGATCTGGTTCAGGGACAGTGCCTGATGGGTAGTTTAACTGGGGCGGTTGCCTCCCAAAATGTAACGGAGGCGCCCAAAGGTTCCCTCAGCCTGGTTGGCAATCAGGTGTCGAGTGTAAGTGCACAAGGGAGCTTGACTGTGAGAGTGACAGCTCGAGCAGGGACGAAAGTCGGGACTAGTGATCCGGCGGCACCTCGTGGAAGGGCCGTCGCTCAACGGATAAAAGGTACCTCGGGGATAACAGGCTGATCTTGCCCAAGAGTCCATATCGACGGCATGGTTTGGCACCTCGATGTCGGCTCGTCGCATCCTGGGGCTGGAGTCGGTCCCAAGGGTTGGGCTGTTCGCCCATTAAAGCGGTACGCGAGCTGGGTTTAGAACGTCGTGAGACAGTTCGGTCCCTATCCGCTGCGCGCGCAGGAAATTTGAGAAGATCTGTCCTTAGTACGAGAGGACCGGGACGGACGAACCACTGGTATGTCAGTTGTACCGCCAGGTGCACCGCTGATTAGCTACGTTCGGACGGGATAACCGCTGAAAGCATCTAAGCGGGAAGCCCACTTCAAGATGAGATTTCCCTACACATTAGTGTGAGAGGCCCCCAGCTAGACCACTGGGTTGATAGGCGGGACGTGGAAGCGAGGACTACAGACTCGTGAAGCTGACCCGTACTAATAAGCCGACAACTTACACCACAAACACCACCACAACCCCCAGGGTTGATCAACGGTGGCAAGAACACGCTCGCGTCCACTATGCGGTACCGAAACAACAACCGTTTCACCAAAAACCACATACACGTACAACACCAGCCAAGGAAACCCCTTAACAACTGGTAAGCTTGTACACAGTCCACGAACCAAACGTGGCCCACAAATTTCCCCAACAACCACCAAAAAAGCCGGTGGTGACAGCGGGTACAAGGGTTACGGCGGTCATAGCGTGGGGGAAACGCCCGGTCCCATACCGAACCCGGAAGCTAAGACCCACAGCGCCGATGGTACTGCACTCGGGAGGGTGTGGGAGAGTAGGTCGCCGCCGGACAAACACTACAAGGCAGGCCCCGCAACAACGACCGTTGCGGGGCCTGACCCATTTAACACACCAGGCTCACGCTCGTGCTGGGTCCAAGGTGAGTAGACGAACAGTCGCGTTCGTCGCTTCCGAGACGTCGGATCCCGGCGTTCTCGTTTAGAATTGACGGACGCTGTACAACACATGACTGGCGCATTGAATGCCAGGACATAGGGGAGTAGCCCGCAGAGAGGACCGCCCACGTGGCTGAAGAACGCCGAGACTCCGGCAAGGATCGACACAACAATGCTCGCCGACATGGCGACAGCGGACGCCCTTCCTTCGGCGGTGACAAGGCACGTGGCGGTCCCCGCCGCGATCGAGGTGGCAGCGCGGCGGGGGGACGCACCGACGGTGATCGCCGGAGATCTGGCCGTGATGGCAATAACGACTGGTCCAAGGACGGTGGGCCACGTGGCGGCAAGCGTCATGGCGAGAAGAAGCCGTACGGCCAGAAGAAATTCGACGATCGTCAGCCGCGCACTGGTCGAGATGCGCAGCGCTCCGCACGCCCGACGGGTCAGCGACGCGATCAGGACGGCGCGCCGAACCTGAACCGCGGTGATCTGCGCAGCTCTAATCGACCGGACCGTCAGCGCTCGCCCGACATCGACGACGACGTGACTGGCAAGGAACTGGATCGCGCAGCTCGCGCTGAACTGCGGTACCTGCAGGACCCCAACGGCACATGGGTGTCTAAGCATTTGGTGATGGCCGGTCGGTTGATTGACGTCGACCCCGAGCTGGCCTATCAGCATGCGTTGGCGGCAAGCCGTCGTGGTGGCCGCATCGCCGTCGTGCGCGAGGCCGTTGGCCTGACCGCCTATGCCGCTGGCCATTTTGCCGATGCCCTGCGGGAATTCCGTACCTACCGGCGGATCAGCGGATCCAACGTACATTTGCCCATGATGGTTGATAGCGAACGCGGCCTCGGACGGCCCGAGAAGGCGCTTGAACTCGCGGCAGCTGAGGAGGCGGCCGAACTCGATACCCCAGTGCGCGTGGAACTGGCCATCGTTGTCTCGGGTGCCCATGCTGATCTCGGTCACTTCGAAGCGGCCCTCCAGGCCCTCGAGATCCCACAGCTTGACCGTAATCGGGCCTACTCCTTCAGTCCGCGGCTGTTTGCCGTCTATGCCGAAGCCCTTGAGGACCTCGGGCGCAGCGACGAGGCGCAGCAGTGGCGTGACCGTGTTGCGGTCGCAGAAGAGGCGCTGGGCGTCGGGGCCTTTGCGGAACCGGACATCGTTGACTTCGGCGACGATGAGCCCCAAGAACGTAAGCCGCGCGCGAAAGACGTGGTGCCAGCCCCCGCTGGACCATCAGACGCCGCTCCTGCGGCCGAGCAGGGTATCGACGCTGAGGACGGTCTGCAGGTCGTCGATTCAACCGACGATGCTCACGCCGCGCCAACGGAGCCCGCAGAGGAAACGGCCGAGCGGGCAGCTGAGGACCGCTAAAGGTGTTGCTGACCAAGCACGACGCGCTCCTGTCGGACCTCGACGGAGTGGTCTACGCGGGTGCTGAGCCGATTGCTGGTGCCCCGGAGCAGCTGCAGCGCGCGGTAAATCACGGGATACGGCTGGGGTACATCACCAATAACGCGTCCCGTTCTCCCGAGGCGGTGGCGGAGCACTTGCGTAGCCTCGGCGCTCCGGCAGAGGACGACTCCGTCTTTGGCTCGGCGGATGCCGGTGTCAGCCTTCTGGCCGATCATCTTGAGCCTGGCAGCCGCGTGCTGGTGGTCGGCAGCGGGTACCTCCGCGAGTGCGTTCAGCGAGCGGGCTATGTGGCGGTTGCTTCACATACGGAGGAGCCGCACGGTGTGATTCAGGGGTTTCACCCCGATCTTGGCTGGGCAGAGTTGGCCGAGGCATCGTATGCCGTGGCCGCTGGGGCCATCTGGGTGGCGACCAATACGGACCTGACGATTCCCCGTGCGGAAGGCATCGCTCCCGGCAACGGTTCGCTGGTGCACGCGGTGGCGCTGGCGACTGGCACGGTCCCACACGTGGCCGGTAAGCCCGAGCCCTACCTTTTTCAGCATGCGGCCCGCACGCTAGATGCGAGGGCTCCCGTGGTCGTCGGCGACCGGCTCGACACGGATATTCTGGGCGGGAATCGGGCGGGGTTCACCACGGCGTTCGTCGCCACCGGAATTGATACCTTGGAGTCCGTCATAGCGGCGGTGCCAGAGCAGCGACCGACGTACCTCCTGACTCATCTGAGCGAGCTATTTGAAGCCGAGGCAGAGGTTCGACTTCCCGACGTGGTCGGTGGGGTGGCGCGCTGCGGCGACGCGACGGCGCAGGCTAGTGACGACGGCGTCGTGCTGTCTACAGATAGCATCGACGCGTGGCGGGCGGGTTGCGCGTTGTGGTGGAGTATTCACCCTGAGCAGGCCACGCCGGTCATCACGTGGTCCGCCTGAGCCGGACATCGAAGGAGGAGCCATGGGCATCGACGGCGCATCATCTGGCACTGAATCAGAAGAGCCGCGCGGAGCGCCTGACGCTGCCGCCCACCCGCACATCAACGCTGCGATGGAGCGATTGGGCGGGTTAGAGGACCGTCCGCTGCCCGAGCACCCCGACGAATTGGACGCCGTGCATGAGCACTTGCGGCGTGCGCTGGACGACGAGCCGGCATCACCGAGTACCGATGACTGAGGCGCGCGGCTCGGCGCGACTCGATCAAGCACTCGTGAGCCGAGGCCTGGCTCGTTCTCGAACGCACGCCGCCCGGCTAATTGCTGAGGACCAGGTGCGCGTTGCCGGCCGGCCGGCGCGGAAAGCCTCAACACCGGTGAGCGCAACCGACCGCATTACCGTGCAGGCGAGCGCGGAGGAGGACTATGTCAGCCGTGCTGGGCACAAGCTCGTCGGTGCACTGCAGGTATTTTCCGGCATAGATCCTTCGGGATTACGCTGCCTTGACGCCGGAGCCTCCACCGGTGGCTTCACCGACGTGCTGCTGCGTCGAGGTGCGGCGCGGGTCGTCGCGGTCGATGTGGGACATGATCAGCTCGTGCCGCAGCTCCGCGAGGATCCGCGCGTGGACGTCCACGAGGGGCTCAACGTCCGGTATTTGGAGATGGCAGGCCTGGGGGGACCGGTCGACCTCGTGGTCGCGGACCTCTCCTTCATCTCCCTCCGGCTGGTCCTCGGGCCGCTGGCCCAGGCGACCCGGCCGGACGGTCACCTAGTGCTCATGGTGAAACCTCAATTTGAGGTGGGACGAGAGGCGATTGGCCGCACTGGTGTGGTGACGTCGTCTACTCAGCGCCGCGACGCCGTCGAGGGCGTGCTCGACGCGGCGCGCGCGTCCGGTCTCGAGTGTCGCGGATTGGCGCGAAGCCCCCTGCCCGGCCAAGATGGCAACGTAGAGTTTTTCCTGTGGTTGACGCGTCCTGGGGACGGATATCCACAAGCAGAGGCTAGCGCCTCGCTGTTGGACTCTGTTGACTATTCTTGAGTGAGCTCGTCGGCTCCCTCCGACGGCGCTCGCCAGTGCAAGGGAAGGTAGGCATGCGAAGGATCTTAGTCCTCGCCCATACCGGGCGATCCGATGCGTTGCGTGCTGCCTTCGACACCTGTGTGAGCCTGCGCGACGCTGGGCTTGTCCCCGTGATGCGGGAGGAAGAGTTCGCCAACCTTCAGGAGGCCATGCCGGCGTTGGTGCCCGAAGTGCAGATCTTGGGCACTGACGCGGAGCTAGCTGACCTTGATGTTGCCATGGTGTTGGGTGGGGACGGCACCGTCCTCCGCTCGGCAGAACTGGTGCGCGGTTCCAACGTGCCACTGCTCGGCGTGAACTTGGGTCATGTCGGCTTCTTGGCCGAGAGCGAGCGCAGTGATTTGCGCGAGACCGTTCAGTGCGTCGTTGATCGGAAGTACACGGTCGAAGAGCGCATGGCACTCGACGTCGTCGTGTGGCACGGGAATCGCCACGTGGCGACGACGTGGGCCCTCAATGAGGCCGCCGTTGAAAAGGCAGATCGAGAGCGCATGCTCGAGGTCGTCGCAGAAGTCGACGCTCGACCGATCAGCACGTTCGGGTGCGATGGCATCGTCATGGCCACCCCAACGGGGTCCACCGCGTACGCGTTCTCGGCCGGAGGCCCGGTGGTGTGGCCGGAGGTCGAGGCGCTGATCATGGCCCCCATCAGCGCGCATGCGCTCTTCGTGCGTCCACTGGTGGCGGCACCGAGTTCGACCCTCGCCGTCGAGGTGCTCTCCCGGACTGACGCCCATGGTGTGCTGTGGTGTGATGGCCGGCGGACGATCACGCTCCTGCCCGGATCGCGCGTAGAGGTCACACGGTCAACGGTGCCGGTGAAATTGGCACGCGTGAATCAGACACCGTTTAGCGAGCGGCTCGTGAAGAAGTTTGAGTTGCCGACCAACGGCTGGCGTGGTCCCGTTGAACATCCGGAACAGGGCCCGACCACCAGCGCGCTTCCCATCGTTGCCAGTGGTATTGAGGTCGTCGAGCCCCGCAACTTGGCTCCGCGACCAGAAACGGAGGGGCATCCTTGATTGAGGAAATTCGCATCAATGACCTTGGAGTCATCTCCGAGGCGACGCTCCCGTTGGGGCCCGGATTCACGGTGGTGACGGGCGAGACGGGCGCTGGCAAGACGATGGTGGTGACAGCCCTCGGAATGCTCTTGGGCAATCGCGCGGATGCCGGCGCCGTGCGGCACGGGGCGAAGCAGGCGGTCGCCGAAGCGAGCCTGCGATTGCCCGCGCAGAGCGTCGTCATCCAACGTGCTGAGGAGGCGGGCGCGTTAGTGGAGGAAGACGACGACGTGGCGGAGCTGATCATCGCTCGTTTTCTCTCCGCCGCTGGGCGCAGCCGAGCCGCTGTGGGTGGGCGTTCAGCTCCGGTGGGCCTGCTGGCCGAACTCGGCCACGACCTCGTCGCCGTTCATGGGCAAAGTGACCAGCTCCGCTTGACCTCTGCATCTGCACAGCGGGGAGCCCTGGATAATTTTGCGGGAGAGCCCGCCCGGCTCGCCCGCGATGAGTATGCCGAAACCTACGGGCGGTATCGACAAGTTCAGTCTGAACGCGCCGAGCTGCTGGCGGCCTCTCGGGAGCGGCTCCGTGAGGCGGAAAGCCTCCAGCTGGCCCTCGAGGAGATCGATGCCGTCGATCCACAGTCTGGTGAGGATGAAACGTTGAAGGCGAGCGCCGCGAAGCTGGCCAACGTGGAAGCGTTGCGCACCGCGGCGGCCACCGCTCATGCAGCCCTCACAGGCAGTGATTATGCCGAAGAGCGAGGCGCGAGTGCCCTCATTGAGGAAGCCAAACAGCAGCTTCAGTCGGTCCAAGACGACGATGCCGAACTCGTGACCCTGAGCCGCCGGCTCGAAGAATTGGGTTACATCATCAACGACGTCGCCACCGAGATTTCCAGCTATGAAACGTCCTTGGATTCTGAGGGGCCGGAGGAACTCGCGGCTCTTGAGGCGCGTCGTGCAGATCTTGGCAGGCTGATCCGCAAGTACGCGCCCACCATTGATGACGTGCTGGTCTGGGCTGATGAGGCCCGGAAACGACTCGACGAGTTGCAGGATGACTCCGGCCGACTCGAGGCACTGGAAGCTGAGGAGCAAGAGCTCCGGGATCGGCTCCATGGCCTGGCCGAGCGCCTGAGTGAATGCCGCCAGGATGCCGCCGCTGAACTTGACCGTCGAGTCACCGGGGAACTGGCGGCCCTGGCGATGCCGGACGCTCGTTTCGTGACCGAAGTGACGGACCTCGAGGACTTCGGGCCGCACGGGAGCAACGAGATCCGAATGTTGCTCCAACCGCACACCGGCAGCGCGCCACGGCCCTTGGGTAAGGGAGCTTCCGGCGGTGAACTCTCTCGAGTCATGCTGGCCATCGAAGTAGTCCTGGCCGAAGTCGATCCGGTCCCGACCTTCGTCTTTGACGAAGTGGATGCGGGCGTCGGCGGCAAGGCCGCCGTCGAAATTGGCAAACGCCTCGCGATGCTGGCGCGCCACGTTCAAGTCATCGTGGTCACACACTTGCCTCAGGTCGCGGCGTTCGCCGACCGGCACATTCGTGTGATTAAGAACGCTGGGGCAGCCGCGGAAGCCACCGGCGGGGTGACCGCAAGCGACGTCGTCGCCCTCGAGGACGCCGAACGCGTGCGCGAACTGGCGAGGATGCTGGCCGGTCAAGAGGAATCAGACACGGCGCAAGCTCATGCCGAGGAACTCTTGCACAACGCGCAGCAGGCGGTCTCCGCATGGGCGTGAACGGCGTGACAACGGCCTGTGCACCCGCCTGGTCGATATCCGAATCAACGATTAGGTGATAGGCTCGAATCCCGTGGTGCAGCGAATTTTTTCCCGTGAGTCCCGGTCCGAAACTACCAAGCAGATCTTCGTCACCGGCGGTGTGGCGTCCTCGCTGGGGAAGGGCCTGACGGCGTCCAGCCTCGGTCATCTCCTCCGAGCCCGTGGCCTATCGGTCACCATGCAGAAGCTCGATCCGTATCTGAACGTGGATCCGGGCACAATGAATCCGTTCCAGCACGGTGAGGTTTTCGTCACCGACGATGGCGCCGAGACCGATTTGGACATCGGACATTACGAGCGGTTCCTCGACGAGAATCTCTCCGGGATGGCGAACGTCACCACCGGACAGGTCTACTCGACGGTCATCGAGAAGGAACGCCGCGGCGACTACCTCGGGGATACCGTCCAGGTGATTCCTCACATCACCGATGAGATCAAACGCCGCATGCGGCTGCCGTCGGAAGGCGAGAACGCCCCGGACGTCATCATCACCGAGATCGGTGGCACCGTGGGTGATATCGAGTCCCAGCCGTTCCTGGAGGCTGCCCGTCAGGTTCGCCAGGATATTGGTCGTTCCAATGCCTTCTTCGTGCACGTTTCTCTGGTTCCCTACATCGGCCCGTCCCACGAGCTCAAGACCAAGCCGACCCAACATTCCGTGGCCGCGCTGCGCTCCATCGGCATTCAGCCGGAGGGTCTGGTCATCCGCTCGGATCGCGAGATCCCAGCAGAAATGCGGGAAAAGCTGGCGCGTACCTGCGACGTGGATCCCGAGGCGGTCATCAACTGTGCCGATGCGCCGAGCATCTATGACATCCCGGTCATCATCCATGAGCAGGGCCTCGACGCGTACATCGTGCAATCTCTGGGGCTGAAATTTAAGGACGTCGATTGGTCCCAGTGGAATCAGCTGCTGGACGCCGTCCACAATCCTCGGCACCACGTCGAGATCGCTCTGGTGGGCAAGTACATCGACCTGCCGGACGCCTACCTTTCCGTCACGGAAGCCCTGCGTGCCGGCGGATTCGCCAACGGCGCGAAGGTCAAAGTCCGGTGGGTGCCCTCCGACGACTGCCAGACCGAGGAGGGCGCTCGCGCGGCTCTCGCCGGAGTCGACGCGATCTGCGTCCCCGGTGGCTTCGGCATTCGCGGGCTCGAGGGTAAGCTCGGCGCGCTGCGTTTCGCACGCGAGAACGGCTTGCCCACCTTGGGACTGTGCCTGGGCCTGCAGTCGATGGTCATCGAATTCGCCCGCAATGTCGCCGGCCTCGAAGGGGCATCGTCGACGGAGTTCGAGCCGGAGACCGAGTACCCCGTGATTGCGACGATGGCCGAACAGCTGGAGATCGTCGATGGCAAGGGCGATTTGGGTGGGACCATGCGCCTCGGCCTCTACGACGCGGCGCTGGCCGAAGGATCCGTCGTCGCTGAGGCCTACGGCACGACGCAGGTTGCCGAACGCCACCGCCACCGTTACGAGGTCAACAACGCCTACCGAGAGCAGCTGGAGTCCGAAGGCCTCGTCTTCTCCGGCACGAGCCCGGATGGCAAACTCGTCGAGTTCGTGGAGCTGCCGCGGGACGTTCATCCGTACTACGTATCCACGCAGGCCCACCCGGAGCTGAGTTCACGCCCGACCCGCCCCCACCCGCTCTTTGCGAATCTGGTGAAGGCGGCCATCAAGCTGCAGCAGGCGGCGCAGTAGCCGTGACCCACGGCGCGCACGGTGACTCTGGTCTCCCAGCTGAGGAACCTCAGGTGTGGGACGTCATTGATCCGTGCGCGCCATTGTCATCCGAGCGGGTATATTCCGGCCGGATCTGGGACGTCGTGACGGAGTCCTTCGAGTTCCCGCACAACGAGGAGCCCCTCACCCGGGACTTCATCGACCACATGGGTGCGGTGAGCGTGGTGGTCCTCGACGAGCAACACCGTGTTTTGCTGCAGCGCCAGTATCGCCACCCCGTGGGCATGCGGCTGTGGGAGATCCCGGCGGGATTGCTCGACGTCGAAGGGGAGGACCCCCTCGACGCGGCCCAACGCGAACTGGCTGAGGAAGCAGATTTGCGCGCGCAGTCGTGGCACGTCTTAGCTGACTTTTTCAACACGCCTGGGTATTCTTCCGAGGCGCAGCGTCTCTTCTTGGCCCGCGGCCTGACGGTCATTCCTGAGCACGAACGGCATCAGCGCGTGCACGAGGAAGCCGACATGGAAACCGCTTGGGTTCCACTGGACGAAGCGGTGGCGTTGGTACTCTCCGGTCAGCTGCACAACCCCTCCGCTGTCGCCGGGGTGCTAGCCGCTCATGCCGCGCGGCAGAATGGGTTTGCCACGCTCCGTCCAGCCGACGCGGCGTGGCCCGAACATCCGCGTCGACGTCCATGAGCGAGGCCCGCACACCGCTGACTCAGCAGGTCACCGCCTACTTTCAACACCTGACCATTGAACGCGGCGTGGCTGCCAACACCTTGTCTGCCTACCGTCGGGACATCGAGCGCTATACGCGCTTTCTCGAGCTCAACGGGGTCAGCGACGCGGCCCACGTCACGCCTCAACAGGTCTCGGAATTCGCGCAAGGGCTACGCGACGGCGCGGACGGGGGAGCTGCCTTGACGGCGCGTTCGGCGGCCCGGTGCGTGGTGGCCGTGCGGGGGTTGCACAAGTTCTGGGCACTCGAGCGCTTCACCGTGGACAACACGGCATCCGACGTGCGGCCGCCAGCGACCGGTACCCGGTTGCCCAAGGCCCTCGCGATCGCCGACGTTCAATCGATTCTCGAGGCCGTACCCGTCGATACTGAGGCCGGTCTGCGGGACCGGGCTCTGCTCGAATTCCTGTACTCAACCGGCGCGCGCATCAGCGAGGCTGTCGGCCTCGACGTGGATGACCTCCATCAGGCGGTCAACCAGGACGCCGCGGAGAGCGATGGCGGGCCCGCCGTTGTGCGGCTGCTCGGCAAAGGGCAGAAAGAGCGCGTGGTTCCCGTCGGGTCCTATGCAACGGCCGCGCTGCAGGCGTACCTGGTCCGAGGCCGGCCAGTGCTGGTGAGCAAGGGCAAGGGCACAGCAGCGCTCTTCTTGAACCAGCGCGGCGGCCGGCTCTCTCGGCAGTCGGCATGGTCCATCTTGAAGCGTGCGGCAGAGCGGGCAGAGATCCGCGCGGAAGTCTCACCCCATACCCTGCGACACTCGTTTGCGACTCATCTCATTGAGGGAGGCGCTGATGTGCGAGTCGTTCAGGAACTCTTGGGACACTCCTCCGTCACGACAACCCAGGTCTATACGATGGTCACAGCAGACACGCTGCGGGAAATCTACGCCGCCGCGCACCCGCGGGCCCACTAACGCGGGATGGCCAGCACGGTGGCTGGCCATCCCGACGGAAGCGTGCGGCAATTACAGTGCCCGTTGATCCGCACCGTTGTACGCTGCGAGCGGGCGAATCAACGAGTTATTCGCGCGCTGTTCCATGATGTGGGCCGTCCAGCCCGTGATTCGCGAGGCGATGAACAGTGGCGTGAACATCTGCGTATCGAATCCCATGAGGTGGTACGTCGGCCCAGCGGGGTAGTCCAGGTTTGGTTTGATGGACTTCGCCTCATCCATAGCTGCCTCGAGCCCGTCGTAGAGGCCCAACAATTCAGGGCGCTCATAGTGCTCAACCATCGCATCGAGTGCGCCCTTCATAGTGGGAACCCGTGAATCGCCGTTCTTGTACACCCGGTGACCGAAGCCCATGACCTTCTTCTTTGCCGCGAGCGCGTCTTCCATCCAGGCCTTGGCACGAGCTGCCGCTTGCTCGCGCGATTCATTGCGGTCTACCCCAATCTCATCAAACGTGTACATCACTGCCTCGTTTGCACCACCGTGGAGGGGGCCCTTGAGCGCGCCAATGGCGCCCGTGACCGCCGAGTGGAGGTCAGCCAACGTCGAGGTAATGACTCGCGCAGTGAAGGTCGACGCGTTGAACGAGTGTTCGGCGTAGAGCACCATGGAGACTTCGAAGGCCTCAACTACAGGCGGGGCGAGATGCTCCTCGTCCCCGAACACCATCCACAGAAAGTTCTCGGCGTAGGTCAAATCACCGCGTGGTTCCACCGGTTCCAGCCCACGACGACGGCGCTGGTCATAGGCAACAATGGCTGGGAAACGGGCAAAGAGTTCCTGAGCTTTGGCGAGCTCTGTGTCCGGATCAGAATCTCCAGCCTGCGGGTGCCGGGCGCCCATGACGGAGACGGCGGTCCGGGCCGTGTCCATGGGGTGGCACGTCTCCGGCAGGAGATCGATGGCGTTTTTGACGGCTGGATCTAGCTGCCGGTGCGAGCGTTCGTACTCGGTAAAAGCGCCCAGTTCATCATCTGTTGGCAATTCACCCGTCCACAGCAACATGGCCACGGCCTCGAAAGAGAGGTTCGCCGCCAGATCTTGGACTGGATATCCGCGGTAGAGCAAGGAGTTGGTCTCCGGATTGACTTTGGAGATCGCCGTCGAGTCGGCGATGACCCCGGCGAGGCCCTTCTTGATGTCGTCGGTCGTGCTCATGCTGAACCTCCTGGGACGGTGAAATTGAAGACGCTCTCGTCGAACGTGTTGTACGTCTCATAATCCACGAGTTCGTAGAGTCGCGCACGGGTCATCATGGAATTAACCGCGCCCGCTTGGGTTCCTTCGGAGCGAATCTCCTCCAAAACCCGCTCGGCAGCACCCATGGCGGTGCGGAGCAACGTGACGGGGTAAATCACGACGGCGATGCCCACCTCCGCCAACTGTTGGCGCGTGAAGAGCTCTGATTTGCCGAATTCGGTCATGTTGGCGAGTACGGGCACGTCCACGGCAGAACATATGGCTTCAAATTCCCGCAACGTTGCCATCGCCTCGGGGAAGATGGCATCTGCTCCGGCATCAACGAGGGCACGGGCGCGGTCCACGGCGGAGGACAGCCCCTCGACGCCCCGGATGTCTGTACGCGCCATAAGCAGGAAGTGAGGATCCCGCCGCGCCGTGGCCGCGGCCGCGATGCGCCGTTGCATCGTGGCGAGGTCCACGACGAGCTTGCCGTCGAGGTGTCCGCAGCGCTTCGGATTGACCTGATCTTCGATGTGGCACCCAGCCAATCCGGCGTGCTCGAGTTCTTGGACCGTGCGAGCCACGTTCATCGGTTCGCCGAATCCTGTGTCGGCATCGACCAGGGCGGGCAGGTTGCTCATCCGAGCGATCTGACCGGCCCGCGTGGCCACCTCGCTGAGCGTCGTCAGGCCGATGTCGGGTAGGCCGAGATCATTGGCGAGGACGGCGCCGGAGATGTAGACGCCGTCGTACCCCTTCTCTTCGATGAGCCGTGCTGAGAGCGGGTTGAAGGCGCCCGGGAATTGACGGGCTGCGCCCGGGGTCAGGGCCGCGCGGAGCTGGAGTCGCTTGTCCTCGGGGGAGACGGTCGAGTACAGCATTAGAACAGTCCCTTCGGGGCCGCGTTCAGGTCGATGGCACCTGCCGGTGCCGTGATGTTGAGTTGGTCCAGTTCGCCCGCGCCGAGTTCATCGACCCGTTGGACCGCCGTCAGGAATCGGTCCATCTCGGCGGGATCCAGCACGGGTTCTGCAAGGGTGCGGAATTTGGCGATGTACTGCTCGCGCGCGAAGGGGCGGGCGCCCAGCGGGTGGGCGTCGGCGACGGCGATCTCGTCGTGAATGACGGTGCCATCGGTCAGCGTGATGTCCACGGACCCGCCGAAGGCCTTTTCCGCGATATCCAGCGAGTGGTAGCGCCGCGTCCACTCCGGGTCCTCCTCGGTGGTGACTCGGTGCCAGAGCTTCACCGTGTCCGGCCGGGCAGCACGCTCGGGCGCATAGGAGTCTTCGTGGTGCCACAGGCCGTCTTGCAGGGCAACCGTGAAGATGTAGGGGATGGAGTGGTCGAGTGTTTCGCGGCTGGCCGTGGGGCTGTACTTCTGCGGATCGTTGGCACCGGAGCCAATCACGTAGTGCGTGTGATGGCTGGTTTTGATCCGGACGCTGTCCACGTTCGCGGCGTCGGTGGCCTGGGGATGTTCGCGGTGGATCTTGCGGGCCAAATCGATCCAGGCTTGGGCCTGATACTCGGCGGAGTGTTCTTTGGTATACGTGTCCAAGATGGCGCGCTTGGCTTCCCCGGCCTCAGGGAGGGGCACGTGATAGTGGGCTTCGGGCCCATCCAGCATCCAGGCGATGACCCCATCTTCGCCTTCGTAAATCGGAACCGGCGACGTCTGCCCGCGCAGGGCCCGGTCGACGGCCTCGACGGCCATTTTGCCGGCGAAGGCGGGCGCGTGAGCTTTCCACGTGGAGATCTCACCCTTGCGGGACTGGCGCGTCGCCGTCGTCGTATGCAGCGCTTGGCCGACGGCTTGGAAGATCGTCTCTACGTCGAGCCCCAGCAAGGTTCCCAGCCCGGCGGCCGCGGAGGGGCCGAGGTGGGCGACGTGGTCGATCTTGTGGCGATGCAGGCAGATGGCCTTGACGAGGTCGACGTGAATTTCATACCCGGTGGCGATTCCGCGCAGCAGGTCTGCTCCCGAGGCGCCAGTGTGTTGAGCGACGGCGAGCAGCGGCGGAATGTTGTCCCCCGGATGGGAGTACTCCGCGGCGAGGAACGTGTCGTGGTAGTCCAGCTCACGCACGGCGACGCCGTTGGCCCAGGCGGCCCACTCGGGGGAGACGCGGTCGGCGACGCCGAAGACGCCGGCGCCCGTTCCGCCCGAGGACGGTGCGTGGGCCAACGCTTGGGCGCGCGCAGCCACGATCGGAGCGCGATTCAAGGATGCGACCGCGACGGCGGCGTTGTCGATGATGCGGTTGATGATCATGTCCACCACGTCAGCGTCGAGCGGCACGGGGTCGACGGCGACGCGTGCGATCTTGTGGGCTAGCTGATCCTCGCGGGCTAGCTGATCGGTTGAAGGATGGACGTGAACGTCGTGCGTGATCAAACCGGGGTCCTTTCGATGGATTGCAGCCGCTCGGCCGCGTGGTCGGTAATACTGCGCTGTGCTTGGGCTAGGTGCAGGCGGGTGGCGGCGGCGGCCAGGTCCGGATCGCCTGCGGCGATGGACCGTGCGACGGCGGCGTGCTCACTCGCGGCCGACCGCAGCCGGGCGGGGTCGTCGGCCGCTAACCGACGCAGCCGCACCAAGTGTCCGCGCAATTGCGCGAGGGCCCGGGCGAGATAGGGGTTGGCCGCCGCGTCGTCGATGGCGGTTTCTAGTTCTTCCGCCACGTCGTAAGTGCTCTGCGCTGACGGTCCGCGGGTTGTTGCGCTGGCCCGGACGAGCCGTTGGGCCAAGTGATCGAAGCGCACGGAGAGGTCGGGTGCGCGCGCGGCGGCGCGTGCGGCGGCAGCGGCGGCCGCCGTCTCCAACGCGAGGCGCAGCTCGAACAAGTCGTCCAGATGCTCCAACGTCACGTCGGAAACCACCGTTCCGCGCCCGCCGAGCTGACGCGCCAGACCATCGGCCGCCAGCCGCGCCAGCGCTTCCCGGAGCGGTGTCCGCGAGACGCCGAGGCGGCGGGACTGTTCTACTTCCGCCAGAGGAGAGCCCGGCGGTAAGCGCCACGACAGGATGTCATCGCGGAGCGCGGTGTACGCGCGGTCACTGGCTCTCATGACGTCAGTGTATACATGGAGGCGCCTGCGCGGTCTAGAAGTCCAGAATTGCTGCTCTAGATGCGGAGTGTGTATACATTATTCGAGCCACCGGTACTCGTATTCGGGACGGCCACGACTGCCGTGGCGGGGTTGCCGCGCTGCGCGGTCTGCTACCGCAAGGTGCTCGAGGTAGCGCCGCGCGGTCACTCGAGACATGGACAACGCGGCGGCCACCTCGGTTGCGGATTGGGCGCGCACCGAGTTTTCGAGGTGTGCGCTGACATGCCGCAGCGTTTCCGGAATCAAGCCCTTGGGCAGGGGAGCCGAAGTGGCAGGCCGGAGCGCGGCGAAGGCGTCGTCGATCGAATCTTGGTTGGCGGCCGTGCCCTCGCCCAGCGTGCTCTGGAATTCCCGAAAGCTCTCCAGTTTGGTGCGGAACGCCGCGAAGGTAAACGGCTTAATGAGGTATTGCGTGATGCCGGCAGAGACGGCCGCTCGTACGAGCGCGAGGTCCCGAACCGCAGTGATGGCAATGATGTCCATCGTGTAGCCACGACCGCGCATTCTGCGGGCGACGTCAAGCCCATGCAGGTCAGGTAGATTCATATCGAGCAACACGAGGTCGACGGTGGTGCCCGCAGCATGGCATCGCTCGAGGTAACGAAGGGCTTCTTGGCCCGTGCCGACGCGAGCGAGTGCTCGAAAGCCAGAAATTCGTTCGGCGAAGTCGGCGTGCGCCGCGGCGGTGATGGGTTCATCGTCGACGATGAGCACGTTCCAGTGCTCGTCGCGGACCGTCCCTTGCGCTGATGATCGAGGCAGTGCCGTCACGATGTCACCTCCCCAGACTCGTCCGATGAACACGGCGCAGGCTGCGCGTGCTCTTCGGCGTGAGACGCCAAGGGCAAGCTCACGGTAAAGATGGCTCCGCCGTCGTTCTCAATCTCGAGCGTACCGCCCAGACGGCGCACCGTTTGACGGACCAAGGCTAATCCCAGTCCGCGGGGCTCGCCCGGCTTGGAGGAGACGCCGAAGCGCAGGAACGCGTCGATCAAGTCGGGGTCGATCCCCTCGCCAGAGTCAGCGACGGAGATGGTCAGGTCCGTCGGCGTGGCGGCGAAGTCGGCCCACACGTCCCGGTCGCCGGCGGCGGCCGCATCGAAGGCGTTGTCGAGCAAATTGCCGGTGATGGTCACCAAGTCACGTGCTTCGATGGCGCCGTGCGGCAGTGTCCCCGAAGCGGAGAGCGTCAGCGTCAGGCCGCGCTCGTGGGCTTCGGCTGCCTTGCCGACCAGGAGGGAGGACAAGTACGGCTCGTCGAGGCGCTGAACGACGTCGTCCGTTAGGGCCTGTGCTGTGTGGCGATCCTCGACGGCGAAACTCAGCGCCTCGTCGTAGCGGCCGAGTTCGATCAGAGCACCGACGGCATGGAGACGATTGGCGTGTTCGTGCGTCTGAGCGCGCAGGGCCGTCGTGAGTGTTCGCATGGTCTCCAGTTCGCCGGCCAGCGATTGCCATTCGGTGTGGTCTTGGACGGTGGCGACGGCGCCGCCGCCCTCGGCCGGTTGCTGCGTCAGAATGAGGATGCGCTCGCCGTCAACGTGCACCTCGTCGTGGGCCCGTCGTCCGCTGTCGAGGAGGTCACGAATGGTGCTGGGCAGCGCGTCAGCGGTGGCGTGTTCTGGCGCAGTCTGCCGCGGACCGGAGGTGAGGTCGAGCGGCGGAAGGTCGAGCAGTTCCGCCGCCCGATCGTTGTAGAGCACAAGCTGACCGCGCGCATCTGTGAGGAGGAGGCCCTCGCGCAGCGAGTGCAGGGCCGAGTTGGCATAGACAAAACGACGACGAAGGCCTTCGGGGCCGAGCCCCAAGGTGGCGCGGCGGAGATAGCGACTGACCGCGTAGGAGCCGATCGCGCCGAGCGTGAGGGCGACCGCTGCGACGACCAGGATGGCGGGGATATCCGAGGCTAGGGCCACCTGAATTGTCTGGAGCGTGACCCCCACAGCGACCATCCCAATCACGGTGCCCTCGCCGTCAAAGACGGGAGCGATCGCGCGTACTGAGGGGCCGAGCGTGCCCGTGTACTGCTCAACGTGCACCTCGCCGGCGAGGGCTTGCTCGCGGGAGCCCAAATACGTGTCACCGATTTCTTGCTCGTCCGGATGAGTGAGGCGCGTGCCATCGGGGCGCATGATCGTCACGAAGTCGACGTTCGCCTCGGTCATGACTTCCTCGGCGAAGGGCTGAAATGCGGTGGTGGGGTTTGCGGTCTCGAGGCCCGCTGCGACGAAGGGGTCGTGCGCTAACGTGGCGGCGACGCTCAGCACACGGGCGCCCGCATCGTCGCGGATTTGCTGGCCCGTGTGGCGAAAATTCACCACGCCGAGGGCGGCCGTCAGGGCCGTGATCAAGATGAGCTGCCACACGAACAGCCGGGACGCCAGACTCACGCGCGGTCGACCTCCTGATGGTGGGATGTGAACAGTATGAACTCAATCGTGGGGTAGGTCACACGCGGGTTCACGATGGGTGATGACGCAACGTGCATCACACGTTGCACGCAAACACTGCATTCTAAGGAGTTCACCCATGGCGACCGCAACGGATCTCGCCGGCTCAACGACGCCGCCGAGCGGACCACCTGCGAAGAAGGACCGCACGCACTGGCTGTACATTATGGTGATCGCCGCCGTCGTCCTGGGCGCGATTGTTGGCCTTGTCGCCCCAGAGGTCGGACAGGCGCTCAAGCCGTTGGCGACGGCCTTCATCGCCCTGATCAAGATGATCATTGCCCCGGTGATTTTCTGCACCATCGTTCTCGGCGTCGGGTCAATTGCTCGGGCGGCCACGGTCGGGCGCGTCGGCGGGCTCGCGTTGGCGTACTTCTTGATCATGTCCACTTTTGCCCTCGGATTGGGTCTGCTCGTGGGCAACCTCATTCATCCCGGTGAGGGGCTGCAGCTGGAGCCTTATGATTCGGCCACCGCTGGGGAAAACTCGCACACCGTCGACTTTTTGCTGGGCATGATTCCCGGTGCCATTCCGGTCCTGCCCACGTTGGTCTTGGCTCTCTTGGTGGGCTTCGCTTTGCAGTCGATGGGGTCGGCCGGCGAACCCGTGCTGAACGCCGTCAAGAACGTTCAGGCCGTGGTTTTCCGCCTCATGATGATGATCATGTGGGTCGCCCCCATTGGCGCTTTCGGAGCGATCGCCGCCGTCGTGGGAGCCACGGGGTGGGCCGCGATCGGATCCATGTTCATCCTGATGGCGAGCTTCTACATCACCTGCGCCGTCTTCATTGTGGTGGTTCTCGGATCGCTGCTGAAGGCCGTGACCGGAGTCAACATTTTTGCGTTGCTGAAGTATCTGGCCCGTGAGTACCTGCTGATCTTCTCCACCTCCTCCTCGGAATCCGCCTTGCCGCGACTGATTGCCAAGATGGAACACGCTGGCGTCTCCAAGCCGGTGGTTGGTATTACGGTGCCGACGGGCTACTCCTTCAATCTCGATGGCACGGCGATTTACCTCACGATGGCGGCGCTGTTCGTCTCGACGGCGATGGGGATGCCGATGAGCCTCGGCGAACAGATCGGCCTGTTGGTCTTCATGATCATTGCTTCTAAGGGTGCGGCGGGAGTCACGGGCGCAGGTCTCGCCACCCTGGCCGCTGGCCTCCAAGCGCACCGTCCGGAACTTTTGGATGGCATGGGAGTAATCGTGGGGATCGATAAGTTCATGTCTGAAGCTAGAGCGCTGACCAACTTCACCGGCAACGCGGTCGCGACGCTGCTGATCGGCAAGTGGACGGGAGAACTAGACCTCGAACAAAACCGGGCCGTGCTCGCTGGAGAGCGTCCGTTCGACGAGGCGCAGGTAGAAGCGGCGGCGCACTAACGCGGCGCACTTCTGAGGCGAGGGTTGCAGGGGTCGTTCTGGCGATCGCTGCAACCCTCCACTTGTACTTTAAGGTCAAGGCTCGCCGGGCGGCGCGTGGCAACAATCGCCGTCGTGCCGGGGTTAGCCTTGAAGCACGACCGCATACCCATCGACGAAATGAGTGGTTAGAACCGTGAGTGAGGTCAAGGGCACCCGTACCCGCACCGCCGGCCTGCTGAAGGAGCCGCCTGCGCTGGGGCCGACGGGGCGACCCCTCACCGAGTTCCCGGAGCCGCAACCACTGGCGGAACATGGGCCGGCACGGATCATCGCCATGGTCAATCAGAAGGGCGGAGTCGGGAAGACGACGTCCACGATCAACCTCGCTGCCTCGCTGGCCGAGTTCGGGCGTCGGGTGCTGTTGGTTGACTTTGACCCGCAAGGAGCACTGTCCGCGGGCTTTGGGATCCAGCCGCACGACTTGGACGTGACCGTCTACAACGTGTTGATGGATCGCCATACGGACGTTTCGGACGCCCTGTTGGACACCGGCATTGAGGGAATCGACCTGCTACCGGCAAACATCGATCTCTCGGCTGCTGAGGTGCAGCTGGTCAATGAGGTGGCACGCGAGCAGGTGTTGGCGATGGCGCTCCGCAAGGTGGCCGACGACTATGACGTCATCCTGATCGATTGCCAGCCGTCGCTGGGCCTGCTGACGGTCAACGCGCTGACCGCTGCGCACGGCGTCATCATCCCGCTGACAGCCGAATTCTTTGCCTTGCGCGCCGTCGCTCTGCTCGTGGAGACGATCGAGAAGGTTCAGGACCGGCTCAACCCGAACCTGACCATCGACGGCGTCTTGGCGACGATGTATGACGCGCGGACGCTGCATAGCCGCGAGGTGGTGGGACGCTTGCTTGAGGCGTTCGGCGACAAGGTCTTTGAGACGGTCATTAAGCGGACCATCAAATTTGCCGATGCGAATGTCGCGGCGGAACCTATTACGTCCTACGCGGCCAATCACGCCGGTGCGGAGGCCTACCGGACGCTGGCCAAGGAGCTCATCGCCCGCGGTGGCGCTCCGTAAGATCCGTGACCACTGAGACCGTTGTCGCGACGGAGGCGGCTGGCCACGACGAGCCGGCGCCGGAGCCGAACGCGCCCGGCTTCGCCGTCACGCTCGAGCACTTCAGCGGCCCCTTCGAGGTCCTGCTGAATCTCATCGGCAAGCGTCAACTGGACATCACGGAAATCGCCCTCGCGGCGGTCACCGATGAGTTCATCGCGTACCTCAAGGAACTGCGCACCCGCGTCAGTCACCGGGCACTCGACGAGACGACGCAATTCCTCGTAGTCGCAGCCACGCTATTGGACCTCAAGGCAGCGCGGCTCGTGCCGTCAGGCGAGGTGGAAAGTGAAGAGGACATTGCGCTGTTGGAAGCCCGCGATCTCCTCTTCGCCCGGCTGCTGCAGTACAAGGCCTTTAAAGCGGTCGCCCGAGAATTGAACCAACGCTTCGAGGCCGAGTCCGGTCGATTCGCTCGCCAGGTGAGCCTCGAACCGCAGTTTGCGCAGCTGCTGCCGGAGTTGTTGTGGAAGACGACGCCGGCCGACTTTGCCGCGCTCGCCGAGCGCGCCCTAGCTCCCAAGCCGGTACCGGCGACAGAAGTCGGACTCGAACACCTGCATGCGCCCGCTGTCAGTGTCCGGGAGCAGGCGGCCATCATCGCCGAGCGCCTCCAAGGGCAGCCCCGGCTGAGTTTTGCTCAGCTGACTCAGGACGCTGCCCATCGGCTCGAAGTGGTCGCCCGGTTTCTTGCGCTGTTGGAGATGTTTCGCGACCGTGCGGTGACGTTTGATCAGGCCGATCCGCTGGGGGATCTTGTGGTCGAGTGGATCGGTGACCGGGACTGGGACGCAGGACATCTCCGGGAGGAGTACGACGACGTCCCGGCCGTGCCCGCGGCGACCCCCCGCGGCGGGCCCGGCGCGTTCGAAGAGGAGGCGACATGAGCGAGGCACGGCTCACCGCAGGTGCTGACATCGATGCCATGCCCGGGGGACTGCGAGCGGGGATCGAAGCCGTGTTGATGGTGACCGATGAACCGGTGACGGTGGACCGCTTCGCCCGAGTCTTTGGTGTGAGCGCGCCGGAGGTAGCGGATGCGCTGGCTGAAATAGCCGCCTCTCTGACCGGGCGCGGATACGAGTTGCGCGAGGTGGGCGGGGGATGGCGCTTCTATTCGCGGCGTGATCTTGGTGACTATGTCTCCCAGTTCGTCATGGACGGTCAGACGGCGCGCCTGACCCAGGCCGCCCTCGAAACGCTCGCTGTTGTGGCCTACCGACAGCCCGTCTCTCGCGGCAAGATCGCGGCTATCCGCGGGGTCAACGTAGACTCAGTCATGCGTACCTTGGCTGCCCGGTCCTTGGTGGAGGAAGCCGGTACGGATCCCGAGTCCCAAGCCGTGCTGTACCAGACGACGTCGTACTTTCTGGAAAGATTGGGATTAGACAGTATCTCCGAGCTGCCGCAGCTCTCGCCGCACCTGCCGGGGATTGACGAACTCGACGCCCTCGACGCAGACCTCTAGATGCGTGGGCCGAGGCCGAGAATCAACGTGAGGAACACCAACATGCAGTCACCGCAAGGCGGCTCCGGCCGCGGCAAGAAAAAGTCGTCCTCGGCCCCGAACGCCGGAAAACCCCGCCAGCAGGGCTCCGGGAAGCCGAAGGCCGGGGGCCAGGGCAAGTCCTCATCGGCCAGCAAGTCGGCTAAGCCGGCCGCGCGCGGCCAACAGAAGACGAAGGCCTTCGCCAAGGAGCGGTTCGGACGGCAGCTCGGCGCGGTCAAGAAGCCGAACAAGCCGGCGCGCCGGCCCGGGCCCAAGCCCGTTCCGAGCACCGAGGACGGGATTCGCCTGCAGAAGGTGATGGCTAACGCGGGCGTCGCTTCCCGTCGCGTCAGCGAGGAGTTAATTGCCGAGGGACGGGTTGAGGTCAACGGCGAGGTCGTGACCGAGCTGGGCGTTCGGATTGATCCTGCTCGCGATGCCGTTCACGTCGACGGCATGCGGATTCAGCTCAACGAGACGCTCAAGTACTTCGTGTTCAATAAGCCGCGCGGCGTGGTCTCGACGATGGAGGACCCTGAGGGGCGTCGGTGCATCAGCGACTACGTCAAGGACAAGAACGTGCGTCTTTTCCACGTCGGTCGCCTGGACGTCAACACGGAGGGCCTGCTGATCCTGACGAACGACGGCGAGCTGGCGAACCGGCTTACGCACCCTTCGTACGAGGTCCCGAAGAAGTACTTGGTTCAGGTCAACGGCCCGTTGCCCCAAGGCGTGGGCGCACAGCTCAAGCGTGGAGTCGAGCTCGAGGACGGGGTGGCCAACGTCGACTCGTTCAAGCTGGTTGATTCCACGCCGGGCAAGGTGCTCATCGAGGTCGTCCTGCACTCGGGACGTAATCGCGTTGTGCGGCGCATGTTCGACGCCGTGGGCTTCCCCGTCAAGCGCTTGGTCCGGCTCGAGATGGGCCCGTTGCGGCTGGGCGACCAGAAGCAGGGCGTGGTCCGCGCGCTCGGCCCGCAGGAGGTTGGCCATCTGCTTGCCTCCGTGGAGATGTAAGCACCCAGACCACTGATCATCGATACGGCCGGCAGACCGGCCCTCGCCAAGAAGGGAACAAGCGTGTCCGCAGCTCACCATGTGACGGGGCCGGTGTTGGTGATCGGCACGGGCTTGCTCGGCGCGAGCCTCGGCTTGGGGTTGAGCCGGCTCGGCGTCGAGGTGTGGTTGTCAGACCCCTCGCCGACGGCCGCCCGCGTGGCGCAGGACATTGGCGCCGGCACTGTGCTGCAGCAGGGGGAAGAAACGGTTCCTCGCCTCGTCGTCGTCGCCGCCCCACCGGATGTCACCGCCGACGTCGTCGCTGACGCACTGACGCACTACGACGACGCCATTGTGCTCGACATTGCTTCCGTGAAGGGCAGCATCCTGCGTCAATTGCGTCTTCGGTGTGATCGTGGTGAATTGTCGGAGCAGCAGCTGAGCCGGTACGTGGGCGCCCATCCCATGGCAGGACGCGAGAAGTCCGGGCCAGCGGCAGCACGGGGCGAACTCTTCACCGCCATGCCATGGGTCGTGTGCGCCCACGCGACGTCCTCCGCGCGCGCGGTGCGCGCCGCCACGGATGTGGGCATCGACCTCGGGGCCACGATTGTGCGCTTGAGCGCCGAAGAACACGACGCCGCCGTCGCCCTCGTCTCTCACTTCCCGCAAGTGGCGTCGTCCCTGCTCGCATCGCGCCTGATGAACGCGCCCGGGCATGCCCTCGCGCTCGCCGGCAACGGACTGCGGGACACCACGCGCATCGCCGCGAGTGACCCCAAGCTGTGGATCCAGATCCTGAGCCACAATTCCGGCGAACTGGTCAAGATCTTGTACGGATTGCGGGAGGACCTGAACCGGCTCATCGGCACGCTGGAGGACCCGCACGCCGAGGGGGCTCTGTTGGACCTTGCTGAACTGATGAGCGAGGGCAATGCGGGCCACGCGCGCATTCCGGGCAAACACGGTGCTCCGCCGCAGGCTTTCTCCGTCGTCACGGTGATCGTCGATGACCGTCCGGGGCAGATCGCGGAATTGCTCACCGCAGTCGGCTCGGCAGGTGTGAATATCGAGGATCTGCGGATGGAGCATTCGTCGGGGCATGACGTCGGCATGGTGGAGATTTCCGTGTTGCCGGGCCGAAGCGCCGAGTTGATGGAATTCTTGACCGAACGTGAGTGGAAGGTAGTTCAGTGACCGTAACGGATGCAGCCCTGGTGGTGGCGATTGATGGCCCGTCGGGCTCCGGCAAGTCCTCGGTAGCCAAGGAAGCGGCGCGACGGCTCGGTGCCGCCTACCTCGATACCGGTGCCATGTACCGCGCCGTCACGTGGCACTGCCTTGATGCGGGAACGGATCTCGACGATGCCGACGCCGTCGCCCAGGCAGTGCGCGCGGCCGAGTTGGAGATCAGTACTGATCCGAGCCTCGAGCGGGTGAGGATCCACGGGACGGATGTCACGGAGACGATCCGGTTACCGTTCGTCTCCGAGGCCGTTTCGGCCGTTGCCACCAATCTCGACGTGCGCGAGGAGATGGTACGACGTCAACGCGCACTCATCGCGGCGCAGCCGCGCATCGTTGCCGAGGGCCGGGACATCACGACGGTGGTGGCCCCAGACGCGAAGACGCGGATTTTGCTCACGGCCTCCGAAGAGGCGCGACTGCGTCGGCGGGGGATTCAGTTGGGGGAAGCGGATGCCGCGGCGCTCCAGCGTCAGGTCATCGAACGCGATGCCAAAGATTCCACCGTCTCCAACTTCACGCGTGCCTCCGATGGGGTGATCACCCTTGACTCGTCCGATCTGACCTTTGAGCAAACGGTGCAGGCCGTGCTCACGTTGGTCGACGAGGGGTAGCAACGACTACACTGGAGCGATTGACCACGGCCTGCCAGAAACGAAGGAACGAGTAACGATGACTGATGCCGCCTACCCGGGCGAGGACGAGGAATACCTGCCCGCGGGTGAGGACCAAGTCGCCGAGCGTTTCGCGCAGATCTCCGACGAGGACGCTGAGGCCCGGATGGCCTCGCTGCGCGCCGGCCTCGACGATTACGATCTCGACGAGGATGACGCCGCCCTGCTCGCCGCTCTCTCCGAGGACGGCTTCGTGGAGGACGACGACGAGATTCCGCCGGTGGTGGCGATCATCGGGCGTCCGAACGTCGGCAAGTCGACCTTGGTGAACCGCATCATTGGGCGCCGCGAAGCCGTCGTCGAGGACGTTCCCGGCGTGACACGCGATCGAGTCTCGTACCAGGCCGAATGGGAGGGGCGCCCCTTTACGCTCGTCGATACCGGCGGGTGGGAGCACGACGCGAAGGGCATTCATGCCCGCGTGGCTGAACAGGCGGAAATCGCCGCGGATCTGGCCGATGCAGTCATCTTCGTCGTCGACGCGATGGTGGGTGCCACCGCGACCGACGAATCTGTGGTCAAGATGCTCCGTCGCATCCAGAAACCCGTGTTCCTGGTGGCCAACAAGATCGACGATTTCAATCAAGAGGCCGAGGCACACGCCCTCTGGAGCCTCGGGTTCGGACAGCCTTATCCCGTGTCCGCGCTGCATGGGCGAGGCACGGCCGATTTGCTCGATGATCTGTTGAAGAAGCTGCCGGAGCACTCCGCACATGGGGGACTGGTTCCGCGCGGCGGACCACGCCGGGTGGCTCTTATCGGGCGCCCCAACGTGGGGAAGTCGTCGCTGCTGAACAAGCTGGCTGGCTCAGAACGCGTGGTGGTAGACAATTTTGCCGGCACCACCCGCGACCCGGTGGACGAGCTCGTGGAACTGGGCGGGCGCACCTGGCGTTTCGTCGATACCGCAGGAATCCGGCGCCGCCAGCACATGGCGCACGGGTCGGACTACTACGCCTCCCTCCGGACACAGAGTGCCCTCGATAAAGCGGAGGTCGCCGTCGTCCTGTTGGCCGTCGATGAGGTGCTCTCCGAACAGGATGTCCGCATCTTGCAGATGACGATCGACTCTGGTCGTGCCCTGGTGTTGGCTTTCAATAAGTGGGACACCTTGGACGACGAGCGTCGTTACTACTTGGAGCGGGAAATCGAGCGGGATCTGGCGCACGTCCACTGGGCCCCGCGGGTCAACCTGTCCGCCAAGACCGGCTGGCACAAGGACAAGCTGGTGCCCGCTCTGTCGACAGCGCTGGAGTCATGGGACACTCGCATCCCCACCGGCAAGCTCAACGCCTTCTTGGGTGAGCTCGTGGCCGCGCATCCGCATCCGGTGCGCGGTGGTAAGCAGCCGCGGATTCTCTTTGCGACGCAGGCGTCCTCGCGGCCGCCTCGATTCGTGTTGTTCACGACGGGCTTCCTGGATCAGGGCTACCGCCGGTTCATTACCCGCCGCCTCCGCGAGACGTTCGGGTTCGCGGGCACCCCGATTGAGATCGGGATGCGTGTCCGGGAGAAGCGCAGCAAGCGGCGCTAGGGTGATCCGCCACGCGCTCACCGCGTTCGATGCGCGTTCCGGGCGGGTGATGGGGTAGAGTGTTTGAGGAGCTTTTCGCAGACGGTACCTCGGCCCGACCGGGGAGAACGCTGCGAAAACTTCGGGCTGTGGCGCAGCTTGGTAGCGCACATCACTGGGGGTGATGGGGTCGCAGGTTCAAATCCTGTCAGCCCGACCACCAGGGCCCGGCGAGTTCAACTCGCCGGGCCCTTTTGTGTTTAAACGGGGTGATCCTCGTTGCTAGACCTTGGCGTCCTGGCGGGGGATGATGACCTGCTTGAGGATGAGTAGCAGTCCTGCAGTCACGGGGATGGCGACGAGGGCGCCCAGCAATCCCAAGAGTGTTCCACCGACCAGGGCCCCGATGACCACGAGGGAACCTGGCACGGAAACGGTCTTGTTCATCACGCGTGGAGTGAGAACGTAGGCCTCGACCTGCATGTACACCACGTAGGCCAAGGCGAATATCAGGGCATCGACCGGGCTGGAGAAGAGGGCCACGAGGGAGCCGATGCCCCAGAACAGGACGGGTCCGATCAGCGGGATCAGCGTGATGCAGAAGGCCACGACGCCCATGAGCTGGGGGAACGGCAGGCCCAAGATGAGGTGCATGACAAACGTAAAGCACGCATTGAGCAGCGCGAGGATGACCATTCCGGAGAGGTAGCTGCCGACGGAGGCTGTGATCTCATCCGAAATCGAACCGACCAGTTGCCTGTTGCGTGCGGGGACGAATCGCAACAGGGACGTCTTCATGACGGGCAGTGAGGCGAGGAAGTAGAGGCCCAGCACGATGACGATGACCGCCCCGGAAATCCCGGTGGCCACGGTGGACCCAACCTGCAGGACGCCCCCACCGATCGCGGCGATATTTCCCGGATCCGTGACGAAGAGTTGTGCATCGGCGATGAGCGAGCCTGCCTGGTCGCCGAACGTCTCCTGGACCCAGCCGAAAAACGACGATTCCTGAAAATCAGCGACGAGGGTGGGAGCCGAACGGATGAACTGGGCAATTTGGCCTACGACAGTGGGGACGATCAGGAGAAGTACCCCGCCGATGACAGTCAAAAATCCGAGGCAGACGATCACAATGGCCCGCGTCCTACTCAGCGCGCCCCGGGATAGCCGCACCACGAGTGGATCGAGGCCCAAGGCAATGAACAAGGCCAGCGCAATGTAGACCAGTATGGTCGAGAGGTTGTCGATGGCCGCACCTAAGGCGAAGGCCAAGAGCCCTCCGAGGGTGACGAAGAAGCCGAGACTAAACGGTTGTCGCACCATGGTTTCGGAGAGCGCTGACCGCGTCGGCCGTGCCGTTGACTCTGTCTTTTCTTGCCCGGTGTCCATGAGACACACTGTAACCGCACAGGGCGGTATCCCGGCAGGGACAGAAGGTGAAGTCTCGGGAACGAGTATTTCTTGCTCATCATTGGCGAATAATTCCCTGTGAGGAGTGCACTCGGTGATAACAACATGATTAACTTGGGCTAGGCTGGATGGACTGAAGCTCGGCGGTGACGCCGGGAGAGTTCCGGCGCTGAGCTGTGGTTATACCGTGTGACTGAGGAGGAGACGCCATGAGCGCTCATGATGGGGAGAAGACGCCGACGCAGGCCCCCGCCGAGCTGGCGACCGAGACAACGAACATCAGTTTGCCTCCCAGCCCGGACAGCGGCGCGGTGGATCATACGCTGTCCGACGAGGAACGTGAGGCAGTCGCCGCGCTGCCCGCCGGGTCGGCGCTATTGATTGCTCATTCAGGGCCAAATCGCGGGGCGCGTTTCCTGCTCGACGAAGACCTGACCACTGCAGGACGCCACCCCGAGGCAGATATTTTCTTGGACGATGTCACGGTCTCGCGACGGCACGCGGAGTTTCGGCGCGCCCAGAACGGGTTTCAAGTGGTCGACGCCGGCAGCCTGAACGGCACTTACGTCAATCATGACCGGGTTGATGCTGTGATCTTGCGGCAAGGGGCTGAAGTCCAGATCGGAAAGTTCCGGTTGACCTTCTACGCCGGCTCGCACGCCTAGTTTCGATCCAAGGACTGTCCACAGTGGTTTCATCCGCACATGCACGTCAGCCATCCGCTGCCGGCGGTCCGGCGCGCCCTCAGGTCTTGAATATTGGGGAGGTGCTGTCCGAGCTGCAGGAGGATTTCCCGCAAGTCAGTGCCTCGAAGATCCGTTTTCTTGAGGAAAAGGGACTGGTTACGCCCCAGCGCACGGCTGCCGGTTACCGGAAGTACACGCCGGGGGACATTGATCGGCTGAGATTTATTTTGGCCCTGCAGCGGGACCAGTACTTACCGTTGAAGGTCATCAAGGATTACCTTGACGCCGTGGATCGGGGCGAACGCCCCGAGCAGTTGCCCGGCGGGATCACGCTGGCTCCTCGGAGCGTCGGGGAGCAGTTGGCCCAAGAACTGGCCGGGCGAACGCGTCACTTGACGCGGGCGGAGATGATCGGCGTGACAGGGGCCGATGGCGGATTGATCGACGAACTCGTGGCGTATGGCCTCATCGCTGCGGACGACGACCGTTTCGATGAGCACAACGTGCGCGTTGTTTCGGCGGCGGTCAAACTGGCAGGGTTCGGGATCGAACCGCGCCACCTGCGCGCCTTCCGTACGGCAGCCGACCGCGAGGTCGGCCTCGTTGAGCGCGCCATCGCCCCCGTGAGCTCACGCAAGGAAGTGTCATCGCGGGCCCAGGCCGCAGAATCCGCACGGGAAATGAGCGAGGCGTGCCTGACGCTGCATAGCGCTCTCGTGCAGGGTGCGCTTTCGCGACTCGACCACTAGGCTGAAACGGGCAGGTCACCGAGCCGCTGTCCCGCAGAGGCCACCATTGGCTCGGGTGAGGCGGGGAGTCGGATGATCGAGATAGACGTCGTAGGAGTTCGAATTGAGCTGCCCTCCAATCAGCCGCTGATCCTCCTGAAGGAGCGTGACGGTGAGCGGCATCTGCCGATTTGGATTGGTGCTCCGGAGGCTTCCGCTATTGCGATGTCCCTGCAGGCGATTTCCACGCCGCGGCCCATGACACACGACACGATGGTGGCCCTGCTTGAGGCCTCTGGTGTCGCTGTTGTTGAAGTCAAGATCGTTGACGTACAAGAGGCCGTTTTCTTCGCTCGCATCGTCCTGTCGAATGGAGCCGAAGTCGATTCTCGCGCGTCCGACGCCGTCGCGCTCGCCTTGCGCACCCAGGCCCCCCTGCGCTGCGGCGAAGACGTCCTCGAGGAAGCCGGCGTCCTCATTGGCGAGGCTGACGACGGCGAGAGCGCAGCGCGCAAGGAGGACCAGGTCCGCGAATTTCGGGAGTTTTTGGCGGATATCGAACCTGAGGACTTTGAGCGGTAACCGCGACACGCCCTCAAGTTAAACTTGAAGGTCATTGACCGGACCCCCCGCACCCCGTAGCGTCAGAGCCAAGGTTCTCATTGCCTCGAGTGATGACTTGTCGGCACAATGGATGGAGGCGTCCATGTGGCAGTGTCCCTCGAGCACTTCCCCACGGGGAGCCATGACAAGGAGGGTTCACGTGAGTCCGACCAGCGATCACCGCACCGGTCCGCGCAGTGATGCTGCGGCTGTCCGCCATGCACAGGGCTTGCTGTTCACGGAAGATCTGCCGCATCTCGATGAAGACGCCGGTTACCGCGGTCCCATCGTCTGCAAGGCAGCTGGTATCACCTACCGCCAGCTCGACTATTGGGCGCGCACTGGGTTGGTTGAGCCAGCGGTCCGTGGAGCCCATGGCTCCGGCAGCCAACGGCTCTACAGCTTCCGTGACATTCTGGTGCTCAAGGTCGTCAAGCGCCTGCTTGACACCGGCGTTTCCCTGCAACAGATTCGGTCCGCGGTGGGTCACTTGCGCGAACGCGGCGTTGAGGATTTGGCTCAGATCACGCTGATGTCCGACGGTGCGTCCGTCTACGAGTGCACGTCAGCCGATGAAGTCATCGACCTGGTTCAGGGCGGACAGGGCGTGTTCGGAATCGCGGTGGGTCGCGTCTGGCGCGAGGTCGAAGGCAGCCTCTCCGAACTGCCCAGTGAGTCCGCGGAAAGCCACGACTTCCCTGAGGACGAACTGAGCCGGCGCCGCGAGGCCAAAAAGCGGACGGCGAGCTAAGAGGTCACAAACGACGACGGCGCCAACACCACGGTGGTGTTGGCGCCGTCGTCGTTAACTTCACAACGCGGTCGTGCCAGCCACTAGGGGGGCACCCTCAGCGTTTCGCGCGAAACTACGCCGTCGTGGATGCTGCCGGGACGCCGCGCGTGCGCGGGCGCTTCTGCTGCGTGCCCAGCAGGCTGGCGAGTAACTGATCGAAGTGCTGAGCCGTCTGCTTGGCCGCCTCGCCTGGCCACTGGTGCACTGCATATGCTGCACCTTGGATCTGCTGCCAGTCAGGCTGCTCTGGCAGGACCGGGTTCATCAAGTGCGAGCTGAACATTCGGCGCATTTCGGACAGACGGAAGCGTTGTTCGGTCGAAGACTCGCGGAAGCGATTGGCCACGACTCGGGTGGAATTCAAAGGGGTGGTGAATTCATTCTTGAACATGTCGATGGCACGCATGGTGCGCTCCGTGCCCGCGACGGAAAAAAGGCTGGGCTCTGCGACGAGGACGGCTTGGTGGCTGGCGGTCCACGCCTGCCGGGTCAGGCCGTTGAGGGATGGCGGGCAGTCGATGAGCACGAGATCGTATTTGGACGTCTTGTCCAGCAGTTGCTTCAGGCGGCGCAAGTCACGGGGGCGTAGATCCGGGCGGTCGTAGACCGTGCCGTAAGAGCCCCCGACGGCTACATCGAGGACGGCCGCGTCGCGTTCGGAACGCGAGGCCCATGGGCTGGGCTGAACGTTGGCTTCGAGGTCGCCGCGGCGGCCAGCCTTGAGTTGGCGCCCGATCTCCTGTTGGGGGTGAGTCAGGGCGACGCCAAGGCCCGTACTGGCGTCGGCATGTGGGTCCAGATCGACGACAAGCGTCGGCGTGCCGGCGGAGAGTGCGGCAGAGGCTAACCCGAGCGTGACGGAGGTCTTACCCACTCCGCCCTTGAGACTGCTAATACCCACAACCTGCACGGAACTGACCACATCCCCTTCTGTGTATTGCCTTCCGGCGTGCTCACCCCAGTCATCATACGTTGCGAGAGGCCACGCGCCCCAACATGGCTCGGTGACAAATAGATTCAATATGACGGCAGGTTTTCTGCTGGTGGGCCCCGCCCTATAGCGTGGATCACACGTCGGACACAACGGTGTGTCCCGGCGCCACAACGAAACCCGTTGAGACGCCGCCGACCAAGGCATTCAGGAGCATGATGTTCAAGAAGGTTCTCGTCGCGAACCGTGGCGAAATCGCTATCCGAGCTTTTCGCGCCGGATACGAACTGGGCGCAAAGACCGTGGCCGTCTACCCGCATGAGGATCGTGGGTCGATTCACCGGCAGAAGGCCGACGAGGCCTACGAAATTGGCGAGCAGGGACATCCTGTGCGCGCCTATCTGGACGTGGACGAGGTCATCCGCGTCGCGACTGAGTCCGGCGTCGATGCGATCTATCCCGGCTACGGGTTCATGTCGGAAAATCCCGATCTGGCGCGCGCCGCGCGCGACGCGGGGATTGCCTTCGTCGGGCCGCCACCCGAGGTGCTCGAACTGGCCGGAAACAAGGTTGAGGCCTTGCGTGCCGCGCGGAAGGCGGGCATCCCCGTCCTCGCGTCGTCCGAACCAAGCCGCGATGAAGAGTATCTCCTAGCCGAGGCCGATCGGATCGGTTTCCCAGTCTTCGTCAAAGCCGTCGCTGGTGGCGGCGGCCGCGGTATGCGCCGCGTCGATCGTCGGGAGGATTTGCCAGAGTCATTGGGCGCTGCCATGCGCGAGGCCGAAACGGCGTTCGGTGATTCCACGGTGTTCTTGGAGCAGGCTGTCTTGCGGCCGCGACATATCGAGGTGCAGATCCTGGCCGATGGCCAGGGGAATGTGGTGCACCTGTTTGAGCGTGACTGCTCGTTGCAGCGCCGGCACCAGAAGGTCATTGAGATGGCGCCCGCACCGAACCTCGACGAGGGGACTCGCCAGGCGTTGTATGCCGACGCGGTGAAGTTCGCGAAGGCTCTGGGGTACCAAAACGCGGGCACGGTCGAGTTCCTCGTGGACACGGTGGGCGAACGGGCTGGGCAGCACGTATTCATCGAGATGAACCCTCGGATTCAGGTCGAGCACACCGTGACGGAAGAAATCACGGACATCGATTTGGTCTCCTCGCAGCTACGGATCGCCGCCGGGGAGACGCTCGAGGATCTGCAGATCCGTCAAGAAGATCTGCGGATCCGCGGTGCCGCGATGCAGTGCCGAATCACGACGGAAGACCCGGCGAATGGGTTCCGCCCGGACGTGGGGACGATCAGCGTGTACCGCTCGGCCGGTGGATCCGGGGTGCGGTTGGATGGCGGGACGATTTACACCGGGGCGGAAGTCTCCCCGCATTTCGACTCCATGCTGGTCAAGCTCACCTGCCGTGGCCGGGACTATCCGATGGCGGTTCGGCGCGCCCGGCGTGCTCTGGCCGAGTTCCGCATTCGCGGCGTGGCGACCAACATCCCGTTCTTGATGAACGTCCTCGACGATCCACAGTTTATTGCGGGCGACGTGGCGACGGATTTCATTGACTCACGCCCGGATTTGCTCGAAGGCAACCGGTCCCAGGACCGGGGTACCAAGGCCCTGACGTACTTGGCTGACGTGACGGTGAACCAGCCGAATGGCCCGCGGATCGATGGCATCGACCCCCGGTCTAAGCTGCCGTACTACCCAGGTGACAAGTCGGAACAGCCGGTGCGGAGCCCGTTCGATGGCCCGGCGCCCGGACTCACCCCGCCGTCGGGCTGGCGGCAGGTGCTCCTAGAGAAGGGCCCGGAGGGTTTCGCCGCGCAGCTGCGGGCGCAGTCTGCCGTTGGGGTGACGGACACCACGTTCCGCGACGCGCACCAATCGCTCTTGGCGACCCGGGTGCGGACGCGGGACCTGCTGGCTGCGGCCCCGGCAATGGCGCACAATTTGCCGCAGCTATTTTCGATGGAAGTGTGGGGCGGTGCGACTTACGACGTCGCGCTGCGCTTCTTGGGCGAGGACCCGTGGAAACGTCTGGAACTGCTGCGCGCGGAACTGCCAAACATCCCCCTGCAGATGCTGTTGCGCGGCCGCAATACGGTGGGCTACACCCCGTATCCGACGGAAGTGACGGATGCCTTCGTCGAGGAGGCTGCGGCCACCGGGATTGATATTTTCCGCATCTTCGACGCGCTCAACGATGTCGATCAGATGGCCCCGGCCATCGCCGCGGTACGTAAGACCGGCACCGCCGTCGCAGAGGTGGCGCTGTGCTACACCGGAAACCTGCTGGATCCCGCCGAGGATCTGTACACGCTGGACTACTACCTCAATCTCGCTCAACGCATCGTGGACGCGGGAGCCCATATTCTCGCGATCAAGGACATGGCTGGACTGCTGCGACCAGCCGCTGCGGAGCAGCTGGTCACGGCATTGCGCGAGCGCTTCGAAGTGCCCGTGCACTTGCATACGCACGACACCGCTGGTGGTCAGTTGGCCACTATCATGGCGGCAGTAAATGCCGGGGTCGACGCCGTGGACGTCGCGAGCGCCTCGATGGCCGGCACGACGAGCCAACCATCGATGTCGGCCTTGATCGCGGCGCTGGCGCACACGGAGCGTGACACCGGGATCGAGGTTGACGCCGCGGCCGCCATGGAACCCTACTGGGAGGCCGTGCGTGCCATGTACGCGCCGTTCGAGTCCGGGCTGCCCGGACCCACAGGGCGTGTCTACCGACACGAAATCCCGGGCGGTCAGTTGTCCAACCTGCGCCAACAGGCCATTGCTTTGGGGCTCGGCGAGCGGTTCGAAGCGATCGAGGACATGTACACGGCCGCGAACGCGATCCTTGGCCGCTTGGTCAAGGTCACGCCGTCGTCCAAGGTCGTGGGAGACCTCGCCCTGCAGCTCGTCGGCGCAGGCGTGGACCCCGCGGATTTTGAGGCAAATCCCAAGGCTTATGACATACCGGACTCGGTGATTGGGTTCCTCGCCGGGGAACTCGGAGACCCACCGGGAGGCTGGCCTGAGCCGTTCCGGTCGAAGGCTCTCGACGGCCGGCAGGTCAAGATCCGCGTCGAGTCCCTAGACCGCGAGGATCGCGATGCGTTGCGGGCCGACTCGCAGACGCGTCGAAACACGTTGAACCGGCTGCTCTTCCCGGGTCCAACCCGTGATTTCGAGAAGACTCGTGCCGACTTTGGTGACGTCTCCGTCCTGCACAGTCGGGACTACCTCTACGGGCTGCAGGCGGGCCATGAGCACGTCATTAGTTTGGGCAAGGGCGTGCGGCTACTGGCCACGCTGCAGGCCATCAGTGATCCGGACGAGAAGGGCATGCGCACGGTGATGTGCACGCTGAACGGCCAGATGCGCCAGATCGTCGTCCGCGACCGGTCGGTGGAATCGACCGTCGCGGTGGCTGAGAAGGCGGATCCCCACCAGCCGAATCATGTTGCTGCGCCGTTCGCTGGGGCCGTGACCACTCTGGTTCAGGTGGGAGACGTCGTCGAGGTGGGGGATACGGTCGCCACCATCGAGGCCATGAAAATGGAAGCGGCGATCACCACCTCGCAGGCAGGCCGAGTTGCCCGCCTGGCCATCTCCGGCACGGCTCAGGTCGACGGCGGGGACCTGCTGATCGTTCTGGAGGCCACCTCCTAGGTAGTGCTGACGACGACGGCGGCGGTGAGGAACCCGACAGGGTCTTCACCGCCGCCGTTTTCTGTGGTGGGTTAGGGTGAGTGCTGAATGTGCCGCTGGACGCCCGCGGACCCAAGAAGTGAGAGGGCCACATGACTGAGCAGCCGAAGAACTCGCGCCCGGAGGATTCATCGACGTCTTCCTCCGCGGATGCCTCGCAGAACCACTCCTCCGAGGCGGCAGATGCACCGAACGAGGAACCTACGACGGTGGAAGAGAACCCCGTGGATGGCGACCCGCGGCAGGGCGAGCTGCCAGACGAGCGTGGGCAGGCCCTGCGGGAAGACCCGTTGGAGCAGGTGCTGAACGAGGCCATGCGTGCCACAGCCGAGGATGCAACGCGCTTTCCCGCGAGAGAACAGTCGGGCGAGTTGGATCGCCCCTCGGCGGATCAAGGGGACGAGGCGGCGGCCTCCGCCAGCGTCCCCGAGCGCGCCGATTCCTTAACCGCCGATCGGCTGATCCCTCCGCGCGAGAAGAGTCCGGAAAGTGGCTGGCGCCGTTGGCTCTATCAAGCGACGCTGGGACGCGTGAACGTCGGGGACTCGGATGCGGTCCGCATGCGGCGCATGCGGGAGACCAAAATTAAGGGACCGCTCGAGGGCGGGACCAAGTTCATCACCGTGCTCTCGCGGAAGGGCGGCGTGGGTAAAACCACTGCGACGACCCTGCTGGGGATGGCCTTGGCAGAAGTACGGGAGGACCGCGTAGCAGCCCTCGACGCGAACCCGGACCGGGGAACGCTCAGCGATCGGTCACCAGGTACCGCGCGCTTTACCGGCCGCCAGCTCGTGCAGAACCGGTATCTCGTGGATTCCTTCGCCAAGATTTCCCAGTACGCCGCACGGAAGGGGTCGCGCCTACACGTGCTGGCCTCTGACACGGACCCGCACGTCGCGGAAGCGTTCGACGATTCGGATTACCGTGTAGTGACGGATCTGATGAGCAAGTTCTACTCGATCGTCCTCACCGACTCGGGCACTGGCATGGTGCACTCGGTGATGCGGGGGTCGCTGGAGAAATCAGACCTCGTGGTGTTGGTGTCCGGAGCGAGCGTGGATGAGGCACGCTTAGCCTCAGAAACCCTGTCGTGGCTCGAGGCCCATGGGCGCAAGGATCTGGCGCAGCAGGCCATTGTAGTGATCAACCAGTCGGCTGGACTCAGCCGCGGCGTCAAGGTGGACGAGATCGAAGCGCACTTCACAAGCCGCGTCGACTCGGTGGTTCGATTGCCGTACGACCCGCATTTGGCCGAGGGATCTGAGGTGGCCTTGGACCGCCTGCGCCCGGCGACGCGTGAGGCGGTCATGGAGCTGGCCGCCTTGGTGGTGGATCAGCTGCGCGGAGCCTAGCGGCGTACCCGAGCCCGCAGGACCACACAGTACAGCGGAGGGACGGGCCATCGCCTTGAGCTGATGGCCCGTCCCTCCTGTGTCCTGCACTCGTGAGGTGACTAGGACGTCGCCTGCCCGTAGATGTCGTCGACTACGCCCGCGAAGTCTTTCAGGACCTGCGCCCGCTTGATTTTCATCGACGGGGTGAGGTGACCGGACGCTTCCGTGAAGTCCGACGGAACAATGCGGAATTCCTTGATGGCTTCTGCCTGAGAGACGTGGCTGTTGGCCTGGTCCACAATGCTCTGGATCTCCTCCTTTAGCTGTGGCAACTGGGCCGCCTGTTCAACTGTTTGGGCCTCGAGGTGATGACGCTGGAGCCATCCGGGCAGGGCTTCCTCGTCAATCGTCACGAGCGCGGCGATAAAGGGCTTCTGGTCGCCGACCACCACGCACTGAGACACGATCGCGTGGGAGCGGATGCTGTCCTCGAGCTGAGCGGGAATCACGTTCTTCCCACCAGCGGTCACCAGAATTTCCTTCTTCCGGCCGGTGATCTTGAGGTAGCCGTGGTCATCCAGCTCACCAATGTCACCCGTATGGAACCAGCCGTCACGGATGGCGTCTTCAGTCAGATCATCGCGCTGATAGTAGCCGCGCATGACGCACACGCCCTGGGCCAAGATCTCACCGTCATCAGCGATGCGTACGGAGTTGCCCGGCAGGGGCGGGCCAACGGTGCCAACCTTGTTCAACTGCGGGGTGTTCACCGTAATGGGCGCCGTCGTTTCCGTCAGGCCGTACCCTTCGAGAATCGTGACGCCGAGTCCTCGGAAAAAGTGCCCTAGACGCGATCCCAGCGGGGCGCCACCCGAGACGGCGTGGGTCACTTTGCCACCCATCGCAGCACGAATCTTGCTGTAGAGCAGCTTGTCGAACACCTTGTGTTTGACGTTGAGGAAGAAGGACGGGCCGCCGGTCTCTTGGGCTTCAGACCAGGCAATGGCCGTGGCGGCCGCGGCATGGAAGATCTTTCCCTTGCCGGCATCTTCAGCCTTGAGCATCGAGTTGTTGTAGACCTTCTCAAAGACGCGGGGGACCGCGAGGAGGAACGTGGGCTGATAGCTTTGGAGGTCCTCCAAGAGGTTCTTCACATCGGCCGTGTGCCCCACTCGGGTGCCCGCCGCCACGCTCAAGACGGCGATGAAACGGGCGAAGACATGCGCCAGCGGGAGAAACATAATGGTGGACGAGCCGGGATACACCACCGAATTCAGCGATGCGACGGCGTTCTCGGCCAGCTCCACAAAGTTGGCGTGGGTTAGCTCGCAGCCTTTAGGCCGGCCGGTGGTACCGGAGGTGTAAATAATGGTGGCGAGGGAGTCGAGCGTGAGCGAGGAACGGCGTGCCTCGAGGTCCTCGTCGCTGACCTCGGCGCCGAGCTGCCGCAGCTCGTCCAAACCGTCGTCGTCGAACTGCCAGACGTCGGCAATGGCCAGCTGCTCCTGTTGCGCTGCCTGGCGGACCACGTTCTCGTGGCGTCCGGCCTCGACAAAAGCGGCGTGGGCTTCGGAATCGCCCAAGATCCAGGCCACCTGAGACGGCGAGGACGTTTCATAGACCGGAACGGAGACGCAACCAGCGAACCAAATGGCGAAGTCGACGAGGGTCCACTCGTAGCGGGTCCGGGACATGATGCCGATGCGGTCTCCCGCGTTGAGGCCGCTGGCCATGAGCCCCTTGGCGATACGGCGCGCGTCGGCCGCAAACTCCTGCGCGCTGATATCTGTCCAGGTGCCGTCAGCCGATGGCACGGAGAACAACGCGAGGTTCTCCGGGTTTGCCTCCTGACGCAACACAAAATCGGTGGCGTTGGTTTCCTTCGGGCTGACGATCAGCGGGGCGACGCTCTTCTCGTGCACGAGACCCTCCCAGTTCATTGTTGTTGCGTCGATCATACGCGGTAATCAGTGGCGTGGCTCACAGTGTACTCAAGAGTAACTTACAGGCTGGCCTGCGATCTCCGGGGCAGAAAGGTTGGCGAAGAAGCGCAGCGTTTCGGTGGTGATCCGGTCGGCATCGAAATCGAGCGTGGCCACGTGGTAGCTCTGTTCCAAGTAATACACGCGCCGCCGCGCCGGATCCGTTCCGACGCGCTTCCAAAGGGTCTCCAGGCTCGAGTCGGGAACGACGTGGTCCGTGGTGGATCGGAAGGCCACCAGCGGAGCGTTGACGCGGGGCAGCACGGTGCGGACATGACGGAAGAGGGCGCCCAGCTGGGCCACAGCGGCGACGGGGGTGCGCGAGTATGCATGCTCGTCCTGGCCAGGCCGCGCAATGTCGTTGGCGATCGCAGCGACGGTGGGTACGGCATATTTCAGGACTGGGGCCAAGTGGGCAGTGGGGTCAGCGAAGGTCAACGCCGGATTCGCGAGGGCCAGCCCCGCAGGCTGCCGTGCAGCCGCAACTTCCAACGCCAGTGCGCCACCCATGGAGAGGCCGCAGACGAACACGCGCCGGTGGTTTCGCTGGAGCCGGTCGTAGGCCGCCACTGCGGCATCCCGCCAGGCCGTCCACGGCGTGGCGGCCAGGTTCTCCCAGCGGGTGCCGTGGCCAGGGAGGAGGGGGAGCTCGACGGCGTAGCCAGCGCTCAACAAGTCCTCGGCCCAACCGCGCACGCTGGCTGGGGAGGATGTAAAGCCGTGAAGGACCACGACGGCGTCGCGCGCGCCGGAGGGGCTGACCGCGAGGGGCGAGAGTGGATCGTTGGGAAGGTCCATCACGAGGGCTCCAAACTGGGCGACCACGCACGTGAGGTGCGCTTAAGCCTAGAGTAGAGCTTAAACGGCATCGAGCCGACCTCGTAGGGGAGAAGGTCTGGCTTTTCTAACGTGGAAGGCAAACACGTGTTTTATTGGGTGATGAAACGGCTCTTGATTGCGCCGTTGGTCAAGATTCTCTTTCGGCCATGGGTGAAGGGCCTTGAGAACATCCCCACGTCGGGCGGCGCGATTCTCGCCAGCAATCATCTGTCGGTGTCCGACTCCATCTTCTTACCCGTCGAGGTCGACCGCCCAGTGGTGTTCTTGGCCAAAAGTGAATACTTCACGGGCCAAGGGCTCAAAGGGAAGATCACTGCCGCGTTCTTCCGCCTGACGAATCAACTCCCCATGGATCGCTCCGGCGGACCCGCTTCGGCGAAGTCGCTCGGTGCGGGGGAGAAGGCGCTGTTGGACGGGAAATTGCTGGGCATCTACCCAGAGGGCACGCGAAGCCCGGATGGGAAGCTGTACCGAGGAAAACTCGGCGTCGCCAAACTGGCGCTCTCCACGGGGGTGCCGGTCATCCCCGTGGCGATGATCGGTACGGACAAGGTGCAACCCATCGGCAAGACGGTCCCCAATATTCGGCGCGTCGGCATGATCATTGGGGAGCCGCTGGACTTTTCCCGGTATGCCGGGCTGGAGGACGATCGCTACGTTCAGCGATCGGTGACCGACGAGATCATGTACGCGATCATGCGTTTGTCCGGTCAAGAGTACGCGGACCTCTACGCTGCGTCGGTGAAGAACCAACGGCAGACGCCGCCCGAGGCTACCGACGGCGGCGCCTCTGGCCCGGAGTGATATCCAACCGTCACCGGTGCCCATATTACGGACCCGGCTGGGGGAGGACGCCCGCAGAGCTTTACGCTGGTGTGCGTGAGTCACGTAGGAAACGCATCCGCGCCGTTGACGGCGCCCATCCCTGGCCCTGCAACCGATCCTGGGCTTGACGCCTGGCGCGAGCTGCCCATCAAGCAGCAGCCCGACTGGTCCGGGACCGCTGAGCAGCAGCAGGCCGTCTCCGAGCTTTCCGCCTTGCCCCCGTTGGTCTTCGCTGGCGAGGTGGACATCCTGCGCGCACGCCTCGCCGAGGCCGCCAAGGGGCGCGCCTTCCTGCTCCAAGGTGGGGATTGCGCGGAGACTTTTGAAGGTGCCACGGCAGACAAGATCAGCGCACGCGTCAAGACCATCCTGCAGATGTCGGTGGTTCTGACCTACGGCGCTTCCATGCCCGTCATCAAGATGGGGCGGATGGCCGGCCAGTTTGCCAAGCCACGCTCGTCGAACATGGAAACGCGCGACGGCGTGACGTTGCCCGCGTTCCGCGGCGAAATCGTCAATGGGTATGACTTCACCGAAGAGTCCCGCCGGCACGACCCGGCGCGCATGGTGCAGGCCTATCACACCTCAGCGTCCACGCTGAACCTGATCCGGGCCTTCACGCAAGGCGGTTTCGCCGACCTGCGAGCGGTGCATCAGTGGAACCAAGGTTTCCGGGCCAACCCGGCGTACAAGGAATATGAGTCCTTGGCCGCTGAGATCGACCGGGCGGTGCGTTTCATGTCCGCGTGCGGCGCCGATTTCGAGGCCCTGAAGCGGACCGAATTCTTCGCGGCCCACGAAGCCCTGCTGCTCGATTACGAACGCGCGCTGACCCGCACGGATTCGCGCACGGGGTTGCCGTACGACACCTCCGGTCACTTCCTTTGGATTGGCGAGCGTACACGCGATCTCGACGGTGCCCACGTGGACTTCTTGTCCCGGGTCCATAACCCGATCGGGGTCAAGCTCGGCCCCACCACCACGCCTGATGATGCTCTCGCCCTGATCGACAAGCTCGACCCGAATCGTGAGCCGGGCCGCTTGACCTTCATCTCCCGCATGGGGGCGAAGAACATTCGGGAGAAGCTGCCGCAGTTGGTGGAGAAGGTGGCCGCGTCCGGTGCCGAGGTCGTGTGGGTCACGGACCCCATGCACGGCAACACGGTGACCAGCGCTAATGGGTACAAAACCCGGCGCTTCGATGACGTGATGGATGAGGTTCGGGGTTTCTTCGAGGTCCATGACTCGCTCGGCACGGTGGCCGGCGGCCTCCACGTGGAGATGACGGGCGACGACGTCGCTGAGTGCCTCGGCGGCGCTGATCCTATTCGCGAGGACCAGTTCGATGACCTCTACGAGTCACTCTGCGACCCGCGGCTCAACCATCGTCAGTCTTTGGAGATGGCCTTCCTCGTCTCTGGCGCGCTCGCGGATCGGGGCCCGCGCGGCTGAACCGTCCCGCGACGCCGAGGTGGCGGCGGGGACGACGGCGGTGGGCGGCCCCAAGGTGGGCGCCCACCGCCGTCGTTTTGCCACGGTACGGGTGGATAGGGTGAGGGGCATGTACACACACGTGGACTACCTGACTCCAATGGTGCAACTGGGTGCGGCTGTTGTCGGACTGTTGGTCGCGGTTCCGCTGCTGGTCCACGTGTTGCTGCGTTGGCGGCGGTACCGTCGTGATTCCCGCGGGCTGCGCACGTATCAGCGGCGGGCCAGCTTGTGGACCCAAGCGGGGGTTGGCGCCGCGGCATTGGTGTTAGCCCTGGTGATGGTGGCCAGCGGGCTGGTGGGTCTGCAACGGGCCGACGAGGCCATGATCGCCAATATTCATCGGGCGTTCCCTGAGGTGCGCAGCGTTGAGTCCTATTCGTGGACCGGCGCGGACGCGCTGGTCGACCTCGTCATGGACGATGGGCGGCGGTACCTGGGAGTGCGCGTGTCGCAGCAATCTTCGGGCGAACCGCAGTTCGATCTGAACGGCCCGTCAGACGACGCCGATGGTGACTGTTGAGCCCTCGGGCAGCAGTTCACCGCGGCCAGGATCTTGGGTGGCCACTGTATTGAAGATGATGCCAAAGGTGCCCTCGGTGACCTCGACGACGAATCCGGCCTCCTCGAGAAGGCGCTTGGCTTCCTCAAGCTGCCGGCCGGTCACGCGCGGTACCTCGACCATGCGCGGTCCGAGGGAGACCGTGTAGCTGACGGTTCCCCCGCGTTCCACCTGACCGCTCGAGGGCGATTGGGCGATGATGAGGCCCTCGGCAACCTCGGTGCTGTGCTCCTCGCCGGCGACCTCGCCGGTCAGACCCAGCGAGGTGAGTTGATTCTCCGCGTCTTCCGCCGATAGGCCCGTGACATCGGGGACATCGACCGGCGCGGGCCCCGCGGAGAGCACCACGTCGATTTCCGTTCCTCGACGCAATTCCTCGTCTGGCGCGGGATCTTGGGACACGACCTCGCCTGCCGGGACCGACTCGTTGTAGTCCTCGGTCGTCTCCCCAAGGGTCAACTGGGCCTCAGCCACCTCCGATTCGGCCGCATCCAAGGTCAGGCCGCGCAGGTTGGGCACGGAGAAGAGTTCGGGTCCGCGGGAGACGAGGAGTTCGACCCCCTGGAAGCGTCGAATCGTGGTGTTGGCTTCCGGGTCGGTGCCGACCACGTAGCCAGCTGCCATGTCGTCGTCGTAGATGGGAGACGAGGCGGCGGCAACACCGAGCTCGTCCAGCCGAGCCGTCGCATCTTCGGCCGATTCGCCGTGCAAGGCCGGGATGGTGACGCTGGCCCCGGGACCCATGCCGAAGAACCAACCGGCCGTGCCCAGGAGTGCCGCGAGGAGAAAGACGAGTCCGGCCCACAGCCAGCCTTTCCGGCGCGGGTTCTTCTCCAAAGACTCGAGGGGGACCTGAGCGTCTTTTTTCCACTGCTTGTGGTCGCGCTTGGCCTTTTTCCGTGCTTGACGCGGGGTGAGTGCGGCGCCGGCTGCGGCCGCGGGCAGGGCCTCGGCGGGCGTCGCCGGTTGGTCGTCGAACCGGCGGGACTCACCTGAGCTCGCGTTAGTGGGCGTTGCCAAGGCCTGCGTCTCGGCGAGTCCAGGGGAGATCACGCTGGTGGCTGCGGCGTCGGGGGAAATCACCTCGGTCGCGCCAGGTACCACTTCGGTCGCGCTGTGGATCTGCTCGTCAGGATCCGTGCCGTGGTCGAGAGTGACCGGACCGCTCGGCAGGGGGGTCGTGTAGTCCTCGCTCGCCCCGTAATCAAGCTCTTTCTCCGTGAGCTCGCCGGCAATGTGCCGCAACTCGCCGAGGAGGGCTTCGGCGTCATGCGGCCGGTTCTCTGGATCTTTGGAGGTGCACCATTCCACGAGCTCGTCTAAGTCGCGCGCTAGGCCTGGGAGCACCTCGGATGGGGGAGGAACAGCATCTTGGACGTGCTTGAAGGCGATGTTGATGGGCATGTCCGCCGTGAACGGCTGCTTGCCGGTCAAGAGTTCGTAGAGCATGATGCCGATGGCGTAGATGTCGCTGCGCGCGTCGGCCGGCTCTCCCTTGACCAACTCCGGAGAGATATAGGCCACGGTGCCCACCAGCGTTGACGACGCGGTGTGGTTGCTCGCCGCCCGTGCGAGGCCAAAGTCGGCCACCTTGATGCGCCCATCGGGGGCGAGGAGGACGTTTTCCGGCTTCATGTCCCGGTGGACCAAGCCGGCGGCGTGCGCTGCCGCTAAGCCATCGACGATTGCGTCCATTAATTGCAGTGCATGGCGCGGCGTCAAGCGACCGTGCTGCGCGAGGACATCGCGCAGGGTCTTGCCCGGGACATATTCCATGACGAGGTAGGCATACTCGCCATCGACCCCTTGGTCGAGGACGTTGACGATGTGGAAGTGGGAGAGTTTGGCTGCATTAATGGCCTCATCCTCAAAACGGGCCACCACTTTGGGGTCTTGGGCCAAGTGAGGATAGAGCACTTTGAGGGCGACTTTGCGGTGCAGGCGCTGATCGAGAGCGAGGTAGACCGTGGACATGCCGCCGCGAGCCAGTCGGGACTCCACCCGATACCGGCCGTCAATCGTCACCCCATAAAGGGGGTCCTTTCCCTGCACTGCCACTCCTCGATCCTAGCGAGACTCCCGGTGCTCTTGCCGGACCAACGCGGCTGATCGTGGACCGCAGCCGTCTCCGGATAGACAACGAGGAGCCGGCCATCGGCCAGCTCCTCGGACTTAAGTGTTGCGCGCCTAGGACGCGCGGCGGGCGCGAGCGGCGCGGCGCTTGAGTGCGCGGCGCTCGTCCTCGCTCATGCCGCCCCACACGCCGGCATCTTGGCCGGACTCAATGGCCCACTGGAGGCACGTGTCAATCACTTCACACGTCCGGCACACGCTCTTGGCCTCTTCGATCTGGAGCAGGGCTGGGCCGGTGTTCCCGACGGGGAAGAATAGCTCCGGGTCCTTCTCTAGGCAGGCTGCGCGACTACGCCAATCCATGCTCGATGATGCTCCTTGGTCTGGGTGAAAGATGGGGGCGAGCTGCCCGCTGTGGTGGGTTCGGGTAGCTTGCGAGCGGCGTTGGACCTTCAGGCACAAGCGGCCGATTTCCCAACGCCGAGAATCAAGGGTTTCACGTTACGTATACGTAAACAAGGGTGTAACAGGAGAAAATGGCGCGACCCGATGAGGTCTTCATCACAACCATGGCATATGATGCCCGCCGTGCGGAAGAGGGCCGCGCCAACGTCCGGGGGTGTCGATAAGCTGGTGCGTATGAGTGAGTCCCCGGTTTCACGCGCACACGACGACGGTGCGGTCGCCCCGCGCAAGAGCCCGGCCGTGTGGCTGGTTTCCTTGGTGCTATTAGTGGAAGCTGTCGCGGCGCTGGGTATCGCGTTGGTGTGGGGGCTGCAGCTCATGGCCCCGGGGCCAGTGGGTATGGCCGGGCGCCTGTTCCTCCTGGCTTTGGTTGCCGGGGCCGGAATCGCGCAACTCTGGGTGGCCTTGAGCTTCTGGCGGGGGTACGCGTGGACTAGAGCGGCCATCGTGGTGTGGCAGATTTTTCAGATCATCCTCGCCATTCCCGTCACCTCGCCGGACGGAACCAACGCCACCCGGGCTGTGGCCTGGGCCGTGGTGGCCGTTGCCGCCCTAGGAATCATCGCCCTCTTTAGTCCGGCCGTCCGGCAGCACCTCGCCGCCACGGAGGCCCGAAGCTAGCCAACTCCGTGCACGGCTTCTTCTGGCGCCCAGGCCTGAGCCCACGTGAGCTCTCCGTCGATGATGGTGAGCGCTCGACCGGGAGGGGCTGGCGTCGTTGGCGCGACGCGCCATCCCCAAAAATCTCCGTCGTGTGGCGAACGAGCCCCCAAGAGTATTCCGGTTCCCGACTGCCGTGCGGCCTGCGCGAGCGGTAATCGGGCAAACAATTGAGCAGAGGGGCGTGCGGTCATGACGACGGTCGTCCCCTGGGAGCACCATGATTCGAGGCGGGAACGGCACTCCCCAGTGAGTTGATCAGCGTCGTCTACAAGGACCGTTGCCGGACGGTCTGAGACATGTTCGTGACCAGTCCAGATGAGCGAGTCCGGCAATTGCTGGTGAATCTGCTGGAGCAGCGTTGTCTTGCCGCTGCCCGAATGGCCCAGAATCAGATTGATTTGCTCACCGTTCCAGTGCCACGGACGGTGATCGGGAGACGCGATGCCCACGTGAGGGCGAGAGGTCGGTCCGCCGTGAATCGGGGCTCTGACGAACGAAGGAAGGGGAATGCACCGCGACATCGGCTGCGTCGGCTCGGGGTAGACGTCGCCGTGTTGGATCAGCTCTTCGTCGCCGAGGAGCTGGGCTGTCAGACCCAGTGGATCCGTCTCTGGTCCGGTATACGCGCACCTTAATGGTACGGGGCGCGTGGGCGTGAGACGCGGCCAACTCATGGTGGTTTCGGGGCCCAATCCAACACTGTTGTAGAGCCGATGCTCGGCGAGGGGAAAGAATCGAGACGACGTTAAGTCCCGATCTCCGGCTGCGATGACTGCGAGCCCCCGAGATTCCGCCGTGCGGGCCAATAGCGCCAGAAGCTCCTCGCAGCGAGCGTACTCGGGAGGCGAGAGCGCGCCCGCCCACTCGGCCAGTCCTGTCACAATGAGGAGGCGGGGCACCTGGCTTGCGGTGTTATTCAGTACGTCGAACAGGGTCAGCAATCGGCTCGGTTCGGCGGGTGTGGCCCACCCGGCCAAGCGGGGGATCGGGGTTGCCTCTTCCGTGATGCCGGCCAACCAGCCGGCACCGTCAGCTAGATAGACGTGGTGCTCTTGCTTCAGAGAGCAGGCCCCAAGCGCCACGCGGCGCACGAACTGTGCGTAGTTCGCAAGGGGTCCGCCGATGAGTGCCAGGCGGGGCATGGTGGCGCATGACCACAACAACGGGCTATGGCGCTGACGACTGACGTCATCGAGGAGCCCCAAGGCAAGGTGTGTTTGGCCCGGCGCATCAGTGGCTTGAAGCGAGCGCAAGTGGCTGCGGCTTAGGGCGTGTAAGGAATCGGGCAAGGCAGGGCTGAAGAGCTGTGGCCTCGGCCCGGCTGGCGGTTCCTGACGTGGCGGAAGGCTGATGGGCGCAGGCTCGGCGTGCACCTCAATCGAACGCGCGGTGGAGGATGTGAGCTCCGCGATGGTCCATGGCGCCGCAGCGACTGCACTCGAGGCGGCCTGAAATTCTTGCGGCTCTCGCCCGCCGCGGCGGATGATGCCGCGCCCGGGAGTTTCCGCTGAGATGAGAGCCGGTTCATCAGTGCCGACGAGATCTTGGGCATCGAAGGCGCTCTGGAGCCGCAGGCACAGCGTGGTGTTGATATTGGCTCGGATATCTTGAGTGATGATGCCCTGGGGACGCTGGGTGGCCAGCAGGAGATGCATCCCCAGTGAGCGACCGACAGCGGCGATGCGCAGGAGCTCCGTCAGGGCTTCGGGTAGTTCTTCGGCAAGAACCCGGAACTCGTCGACGGCGATGACAAGTCGTGGCATGGGCTCTGAGGGCGAGGTGGCCTCGGCACACCGGAGCCGGTAGTCGGTAAAGTCGGACGCTTCTAGCGTGGATAGAACGTGTTCGCGTCGTCGGACTTCGTATCTCAAGCAAGCCAACATGCGCTGTGCGGACTCGTGCGTCAGGTCAGTCACGAAGGCCTGCGCGTGCGGGCCGCCCGAGAAGGGGCTCAGGGTTGCTCCGCCCTTGAAATCCACGAGGAAGAGGCCGAGTTCATGGGGTGCGTAGGCATCTGTCAGGCCGGTGAGGATGGTCTTCAGCAGTTCCGACTTGCCTGAACCGGTGGTTCCTGCGATCAGAAGGTGTGGACCGTCAGCGACGAGGTCGACGTCGAGCTGCCCGTCACGTGTCAGCCCGACGGTGCACGTGAGACCATGCTGGGCGGATTCCGTCCATGGTGGGTTTTGGCGCGTCAGGGGAAGGGAAGCGGGGAGCCGACGCCGGTGTCCCGGCCGACGCCGACGTGTGGACAAATGCTTGGCGAGGCGGCGCGCTGTCTCTCTCGTCGCCCCATCGAGAAAGAGTTCATCCGGGTGATCTGGTGAGGCTTCCACCTCCTCTGGCGCTGAGATGAGCTTCCACGTGGAGTGAGTGGCATCAGAACAGTCCATCGCTAGGCGTACCGAGTCCCGCCCTGGAGGGCGATCATGGCGGCGAGAGCAAACGTGAACCACCAAGAGATGGGGGTCGAATTCAGGGTCCGGGACCGAGCCTCCAAGCAGCACTCCTGGAACGGTCAAGAATTCAGGCGGGAGGTTAAGCTCCTCGTCAAGGACGACCGTCACTGAGCCCTCGGCGGCCAAGTTCAAAAGGCGGATCAGTATCGCCCATGAAGCAGCGCCCGTGCATTCGGCGTGGAGTCCGGCGCGTAGTGTGATGACTGCAGGCCCGGTCAGACGGGGTGCCACACTGCTGTTTTTGCTTGCATGATGTATGAGTGGTGTGGTGATGCGGCCCATGCCCAGACGCAGAGGTTGTTCGAGCGCCGGCGGAACAGCTTCTCGATCCGCGTGCTCCGTTTCAGGCGTTTGGGCAGGTTGCCGTAGGTCTAATCCCAGCTGACCCAACGTGGGGCACACGTTATCCAAGCGTAAAGCGTGCTCGGTGGACAGCCGCCGGAGCTCGGCTGCGAATCGGCGCTGGTCCCGCAGGTGGTCGATTCCTTGTACGCCCCCCGTGAGCAGGCCCAACGCGCTGAATGCTAGGAAAAACCAATAGCCGGTCATGAGCGCCAGCACACATCCGAGAACGACGGGCGCAGCGGCGCCGAGTAACAGGAGCCACGGCCGTTGGCGGGGAGGCGGAGGACCAGGATCGAGCGGCTGAGGGGGCCAGCGCTGGTGTGGCGCCGTCGTGGCGTTGCTCCTCGGGGCGACTTCTTGGAGCGCAAAGCTCGAGGATCCGAGTGTGAATCGGTCCCCGACGTGCAAGGTGCGGTGAGTGCCGTCAGTCCCTACTAAGCGGACGCCTTGTGCGTCAGATTCAATGCGCGCATGGTGTCGAGAAAGTGCAGGGTCTAAAAGGTCCAAGGTTCCCTCGCCGCGTCCAATGCTGATGGTCGCCCTGTCTAAAGTCAGGCTGCGACCGGCATCGGGGCCCGACTCAACCGTCAACCAGAGTCGCGGCAAGCCGAGCGGGAGGGCTGTTTGACGCACCGGCGAGACATGAATCGCGCGGTCTAGTGAGACGGTCTCGAGGTCTTGGAGCTGCCGATCGCCGTAGTAGAGATTCTGTGGTGCACCAAGCTGCGTCAATGCCTCTGCCAGCTGCCCCCCGGGGATGTCACGGCAGGTGTCGACGGCAAAGATCCGCGTCTTCTGGGGATACGACAAGTGGTCATCCAGATAGATGAATCCGCGCACTGTACTCCTCGCTCGATGGAATCGGGATGCGCTCATGAGCCTAGGAGCAATAGGACCGTCGGTGACGCGACAGGAGTTGACCAGTGGACGGTGCGAGTTATCCACAGATTGTGATCATGTAGTTGTTTATGCATCCCATGGGTCGATAGCCTCGTGAATGCCAAATTCTTTGGATGGATGAAATGGAGCTCTGCACGAAGGGCCGGAGGGAGGCGTGGTGGACGGTGTTCGTATCGTTGAAGATGAAGTCCGGGAAGTAATCCGTCTACGAGGTCTAGACCCCTCGCGGGAAAGCGCGGAAGTTCGCCGCATCGTGTACGCGGCAGTCCGTGATTATGATGAGCGTTCGGTGAGGGGGACGTTGCCGCGGCTTGGCGCCCTCGACGAAGTCACCCGGCAGGTCTTTGACGCCGTCGCGGGCTTCGGTCCATTGCAGCCACTGCTCGATGATCCTGAAGTTGAAGAGATTTGGATCAATAGCCCCACCGAAATCTTCTGTGCCCGAGGCGGAGTCAGCGAGCTGACGTCAATCCGGCTCACTGCTGACCAAGTGGAAACGCTCGTCGAGCGTATGCTCAAGCCTTCTGGGCGGCGGCTCGACCTGTCGTCGCCATTCGTTGACGCCGCGCTGCCTGACGGCTCGCGGCTGCACGTCGTGATTCCGGACATCACCCGACGCCATTGGTCCGTCAATATCCGCAAGTTCATTGCCAGGGCACAGCGACTAGATCAACTGGTGGAGTTGGGATCACTGACGCCTGGAGCGGCTCAGTACCTTCAGGCGGCTGTATCGAGTGGCATGAATGTCCTCGTTTCTGGCGCGACTCAAGCTGGTAAGACGACCATGCTCAATTGCCTGACGTCGGCCATCGGAACTCGCGAGCGAGTTGTCACGATCGAGGAAATTTTCGAGCTCAAGGTTAATCGTCGGGATGTGGTTGCTTTGCAATGTCGGCAGGCGAATCTTGAAGGCGGAGGTGAGGTCACCATGCGGCGTCTCGTCAAAGAGGCACTGCGCATGCGACCTGACAGAGTCGTTGTTGGCGAAGTTCGGGAGGCTGAAGCCCTGGATATGCTCATCGCCATGAACGCAGGGCTGCCAGGCATGGCAAGCCTCCATGCCAACAGCGCACAGGATGCGGTGACGAAGATCTGCACGTTGCCGCTTCTTGCTGGGGAGAACATCACGCCACACTTTGTGGTTCCCACCGTCGCTTCCAGCATTGATTTGGTGGTCCATTGTGAGCGGACGGCGCAGGGGCACCGACAAGTTGCCGAAATCATCAAGCTGGGCCACAGAGTCGAGAACGGCATCATTGAATCTTCTACGGTGTTCTCACGGACGAACGGCGAGCTGACGGCAAATCCGCAGGCTGACTTTCATCACGAGAAACTGGTACGAGCTGGCGTGGACATCAGCGCCTTGGCTGAGGTCATGTCGTGAGTCTATTGCTGGGATTCTTGCTCGGCCTGGGCCTGTTCTTGGTGTGGCGTTCGCTTTGGGTCATTCCGCCGCACGACCGACGGCCACGCCGACGCGGACGGGCAGAGTTGTTGATTCTGCGAGCTGGAGTCAACAATCTCACGGTTCGTGGATTGATCGCCGCGTCGGTGATCTGTGCTGTGGTCAGTTTTTTAATCGTGTTGCTGGTTACGGCTGCGCCGCTGATAGCAGCGGTTTTCGCCATTTTCGGTACCTCAGTTCCGTGGGTGATCTTGCGGTGGCGCGCTGGCAAGAGGTCTGCAGCGCTGCGTGAGCAATGGCCAGAGGTTGTTGATCACTTGCGCTCAGCCATTCGTGCAGGACTGCCGCTGCCTGATGCTCTGGCCCAGCTCAGCACGCAAGGTCCGCCTGACTTACAGCCGCACTTCCGTGAATTCGCGTTGGACTATCGGGCGAGCGGTCGCTTCCGTGACGCGGCCGAAAAACTACGGCATCGATTGGCGGATCCCGTGGCGGACAAAATCATCACCGCGTTGCTGATGACACGCGAAGTAGGTGGATCCGACCTGGGTCAGATGCTGAGGACGCTGAGCGTTTTCTTACGTGAAAGTGCTCGGACGCGCGGCGAGCTCGAGGCTCGTCAGTCGTGGACAGTCAATGCCGCGCGCCTTGCGGTGGGTGCTCCGTGGGTCATTCTGCTGCTCCTAGCGATGCAGCCGCAGGCTGTCGAGGCCTACTCGACGTGGACGGGGGCCGGCGTACTGTTGGGCGGACTTGTCGTTTCCCTCGTCTGCTATCGCATCATGTTGCGGATTGGCGCCTTGCCCGAGGAAGAGCGGGTCATCAAATGAGCTATCCGATGGCGTGGGCACTCACCTTGGGAGTCTGCCTGGGTGCTGGTCTGTGGTTGGCACTCATGCGGCTCCCCGCCATGCGCCGTATGACATTTGCCGAACGGGTGGCGCCACAATTGCGCGCGCATGTCGTCGGCTCCCGAATCTTGGGTGGGATACGTGCCGAAGCCTCCGGTCTGGGACCTATCGGAAGTGTTTTTGGTCCGCTCTTAACCGATCTCACGCGGTGGCTCCACCGCGTGAATCCGGCATCCGGGACGTTAGAGTCGCGCTTGCGAAAAGCGGGTCTGCGAATGACCGTCACCGAATTTCGGGCGGAGCAAGTCGTGTGGGCTGGTAGTGGATTCCTGCTCGCCGTCGCATGGACGGTTTTCGGAACCCTCGCCGGGACGACGCATTGGGTCTCTGCGGTGATCCTCATAGTGGGGGCGACGATGGCCGGCTACTTCTTGCGCGAGTGGTACCTCGGAGAACAAATTCAGAAAAGAAGCCGACGAATTCTCCATGAGTTTCCCAGTATTGCGGAATTATTGGCGCTTTCCGTAGCCGCGGGCGAGACGAGTTCTGGCGCTATTGAGCGCATTTCTCGCCTTGTCGACGGCGAATTGGCTGACGAGTTCGAGCTAACCCTCGCCGATTTGAGGGCCGGAGCGACGTTGAGCTCGGCCCTCGGCCGACTTGCGGATCGGGTTGACCTTTCCGCGATGACACGTTTCGTGGATGCCATCACCGTAGCGGTGGAGCGGGGTACGCCACTGGCGGAAGTCGTCAGAGCCCAAGCCCAAGATGTGCGCGACGCAGCTAAACGCGAGCTGATGGAGACGGCTGGTAAGAAAGAAATTGGAATGCTGGCTCCGGTCGTCTTCGGAGTCTTGCCGCTCACGATTGTGTTCGCGGTCTTTCCCGGGTTGTCCCTCATTGACCTCAACCTCTAACGCATCAACAAGGGAGAAAAAGTGAAGAACTTGATTCGACATGGCGGCCTCGGACACGTCGTCCTCATTGCCTTGCTTACGGCCGTGATTAATTTGAGTCAGCGTATTCGTCGAGAAGAACGGGGTGACGTTCCGGGATGGGTCATGATCACGCTGATGTCTGCGGTTCTCGTTGCGGCACTCCTGGCTATTGCCGGTCCGCGGCTCAGTGCCCTGTTTGAGCAAGCCATCGACCGAGTTTCCGGACTCGGTTAATCGACGTCGACGGTTAGACGAGGTCATTGCACGTGGATACCACACGAGCACGGCGCTGGGGTTGGGTCAGAATTTCTCGGATTCGACGATCGACCGCTCTTGACGGTGGGTCAGCCGTCGCCGAGTTTGTGATGACCGTGGCTGTGCTGACTGCGGTCTTTCTCGCAGTGCTTCAACTCGCGCTGGTGCTCCACGTGCGCAATACCCTCATGGACGCGGCGTCGGCCGGCGCCAGGTATGGTGCGCTCGCCGACCGGACCGTCGAAGAAGGGGCGATGCGGACGGCGGATATCGTTTCAACCTCCCTGTCCCCGCGCTTTGCTGAGGATGTGTCCGCAACAGCCATTTCCGTCAACGGCCTTGAGGGAGTGCGCGTGGAGATCTCCACCCACATGCCGCTTTTGGGCTTCTTACCCTCGATGGGTCAGCTCAACGTTAGCGGAGAAGCAGTCGGCTATGACTAGGAATACGGGCTCTCAGGATGCGCAGAGGGACGAACATCGTCCCGGTCCGTGGGGCTGGTGGAAGGATGACGCCGGGTCGGCGATGGTCGAATTCACCATGCTCGGTGTCTTGCTGCTCGTGCCCTTGGTCTACTTAATTCTCACGGCGAGTCAGATCCAGGCAGCGAGCTACGCCGCAGTGGGTGCAGCAGACCACGCTGCCCACGCCTTCGTGCAGGCGGCGAGCGAGGAAGAGGCCCAGGAGTGGGCTCATGATGCGGCGCAGCGAGCAGCTGAGAACATGGGCGTCTCGGGCCAGAGAGTCGATTTCTCTTACACCTGTCACCCGACGTGTATGGACCGGGACGCTGTCGTGACCGTGACGATTACCGTGGACCTTGACCTTCCCCTGACTCCGCCCGGCGTTGACATGCGCGTCGGAACAATTGATGCGCAAGCCACCCGGATTTTCGGCGGGATCTAGGTATGAAGATTCGCGACAGCGGCGACGACGGGCAGACCATCATCCTGATCATTGGGTATGTGGTCATCGCCCTCCTGGCGATCAGCGCCATGTTGGCCGCCACGGCCGTGAACCTCGAGGCGCGTCGTCTTCAATCCGAGGCCGACTCTGTGGCCGACGCAGCGGCCCATGGCTCGGGCCTGGGCTCGGTAACCGCTACTGTGCTGACGACCTCTGTGGTCCGGGCGCGCAGTGAGCAGCATTTGGTGCGGAGCGGCGCGGCCGGACGCTACGAAAACCTCGAGCTTGAGCGGGCCACTTTGTCCGACTCCGGGACAACCGTGCTGATCCGACTCGAAGCGACGGTTTCACCGCCGATCATCGGGTGGTTTGTGCCGGATGGAATCGGGATTGGCGTCGACGCGAGCGCGCGTCCCTCGATCGACCAATGACGTAGTCTGGGAGCACCATGCTTATATCTGAGTTTGCCGAGGAGATCCGCGCTTTGCGCGCGACGTACGCGTCCATCGAGTCCGTCAGCGACATCGAACGAATCCGGGCCGACGTCGCCGACCTCTCCGATAAGGCCGGCGCCCCGGACCTGTGGGACGACCCCGACGCCGCGCAGAAGGTCACGTCCAAGCTCTCCCACCGCCAGGCCGAGCTGCGCCGCCTCGAGGGGACCGCGGCACGCATTGACGACCTCGAGGTCATGGTTGAACTCGCTCAGGAAGAAGACGACGAGGACACGCTCGCCGAGGCCGAGAAGGAGCTCGCAAGCCTCAAGAAGAGCCTCTCCGACCTCGAAGTCGTCACCCTCCTGTCTGGTGAGTACGACGAGCGCGCCGCCGTCGTGACGATCCGTTCGGGCGCTGGCGGCGACGACGCGACCGACTTCGCCGAGATGCTGCTCCGCATGTACCTGCGCTGGGCCGAGCGCCGCGGCTATTCGACCAAGGTCATGGACACGTCCTATGCGGAGGGTGCGGGCATCAAGTCAGCCACTTTTGAAGTGGACGCACCGTATGCCTACGGCACGCTCTCCGTCGAGGCAGGTACCCACCGCCTGGCGCGCATCAGCCCGTTTGGATCGGCGGACAAGCGCCAAACCAGCTTTGCGGCCGTCGAAGTCCTGCCACTCATGGAGGAAGCGCAGGAAGTCGAGATCCCGGAGAATGACATCCGCGTCGACGTTTTCCGGTCTTCGGGCCCTGGCGGCCAGTCGGTGAATACAACCGACTCCGCCGTGCGCCTGACGCACCTACCGACCGGCATCGTGGTCTCGATGCAGAACGAAAAGTCTCAGATCCAAAACCGGGCCGCCGCCATGCGGGTGCTGCAGACCCGACTGCTCCTCCAGCAGCAGGAGGAGGACGCTGCCAAGAAAAAGGAGTTGGCCGGGAATATCACGGCCAGCTGGGGCGACCAGATTCGTTCCTACTTCCTCTACGGCCAGCAGCTGGTCAAGGACTTGCGCACGGGATACGAGGTCGGCAACCCGTCCGTCGTCTTCGATGGCGACATCGATGGACTGATTGACGCGGGCATTCGTTGGCGCGCGGGAGAGCGGACAAATCCCACCTCGTAAAAGTTAGTGACCCTTAACATTTGACGCGGTTCTCGTTACGATCGGACCAGCGCGGCAACGACGCCGTAGCATGAGTCTGGTTGGAGGGTCGATGTCACTCGACAAAACGGTTGAATCCGCGGCGGTTGCCGTGGCGGACATACCGAGTGGAGCCACGCTGGCCGTCAGTGGATTCGGCCTCTCGGGCAATCCCATTGCGCTGATCGAGGCGCTGCGCGAGCAGGGTGCCAGCGAACTCTCGGTGGTGTCGAACAACTGCGGCGTCGATGGGTGGGGCCTCGGAGTGCTGCTCGAGGCCGGTCAAATCCGCAAAATGACGTCGTCGTACGTGGGTGAAAATAAGGAGTTTGCGCGCCGTTACCTGACGGGCGAGCTGGAACTTGAGCTGACGCCGCAGGGCACGCTGGCCGAGAAACTGCGCGCCGGCGGCGCTGGGATCGCGGCTTTCTATACCCGGGCCGGCGTCGGCACCCAAGTGGCCGACGGCGGATTGCCCCAGGTGTATGACGCCGAGGGCCAGGTGGTCCAAGCCTCGCAGCCCAAAGAAGTCCGAGAATTCGCGCCCGGAGGGACGGCCGCCGAGTACGTGCTCGAAGAGTCGATCGTTGCCGACTTTTCTTTGGTCCATGCATGGCGCGGTGACCGGCACGGCAATCTTGTCTTCAACATGGCGGCTCGCCAATTCGGTCCGCCAGCGGCCATGGCCGGCAGAATCTGCATCGCTCAGGTCGAGGAGCTCGTCGAGCCCGGCGAGATCGACCCCGATCAAGTGCACCTTCCGGGCGTCTACGTGCACCGCATCATCGAGGTTGGGACCGACATTGAAAAGCGCATCGAGAAGCGGACGGTCAGCCCGTCCGGGGGAGAGGGCTGATTCATGGGACTGAACCGTCAGGAGATGGCTCGTCGCGCGGCCCTCGAGCTGCGCGACGGCGACTACGTCAATCTGGGTATTGGCCTCCCAACGCTGGTGCCGAATTATGTACCCGAGGACGTGACCGTGGTCCTGCAGTCCGAAAACGGCATCCTCGGCGTCGGGCCCTACCCGGTCGAGGACGATGTTGACCCGGACTTGATCAATGCGGGTAAGGAGACCGTGACCGTCAAGGCCGGCGCCAGTTTCTTCGACTCTGCGACGAGCTTCGGGATGATTCGCGGCGGCAAAATCAATGCGGCCATCTTGGGTGCTATGCAAGTTTCCGCCACGGGGGACCTGGCGAATTGGATGATCCCCGGCAAGATGGTCAAGGGGCCCGGCGGTGCCATGGATCTCGTCCAAGGCGCTGAGCGTGTGGTCATCCTCATGGAGCATGTCACCAAGGCGGGGGAGCCGAAAATTCTCCCCGAATGTACGTTGCCACTGACGGGTCGCGGAGTCGTCGATCGGATGATCACGGACCTCGCGGTCATCGACGTCGAGCCCGACGGTCTGCGCCTCGTGGAAACTGCGGACGGGGTGAGTGTGGACGAGGTTCTGGCCGCCACGGCGGCCCCTCTCGACGTCTCACGCGTGCGCCAGTGAGTCGCAGGTTGGCGTCCTCGCCGAACTTGTGCGGCGGCTGATAACAGACTGATAACGACACGCGGCCACGCCTGCCCGGGGTGCGGTGCGAGAAACGCTAAAGTTCAAGTGCCGGTGCTGACACTTCCCCCAGCAAAGACCCGCGCGCTCAGCCGATAGCCGGTGGCTGGTGCGGGCAGGACCGACATGATCAGATTCGAAGACGTCACGAAGGTGTACGACGCGACCTCGCGTCCAGCCCTCGACGGTATTGACCTCGAGGTGGACCATGGTGATTTCGCCTTCTTGGTGGGCCCGTCCGGCTCCGGCAAGTCCACCTTTCTCCGACTCGTTCTGCGCGAGGAACGCGCGACGACGGGCGAGGTTTATGTGGCCGGCAAGAATGTGGCGCGCGTGCCGTCGTGGCGGGTTCCGCGACTGCGCCGCGGCATCGGCGTCGTCTTCCAGGACTTCCGTCTCCTGCCGAATAAGGACGTGTTCGGCAACGTAGCTTTCGCCATGCAGGTGATCGGCAAGAGCCGTCACATGATTCGCGAGACCGTCCCCGAGGTGCTCAAGCTCGTTGGCCTGGAGGGTAAGGAACGACGCATGCCGCACGAACTGTCGGGCGGTGAGCAACAGCGCGTGGCGATTGCCCGCGCCATCGTCAACAAGCCGGGAATTCTCCTCGCGGATGAGCCCACCGGTAACCTCGACCCCGCAACGAGCGTGGGCATCATGAACATTTTGGATCGCATCAACCAGAACGGCACCACCGTGGTCATGGCCACGCACGACGACGACATCGTCAACAGCATGAAGCGACGAGTGATCGAGCTGTCCGCCGGGCGCGTGGTCCGCGATGAAACAGGTGGTGAGTACACCGCGATGATCCCGGTCGTGAACGCGGATGGCACACGAGAACTGCGGCCCGCGAAGGAAGCGCAAGGCGAGGTCGGTTCCGGAAATCAAGCCATCGCTCCCTTCGACACCGAGGAGGACGAACTGTGAGGCTCGCATTCATCCTTGGGGAAATTGGTTCCGGTCTGCGCCGCAACCTGTCCATGGTCGTCTCCGTCGTCCTCGTGACCTTCGTGTCCCTCTCCTTCATCGGTGGCGCCGGGCTGCTGCAGATGCAGATCAATCAGATGAAGGATTTCTGGTACGACAAGGTCCAAGTCTCCATCTTCCTCTGTGCAGACAATTCGAGCACTCAGACGTGCGCGGCAGGTGCCGTGACGGACGAGCAGCGCTCCGCCATCGAATCCATGATGGATTCACCTGCTGTCAGCCAGTACGTTGAGAGTTACCAATACGAGACTCAAGACGAGGCGCTGAAACACTTCCGTGACCAGTTTGAGAACTCTCCCATCGTCGACACGGTGACCGCGGATCAGCTCCCGGAGTCCTTCCGAGTCAGCCTGATCGATCCGGAGAAGTATGAGGTCATCAACGAGTTGTTCTCCTCCATGGAAGGGGTTGATGTGGTGGTTGACCAGCGTGAATTGCTGGAGCAGATCTTCTCCATCATGAATGTGGCCTCGCTTGTCTCGCTCGGCATTGCCGCGGTCATGATCGTGTGCGCGGTGCTGTTGATCGCGACCACCATTCGCCTCTCCGCGTTCAGCCGTCGGCGCGAGACGGGCATCATGCGGCTCGTAGGCGCGTCCAAGCTGGTGATCCAGCTGCCCTTCGTATTGGAAGGCGTCATCGCTGCGCTCATTGGAGCTGCCCTAGCCAGTGGCGCCCTGTGGGCCGTGGCGCACTTTTTCATCGAAGGACATTTGGCCCAGCAGTATCCAGGAACGGCGTTCATCGCTAGCTCGGATGTCTTGGTGATCGCGCCAGCGCTGCTTGTTCTTGGCGCCGTACTCGCGGGTATCTCGTCAATGTTAACGTTGAGGCGGTACCTTAAGGTCTAAGATCTCGTTCCGGTCACGAGCCGGCTCGATCACTGCGGTGGCCTAGGCCGCCATCAATGAGGAAGGAACACCCTTGGCAGAGCAACGTAGCTGCACCCTTTCACGCGCCGTCCTCTCCGGCGCGCTAGCAGCAGTTCTCGCTGTTGGGTTGGGAGCCGCCGGAGCGACGGCGGATGAGATCGACGAGCTCAAGAATCAGATCCAAGAGCAGTCGGACCAAAAAGACCAGCTGGACGGAAAGATCAACGGACTCGAGACCGACTTGGAGTTCCTGGATAAGGACATTCAGGAAACCGCGGCCAAACTGCAGGATTATCAGTCGCAATTGCCCGGGGCCCGTCAAGCTCTCGCAGAGGCTGAAGGGCGCGTCGATATCGCGGCTCAAGAGGTCGCCACGCTGACACAGCGGGTCTCCGATGCCGAGCAGACGCGTGACGACCTCACGAGCGAGCTGGAGCAAGATCAGGCCAAGATCGATGAAACTCGCGAGCTCATCGGCCAGATTGCGACGCAGGCCTACAAGCGCGGGGGCGTTGATAACAACCTGAGCCTGATGCTCAATGCGGGGGAGAAGGGCAACCTCGCCGATGGCCTCGATCTCGCAGGACAGGCCCTGCGCAGTCAGAATGCCGTTCTGACGGAATTGAGCCAAAAGGCCGCGACAGAGCGCAATGCACAGGTCCGACTGGAAGCGGTCGAGGAAGAGATCCGGAGCCTCAAGGCCGAAGCCGAGGACGCGCTGGATCGGGAACAGGCGGCACGTGATGAAGCAGCCGCCAAAAAGCAAGAAGTGGATGGCCTGATTGCCGGAGCCGAGGAGCTCAGTGCTGAGCTCGAGGCCAAACGGCCGGAGATCCAGGACCAGATCAGCGCCTTTGAGCAGGAGCAGGAGCAGGTGATCTCCGACATCGCTGCTCGCCAGGAGCAGCTCAAGCAGGAGATCGCCGAGCAGGAGCGACGTGAGCGCGAGGAGGCGCGTCGAAAGGCCGAGGAAGCGCGCAAGGCTCGTGAGGCCGCCGAGCAGGCGCGGGCGGATCAGGCTGCGCAGGAGGAAGCTGAGCGCAAGGAACAGGAAGCCGAGCGCAAGGAAGAGGAAGCGCGCGAGGCGGAGGACAAGGTTTCCTCGCAAGATAGCTCGGTCAGCAGCTGGGGGCTGCAGAACCCCGCTGCGGCGGGTGCCTACATCACCTCAGGATTTGGATGGCGCCCGACTCCCTCCGGCACGATCGATTACGGGGGTGCCGGCGGGTACCTCCACGCTGGCATCGATTACGGGTTCGGCGGCGCCTGCGGACGGCCGATCTACGCGGCCGCGAGCGGCGAGGTCTGGTTTGCGGGCTGGGGCGGAAGCTCTGGCAACAAGGTCACGGTGAGCCACGGGGTGATCAACGGCAACGCCTTGGCGACGAACTACCATCACATGTCCGGATTCGCGGTCTCCAACGGCCAAAGTGTTTCGCGGGGCCAGGTCATTGGTTATGTCGGCACAACGGGCAATTCGACCGGCTGCCACCTGCATTTCGAGACGATTCTCAACGGGCAGGCCGTCAACCCACTGGGCTTGCTCTGAACCACCAGGCGGCGAGCGTCGCGTAGCATAGACGTTCTGTCATGCGTGCGCATCGAGTCTGAGAGGGAGGCTGTCATGGCAAAAAAGACCAGTGCCAAGGATCCGGCAAATCACGTTGTGGCGACCAACCGGAAGGCCAAGCACGACTTCGCGTTGCTAGAGCAATTCGAGGCAGGCATGGTCCTCACCGGGACCGAGGTCAAGTCGCTCCGCGAGGGCAAAGCGTCGCTCGTCGACGGATTTGCCCAGTTCTATGGGGACGAGCTCTTCATTGAGCAGATCTACATCCCCGAGTACCTCAACGGATCGTGGACCAACCATGCGGCCCGACGGCGTCGTAAGCTCCTCCTGCATCGTCAGGAATTGACCAAGATCCAACGCAAGCTGCAGGAGGCCGGCAACACCATCGTTCCGCTGCAGTTGTACTTCAAAGATGGCAGGGCCAAGGTCGAAATTGCGGTGGCGCGGGGTAAGCGCGAGTTTGATAAGCGGCAGACGCTGCGGGAAAAGCAGGACAACCGCGAAGCGCTGCGTGCGATGCGCGAGAGAAACCGTTACACGGCGTAGGGAATGAAACCACCCGGCGGATGCGTTAGACTAGGTACTTCCGCAGTTAGCGCTGCGGTGGTTTGAGGCGGGATACCGCCATTGACAACCGCATACGGGGATGATCGGTTTCGACGATGTGAGTCGCGTCAGGAGAAGCGGGCCGAGGATGCAGAGTTATCTCGTAAACGCTCTCTGCAAACCAATAAGTGCCGAATCTAAGCGCACTGACTTCGCTCTCGCTGCCTAAGCAGCCAGACAGTCCGTCAGCCAGGGGTTGCTATCGCCTCTGAATCTGGCGTCGTTTAGATAGCCACTGCTGAACGTATTCGTCATCGGTACGTTCGGGACTTTTAGATGACTGTGCCCGGAGGAACAGGCCGCTTGTTTGCGTGACGGCCTGAGGGGCAGAGAAACCTCAAAGCAAACTGCGCCCGGAGAAGACCAGGCAACACCTCATCGGACGCGGGTTCAATTCCCGCCATCTCCACGACGAACCCGCCCAAGCACTGCTTGGGCGGGTTTTTTGTTGCCCTTCCCGGCCGTCTCGGTAGCGCGCGGCCGCAGACCGCCGCGTGTGGTGTGACCTGACACCGGGGCCGACCGCAGCTAGAATTTCCAAACGTGTCACGTGGTCATGGTTGTGGGGAAGGTGGGTCGCTGGATGATCAAGGTCGCTAACGCGCTATCGTTCGTGCTCGAGGTCGCGTTGGTTGGTGCGGTCATCCTGTGGGGTATCCACGTCGTCGATCTGCCGATCGTGTGGGCGGTCCTCCTCTGTGGCCTGCCGGCCGTTATCGTGACAACCATCCTCCTGAGCGCACATTCCTCGTGGCGCTTGTTGTGGCCCGTGCGGCCGGTGGTGAGCCACGCGCTCTTCGCGGCCGCCGGCGTCGTCCTGATTGCGTTGGACTTCCTGACCCTTGGGTGGGGCATCGTGACCTTTACGGCGATCAGCGTGGTGTTGACCATACGCTTGCGGCGCGTATTGGGCGCCGCAGATCACCAAGTGCGGGCATCGAGAACGGCTGCGCGCGAACGGCGCGCCGCGGCCAAGGAGCGCCCGCGCGGCCGGCGAGCCGCCTCGAAATAGCCTTCGCGCTTGACGTCGATTTCCGGCTCGACATGAACTTTAGCGGATCAACACGTCGATCAGTGCCCATCCAGTGGCGGCCGAGGCGCCGCCGAGGGCGAGGTTCGCGAGGGCGTTGACGAGGGCGCGGCCGACGGCGCCCTCGAGCCAGAGGGTCATGGTCGTCACACTGAATGAACTGTACGTACTTAGCCCGCCGCAGAGTCCCGCTGTGAGCACGGGCTGGAGGGAGACGGCCGCTCCTTCGGCGGGTAGGCCGCCGAGCGCCGCACCCAGGAGTAGGCATCCAACGGCGTTAGCCGTGAGCGTCCCGAGGGGGAGCGTGGGCGAGCCGCGGGGAGTCAGCCGGAGATCGAGCCATACCCGTGCCACGGCACCGAGGCTCCCGGCGATACCGACGGCCAGGGCCAGCCAGAGCGCACTCATGAGCGTGGCTCCGCTGGGTCGTGGTGTGGCCGCGATCCGCCGTGGGACCAACGTCCACCGAGTAAGCCCGCGGCCGCGGCACCGCAGCACGCCAGCGCGGCACCCAGTGTCCAGATGATTGACAGGCCGGTGTCGCTGAGCTCCGCGCCCGACAGGGCTACGCCGGGTGTGATCACTGCGATCGCGGAAAATGACGTGAATGAGCCGAGAAGTCCGCCGGTGACCGCCAGCCGGAGCCGCCGTCGCCCGCCGTGGGTGATGCCGGCGGCCACCCACCATCCGGTCACCCAGCCCAACGCTAGGCATCCGACGACGTTGACCAGCACGGTCCCCCACGGTAGGGTGTCCCACTGCACGTGGCCGGCCTCGACCACGGGTCGCGCAGCGTCTCCGAGCAGATGGCTGAGTCCGTAGCGCAACAGTGTGCCCACGAATCCGGCGGCGGCAACTGCGGCAACGACGGGCCAGGTCATGCGCAACTGGTGATTCGACATGCGCGTTATCGCTCGACGCGTACCCAGATGGCACGCATTGTCGCGTGGGGCAGGCCGTGCTGAGCCGTGTCGAGCGTGGCCCCTGGTACGACGCCCGACTCCGCGCAGGCCCGGAGGAGTTCTGGATCATCGTCGGAAATGCGCACGACGACGGCGCCTTCGGTTGCCGGAGCCCGGTCCAGGCGGACGGCGTCCGGCAGGCGTGGCTGGCCGGTGGCCGTGGGGATAGGGTCCCCGTGCGGGTCCGCCTGAGGATGGTTCAACAACGCATCAATGCGCTCAATAAAGCGCTCGGAGACTGTGTGTTCAAGGACTTCAGCCTCGTCGTGGACTTGGTCCCAGGTGTAGCCCAGTTGCTCGACGAGGAAGGTCTCGATGAGCCGGTGCCGGCGGACGACTTGGAGGGCGGCACGAGTCCCCTCGGGGGTAAGGGTGATGGCCCCGTAGCGAGGATGCTCCATGAGGCCGCGGGCGACGAGCTTGGTGACCATCGTGGTAGCGGAGGCGGGCGCCACGCCGAGTTTGCCGGCGAGGGCACCCGTCGTGACTTCGAGTGCGTCCCACTCCCGCAAGCTGTAGACCGACTTCAGGTAGTTCTCTTCACTCGGCGTCAGTTTGAGGGAAGAAGCATCGGGTCCGTTCATGCTGTTTTCCTCCGGCGGATAGCCTGTGAAACCAGCCCCTGTTCGGGGGCCGCCGCGAGCGTGAGGGCGAAGAACGCAGCCTGCGTCAGGACGATCGCGGCGCTCGCTGACACGTCCAGATAGTAGCTCAGGTACAGGCCGCACACGGCGGAGGTGACGCCGAGCGTGGCGGCGATGGACAGCATCCTGCCGAAGGAACGTGTCCACAGGAATGACGTGGCCCCGGGGATGATGAGCATAGCCACGACCAAGATGATTCCCATGGCCTGCAAGCTGGTCACCACGGTGAGGGCGAGCAAAGTCAGCAGGAGAAAATGGAGCGTCTTGGTATTGATGCCGAGGGCGTGGGCGTGAACGCGATCGAAGGCCAACAGCGTCAGGTCCTTGCGCAGGTAGAGCAGGACGCCAAGGGTCACCACCGCGAGGGCGAGCACCTGTAGCATTTCCGCATCCGTGACGCCGAGGACGTTTCCGAAGAGGATATGCCCTAGGTCGACATCACTCGGGGTTTTGGAGACAATCGCGAGACCGAGGGCGAAGAGTGAGGTGAAGACGACCCCGATGGCCGTGTCTGACTTCAGCGATGTTCTGGAACGCAGGGAGCCAATGAGGGCGACGGCGCCGAGCCCGAAAGCGAGCGCGCCCACGGCGAACGGCAGCCCCAGTAGATAGGACAGCGCCACACCGGGCAACACGGCGTGGGAGATCGCGTCCCCCATGAGCGCCCAGCCCATGAGCACGAGCCAGCAGGAGAGAACGGAACAGACGAGGGCCGCGGCAACGGCCACGATCAAGGCGTCGGTCATGAACCCATAGGACAGGGGCTGCGTGATCCATTCCCAGGGTGTCATTTAGGCCTCCTCTCTCGGTCCGCCGAACGCGCGGGCCAGGTGGTGTTCGGTCAGGACCTCGTCCGGATGACCCGAGGCGATGACGGTGCGGTGCAAGAGCAGTGCCTGGGTGCAAAAGGAGGGGACCCCGGCGAGGTCGTGTGTCGACATCAAGATGGTGCGTCCCTCAGCGGTCAAGGCCGTCAGCAAGGACAAGATGACGCGTTCAGAGGTGACATCAACACCGGCGAACGGTTCATCCAAGAGCATGAGGTCGGCGCCTTGAGCGATGCCGCGGGCGACGAAGGTGCGCTTCTTCTGGCCGCCCGAGAGCTGGCCAATCTGGCGGTGAGCTAGCTCCGTGAGCCCGACGCGTTCAAGTGCTACGTCAACGGCCTCGATATCGACGGGCTGCGGTCGTCGCGCCCGCCCCATGTGCCCGTAGCGTCCCATCATGACCACTTCCCGCACACTCACGGGAAAGGTCCAGTCCACGTCCTCGGCCTGGGGCACGTAGGTCACCAATTGCTGGCGCCGTGCCACGGCTTGGGACTGGCCGAATAGCTCAAGGCGGCCCGCGCGCGGTGAGACGAGACCCATCAGGGCTTTGAACAGCGTGGATTTGCCGCTTCCGTTGACGCCGATCAACCCGCACAGTTCCCCGGAGGGCACCGTGAAGCTGACCTGATCGAGGGCCTTGACGCTGCCGTAGGTCACACTGAGATTCTCGACGTCGATGACGTTCACGAGGCCTCCTGCCCGAGGGCATCGGTGATGATGCGCAGGTCGTACTCCAGAAGATCCAAGAAGGTCGGGACGGGACCGTCGGGGCCCGAGAGCGAGTCGACGTAGAGTGGCCCGGCGAGGTCAGCGCCCGTGGCCGCGACAACTTGCTGTTGGGCGCCGTCGTTGACCGTAGATTCGCAAAAGACCGCGGGGACATCATGGGAGCGCACAAACTCTATCTGGGCGGCGATTTGTTGCGGGGTGCCTTCGACATCCGAATTGACCGGCCAGAGCGAGTGCTCATCGAGCCCAAGGTCCCGCGCGAGGTAGGAGAAGGCCCCCTCACAGGTCACGAGTGCGCCGGAGGCTGGAAGCGCGGCCGCCGTTTGTTGAGCCAGTTGTTGCAGTTCGCCTTTGAAGTCTTTGCCGTTCGCGGCGAAGTAGTCTGCGTCTTCAGGTGCGAGGTCGCTCAGCGCCGCGACGGCGTTATCAACGTACGTTTGAGCTGCCGACGGCGACATCCAGGCATGGGGATTCGGCGTCCCGGAGTACTCGCCTGAGGCGATGTCGATGGGCTCGATCCCCTCCGACAGTACGGCGTGCGGAACGTCGACATCCTCGATGAAGCGTTCGAACCAGCGCTCCAGCCCGAGTCCGTTATCGATGACGAGGTCCGCCTCGTTGACGCGGACAAGGTCTGAGGGAGTGGGCTCGTAGCCGTGAATCTCTACGCCGGGCTTGGTGAGCGAGACGACGTCCGCGCGGTCGCCCGCGACGTGCTGGACGAGGTCGGCCAGGACGCTGAACGTCGTCAGTACCACCGGTTGATCGTCCGTCGATCCTGTGGCGCCGGGGGAGGGCGGTGTGGACACCGGGGGCGAGGCATCGGCGCCGCACCCAGCGAGTATCAGCGGTGCCGTCAGCAACGCTGCTGCAGCGACCCGGCGGACGAGGCGTGCCGGGCCTCGAGAAGTTTTAGTCATGCCTAAATTTTGCCCGGAGGCGGAGGAGAACACAACCTGCAGGAGAAATATCGCGGTCAGGCCAGCGGTGGCACTACAACGGGTACCAAAATTAGCTGGCGGACAGGATCCTCAAGGCCTGCTCGTGCAGCAGGGAGTTGCTCGCCAGCGCGTTGCCGCCGAAGCACCCGTCCTCACCCTCGAGCGAGGTAAACCGGCCGCCGGCCTCTTGGACGATTGGGACGAGGGCGGCCATGTCATGAAGGCCGAGCTCGGGCTCGGTGGCGATATCGACGGCGCCCTCGGCGACAAGGCAGTAGGACCAGAAATCGCCGTAGGCACGCGTGCGCCAGACCTGATCATGAAGGTCCAGCATGGCCTCCAGCTGGCCGCGCTCGCGCCACCCGGACAGGCTGGAATAGGACAGAGACGCGTCGGCGATGTCCGATACGCCTGAGACGCGGAGGGGAGTGGCCCGGGCGAGAGACTTCCCCGTGTAGGCCCCCATTCCTTCGGCCGCCCACCAGCGCCGACCGAGGGCCGGCGCGGAGACCAGGCCGACGACGGGCCGCCCCTCGTCGACGAGGGCAATCAGCGTGGCCCACACCGGGACCCCGCGGACAAAGTTCTTGGTCCCGTCAATCGGGTCGATAATCCAGCGGCGGGGTCCGTGGCCGGTGCTTCCATACTCCTCGCCCAGCACGGCGTCCCGGGGGCGCGAGCGCTTGAGCTGCCCGCGGATGGCTTCTTCTGCCGAGCGGTCGGCGTCGGTGACCGGGGTGAGATCTGGCTTGGTCTCCACCGCTAGGTCCTGCGCCTTGAACCGTTCCATGGTCATCGAGTCGACGGAGTCCGCCATGACATGGGCCAAGCGCAGATCATCGTTGTACGTCATCACGTCGGAGGTCATACTCTCCAACCTACCCCAGCACTAGTGAGAACCGAGTTCTTTGGTCTCGATCTCCTCTTCCGCGCCGAGCAGGCGCCGGAAGGAGGACAGCCGGTCCGCACCGTAGTCACCGGCGCGCCCATCGGCCACCCACGCATCCAGGGCACAGCCGGGGTCCGCGCCACTGTGCCCGCAGCCGCGAGGGCAGTGCGCGGCGGCCGGGGCGAGGTCGTCGAAGGCGGCCAAGATGTGTTCAGGATCGACGAGGGCAAGGCCGAAGGAGCGGATTCCGGGCGTGTCGATGATCCACGTGCCCGCGGCCGCGTCGTCGATCCGCAAAGCCAGCGCAGAGGAGGACGTGTGGCGACCACGGCCGGTGACCGCATTGACCCCGCCCGTGGCGCGTTCGGCTCCCGTGAGTGCGTTGACCAGCGTCGACTTGCCGACGCCCGAATGACCCAGCACGGCGCTGATCTGTCCGTCCAAGAGCTTCCGCAAAGCAGCGAGCGCAGCCGAGTCCAGACGTGCCGACTCGCCGTCCGCGGACCGTGCGTCGGTCCCGCTGGCCGCATCGTGAGTACTGCGGCTGACGACGACGTCGAGATCCAGATGCGCGTAGTTCGCCAAGAGCTCTGCGGGATCCTTAACGTCGGCTTTGGTGACGCACAAGATCGGGTGAATTCCGGCGTCGTACGCGGCCACGAGGGCGCGGTCGATGAATCCCGTGCGTGGTTCGGGATTGGCAGCCGCGACGACGATGACGAGCTGGTCCGCATTGGCGACCACTACGCGTTCGACGGGGTCCGAATCATCGGCGCTGCGGCGCAGCAGCGTGCGCCGGTGTTCAATGCGGACCAAGCGTGCCAACGTGTCGGGCTCACCTGAGGTGTCGCCGACGAGCCCCACCACGTCTCCAGGCACGACGGCCTGGCGGTTGAGGGCCCGGGCGCGCGCGGCGATCACGAGGCGCTCCGTGGACGCGCCCTCATCAACCATCGCGGTGTAACGGCCGCGGTCGACGGTGACGATGCGTCCAGAGACGGCATCTTCGTGCTTGGGCCGTTTCTTGGTTCGGGGTTTGGACCCGCGCTTATTGGGGCGGACGCGGACGTCTGATTCGTCCCAGTCGTCGTGGGAGCGAGCCATCACGCGCGCCTCGCGGTGGAGACCAGCTGCTGCCACATGTCCGGGAAATCTGGCATGGTCTTGCTCGTGGTGGCGATGTTCTCGACTCTCAGACCGGGGACCGCGAGGCCGAGGATCGCGCCAAAGGTGGCCATGCGGTGGTCGTCATAGCTCTGCACGTCCGCCGCATGCAACGGCGCCGGTGCGATGGCCAGCCCATCGTCGAGTTCCTCGGCGCGGCCACCGAGGCGTCGAATCTCCGTGACCACGGCCGCCAAGCGATTCGTCTCGTGTCCCCGGAGGTGGGCAATTCCCGTGAGTCGGGATTCCGTCGTGGCCAAGGCCGCTAGCGCGGCCACCGTGGGAGCGAGCTCTGAGGAATCCGGCACATCGATGCCCAGCAGTTCGGCCGGCCCCGAGACGGTGAGCACGTGATCGTCCCAGCTCACTATTCCGCCCATGCGGGTGAGGATGGAGCGCCACTGGTCACCAACTTGAGTGGTGCGCTGCGGCCAATCAGGAATGCGAACCGTGCCGGCCGTTGCCATGGCAGCGGCCAAGAACGGACCCGCATTGGACAGGTCTGGCTCGATCACCGTGTCGAACGCCGGGATGCGCCCGGGAGCCACCGTCCACGCGGACGCCCCCACTTGGGTGGCGTCAACGCCGACGCTGCGGAGTACGTCGAGGGTCATGGCAAGGTGATCCGGGCTGGGGACCGTGGGGCCCACATGGTGGACCGTGAGGCCGCCGGGCAGCGCGCACCCCACGAGCAGGAGGGCCGTGACAAATTGCGAAGAGCCACTGGCATCGATGCTCACCTGTGCCGGTGCGTCCTGTGGTGGCTGCGGGGAGAGCTCAAAGGGCAAACCGCCGCGACCGTCGTCGTCCACCGTGGCGCCAAGTTGTCGAAGGGCGTCGACGATGGGAGACATGGGCCGCTGGCGGGCGTGCGGATCGCCGTCGAACCGGGCGCGGCGCCCCAACACTGCCGCAAGGGGTGGGACAAAGCGCATCACGGTACCCGCCAGCCCGCAGTCGACGTCGACGACGCCGGGGTTCGAGATCGTTGCGGTGGGGGGAGTCACGCGGAGGTCCGGCCCATACTCGCCGTGCCCGGGCAGCTCCTCCACCCGGGCGCCGAAGGCTTCGAGGGCCTCGATCATGAGACGGGAGTCGCGTGAATGGAGGGGGCGCCGCAGGATCGAAGGCCCGTCCGCTAGGGCAGCGAGCAGCAGATAACGGTTTGTGAGGGACTTCGATCCGGGGATGGAAACCGTCGCGTCAACGGGGCCGTCGACGTACGGCGCCGGCCACAGGTCGGCAGAGATACCTGAAGTGGTCATCTGGGTTAACGGTTCAGCAGGTCCTCGGCGTTCTTGGCCGCATCCTTGGCCGTGGAGCGCACCGCCTTCGTGACGTCCTGATTGGTGCGGGCCAACTGCTTGCGGACGTCCTTGGTGAGATGCTGGGCGCGCCACGCGATGGAGGGCTGCCCGGCCGTGTCGACGCTGGCCAAGAGGACTCCGCCGCCGAGGGAAGCGTGCTTCAGTTTCTCCGCGATGGTGGTATCGGCGTAATCGTCCGCGGCGGCCGCGAGAGAGGAGAGGACGAGGGTTGCGGCGGAGAAACGAGGAGCTTTTCCTGCGGCGAACAAAATCCCCGCAGCGATCTGCGTCCCGCCAATAGCGCGCACGACCAACTCGGCGCGCTCGGCCAGCGGCGCCAAGCGCGGCGCCTTGGCAGCGGCCCGATCAAGCACCGTCCGCAAGCGCACGGCGGCGAGCTGCGGCTTCCGTAGCCGTTCGAGTCCTGTGTAGACGTAGCTCGAAGCGAGCAAAGGGCGTGCGATCGCGCGGACAGCAGTCATTCTTCCTCCATGGTCAAGCCGACGTGTCAGTCCCTAGTCTGACATCTTTGTGATGCTGGCGCGTTCTTTCCGCGCTGACGAGTCGTGCTGGAGCCGAAATAGCTCGCGGGAATAGGCATGGCGGCCGGGTTCGTTATACGACCTGCAAGGAACAGTCAGAGATATGGAGGCGCTCGGTGGCTGGATCATCCACGACCGTCATGGAGAGGCCGACGCGCGTAGACTGTCGCGTGATGACCGATTCACAGACCAGCACGGACACGGCCGCGCAAGAGACCACCGAAGAGCGCCGGTCGCGCTTCGAGGCGGACGCCTTGCAGTACGTCGATCAGCTGTACTCGGCGGCCCTGCGGATGGCGCGTAATCCTAGCGACGCCGAGGACTTGGTCCAAGAGGCGTACGCCAAGGCGTATTCAGCGTTCCACCAGTACAAGCCTGGAACCAATCTCAAGGCGTGGCTGTACCGCATCCTGACCAATACGTACATCAATCTCTACCGCAAGCGGCAAAGAGAACCCCTGCGTGCCAGCACGGACACGGTTGAAGACTGGCAGATGGCCGAAGCCGCCGAGCACACCTCGACGGGATTGCGGTCTGCGGAGGCTGAAGCGTTGGATCACCTGCCGGATTCAGACGTGAAAACCGCCTTGGCAACCATCCCTGAGGAATTTCGGTTGGCCGTCTACTTCACCGACGTGGAGGGGTATGCCTATAAGGAAGTCGCAGAGATCCTTGGCATCCCGATGGGCACTGTCATGTCACGTCTGCACCGCGGTCGCAAACAGTTGCGTGAGCTACTCGCCGACTACGCAGCAGACCGCGGTATCGGAGATCAGGGGACCGCACGCGGTGCGGCGAAGAAGCAGGAGAAGAAGTAAATGGGCGACTGTCAGTCTCTGGGCGACTGCGATGATTCGCGGATCGTCCGGCTCTACGAATACCTCGACGGCGCTTTGTCTGTCGACGACCTCAATGACGTCAAGCGCCACCTCGAGCACTGCACGGAGTGCGCGCAGGAGTACGACTTGGAATGCATCATTCGTTCCGTGGTCAAGCGATCCTGCACGGAGCAAGCCCCGCACACGCTAAAATCGCGCATCATGATGCGCATCAGTGAAATCCGAGTCGAGAGTGGGCACCGCTAGCCTGGGCCCTGCCGTGAAGGCACAGGAGGCCGGCACCCATCGGGGTGCCGGCCTCCTGTGATTCGCAGAACGAATCGCTTAGCTGTTCGGGCGCTTGCCGTGGTTGGCGCCGCCGCGCTTGCGATCCTTGCGCTTACGTGCACGCTTGCTGCTCATGGTGACTCCTCAAGGTGGTTCGTCAAAGGATGATCATCCGAAAAGGACTACAGACCAGTCTCCCACACCGAGGTCCTGGGGCCTAACCGGCAGCTGGCTCCGGCATGCCAAGCCACTGGTACCAGCCGCGGTGCAGAACCAGCCAAGCGATGAGTCCGTAGCCTGCTTGACCAGGGGCTCCGTCGTTTGCCGCCAAATCATTGCGCCACTGTTCATGGTGTTGCAAGGGCGTGAACGTGTCGACGTAGGCATGGTGGCGCCGGCTGGCGACATCGGCGAAAGCAGCGGACAATTCGGCGAGACGGCGGTTGCGGTCGGCGTCGAGTCCCGGGGGAGGGCCAACCACCATGGCCTTGATGCTGGCTTGGGAGGCGGCGTCGAGCATGTTGGCGAGGTTGAGTCGGCTCCGCGCGGTGGAGAGTTCTTCGTCGAGATCCGCGTCGGACAAGGCGATGACGACGCGGTTCTCCCGCGCGTCAGAAAACCGGGGGCGCGCCTCCGTCAGCCATCGCTTGGCGAGCGCCTCCGTCCCCTCGCGGGGCGCGGCCAACTGATAGGGCTCCACGAGGGTCTCGGGGCTCGTCGTGCGGGCCAAAACGCGCCCAAACCATCCGAGGGCACGTGGGTCGCCGTGCCCGGCCAGAAGCTCGTCACCGACGGCGACGAGGCGAATAATTCGTTGTTCCACGAGGGACCTTTCTGCTGGCGGTGGCTCAACCCTAGCAAGTGGGTGGACGCGGTGGCGCCGTGCAACACGAAGGGCGGGCACGAACGTCGTGCCCGCCCTCCGCGTGGATTCGGTTATCCGCGGTCGAAAATTTGCGTGAGCAGGGTGGCTTGCTCCGCATCGTGCCGCTTGTGCGAACCGGCGGCCGTCGAGGCCGAGGCCGTGCGTGAGACCAGCTGCAGCGTCCGGTCCAACTCGGGGGCGAGGTTCAGCCCAATGAAGGGCCACGGGCCCTGATTGGCCGGCTCGTCCTGAGCCCAGACGACGTCGGCGTTCGGGTACTTGGCTAGCTCAGACTGAATCTCCTCGACAGGCAGGGGGTACAACTGCTCGACGCGCACGATCGCTGTCTTGGTGTCTTCGGCCTTCTTCCGTGCCGCGGCCAGATCGTAGTAGAGGCGACCGGAGACGAGGACCACGCGTTCGACGTCCTGAGCCGACAGGTCGGCCGTATCGCCGATCACCGAGCGGAACGTGCCCTGGGTAAAGTCCTCCACCGAAGAGGCCGCGGCTTTGAGGCGCAGCAGCTGCTTCGGGGTGAAGATCACCAGCGGCTTGCGTGGACGCGAGTACGCCTGTCGGCGCAGCAGGTGGAAGTGATTGGCGCCCGTCGTGGGGTTGGCCACCACCATATTGTTCTCGGCGCACATCAGCAGGAAACGCTCGATGCGTGCCGAGGAGTGATCTGGCCCCTGCCCCTCGTAACCATGCGGGAGCATGAGGACGAGCGAGGAGCTTTGGCCCCACTTCTGCTCCGCCGACGAGATGAACTCATCGATGACCGTCTGGGCGCCGTTGACGAAGTCGCCGAACTGCGCTTCCCAGAGCACCAGCGCGTCGGGACGCTCGACGGAGTAACCGTACTCGAAGCCCATTGCGGCGTATTCGCTCAGGAGGGAGTCGTAGATCCACAGCTTGGCCTGATCCTCGGAAAGATGCTGCAGCGGCATCCACTCATCGCCAGTGTTGCGGTCGTGGAAGACGGCGTGGCGCTGGACGAAGGTGCCGCGGCGGGAGTCCTGGCCGGCCAGCCGAACGGGGACGCCCTCCATCGAGAGGGATCCGAACGCCGCGATCTCGGCGAAGCCCCAGTCGATACCGCCCTCGGCCGACATCTTGGCCCGGCGATCCAGCAGTGCTTTGAGCTTCGGGTGAACCGTGAAGTTTTCCGGAATCTGCGTGTGCGCACTGCCAATATGGGCGAGGGTTTCTGCGCTGATCGCCGTGGTGGCGGGGGCGTTGATGCCATCGCTCACCTGAGCATTCGGCAGCTCCAGATCGTTGACGGTGCCATCCGAGCTGACCGCGGGGATCGGCGACGTCTGCGCGGCGTGCGTCTCCGCAAAAACGCGCTCCAGCCGGTCCTGATAGTCCCGCAGTGCCTGATCGGCCTCTTCTTGCGTGATGTCACCGCGACCGACGAGCGCCTCGGTGTACAGCTTGCGCGTCGAGCGCTTGGCCTCGATGAGGTTGTACATCATCGGCTGCGTCATCGACGGATCATCACCCTCGTTGTGGCCGCGGCGGCGGTAGCACACGAGGTCGATGATGACGTCCTTGTTGAACTTCTGGCGGTACTTGAACGCAAACTGGGCCACGCGCACCACGGCTTCAGGGTCATCGCCGTTGACGTGGAACACGGGAGCCTGAATCATCTTGGCGACGTCGGTGGAGTAGACCGAGGAGCGGGACGACGTCGGTGCCGTCGTGAAGCCGACCTGATTGTTGACGATGACGTGCACGGTTCCGCCAGTGCGGTAGCCGCGCAGCTGCGACAGGTTGAGGGTCTCAGCCACGACGCCCTGGCCCGCAAACGCCGCGTCGCCGTGGACCAAGATCGGCAGGATGGAGAAGCCATCGCTGCCACGGTCGAGGCGGTCCTGCTTGGCGCGGGTAATTCCCTCAAGGACCGGGTTGACCGCCTCGAGGTGCGACGGGTTGGCGGCCAAGTAGACCTTGGTCTCGTTGCCATGGTCCGAGACGTAGCTTCCCTCGGTGCCGAGGTGATACTTGACGTCACCGGAGCCCTGAACCGAGCGAGGGTCCTGGGTCCCCTCGAACTCGCGGAAGACCTGGGCATAGGTCTTGCCAGCGATGTTGGTGAGCGCGTTCAGACGGCCGCGGTGAGCCATACCGATGGCGACCTCGTCGAGTCCGCCGTCGGCGGCGTCGGAAATGATGGCGTCCAGCAGCGGGATCAGCGATTCCCCGCCCTCGAGCGAGAAGCGCTTCTGCCCGACGAACTTGGTCTGCAAGAAGGTCTCGAAGGCTTCGGCGGCATTGAGCTTGCCCAGAATGCGCAACTGCTCTTCCCGCGTGGGCTTGGAGTATTCGTGTTCCAGTTCCGCCTGGAACCACTCCCGCTCTTCGGGATCCTGAATATGCATGTACTCGATGCCGGTCGTCCGGCAGTACGTGTCACGCAGAACGCCCAGAATCTTTCGCAGCGGCAGGCGCTGATCGCCGCCGAATCCGCCCGTCACCCACTCGCGATCCAAATCCCACAGCGTCAGGCCGTAGGTTTGAATGTCGAGATCCGGGTGACGCCGCTGGACGTACTCCAACGGGTTGGTGTCGGCCATCAGGTGGCCGCGCACACGGTAGGCGTGAATCAGCTGCTGGATCCGGGCGATCTTGTTGACTTCCAAGTCGGCATCAACTTGGTTGTCCCGGACCCACCGCACGGGCTCATAAGGAATCCGCAGGGCCTCGAAGATCTCGTCGTAGAAGCCGTCTGCGCCGAGCAGCAGGTTCTCGATGATGCGCAGGAACTCGCCCGAACCGGCGCCCTGAATGACGCGGTGGTCATACGTGGAGGTCAGCGTGATGATCTTGCCGACGCCGGCGCGCGCGATGGTCTTCTCACTGGCGCCGCGGTACTCGGCCGGGTACTCGAGGGCCCCGACGCCGACGATCGTGGCTTGGCCCTTGGACAAGCGCGGTACGGAGTGCACCGTGCCGATGCCACCGGGGTTCGTCAACGAGACGGTCGTGTTGGCGTAGTCGTCAGCGGTCAGCTTGTTATTGCGGGCCCGGCGGATCAGGTCCTCGTAGGCGTTCCAGTAGTCCGAGAAGTTGAGCGTCTCGGCCTTCTTGATGTTCGGCACGGCCAGCATGCGCGAGCCATCCGGCTTCGGCAAGTCGATGGCGATGCCGAAGTTCACGTGTGCCGGGTGGACAGCGGAAGGCTTGCCGTTGGAGTCGTCAAATGTCACGTTCTGGGACGGGAACAACTTGAGCGCGCGAACGACGGCGAAGCCAATCAGGTGCGTGAAGGACACCTTGCCGCCGCGGGCGCGGGCGAGGTGGTTATTGATCACGACACGGTTGTCAATGAGTGCCTTGGCTGGCACCGCGCGCACAGTGGTGGCCGTCGGAACCGTCAGGGAGGCTTCCATGTTGGTGGCGATGGCTTTGGCTGGCCCGCGCAGGGGCTTGACCACGTCTTCCTCGGTGGGCGCCTCACCCTGCGATTTCGGCAGCTCGGCCGGGATCGGGGCCGTCTTGGGTGCGGACTTTTGCTTGGTCTTGTCGGGGGACGGGTCGGCGGGGAGGCGTTCCTTGCTGGACCCCGTGGACGACTCGCTGGACGAGCCGGCGGTAGTGCCCGTGGTGTCGACGACGCGGGCATGGGTGGCGGAGGACGGCTCAGTGGACTGGCCCGAGTCCTGCGACTTCTGGGCTGAGGGGGTCGGGGCCGGCTTCGCTGCCGGCTCGGCCTGTGGCGCCGACGACGCGCTGGCACCGTTGCCGGATTCCTCGAAGGACTCGAAGATGTCCCACCACTTTTTATCGACAGAGTTCTTGTCCCGGCGGTACTGCTGATATAGCTCATCAACGAGCCATTCGTTTCCGCCGAATTCTTCGGTCAGCCGGTGGTGCGGTTGATCTGGCACGTCTATACGCCTCTTCCTTGAATAGCCTCGCCGCGTTGACCCCGCGAACGTGGTGCGGGGCGTGAGTCTTAGACCTCCGGTCAGTCTAGTGACTTCCGTCGTTCAGTTGCGAATCTATCTGCAGCCATGTCGTGAGCGGTCTGGTTCCCGCGGCGAGCGGCCGCCCACGCCCCAGGCCCGGGGACAGGGCCGCGTCCCCATACCCACATTCATCCTGATTGCGTACACTGGGGATTCTTATGGACAGTCACTCTCTGAGCCGGCCGGCCGCGCGCGTTCATTCCGCGGCCACCAGCGCCGGCGCCTCCCTGTGTACTCTGACCGACCAACCCGCTGCCGACGCAGCCAGCGCGGAGCCTTCTAGACCGAGCTTTCGCCGCAGCGCGCCGCCGTCGCTGGAAACGGGCTGCTGAATGGAGTGGCTCTATCTCGGCTTCGGCCTCCTCCTGATCCTCGGGACAGGATTTTTTGTAGCTGTTGAGTTCTCTCTCGTCGCCCTCGACCAGACGACGGTGCGGGCAGCGATTAATGCCGGTGATCGTGGTGCGAAGCCGCTCCTGCGTTGCCTGAAGACTCTTTCCACGCAGCTGTCGTCCTGCCAGCTGGGAATTACCCTCACCACGCTGTTGACTGGCTATGTCATGGAGCCCTCCGTCGGGCGTCTCCTAGCGCCCGTGTTCGAGGCGTGGGGGTTCGACGCCGCGGCGGGGCCCGCCGCGCTGATCGTCGCCATGGTTTTGGCTACCTTACTCTCGATGCTGATCGGTGAGTTGGTGCCGAAAAACCTGGCCATTGCCAAAGCGTTCGTCGTGGGCAAGGCCTTGGCCCGCCCGCAGCTGCTGTTCACCGCGGTTTTCAAGCCAGCCATCGTGGTGCTCAATGGATTCTCGAATTGGATCCTGAGTCTGATGGGCCTCGAGGCCAAGGAGGAGCTCTCCAGTGCCCGTAACCCCGAGGAGCTGGCTTCTCTGGTCCGGCGCTCGGCCGACTTGGGAACGCTTGATCAGGAAACAGCGAACTTTCTGTCACGCTCCCTGCGCTTCGCCGAACGGTCGGCGGCGGACGTCATGACTCCACGCATCCGCATGGAATCCGTGCGGGCTGAAGATCCCCTCGAACACATCATTCAGGTGGCGCGCCGGACGGGCTTCTCCCGGTTCCCGGTTATTGGCCAGTCGCCGGATGACGTGTTGGGTGTTTGCCACATCAAGAAGGCCGTCGCCGTGCCGCGCGAGCGTCGTCACGGTCTCGTGGCCGCTAATGTCATGTCGGAGATCATTTCCGTTCCGGAGACGGTCCATCTGGATTCGCTGCTGGCCGAACTCCGTGAGGCTAATCTGCAGGTGGCCATGGTGCTGGATGAGTACGGCGGCACGGCCGGCATGGTCACCCTCGAGGACCTCGTCGAGGAGATCGTGGGCGAAGTGGCCGACGAGCACGACCGCACGATGCCGGGCGTCTTGCAAGCGGCCAGCGGTGATTGGTACTTCCCCGGGATGCTGCGGCCAGATGAGATCGGCGATCACATTGCCGGCCTCACTATCCCTGAGGACGGGGCCTACGAGACGGCCGGTGGATACATGATGGCGGAACTCGGGCGCATTCCGGACGTCGGAGACTGCGTGGATCTGGAGCGCGGCCAACTCGTCGTCGTTCGCATGGAAGGGCGCCGCGTCGAGCGATTGCGGTACATTCCCGTGCACCACGCCGAAGGTCCGGAGGTGGCCGCATGAGTGACTGGATGGGAATCGTCTGGCTCGTCGTCCTGCTCTTGGGCAACGCCTTCTTCGTGGGGGCCGAGTTCGCCGTCATGACCGCCCGCCGCAGCCAGATTGAGCCTAAAGCCAACGCGGGCAGTAAGCCGGCGGCGACCGCCCTGCGGGCCATGGAGAACGTCTCCTTGATGCTGGCTGTCGCCCAGCTCGGCATCACCGTGTGCTCATTGTTGATCCTCAACATTGCCGAACCGGCCATCCACCACCTCTTGGCGGAGCCGCTGCATACCCTCGGCGTGCCCGACTCGCTGGCGTCGCCCGTGGCCTTCGTCATCGCGCTGTTGTTGGTCACGTTCCTTCACGTGACCTTCGGCGAAATGGTGCCGAAGAACATCTCCGTCTCGGTGGCCGACCGCTCGGTGCTGGTCTTGGCCCCGCCGTTGCTGGGTCTGGCACGGCTGGTCCATCCGGTGGTGGCCAGCCTCAACTGGGTCGCCAACCACTTGCTGCGCGCAATGCGGGTCGAACCGAAGGACGAGGTGGCGTCGAGTTTCACCCTAGAAGAGGTCCAAAACATCGTCGAGGAGTCGCGCCGGGAGGGGCTTGTGGAGGACGAATCGGGCGTGATCTCGGGCGCGCTCGAGTTCTCGGGGTATACGGCCGAGACGTTAATGGTGCCGCTCGATGACCTGGTCAGTCTTCCCGCGACGACGACGCCGAACGAGTTCGAACGGGCGGTCGGGCGGACCGGGTTCTCCCGCTTCGTCATGCGCGATGACGAGGACCTTTTGGCGGGCTACCTGCACTTGAAGGATGTCATGAGTATCCCGCCGCATCGGTCCGATGAGGCCATTCCCCTGACGCGCCTGCGCACCCTGGCCAACTTGTCCGGCCTGACGGAGGTGGAGGACGCCCTCTCGGTCATGCAGCGAACGGGGTCGCACTTGGCCCGTGTCATCGATTCTGAGGGTGCCACGCGCGGAATCCTGTTCTTGGAGGACGTCATCGAAGTGTTGGTGGGCGAAATCCGCGACGCTACTCAGGCGCAGGGGGAGCGTCGCCGCAACGGGTCGGCGAATGCGGCGTCGGCACCCACCCCGTGAAAATGCAAACGATTCGCATTTAGGGTAGGGTGCAGTGGTGCGCATCGTCGCACTCCTTCTGACTCAAGACGTCCGCATCTCTTGGCATGCGGTGTGTGAAAGGTAGGCCAGTTCGTGCCCCGCTCCCGTTTTCCCCTCGCCGTTACGTCCGCCGCCGTCGGCGCCCTCGCTCTGTCCGCCTGCGGTGCCGCAGGCCAGTCGTCCGAGCAGGCGGCGGACGACGGCGTCACGCGCGTCGTGGCCTCCACCAGCGTCTATGGGGACCTCGTGGAGCAAATCGCCGGCGACGCTGTTGAGCTCACGTCGATCGTGACGACGACGGCGCAGGACCCGCACTCGTACGAGGCGACGGCGCAGGACAAACTGGCGCTCTCCAAAGCGGACCTGGTGGTCGCCAACGGCGGCGGGTACGACTATTACATGGACCAGCTGGTCGGGGATCTGGGCCTGGCGGACGATCAGGTGGTGACCGCGGTGGACTATTCCGAGGCTGCCCACGAGCACGCAGAGGAAGAGGCTGCCGAGAGTGCGGGCCATGACGATGACCACGGCGACGAGCACGATCACGGCGACGACCACGCCGAGGAAACCGCCGACGAGCATGCCGGGCACCACCACGCCGAGTACAACGAGCACGTGTGGTATGACTTGCACGTCATGGACGCGGTGGCCACCGACATCGCCGAGCGGCTCAGCGAACTAGAGCCCGAGCAGGCGGAGACCTTCGAGGCCAATCGTCAGGAATTCTCGGACCGCTTGGCGGAACTTGAAGAACGCCAGAGCGGGCTAGGCATCGACGGCGACTACGCGATGACCGAGCCGGTGCCGTACTACCTGCTCGAGGAAGCGGGCTTGTCTAACGCGACGCCCGAGGGATACAGCGAGGCGATCGAGCACGGTGACGACGTGGCACCGCTGATCCAGCGCGAACTGGTAGAACTCCTCGACGGCGGCGACGTCGTCGTTCTCGCCTACAATCCGCAGACCTCGAGCCCGCAAACGGAGGCCGCCCGCGAGGCCGCCGAGGCCGCAGGCGTGCCCGTGGTTGAATTTACGGAGACCTTGCCTGAGCAGCAGGACTATATTGAGTGGATGGATGCCAACCTGACCGCCTTGGAGGATGCACTTGCCGAGTGAGACACCGCCCGCGATCCGCTTACGCGGCGCGAGCATGGCCTTCGGCGACCGAGTGTTGTGGGAGGGGCTCGATCTCGATGTGGCTCCCGGTGAGTTCCTCGCCGTCCTCGGGCCGAACGGCTCCGGCAAGTCCACGTTTCTCAAGGTCCTCCTTGGCCTGCGGCCACTCTCCGCCGGAACCGTCGAGATTGCGGGCAAGCCCGCCCGCGCGGGGTCCCGCCGCATCGGAACGATTCCGCAGCAAAAGACGTTCGCCGAGGACACCCCGTTGCGTGCAAGGGACCTTGTGGCACTCGGAATCGACGGCCATCGCTGGGGGCCTCGCCTCTTTCATCGCCGGCAGATTAATCGGACCGTGGACGCGTTGCTGGAACGCGTGGGGGCGTCCGACTACGCGGACCAGCCCGTTGGCATTCTCTCCGGGGGAGAGCAACAGCGCCTGCGGGCGGCTCAGGCCTTGGCCGACAACCCGGACCTTCTGCTGTGCGATGAGCCGTTGTTGTCCTTGGACATGCACCACCAGCGGGCCGTGACGTCGATGATTCATCACGAAGCGTGTGATCATGGCGCCGCCGTTGTCTTTGTCACGCATGAAATCAATCCGATCCTGCAGAATATCGATCGTGTGCTGTACCTTGCCGGTGGCCGCTTCCACATCGGCACCGTCGACGAAGTCATGACCTCCGAGGTGCTGTCCGATTTGTACCAGAGCCCCATCGAGGTCTTCCGCACGCGCGGGCGGATCGTGGTCCTTGGCATCCCCGAGGCCGTGGAACACCCCCACGGAACGGGTCATTCGGACGCACTCGACGAAGGGCACCTGCGATGACGCCGAATGAACTCTTCAACACCATCTTTACGTTCGAGAATTACTCCGAGCTGCTCCCGCTCGTGGCGAACTCCATCATTGCGGGTGCCATGCTGGGGGTGGTCGGCGGGCTGATTGGCGTCTTTGTCATGATGAGGGACATGGCCTTCGCCGTGCACGGCATCGCGGAGCTCAGTTTCGCCGGTGCCGCCTTCGCCCTGTTGATCGGTGCCAACGTGGTGGGCGGGTCCATTATCGGGTCCATTGTGGCGTCCCTGGTGCTCGGGATTATGGGCGCGCGCGCCAAGGATCGCAATTCCATCATCGGCGTCATGATGCCCTTTGGGCTGGGCCTCGGCATTCTGTTCCTCGCCCTGTATCAAGGCCGCAGTGCCAATAAGTTCGGTCTACTCACCGGCCAAATCGTCGCCGTCGACGACGTGCAGCTGGGCCTGCTCGCGGCCTGTTCCGTGATCGTCATTGTGGGGCTCATCATCCTGTGGCGACCGTTGACGTTCGTCAGCGTCGATCCTGCGGTGGCGGCTGCCCGCGGCGTCCCGGCCGGCTGGCTCTCAGCCGCCTTCATGGTGTTGTTGGGGCTCGCGGTGGCGCTGTCGATTCAGATTGTTGGTGCCTTGCTGGTGCTCAGCCTGCTGATTACTCCCGCGGCCGCGGCGCTGCGGATCACCGCGCGTCCAGGGCTGTCCGTCGTCTTGTCCGTTCTCTTCGCGTGCACATCGGTGGTCGGCGGCATCATGTTGGCCCTGGCCGGGAGGCTGCCGATCAGCCCGTACGTGACCACGATTTCTTTTGCAATCTACGTGGTGTGCCGCATCATCGCCTACCGGCGTACGCGGACTCGCCGCCGGAAGCAGGTGGCGGCCGCGGCCTAGGTCTGTGCTGGGTGGTCCTCAGTGGAGGCACCCGCGGCCGCTGTGCAGTCTGGGCAGAGGCCAAAAATCTCGATCGTGTGGCCTGGGGCAGTGAAACCGTGTTCCGCTGCGATCTGCCGCGTCCAGGTTTCAATCGAGGGTGCCTCGATCTCCACGGCCGTGCCGCAGGACCGGCACACAATGTGGTGATGGTGGGCCTCCACCGCGCATTGCCGGTACACGGCCTCGCCATCTCCTGAGCGCAACACGTCCACTGCGCCGTCGTCCGCCATGGACTGCAGAATTCGGTACACCGTGGCCAGCGAGACCTTGTGGCCCTGCTCGTGCAGCCATCGGTAGAGCTCCTGGGCACTGACGAAGTCCGTAAGTTCCTCCAGCGCGCCGCTGACGGCCAAGCGCTGCTTCGTCACGCGCGTGGCGCCGGACGGAGAGTTGGTCATGCTGAAGAGGCTCCTGACGCGGTGATGGGGCGGTGAGCTCCAAAATTGAGAACGGTTCTAGCCTACCAAGCGTGGTGGGGCGGGCAGCAATGGAACGATCCATAGGTGCTGGAACCCCGCCGCCTCGCCTAGGATGCGGCTATGAGCACTTTGTTTAGCAAGATCATTGCGGGCGAGATTCCGGCCCGATTTGTGTGGCAGGACGACGACGTCGTGGCGTTTCTCGACGTGCGCCCGCAAACGGACGGCCACGTGCTCGTCGTTCCCCGGGCCCACGTGGACAAGTGGACGGAGGCCGACGCCGGGCTCTACGCCAAGATCACAGCGGTAGCCCAGAAGATCGGCGCGAGTCAGGTGCGCGTCTTCGGGTCCGAGCGCGCTGGTACCACCATCATGGGATTTGAGGTCCCGCACCTCCACGTGCATGTGTGGCCCGTGAATTCCATGGCTGACTACGACTTCGCGAATCCCCGTGGCGATGCCGACGCCGCAGCGCTCGACGTAGCTGCGGAGCGGCTTCGCAGCGGCTTGCGCGAGGACGGCCACGGAACGGCCGTTCCTGCGGACTAGCTCGCTGTCGCTTGGCGCAAAGCCGTGCGGATGCGCTTGGCGGACACTGAGTGCGCCGTGCCGAGCTCTTGCGCAAACAGGCTGACGCGCAGTTCCTCGATCATCCATTTGACGGCCGCCAGCGCCGGGGGAGTTCGGGCGCCGGCTGGCACCCGATCCAAGGCGGCGTCGTACTCATCCTCGAGGGCTTGCACGGCGAGCATGTGCTGGTTGTCGCGCGTGACGGCGCCGCCTTCCAATTTGTCGAGGCGTAGCTCGATGGCTTTGAGGTAGCGGGGCAAGTGCGCCAACTGGGTATACCCGGTGGCCGCGATGAAGCCCGGGTACACCAGTTGTTCGAGCTGGGCCCGGACGTCTGCCAAGGCATGCATGAGGGCCAGCGAGGACGACTTCTTGATGCGTTTTTCGATGCGCCGGGCGGAGTCTAGGACGTCCGCGACGATCGCGGTGACGGAAAAGACCGTGTCGATCAGCTCGGCCCGCACGTGCTCGTAGAGCGCATCGAACGCGGCTTGCGTGAACGGCAATTCCTCGGGCACGAGCCTGTCAATCGCCGCATCAGCACAGTCAGCGATGAGCGAATCCACCGAACCGTGCGGATTCTGCGTGAAGACCAGCTTCTCCCGGTTGTTGAGGTGATCGGTGACGTAGCGGTTGGGCGACGGAACGCGCAGTTGCAGGAGGCGGATCACGCCGCCACGGTGGGCCGCGAGCTGTTCGGCCTCGTTGCGGAAGACCGTGAGCGACGCGCTGGAGCCAGCATCGATCAGCGCCGGAAAGCCAGTCACGGTCTGTCCGGCCACCGTGGTACTGACCTTCCGTTCAATGGTGCCTGCGGATCCTAGCGCGTCGGTCCAGGTGGTCAGGCCGGTGGCCTCCCAGCGAGTAGTTGACGGGGCGGGCGACGACGTCGCGCGTTGGCCGTGCGCCGCTGCAGTCGTCGTGGAGGCGGCGGGGGCAGGCCGAGCGGCTCGAGGCGTGGTGCCGCCGGTCTTTCCGTTCCCGGTGTGCTCCCCAGCAAAGGCCGCCAATCGTTCGCCTCCGGCACCGAGCGAGGCGGCGAGGGCCGAACGGTTGGCGTCGGCGAGGCGCTCCTGCAGCCCGGCCAGATCCTTGTTCTCGCCCACAATCTTGGCTTGACTATCCACCACTTGGAAGGTCGGCAGCAGGTAGGCGGGCACCGCCGACCAGTCCCACGAACCCGGCGGGATGACGAATCCGCGCAGCCGGCGCAGCGCCAACTCGAGTGATTCCTCCATGCGGTCTGTTGCGGCGTCGAAGTCCGTGGTCAGGGCGGCGACCGCCTGCGCGGCAACGTCCGGCGCCGGCACAAAGTTCTTGCGGACCTGCTTCGGCAGCGACTTGATGAGCGCGGTGACGAGCTCGGTGCGCAGGCCGGGGACTTGCCAGCGGAATCTCTCCGGATCCAGCTGGTTAAGGAACAGGACCGGCACGCGGACGGTCACGCCGTCGCGGGGGAGCGCCTGGCCCGGGCCCGCTCCGTGACCGCCCGTCCCCCTGGTGGTGGTGGCTGCGGTGGGATTGAAATCGTAGGTGAGGTCCAGTTCGAGGTCGCCGTGGCGCCACTTGGTGGGGTAGGCGGACTCGTCGACGTCGTCGGCATTCACGGCGAGGACCGCGTCCGGGTCGAAGTCGAGCAGTGATGGATCTTTCGCGCGAGCCTGCTTCCACCAGCGGTCGAAGTGCCGCTCGCTCGTCACGTCCTCGCCGACGCGGGCAGCGTAGAACTCAAACAAGTCCTCGTCGGAAATGCGCAGGTCGCGGCGGCGCATCCTGCTCTCGAGTTCCTCGACTTCAGCGAGTAGCTTGCGGTTTCGATGGAAGAATGTGTGGCGCGTGCGCCAGTCCCCCTCAACGAGGGCGTGGCGAATGAAGAGCTCACGCGCGGCGCGTTTGTCGACGCGTCGGTACTGAATGCGGCGCTGCGCCACGAGGGGTACGCCAAAGAGCGTGACCTTTTCATACCCCATGACGGAGCCCTGCTTGCGGGACCAGTGTGGTTCCGAGTAGCTGCGTTTCACGAGGTCGGGGGCGACTTCCTCGACCCATTCCGGCTTGAAGACGGCGGCTGTCCGCGCCCAGAGTCGGGAGGTTTCGACGAGCTCGGCGGCCATGACCCACTCGTGCCGCTTCTTGAAGAGCGCCGAACCGGGGAAGATGGCGAATCGCGTGCCCCGGGCGCCCGCGTACTCGCGCTGACGTTCGTCCCACAGGCCAATGTGTCCGAGCAGGCCCGCGAGCAGGCTCTGGTGCACGGGCTCTTCAGTCCCGACAGGGTCGACGGGGCCAGAGGTGAGCGTCAGGCCGAGTGGCTTGGCGAGCTGGCGCAATTGGGCAAAGAGGTCCTGCCACTCGCGGACCCGCAGGTAGTTGATGAATTCCCGCTTACACATCCTCCGGAAGGCTGAGGAGGACAGTTCCTTCTGTTGTTCCTGTAGGTACTGCCACAGCAACAGGAATGAGGAAAAATCGGAGCGTTCATCCTTGAAGCGTGCATGCGATTCTGCCGCTTGGGTGCGCAGGCCGGTTTCCTCGCTGGGGCGTTCGCGCGGATCCTGAATGGTCAGCGCTGCGGCGAGAACCATGACTTCTTTGGCCACCCCGCGGCGTCCCGCTTCGACGATCATGCGCCCGAGTCGCACGTCGAGAGGCAATTGGGCTAGCTGCCGTCCAATCTTCGTGATCTTGACGTCGCCTCGACTCGTCACGGCCCCGAGCTCGCGCAGGAGGGTTACGCCGTCGTTCACGGCCTTAGCGTCAGGTGCCTCCACAAACGGAAAAGCGGCCACGTCGGCGGGGGAGGACACGATGCCCATGGACGTCATCTGCAGGATGACGGCGGCGAGGTTGGTGCGCAAGATTTCGGGATCGGTGAATTCGGGGCGGGAGGTGAAGTCCTCCTCGGAATACAGCCGGATGGCGATGCCGTCGGAGACGCGGCCACAGCGGCCCGAGCGCTGGTTGGCGCTGGCCTGGGAGATGCGCTCGATCGGGAGGCGCTGGACCTTGGTGCGATGCGAATAGCGAGATATCCGGGCCGTGCCGGCATCAATCACGTATTTGATGCCGGGGACGGTGAGCGAGGTTTCTGCGACGTTGGTCGCCAACACGATGCGTCGGTTCGCGCCGGGGGAGAAGACCCGGTGCTGCTCAGCCATGGAGAGGCGCCCAAACAGCGGCAGCACGTCGGTTCCGCGCAGGCGGTTGGACGCGGCGACCTTGGCGCGCAGCGCATCGGCCGCATCGCGGATCTCGCGCTCGCCCGAGAGGAAGACGAGGATGTCGCCCGGGTCCTCGGCCGTCAGTTCATCGACCGCATCGGACATGGCATCGAGTGGATCGCGATCGTCTTCGGCCGTGTGGGATTCGAGCCCATCCTGTTCCTGGGGGGCCGCCGCGTTCAGTGGGCGGTAGCGAATTTCCACGGGAAAGGTGCGTCCCGACACTTCAATGATGGGTGCCGGAACGACGCCGTCCTCGGCTGCCGCGTTGTCCGATGGCGTTCCGAAGTGACGGGCGAATCGTTCCGGATCGATGGTGGCCGAGGTGATGATGAGTTTGAGATCAGGGCGCTGGGGGAGTAATTGCTTGAGGTATCCGAGCAGGAAATCGATGTTGAGGCTGCGCTCGTGGGCTTCATCGATGATGATCGCGTCGTAGCGGCGGAGGAGGCGGTCGTGTTGGATCTCGGCGAGCAGAATGCCGTCCGTCATGACCTTGATGCGGGTCGCCCGGGAGACTTCGCCCGTAAAGCGGACTTGGTAACCGATCTCCTCGCCGATCTTCACGCCCGTCTCTTCGGCCAGGCGCTCCGCAACGGAGCGCGCCGCAATGCGCCGTGGCTGCGTGTGGCCGATTTGTCCGCGGCGGCGCGCGCTCTTCTGGCCAGCGCGCTCGGCTTCCAAAACCTCGTGCACCATCTTGGGCAGCTGCGTCGTCTTACCGGAGCCCGTCTCGCCGGCGATCACCACCACTTGGTTCTCACGGATGGCTTCGGTGATGTCCTCGCGGCGTGCGCTGACGGGCAGAGATTCGGGATAAGTCAGGGTGAGAGCCATGGTCCGACCAGTCTATCGGCGCACATGAGCCGCCGCGCGACTCCTACGCTGAAGCGTGATGGCGTAGGTACGTATCGAGGCGCTGAAGGAAGGCGGCTATTTCGCCGCGCGTCGTCGTTTTCCAGGGCCGGAAGGCCCCGTCAGCGTAGCCGCCCGTAATTCGGGTGGAGGCCAGCCAAGTAATGGCTTCGTAGTGCGCACCGCCGGGCCGAACATCCGTGAAGGGCGAGGAGCGAGGAGGCTCGGGTGCGGAAACGCCGTGGACATTCTCCGCGTAATTCATGAGGAACGCGGCCAGCTGGCCACGGGTGATGGGGTCGCCGGTGCCGAAGGAGCCGTCCGTGTATCCGTTCGCGATGCGCCAACGCTTGGACCACCCGAGTTCCTCCGCGTAGGAATGGTCGATCCCGATACCCACGTACGGCGGCTGAGTAGGGGGCGCCCCGGTTTGCGCGGCGGGGTAGCGGCTGGCGTAGCGGTACAGGAAGGTTGCCATCTCCAGACGGCTTACGGGATCATCCGGTCCAAACAGCCCATTCGAGTAGCCGCCGGTGATGTGCTGGGAGTAGAGCCAGTCGATGGAACGCTTGAACGTGTGCCCGACGGTATCGGGGCGGGGCGTAGCCTCCCACGTGGTCAGCGCCGAGACATACTGTTCATAGGTCGGATAGCGGGACGACGTCAGATGCTGGGCCAGCGGTTTGCCGAGGTACCGCAGGTGCCACGGTTCGTACCGGTATCCAGTGATGTGCTCCAGCCCCTGCGGGTAGCGAATGACGAACCCAAACTCGTGCGCGTGAGCAGCCACCCAGCGTCCGGCGGGGGACGAGCCGAAGGAGCCGCTGAGCGATCCGACGTCGACGGCTAAGCCCAGTTGATGTTCGCTGGTGCCGGGCAGGGCAGAAATGCTGTCCGCATACGCTTGGCCGTACTGGGATACGTAGGCGTTATAGAGCTGTTGCTGCCGATCGTAGGAGCGATAACCGCTGACGACGCGTAGCGAGTGACCGTTGCGGCTGGCTGCTCCGACCAAGTCTCGCAGCGCCGACGCGGCAGGCGCCGTGAGATACACGCCGTAGACGCTCGTCAGGTGGGATGGAACGTAGCGTGAGGGGGAGATCGGTCGCGAACGGTTGGTCAATAAGGCCGTGTGTCCCGTCGTTCGGGTCTGCTCCACTGTTACCGGGGGTGCGGTTTCAAACAGCGGATCGGCGGCGCGTGCCGGAAAGACTCCTGCGATGAAGAGCCAGACCGCCAAACAACAGGCCAGACTCGTGCGCACCCACCGCCGTGCCGTCGTGTGCCGTGAGGTTGGTGAGCTGCTTCGCCGCGGCGACCGGACCTGATCCACCAAAATGTGCCCTCCAAAACGTTGTCGGGCCTGTCAGCCCACCACAATCTAGCGCCACTCCGGCTGCTTGAACAGAGTTCCGAGGCAGAGCCCGCCGAGCGGCGTCAAATAGTCGGTTCGTCCAGTGACCCGCATGCAAGTTGGCCCCTGCTGGAGATGATCAGTGGAACTTGGCGGCCTCTGAGATCCAATCTGTCGTCACATCGTGCGATGGAGCAGAAAAAGGTCCAAGACCGGGCCGATACGTGATTCAAAGTGATGTTCAGCACAGGTAGGATGCTGGAGTACCAAGCATGAATCCCCACCGCCGAGAGACGGTGGCGTTGTTCGTGAACGAGTCGACGACGACTCGGCTTCAGTCGGGGGCGAGGCGCCCCGCGTGGAAAGGACCACCATGAAACTCGCAAAAGCATTCCAGCTGACCGCTGGCCTGGCGGCGTCGGCTCTCGTCCTGAGCGCGTGCGGCGGCTCCGAAGAGCCGGCCGATGGCTCGGGAGGCGCGGCCGGTGAAGAGATCAAGATCGGCATCAACCAGTTCGTCACACACCCGTCGCTTGACGCCGTCGCCGAGGGCTTCAAGGCCGGCATGGAGGCCGCCGGCTACGAGGACGTCGAGTACGACGAGCAGAACCCCCAGGCCGATCAGGCGACGAACACCGCCATTGCGGGTCAGTTTGCCGCGGATGGCGATCTGGACCTAGCTCTCGCTATCGCCACTCCTTCGGCTCAGGCCTCCGCTCAGGCTCTCTCTGACGTACCGGTGCTGTTCTCCGCCGTCACCGATCCCGTCGAAGCCAAGCTCGTCGATTCCCTTGAGGCGCCCGGTGCCAACGTGACGGGCACGAGCGACAAGAACCCGGTCATGGAGCAGCTTGAGCTGATCCAGCAATTCGCGCCGGACGCCGAGTCGGTCGGCATCGTGTATTCCTCCGGTGAGGTAAATTCCGAGGTTCAGGTCAAGTGGGCCAAGGAAGCGGCAGAGGAACTGGGCCTCACCATCGAAGAGACGGCCATTTCAGCCGCTTCCGAGGTGCAGCAGGCCGCGGCCAGCCTCGACGTGGACGCGTTCTACGTGCCGACCGATAACCAGGTGGTCTCTGCGCTGGAAGGCCTGCTTCAGGTTGCTGGCGATAAGGAGGTCCCCGTGATCTCCGCCGACGGCGAGTCCGTCAAGCGCGGCGCGTTGGCTACCTATGGCATCAACTACGAGAAGCTCGGCGAGCAGACCGCGCAGATGGCCGTGCGGATTCTCGAGGGCGAGGATCCGGCCACGATGCCGGTCGAGGAACTGTCAGAGGTTGAGCTTTACGTCAACACCGCTGCGGCAGAGAACTTGGGCCTCGAGGTGCCCCAGGAACTGCTGGACGAGGCGGCCGAGGTCTACGAAGCCACCGAAGAGTAAGCCCCGACGCGGCCGAATCGCGCCGCCTCTGAGCGCGGCCGGGCCGTCTTCAACGCCCCGGCCGCGCACTATGCCACCGACTGCACCTGACGCTGCAGCACGTAAGACAACACAAGGATCCACCCATGATCACAGCGGTTGAGCTGGGACTGATCTACGCGATCATGGCCCTCGGCGTCTACCTGACGTTCCGCATTCTCGACTTCCCCGACCTGACGGTCGACGGCTCCTTCACCACGGGCGCCGGCACCGCAGCCATCCTGATCGTCAACGGGACCAACCCCGTCCTCGCCACGATCTGCGCCTTTTTCGCGGGAGCAGCGGCCGGTGTCATCACCGGCCTCCTGCACACGAAGGGCAATATCGACGGCCTGCTCGCCGGTATTTTGACCATGATCGGCCTCTATTCCATCAATCTGCGCATCATGGGCAAGGCCAACGTGCCCCTGCTGGGCGAGGACACCGTCCTCTCTCCGCTGCGGGACAACGGTCTGCTCGGTAGCTGGGTCTCGATCGGCGTTTTGTTCGTCGGCTGCCTCGTGGCCGTCGCCTTCATCGTCTGGTTCCTGCACACCGACGTAGGCATGGCCATGCGCGCCACCGGCGATAACCCGGAAATGATCCGGTCCTTCGGTGTGAGCACGGACAACCAGAAAATCCTTGGTCTGGCCCTGTCCAATGGCCTCGTGGCTCTTTCCGGTGCCGTGATCGCGCAGTTTCAGGGGTACGCCGACATCGGTATGGGCATCGGCCTGATCCTGATCGGCCTTGCATCCGTCATCGTCGGTCAGGCGATCTTCTCGCAGCGCTGGATCTGGCTCGCTGCGCTCGCCGTCGTCTTTGGTGCCGTCATCTACCGCGTGGTGATTCAGTTCGCCCTCGGCGCCGGCCTTGAGGTGAATGACATGAAGCTCATCTCGGCTGTTCTCGTGGTGCTGGCACTGATCCTGCCGCAGCTCAAGTTCTTCAAGAAGCTTGGATCGCGAATTCAGATCACCTCCCGGTTCGGCGGGAGCTCGGCCATCGACGAGACGTCCGAATCGCAGCAGGAGGCGAAGCAGAATGCTTGAGATTAAAGACCTCAACAAGACGTTCTTTCCCGGTACCGTCAACGAACGCAAGGCGCTGCGCGGGATCAACCTGACGCTTCACGAGGGCGACTTCGTGACTGTGATTGGTTCCAATGGTGCTGGCAAGTCGACCGTGCTGAACATGGTGGCGGGAAAACTGTTTCCGGATACTGGCAGCGTTAGTATCGACGGCCAAGAGGTCACGAAGCTGGCCGACTTCAAACGCGCCAAGTACTTGGGCCGGGTCTTCCAAGATCCGATGGCCGGTACGGCCCCGACCATGACGATCGAAGAGAATCTCTCCCTCGCACTCGGGCGCGGGACCTTCCGCGGCCTGGCCACTGGTGTGACGACCACCAAGCGCGAGCGCTTTATGGAGGAGCTCAAGAGCCTCGAGTTGGGCCTCGAGAAGCGCTTGAAGACGAAGGTGGGCCTGCTCTCGGGCGGGCAGCGACAGGCCTTGAGCCTGCTGATGGCCACGCTCACCGGGCCCAAGATTCTCTTGCTGGATGAGCACACAGCGGCTCTTGACCCGCAGCGTGCCGCGCTCGTGACGCGCCTAACCCGCGAGATCGTGGAGCGCCACCAGCTCACCACGCTCATGGTGACGCACAACATGGAGCAGGCGCTGCAGGTCGGCAACCGGCTGATCATGATGCACGACGGCCAGATCATTCTGGACTTGAACGCTGAGGAAAAGGCCCAGATGACCGTGAAGGGGTTGCTCGGCGAGTTCGAAAAGATCAAGGGCGCCCAGCTCGACGATAAGACGATGCTTCAATAGTCGAGAAGTGCCCACAAGAAAGCCGCGGGGCGGAACCAAGAAAGGTTCCGCCCCGCGGCTCGTGTGCTTCAGCTACCGCTGAATCGGTGGGTGCCCTCGAAAGGATTCGAACCTTCGACCTTCCGTTCCGGAGACGGACGCTCTATCCCCTGAGCTACGAGGGCGTGCCATCAGCTGTTCGCATCAGGACCTAGAAGAGCTTAGCAGTAACTCGGCGCTCACGTGGAACCGAGGTGGCCCGGCGCGCCGCGGGACGGCTGGGCCCGCCGCAATGCGGCACCGGGCGGGCCGGGCCGTTATCCTTGACGGGTGAGACCAGAACAGCTTTCCGACGCCATTTCCCATGCCCTTTCCGACGCCGTTGCTGCGGGCGAATTCTCGGTCGACCTGCCGGACACGGTGAAGGTTGAGCGCCCGAAGAGCCGCGATCACGGCGACTGGGCCACGAACGTCGCGCTGCAGCTGGCCAAGCGAGCCGGCATGAATCCGCGCGAGTTCGCTACGCTCCTCAAGGGCCGTCTGGAGTCGGCCGAGGGCATCGCGAGCGTCGACATCGCAGGTCCCGGCTTCTTGAACATCACGCTCGACGCCGCGTCGGCCGGCGAGCTCGCCCGCACCATCGTGGAGGCCGGCGACTCCTACGGCAGAAATGACTCGATGTCCGGGCGCGTGGTGAACCTCGAGTTCGTTTCCGCGAATCCCACGGGACCGCTCCACATCGGTCACACCCGCTGGGCCGCGCTCGGCGATTCGATCGGCCGCGTGCTGCGCGCCTCGGGCGCCAGCATCACCCGTGAGTACTACATCAACGACGCGGGCAACCAGATGAACGTCTTTGCCCAGTCGGTCTACAACCGCATGCACGACCTTCCGGTGCCCGAGGGCGGATACCCCGGGGAGTACGTGCGCGAACTCGCCGACGCCGTCCTCGCCGAGCGCCCGGACATCCGCGACCTCGACGCCGAGGCGGCTCTGCCGGTGATCCGCGAGCTGGCCTACCAGGCCCAGCTGGCCGACATTAAGCAGACCCTCAGCGACTTCGGCGTCGAATTCGACGTGTACTTCTCGGAGCAGACCCTGCATGCCTCCGGCGCCGTGGGCCAGGCGGTGGATCGGTTGCGTGAGCAAGGGCACGTGTTCGACGACGGCGGCGCCGTCTGGCTGCGCACCACGGATTTCGGCGATGACAAGGATCGCGTGATGATCCGCGCCAACGGTGAGCCGACGTACTTTGCCGCCGACGCCGCCTACTACCTGTCCAAAAAGGACCGCGGCTTCACAGAGAAGATCTACCTGCTCGGCGCCGACCACCACGGCTATGTTGGCCGCTTGAAGGCCATCGCGTCCTGCGCGGGTGACGACGCCGAAGCGAACATCGAGATCCTCATTGGTCAGCTCATCTCAGTCAACGGCGCCAAGCTGTCCAAGCGGGCCGGCAATATCATCGAGCTGCGTGACCTGATCAACTGGCTCGGTGCCGATGCGCTGCGCTACTCCTTGGGCCGCTACCCGGCCGATTCACCCATTGCTATCGACCCGGAGCTGCTGCAGTCCAAGACGAACGACAACCCGGTCTTCTATGTCCAGTACGCGCACGCCCGCTCCTGCGCGGCCGCGCGTAACGCCGGCGAGAAGGGCGTAGACCGTACAGCATTCGACGCCGCGCTGCTGACCCACGAGACGGAGAACGAGTTGCTGGCCCTGCTGGCCCAGTACCCGAATCAGGTGGCCTCGGCCGCCGAGTTCCGCGAGCCGCACCGCATTGCCCGCTACCTCGAGTCGCTGGCCGGCGCCTACCACCGCTGGTACGGCGCCTGCCGTGTGGCCCCGCAGGGTAATGAGAGCGTGACCGACCTGAACCGCACCCGTTTGTGGTTGAACGACGCCACCACCCAGGTGCTGGCCAACGGCCTGCACCTGCTCGGTGTCACCGCACCGGAGAGGATGTAACGCATGCCCGCATCGCCTCTCGCCCCGGCATGGTTGAGCTTCCCCGCAGACACCAGTGCGCTGGAGGAGAAGATTTGGTCTGCCCACACGCGTCGGTCGAGCTCGGGTGAGCTCACCGTCGCGGGCGTCGGCGTCACCGACCTCGTCCGCGAATTCGGCACACCCCTCTTCGTCATCGACGAGGAAGACCTCCGCGCTCGGGCCGTTGCTTTTCGTGACGCTTTTAATGCGGCCTTTGCGGACCTCTGTGGGGGAGTCGACGTCTACTACGCGTCCAAGGCCTTCCTGACGGTCGACGTCGCCCGCTGGGTCACGGAGGAAGGACTGCGTCTGGACACCTGCTCGGGCGGCGAGCTCGCTGTCGCGCGCCGCGCTGGGGTCTCCGCATCAGAGTTGGGTCTGCACGGAAACAACAAGTCGATCGCTGAGATTGAGATGGCTCTCGAGTTGGGTCTGGGCCGCATCGTCGTCGACAGCTTGGACGAGTTGGAGCGCATCGGCCGCGTGGCCGAGGCCACGGGCCAGCGGGCCAACATCATGCTCCGACTGACCCCGGGGGTCCACGCCTCGACGCATGAGTTCATTGCGACGGCCCACGAGGATCAAAAGTTTGGCCTGTCCATGGTGGACGACGGCGATGGCTCGCCCGCCGAGCGCGCCGTGGCCGCGGCGCTGTCCCACCCACGCCTGAATCTCGTGGGGCTGCACGCCCACATCGGATCGCAAATCTTCGAAGCGGACGGCTTTGCCGTCGCCGCCCAAAAAATGCTGCGGTTTATGGCCGCCATCGCTGATGAGCACGGCGTCGAACTTCCTGAATTGGATCTGGGCGGTGGCCATGGCATTGCCTACACCGAGGCGGATACCCCACGGCCCGCGAGCGAACTCGCCGAGGCGTTGGCCGCCGTCGTCCGCTCGACCATCGCGGAACTACCCATTCGGTGCCCTCGGATCTCCATCGAGCCGGGCCGGGCGATCTCCGGGCCCGCGGGCATGACCGTCTACGAGGCAGGCGTCACGAAGACGGTTGCGGTGGAACACGACGGGGGGACCCTGCCACGGCGCTACGTCTCCGTTGACGGTGGCATGAGCGATAACGCGCGCCCCGTGCTCTATGGAGCGGACTACACCGCCACGCTGGCGAGTCGTGTGACGGAAACTGACGCAATTATTTCTCGTGTAGTTGGCAAGCATTGCGAGTCCGGTGACATAGTCGTGCGGGACGTCTACCTGCCGGAGGATGTCGCTGCCGGCGACCTGATCGCCGTGCCCGCCACGGGCGCCTACTGCTGGGCCCTGTCGAGCAACTACAACTACCTAGCCCGCCCTGCTGTCGTGGCGGTGCGTGAGGGGCAGACGCGATTGATGATCCGGCGGGAGACCGAAGACGACTTGTTGGCCCGCGACATGGGAGCTTAGAGACACTGATGACACTGAAGGTTGCGCTGCTCGGCTGTGGAAACGTTGGATCGCAGGTGGCACGCATCCTGCTCGACGAGCAGGCTGAGCTCGCCGCACGCATCGGAGCCACGCTCGAGCTGACGGGCATCGCCGTTCGCAATGTGGATGCGCCGCGCGAGGGGGACTTGCCGCGCGAGCTGTTCACCACGGACGCCGAAGGACTCATCGATGGCGCGGACGTCGTCATTGAGCTCATGGGAGGCCTCGAGCCGGCAGGCACCCTCATCAAGCGGTCCCTGAACCGCGGCGCCTCGGTGGTGACCGGCAATAAGGCGCTGCTCGCCGCCCAGCTGCCGGACTTGACGGCCGCGGCGCACACCGGCGGCGCCCAGCTGCTGTATGAGGCGGCCGTCGCTGGCGCCATCCCGATCCTGCGCCCCATCCGCGAGTCCCTCGCCGGAGACCACATCACTAAGGTCCTCGGCATCGTCAACGGCACCACCAACTTCATCCTCGACGCCATGGATACCCACGGGTCGCAGTTTGAGGATGTTCTCGCCGAGGCGCAGCGGCTCGGCTACGCCGAAGCCGACCCGACGGCAGACGTGGCCGGGCACGACGCCGCCGCGAAGGCTGCGCTCTTGGCCTCATTGGCCTTCCACACCACGTTCGATTTGGAGAACGTGTATTGCGAGGGCATCACGGAGATTTCCGCGGACGACGTCGCCGCCGCAGCGGACGCTGGCATGGTCGTTAAGCTCTTGGCCATCGCAGAGAAGACCACGGATTCTTCGGGTGCCGAAGGCATCAACGTCCGCGTGCATCCGACGTTGCTCTCGCGTCAGCACCCGCTCGCCGCCGTCCGCGGCGCTTTTAATGCCGTCTTCGTTGAGGCAGAGAACGCCGGAGAGCTGATGTTCTACGGCCAGGGAGCCGGTGGCGCTCCGACCGCGTCGGCGGTCATGGGCGACGTCGTCTCTATTGCCCGGGACGTGGCAGCTGGAGGTGGCGCGGCGAAGGAAGCTCAGCCGCGGCCCACCCGCGCGCTGGACATCGCCGAGTCCACGACGCGCTACAGCATCAGTCTCGAAGTCGCCGACCAGACCGGCGTGTTGGCGGAGATCGCGGGCATTTTCTCCCGCCATGGCGTCTCGATTGAAACGATGCGGCAGACCGTAGGCTCCGAGGCCCACGACGGCGCGGCGCGTCTGCGCATCATCACCCACGCTGGCCGTGAGTCGGCACTGACGGCCACCGTCACAGAAATCGAACAGCTCCCCGTCGTCAAGACGGTCTCTTCCGTTGTGCGAGTCGAAGGAAAATAAATGGCACATCAGTGGCGCGGTGTCATCCGCGAATACGCCGACCGTCTGCCGGTCACCAAAGACACCCGGGTTATTACGCTGGGGGAGGGCGGCACTCCGCTGGTTCACGCTCCCAAGCTCTCCGAGCACACCGGCAACGAGGTGTACCTCAAGGTGGAGGGCATGAACCCCACCGGCTCCTTTAAGGACCGCGGCATGACGATGGCCATGACCGCCGCCGTTGAGGCCGGCGCGAAGGCCGTGGTTTGCGCGTCAACCGGCAATACCTCGGCCTCCGCTGCCGCCTACGCCGCGCAGGCCGGACTGACCTGCGCCGTGCTGGTGCCGGACGGAAAGATCGCCATGGGCAAGCTCTCGCAGGCGATTGCTCACGGCGCCGAGCTGCTCCAGGTCGATGGCAACTTTGATAACTGCCTCGACATCGCGCGTAAACTGAGCGAGTCCTACCCGGTGTTCCTCGTGAACTCCGTGAACCCGGCTCGCATCGAAGGCCAGAAAACCGGATCGTTCGAGGTCGTGGACTTTTTGGGCGACGCTCCGGACTACCACCTGCTTCCGGTAGGCAATGCGGGAAATATCACCGCGTACTGGAAGGGTTACAAGGAGTACGCCGCCGAGTACACCACGACTACCGGCGACGTGCTGCCGGCGGTCGCGACGAAGACCCCGACCATGTGGGGCTTTCAAGCGGAGGGCGCTTCGCCGATCGTCAAGGGCTACCCGATCACGGAGCCGGAAACGGTCGCCACGGCGATCCGGATCGGCAATCCCGCCTCGTGGGAGCTCGCTGAGCAGGCGCGTGACGAGTCTGGGGGACTCATCGATGCCGTCACGGACGAGGAAATCCTCGCCGCGCACCGTTGGCTATCCTCCAAGGAAGGCGTCTTCGTCGAACCGGCCTCCGCCGCCGGTGTGGCCGGACTGCTGAAGCACCACGAGGCCGGCACGGCTCCGACCGGCAAGACGATCGTCATCACGGTCACTGGCCACGGTCTGAAGGACCCGCAGTGGGCGTTGAAGAATCTGGACGGCACGGACGCCGAGCCCACCAAGGTCGCCTTCGACGTCGTCGCGGTGGCCGAAGCGCTCGGGTTGAACTAAACCGTGGAGGGCACAGCTCCCGTCATGAAGCACGCAGCGATCGCGCCCGGCCGGGGCGTCACGGTCACCGTCCCGGCCACCAGCGCCAATCTCGGGCCCGGCTTCGACTGTATGGGCCTGGCGCTCGGACTAACGGACACGCTCACCGTCCGCACCGTGGAGCGCGACGGCGTCACCGTCCGGGTCACCGGCGAAGGCGCCGAGGGATTGCCCTCCGATGAGTCCCACCTCGTCGCCGCCACCATCCTGCAGCGCTGGCGCGACCTGGGCGTGGATCCGGCTGGCCTCGAACTCGATGCCACGAACCGCATCCCGCATGGGCGCGGCCTCGGCTCGTCGGCCGCGGCGATCGTGTCTGCGCTGGCCGCAGCGGACGCCCTGCTACCGGCCGAGGTGGCCGAGCGAGCTGGGGGGCGCGACGGCGTCTTCGCGGCGGCCGCCGCGCTGGAGGGACACCCGGACAACGTGGCGCCAGCGGTTTACGGGGGCCTCACCCTTTCCTACGAGGAAGCCGCTCGTGCGGGCGCCGAGCATGGCGCCATGCACACGGTGCCGTTGGACCTGCACGACGACGTCGTGCCCGTGGTCGCGATTCCTGACGTCGAGTTGTCCACGAAGGCCGCGCGCGGTCTGTTGCCAGCCTCCGTGCCGCACGCGGATGCGTGCGCCAACGCGGCCCGGGCTGGCCTCCTCGTCACGGCGCTGACACACGAGCCGGACCTACTGCACGTAGGCACCGAGGACTATTTGCACCAGCAGTACCGCTTTGCGGCCATGGGCGGTTCAGCGAAACTCATCCGCGCACTGCGTGCGGACGGGCACGCCGCCGTCGTCTCCGGAGCAGGACCGACCGTCCTGATTCTGGCGCGCGGCGCCGACCGGGCAGGGCACGTGGCCCAGTGGATTGAGTCCGAATCGGCGCGTTTAGGTCTGTGGCGCGTTGAAATTCCGGGCGTTTGCACTACGGGTGTTATGGTGGAGGCGCACTAGAGACCGGAAGTCATCGGTATCGCTGCGGATCGGGTCGTTCTTTGAGCCCCGCAGCCCTAGTGCGGCTCTCACTGCGTCATCGACTACCACTGTCCGTGGTTCGTGCATCACTGATGACCGGAACATCGTGAGTATTAGCGCCTCCGTGGCGTGTTCTCGACAACAGTCGGCTGCCGTATCTGACGCGGTGCCGACGAGACGACATCTCGCGGGCTTGCCTCTGAACAGCCCGCCCGACGAGGGAGAAGGAACCTTCGTGACTGAAACCACTAGCCCAGAATCGGGCGTGGACACCAAATCATCTGCACCACAAAACGCCGGACTGGCCGGCCTCAAGCTGGCTCAATTGCAGGCCCTCGCCTCGCAGCTGGGCATTACCGGCGGATCCCGGATGCGCAAGAGCGCCCTCGTGGACGCCATTTCCGAGCACCAGCGCGGCGGTTCGGTCGCCAAGAAGTCCGCGCCTCAGGCGGCGAAGGCCGCAGCCAGCGACGCCTCGGCACCGCAGGCTGACGCGAAGGCCGACTCGGGAGAAGCCGCGTCGGAAGAGCCCCAGAAGAAGCGCACGCGTTCCCGCGCCGCTGCCAAGACCGAAAAGCCGGCCGAGTCCGGTACCCAGGGTGAGCAGCAGAGCCCGAAGCAGGCCGCTCCTGCGGAAGACTCCGCCGCGGCGGAGGACGCTGCGCCGCGCTCACGCGGACGCCGTGGCTCCCGCAAGGCCTCCCAGCCAGCCGGAGAGCCGCAGCCGCAGGGCAAGGAAGAGGCTGCTGACGCCTCAGCTGCGGCCGGCGAGTCGACGGCGGAGAAGTCCGCCGATCGGTCGGCCGACCAGCAGGAGGCCTCCGAGCAGGAGAAGAACGACGGCGATCGTCCCGAACGCTCCGGGCGCAACCGTCGTGGACGTAACCGCCGCGGTGGTTCAGGCGACGACCAGCGGGGCAACGGCGACGCGAGCGACGACAAGCGCGACGGTGACAAGCGCGAGGGCGACAAGCGCGAGCAGCGCGAGGACAACCGCGAACAGCGCGACGATAACGACGGCCGGGGTGGGCGGAACCGCCGCGACCGGAATAACCGCAATCGGCGGGACCGCGACCGGAACAACCGGAACGATCGTCGTCGCGGGCGCAACCGCAATCAGCCGGATGTGGACGAGACCGAGCTCAGTGAGGACGACGTCTTGCTCCCGGTGGCGGGCATCCTCGACGTGCTCGAGAACTACGCCTTCCTGCGGACCTCCGGCTACCTCCCCGGCCCCAATGACGTCTACCTTTCGCTGAACCAGGTGAAGAAGTACAACCTGCGCAAGGGCGACGCGGTGGCAGGCGCCATCCGTGCCCCGCGCGACGGCGAAAACTCCTCCGGGGGAGGCCGCCAGAAGTACAACGCCTTGGTCAAGCTGACCACGATCAACGGTAAGACGCCGGAAGAAAACAAGGGCCGGGTCGAGTTCAACAAGCTGGTTCCGCTTTACCCGCAGGAGCGCCTGCGGCTGGAAACCGAGCCGAAGAAGGTTGGCCCGCGTGTCATCGATCTGGTGGCTCCCATCGGCAAGGGCCAGCGCGGCCTGATCGTGTCACCGCCCAAGGCTGGCAAGACGATGATCCTGCAGTCGATCGCGAACTCGATCACGCTCAACAACCCTGAAGTCCATCTCATGATGGTCCTCGTGGACGAGCGCCCCGAGGAAGTCACCGATATGCAGCGGTCCGTCAAGGGCGAGGTCATTGCCTCCACCTTCGACCGCCCTGCGGATGATCACACGACGGTCGCGGAGCTGGCGATTGAGCGCGCCAAGCGCCTCGTGGAGATGGGGATGGACGTCGTCGTACTCCTCGACTCCATGACGCGCCTCGGCCGCGCGTACAACCTGTCCGCACCCGCGTCCGGCCGCATCCTCTCCGGCGGTGTCGACTCGTCCGCGCTGTACCCGCCGAAGCGGTTCTTTGGCGCGGCCCGCAACATTGAAAACGGCGGCTCGTTGACGATCTTGGCCACGGCTCTGGTGGAGACGGGTTCCAAGATGGACGAGGTCATCTTCGAGGAGTTCAAGGGGACTGGCAATATGGAGCTGCGCCTCTCCCGCCAGCTCGCGGACAAGAGGATCTTCCCGGCGGTCGATGTCAACGCGTCCGGTACTCGCCGCGAGGAAAACCTCCTCTCCGCAGACGAGGTGCGTATCATGTGGCGCCTGCGTCGTTTGCTCTCCGGCTTTGAGACTCAGCAGGCCTTGGAGGTGCTTACGACGAAGATCAAGGAGACGCAATCCAACGCCGAATTCTTGATGACTGTCTCCAAAACGACGCTGGGCTCTAAGAACGACAACTAGCTTCGTCAACGCCCGGGGTGGCCCGTGCGCACCATGCGCACCGGCCACCCCGGGCGTTCTGCCATTAACACCGCCCACTCGTCCTTCCGGCGAGCGGGGCGCACTAAACTGTCGACGACGCCGCTGTTCTGCCATGAGCGGCACCGCCAGCTGAGCACAACTGGAAAGAAGTAAGAGATGTTCGAATCCGTTCAGGGCCTTCTCGACGAGTATGACGAGCTCCAGAAGGAGCTTTCCGATCCTGCCGTGTACGCGGACCAGGCCCGCGCCCGGAAACTGGGTCGCCGCAGCGCGCAGCTGGGCGGCATCGTCGAGGCCCACAAGCGCTGGACGCGCCTGCGCGATGATCTGGAAACCGCCCAGATGATGGCCGACGAGGATCCAGAGTTTGCCGAGGAGGCTCAAGAGCTCGAGGCCGCGTTGCCTGAGGCCGAAGAGCGTCTCCGACGCCTGCTGATTCCGCGGGACGAGAACGACGGACGCGACGTCATTTTGGAGGTCAAGGGCGGCGAAGGTGGCGATGAGGCGGCCCTGTTCGCTGGAGACCTGTTGCGGATGTACACCCGCTACGCCGAGTCGAAGGGGTGGAAGACCGAGCTGATCTCCTACACCGAGTCCGATCTCGGAGGCTACAAGGACGCCCAGATGGCCATCAAGGGTTCCTCCAGCGACCCGGCGGAGGGCGTGTACGCGCACCTGAAATTTGAAGGTGGCGTCCACCGCGTCCAGCGCGTTCCGGTGACGGAGTCTCAGGGGCGCATCCACACCTCGGCCGCCGGAGTATTGGTGCTGCCGGAGGTCGACGAACCGGAAGAAATCGAGATTCACCAGAACGATTTGAAGATCGATGTCTACCGGTCCTCAGGACCCGGTGGTCAGTCCGTCAACACCACCGACTCCGCGGTGCGCATCACCCACCTACCGACGGGCATCGTGGTGGCCATGCAGAACGAAAAATCGCAGATTCAAAACCGTGAAGCGGCCATGCGCGTACTTCGCTCGCGCCTGCTGGCCCATCAGCAGGCCGAAATCGACGCGGAGAATTCCGCGGCTCGCGCCTCGCAGATCCGGACCATGGATCGCTCCGAGCGCATCCGCACCTATAACTTCCCGGAAAACCGCATCGCGGATCATCGCACGGGATACAAGGCGTACAACTTGGATGCCGTGCTCGGCGGTGATATCGACCCAGTCATTGCCTCCTGCATCGAGATGGACGAGGCCGAGCGCCTCGCGGAGCTGGGCGAAAGCAACGGGTAGTCACCACGTGAATACCCCATTTTCTGGTGGCACCGGTGCGGACCTCGACGAGGCCCTCCGCTGGGCCACGGCTCGACTGGCTGCCGCCGGCGTCCCGAGCCCCCGTGCCGATGCGGAGCTGCTGGCGGCGCACGTCTTGGAGGTGAGCCGTGGCCGCGTGGGGGCGCTCGCGTTGCTGGGGACCGAGGTCCCGGACCACTTCGAGGAGCTCGTGCTCCAGCGGGCCGACCGCATCCCTCTTCAACATCTGACCGGTCGGGCGTACTTCCGGAATCTGGAGCTACACGTCGGTCCGGGAGTCTTCGTTCCTCGCCCCGAGACGGAGACGCTCGCCCAGCTGGCCATCGATGCCGCTCGTCAGGCGCTTGAGCACAGCGGCCGCGCCATCGTCGTCGACTTGGGAACCGGATCGGGCGCTGTGGCCGCTTCGGTGGCCGCAGAGGTCCCTGAGGCGCGGGTGTACGCGGTGGAAGTGAGCGAGCTCGCCGCCGCCTGGGCCGAGCGTAATCTCTCGCCCTGGGGCGTGGAGCTGCGGGTGGGGGACCTGCGGACGGCGTATGCCGATCTCGAGGCGGAATTCGACGTCGTCGTCTCCAACCCTCCGTACATACCGCCCGATGCGGTGCCTCAGGAACCCGAGGTCCGCACGCATGACCCTCAGCTTGCACTCTATGGCGGGGGAGCGGATGGTATGGATCTTCCGCGAGCGGTGGAGCAGAGCGCGGGGCGGCTGCTGCGGCCCGGGGGTGTCGTGGCCATGGAGCATGCTGAAGTTCAGGAGCGCTTGGCGTTAGGCCTCTTTGCGGATCGTCGTCGGTGGGTGAGGGCGCAATCGCATCTGGACCTGACCGGGCGTCCACGCTGCACTTCCGCTGTCAAAGTGTGATCCGTGACGGCAGCGGGATGCTCCGTCACTCAGCCGGTTCCTTGAGCCGGAATAGTCGATCTACATGGAAGAATGACCTTCGTGACATCTCGTTTTGATTGCCAGGACCCGCAGGATCGCGAGGCAGGGATGGAGGCCGCCGAGGCGGCCATTTCCGCCAAGCAGTGCATCGTCCTACCGACCGACACCGTGTACGGGATCGGCGCAGACGCGTTCTCGCCGCAGGCCGTCGCGACCCTGTTGGCGGCCAAGGGGCGTGGCCGCACCATGCCGCCGCCCGTGTTGATCCCGCGGCCAGAGACGCTCGATGGCCTAGCCGTCGATGTCCCCGAAAGTGCCCGCGCCGCTGCGCAGCGATTCTGGCCGGGCGCGCTGACGCTCATCCTGCACGCACAGCCCTCGCTCACGTGGGACTTGGGAGAAACCAAGGGCACGGTGGCCCTGAGAATGCCCGACGACGGCGCCGCCTTGGAACTGCTGCGGCGGACGGGTCCGCTGGCCGTTTCCTCGGCCAATCGGACGGGACACCCAGCGGCAACGCATGCAGATGCGGCCGAAGACATGCTGGGCGAATCGGTGGCCGTCTATTTGTCCGACGGCGACCGGGGGACGGATGCGTTGCCCTCGACGATCATCGACTTCACAGCCGAGCCGCCCGCGGTGGTTCGCCAAGGCGCGATTTCCTTGGCGGCACTGCGCGAGGTGATTCCCGACCTCCTGGGCGAAGGTGAGGATGCGGCCGAGACGGTGGCTGAATCTGACGGTGAGGCAGGGGACAGCGGCGCGGAGATCGCCGAGTCAACAGGAAAGACCTCCGGCGACGAGAGGTCCTGACGCTCGATGCGACTCTATCTGCTGCTGATTGGGCTGACGTTTGCGATCTCCTTTCTGCTGACGCCGCTCGTCCGCCGCATCGGAGCGCGCGTGGGACCGTCCGAGGTCCGCGAACGTGATGTCCACAAGTCGCCGATCCCCAAACTCGGCGGCGTTGCCATGATCGTGGCGATTCTCCTCGGCCTCGCCGTGGCGTCTCGCATGGATTTCCTGCAAGGCTCCTTCCGCGATCCCGGTCCGGTTCTTGGCGTCCTCGCCGCGGCCATCTTGGCCCTCGTGATCGGTGTGATCGACGATCTGCGGGACCTGTCTTGGTACTACAAGCTGGGCGGCCAGATCCTCATCGGGGCCGTGGCCGTCTCCGGCGGAATCCGGCTCGAAGCGATGCCGGTGGGCTGGATCGGGATCCCTTCTGGGCCAGCGCAGTGGTTACTCACGGTCTTTCTCATCGTGCTCACCATGAACGCCATTAATTTCGTCGACGGACTCGACGGGTTAGCTGCCGGCGTCGGTGCCATTGGGGCGACAGCGTTCTTTGTCTACTGCTATTGGCTGGCTCGCACGATCAATCAGTACGACAATTCAAACTTTGCCGCGTTGCTGATGGCGCTGCTGCTCGGTGCGTGCCTCGGATTCCTGCCGCACAACTTCAACCCTGCCAAAATCTTCATGGGCGAGTCCGGCGTGATGGTGATCGGGCTGCTCATGGCCGTCGCGGCCATCATGGTCACTGGCGACGTGGGTGCACAGGAGGGCTATCGGTTCCGGAACATTCCGGCCTATATGCCCATCCTGCTCCCCGTGGCAGTCATCTTGCTGCCGCTCCTAGATCTGGCGCTGGCCGTCATCCGTCGCACGGCGAACGGCCGCTCCCCGTTTTCCGCTGACCGGGGCCACTTACACCATAAGTTGGTTGACGGCGGCTACACGCAGCGCCAGGCGGTCCTCGTCTTGTATCTCTGGTCTGCCATCGTCGCCTTCGGTTCAGTCGCTTTCATTTTCAAAGAGTTCGATTGGCATATCATTGTCGGCGTCAACGCCTTGCTGACGGTAGGAGCAGCCATCCTGACCATGTGGCCGTGGTTGCGCCGCAGCGTCAGTGCGCGCCGTCAGAGACGTGGCATGTAGCACGAACGTCTCTACGTCGTGTAGAATTTCTCTCGGTGCCCATACGGGCACATGACTCATTCCGCCAGCACCACGTACCGACGGGACATTGATGAGCCAGACTCGAGCCGACGCAGCGATGCGTCCCTCGGCTGCCGGGGAAACGACGCAGCCGTGGCTGCGCCTTCTGCGCGCCAGTGCACTGGTCATCACCATCGCTACCGTTGCGGCGATTCTCCCGGCGGGCCTCATCTCGGGTCTCAACGCCGTGTACTCCGTCCTCGCAGCTGCTGCGCTCGTCGTCGTGTTCTTTGGCATCACCCTCCTGATCGGCCACTTCGTTGGCCTGCGCCACCCCCGCGCCGCCCTCGGGGCTTTTATGGCCGGATACCTGGTCAAGGTGGTGGGTTTTGGCGCGGTCGTTTTCCTCATGGGCACGCCCGATTGGCTTGTCCGTGAGTGGTTCTTGGGAGCGGCGGTGGGGGCCGTCATCGTGTGGCAAGCCACCGAAATGGTGGTCTTCTCACGCTTCCGTTTCCAGCTGTACGACGACGGGGCTAGCGCGGGGGAGCGAGGTGCGCATGGAACGGTTTGAGTCGGTCTACCGTGAGCCGACAAATGGCTCGTGGACCCGCGAATTCATCAACTACATCGTGGGCGGGGCGATCGCCTTCGGTTTGGTAGGCTGGGGTCTGGATTTCCTGTTGCAGACCCGCTGGATATGGATTGCCGGGGTCGCCATCGGCGCTCTGGCGGGCGGACTCCTCGCCAACGCCCATCGCACCGCCTATCGACGGCGGAACGAAGACGAAACCGGCAACAGGAACTAACAACTTCAAAGTTAAGGAATCCCGCGTCCAGCGGAAGACCTACATGCCCAAAGACGGACACTGCAGAGAGGAAACGCGTTGATCCCGCTTGCGCTTCCGGCGGCTACCAATGAATCCGGAGGATTCGTTGCCCCGACGATCGATGACTTGCACCTACCGGAAATTCTTCCGTGGGGCGCCCACTACGGGGAGGGCTTTGGCAAGCAGATGCTGCTGGTGCTGCTCTCGGTGGCACTAATTTCCTGGTTCTTGGTGGCCGCATCGCGCCGTCGTCAGATGGTGCCGGGGAAGTTCCAGTTCTTGGGCGAGTCCGGCTACAACTTCGTGCGCAACAACGTGGCGAAGGACCTGATCGGTGAGAAGGACTTCAAGCCCTTCGTTCCCGTTCTCGTCTCGCTGTTCTTCTTCATTCTTGTCAATAATCTCTTTGGCTCGATCCCGTTCATCCAGCTGCCGACCACCTCGCACGTTGGAACCGCCTACGCGCTGGCCGGCATGGTGTACATCACGTGGATTGTCCTCGGCATCAAGCGTCACGGCATCGGTTACTTCAAGGTGGCCGTGGTCCCGTCCGGTGTCCCCAAGGCGTTCCTGGTGCCCGTGATCCTGATCGAGATCGTCTCCACCTTCTTGGTCCGCCCGCTGACGCATTCCTTGCGACTCTTCGCCACCATGCTCGCGGGGCACATGATTATTGCTTTGGCGGCCTCCGGGTCGGCCTTTCTGCTCACTGAAACCTCCGGCGCCATGCCGGTACTCGGTGTCCTGACCATGGCCGGTGGCGTCGGCATGTACCTGTTTGAGATTTTCATCCAGGTGCTGCAGGCCTACGTCTTCGTGCTGCTGACCGCGGTCTACATCCAGGGCTCGATTTCAGAGGCCCACTAAATAGCTGTCCCTCTTCGCGGGGGTCGACAACAACGGAACCAACCTGCCAATCCGGATGCACCGGGGCGGCATCGTGAAAGGAAAACAATGGAAATCTCCGGCAACCTCAATGCCATCGGTTACGGCCTCTCCGCTATCGGCGGCGGCATCGGCGTGGGCCTCGTCTTCGCTGCATTCATCAACGGCGTTGCCCGCCAGCCGGAGGCCCAGCGCGTTCTCCAGCCGCTGGCCTTTATGGGTCTGGCCTTCACCGAAGCACTGGCCATCCTCGGCCTCGTGTTCGCCTTCGTCTGGAACTGATCTCGGGCCACCATGCCCACCATCAATCCATACGATCTTCAGAAAGACGGGTGAAAAATGAACGAGGCAGTTATTCTCGCAGCTGCTGAGGGAGCCAATCCGCTGCTCCCCAACTGGTGGGAGATTCTCGTCACGGTTCTGGGCTTCGCAGTGCTGCTGTTCATTGTGACCAAGTTCGTCGTTCCTGCGTTTGAGAAGACGTACGAGGAACGTTCGCAGGCCATCGAAGGCGGCATCGCCAAGGCTGAGGCGGCGCAAGCCGAAGCCAACGCTGCGCTTGAGGACTACAAGCAGCAGTTGGTGGACGCACGGACCGAAGCCAACCGAATCCGCGAGGAAGCTCGCGCCGAAGGCGCGCAGATCTTGGCAGAGCTGAAGGAGAAGGCCGCTTCCGAGTCCGCTCGCATCACCGAGCAGGCTCATGCCCAGATCGAGGCCGAGCGGGCATCCGCTGTCGCCTCGCTGCGCAACGAGGTCGGCACGCTCGCAACGGAACTTGCCGGGAAGATCGTGGGCGAGTCTCTCGCAGACGATGAGCGTTCGGCCCGCGTGGTGGATCGCTTCCTGGCGGACCTCGAGTCCCAGCAAAGTGCAGGTGCATCGAACTAATGGCAGGCGTATCGAGCGAGTCACTGGCAGCGGCACAGCAGCAGTTGGAATCACGACTGGCTACTGCCGATCTGTCGCTGGCTGAGGATCTCTTCACCATCCTGAGCCTCCTAGACGGCAACGCTGGTCTGCGCCGCGCACTGACTGATCCAGCACGCGATGGCAAGGACAAGGCCGCACTGTTGTCGCGGCTGGTGGCTGGCAAGGTCTCCGCTGCGGCGGAAGCCACGGCAGCGGACCTCGCTGCTGCGCGTTGGCGCTCGGCACGCGACATCGGGGATGCCCTTGAGGTGCTCGCCGCGACGGCCGCTGTGGCCGTAGCAGAGCGCCAGAACGGCGTGGAAGGTCTGGATGCACTCGAGGCTGAGCTCTTCGCGTTCACCGAGGTCGTGGGCGGTAGCCATGACCTCCAGCGTGCACTAGACGAGCCTCAGGCGAGCGCGGAAGCGAAGCGGACCTTGGCGCTCAAGCTGGTTCCCGAAGCCAGCGAACCCGCCAAACTTCTCATCGGCCAGGCAGTTTCCGCCCCGCGAGGGCTCAAGCCGGTCGAACTGGTCCGCCGCTTCAACGAGTTGGTTGCTCACCGGCAACAGCGCTGGATTGCACACGTCAGCGTCACCCGTCCGCTGACGGCGGAGCAGTCCACGCGACTGCAGGCTGGCCTGAACAACCTCTACGGGCGCGAGCTGACGCTCAACGTCAGCATCGAACCTGAGCTGGTCGGCGGCATCCGCGTGGCCATCGGCGACGAAGTATTGGACGCGTCGACCATCGCCCGCTTGGGCGAACTACGACGTCGATTGGCCAGCTGATCCGCACGGCGCGGAACAGCAGCCGCATCACAGACTGAATCAAACCCCGTCATCGACGCTCCGTGCGGACGATGACAGATACACAGGAGAGCAGGGACTGCAGATGGCCGATTTGACCATCAACGCCGATGACGTCCGCAATGCCTTGACCGATTTCGCGGCGTCCTACGAACCGGGCACCGCAGATCGCGTCGAGGTCGGGCGCGTCACCACGGCAAGTGACGGCATCGCCAAGGTGGAGGGACTTCCCTCCGTCATGGCCAACGAACTTCTTGAGTTCGAGAACGGTGTTCAGGGCCTGGCCCAGAACCTTGATACTCGCGAGATCGGCGTCGTCGTTCTTGGTGACTTCACCGGGATCGAGGAGGGCCAGGAGGTCAAGCGCACCGGACAGATTCTGTCCGTTCCGGTGGGTGACAAGTTCCTTGGCCGCGTCGTCGACCCGCTGGGTAACCCGATCGACGATCAGGGCGAGATTGAGGCCGAGGGCCGCCGTGCTCTGGAGCTTCAGGCCCCTGGCGTGACGCAGCGCAAGTCCGTCGAAGAGCCGCTGCAGACCGGCATCAAGGCGATCGACGCCATGATTCCGATCGGCCGCGGACAGCGCCAGCTGATCATTGGCGACCGCCAGACCGGTAAGACGGCTATTGCGGTTGACGCCATCCTGAACCAGAAGGCCAACTGGGAGTCCGGCGATGTGACCAAGCAGGTCCGCTGCGTCTACGTGGCCGTCGGCCAGAAGGCGTCGACCATCGCGGCTGTACGTCAGACCCTCGAGGAGCAGGGTGCGCTTGAGTACACCACGATCGTCGCTTCCCCGGCCTCTGACCCCGCTGGCTTCAAGTACCTGGCGCCGTATGCCGGCTCGGCCATTGGCCAGCACTGGATGTACGGCGGCAAGCACGTTCTGGTCGTGTTCGACGACCTCTCGAAGCAGGCTGAGGCCTACCGCGCCGTCTCGCTGTTGCTGCGTCGTCCGCCGGGACGCGAGGCCTACCCGGGCGATGTCTTCTACCTGCACTCCCGTCTCCTCGAGCGTTGTGCCAAGCTCTCTGACGAGCTGGGTGGCGGTTCGATGACCGGTCTGCCGATCATTGAAACCAAGGCAAACGACGTGTCGGCCTACATTCCGACCAACGTCATCTCGATCACCGACGGCCAGATCTTCCTGCAGTCGGATTTGTTCAACGCCAACCAGCGCCCGGCTGTCGACGTGGGTATTTCGGTCTCCCGTGTGGGTGGTGCCGCGCAGGTGAAGTCGATGAAGAAGGTCTCCGGTACCCTCAAGCTGGAGCTGGCTCAGTACCGAGACATGCAGGCCTTCGCCATGTTCGCTTCGGATCTGGATGCCGCGTCGAAGCAGCAGCTGACTCGAGGTGCGCGTCTCATGGAGCTGCTCAAGCAGGGCCAGTACACGCCGTACCCGGTTGAGGAACAGGTTGTGTCCGTCTGGGCCGGCACGAACGGTCACCTGGACGATGTTCCCGTTTCTGACGTTCGCCGCTTCGAGGGTGAGTTCCTCGAGTACCTGCGTCACCGCACCGATATCCTCACCACGTTGGCTCAGACCGGCAAGATTGAGGATTCCACCGTGGAGTCGCTGCAGGCCGCAGTTGCGGACTTCAAGCCGGGCTTCTTTGGTCAGGGTGACGACAAGTTCGTCAGCGCAGGCCACGAAGAGCACGAGGCGATTGACGCGGACGCCGTCGGCCACGAACAGATCGTCACGCAGAAGCGCTGACACCTTCTGAGCCCTGAGGCGGGCAAACGAAAGTTTGTCCGCCTCAGGACGAGGACAAGGAAAGGAAAAACATGGGAGCCCAGATTCGGGTCTACCGCCAGAAGATCGCATCGACTCAGTCGATGGGCAAGATCTTCAAGGCGATGGAACTGATCGCTACGTCCCGTATCGGCAAGGCGCGTCAACGCATGAACGCCTCCCTGCCGTACGCGAACGCGATCACCCGTGCTGTTTCTGCCGCTGCGTCCCAGGCCGAACTCGATCACCCGCTGATCAACGAGCCTGAAGAGGTTCGTCGATCCGCAGTGTTGATCATGTCCTCGGACCGCGGACTGGCCGGCGCCTACTCTGCCAGCGTTCTGAAGCATGCCGAAAGCCTGGCTGAGCGACTGCGCTCCGAAGGCAAGGAAGTGAAGTACTACCTCGTTGGCCGCAAGGCTCAGGCGTACTTCGATTTCCGCGGACGTGAGTACGCCCAGGTGTGGACCGGCGGTACCGACAGCCCGGAGTTTGAAACCGCACGTGAGATCGGCACCGCCCTTCTCGAGGATTTCACTACGGACTTTGCGGACGGTGGTGTCGACGAGATCCATTTCGTCTACACGCAGTTCCAGTCCATGGTGCTGCAGGAGCCAGCGGTGTCGCGCTTGCTTCCGCTCGAGGTGGTCGAGGAAGAGGCCACCGACGCCTCGGACCTGTTGCCGCTCTATGAGTACGAGCCGGAACCCGAACAGGTTCTGGACGCTCTGCTGCCCCGCTACATCGAATCGCGCATCTTTGCGGCCATGCTGCAAGCTGCGGCCTCCGAGCTCGCGGCGCGCCAGCGCGCGATGAAGGCGGCTGGTGACAATGCCTCCGAGCTGGTTAAGAAGTACACCCGGCTCCGGAACAACGCGCGCCAGGCGGAAATCACCCAGGAGCTGACCGAGATCGTGGGCGGTGCGGACGCACTGAACGCGTCCTAGCCAGCCGCTAAACACGTAATCCACGCTAGACACTCAAGCGAAGTGAGAGACATGACTGCCCAACTGAATGAGCAGGGAGCCGCCGCCGCGGGCGCCGGTGCCACTGGCCGCATCGCGCGCGTCATCGGCCCGGTCGTCGACGTCGAATTCCCGGCGGACGCCCTTCCCGACATCTACAACGCTCTGACCACCACGGTCACGCTTAACGGCGTGACCAAGACGCTGACCTTCGAGACCAGCCAGCATCTGGGTGACAACCTCGTGCGTGCCATCTCGTTGCAGGCCACGGACGGACTCGTCCGCGGCACGGTGGTCAACGACACCGGCGCCTCGATCACCGTTCCGGTGGGCGACGGCGTCAAGGGCCACATCTTCAATGTGCTCGGTGAGCCGCTGGACGTTGAGGCCTCGGCCATTGAAGCCAGCGATCGCTGGTCCATTCACCGCGATGCTCCGAAGTTCGCGGATCTTGAAGGCGCGACCGAGATGCTGGAGACCGGCATCAAGTCGATTGACCTGCTGACTCCCTACATCAAGGGTGGCAAGATCGGCCTCTTCGGTGGCGCAGGCGTCGGCAAGACCGTGCTGATCCAGGAAATGATCACCCGTGTTGCCCGTAACTTCGGTGGTACCTCCGTGTTCGCCGGTGTTGGTGAGCGTACTCGTGAGGGCAACGATCTCTGGGTTGAAATGGAAGAGGCAGGAGTCCTCAAGGACACCGCCTTGGTGTTCGGCCAGATGGATGAGCCGCCAGGAACGCGTCTTCGCGTGGCACTGTCCGCGCTGACTATGGCGGAGTACTTCCGCGATGTGCAGAACCAGGACGTCCTGCTGTTTATCGACAACATCTTCCGCTTCACGCAGGCCGGTTCCGAGGTGTCCACGCTGCTGGGCCGTATGCCCTCCGCTGTGGGTTACCAGCCGAACCTGGCCGACGAGATGGGCCTGCTGCAGGAGCGCATCACGTCGACGAAGGGTCACTCGATTACCTCCATGCAGGCGATCTACGTGCCGGCCGATGATTACACCGACCCGGCTCCGGCGACGACCTTCGCCCACTTGGACGCCACCACCGAGCTGTCCCGTGCCATCGCCTCGCGTGGCTTGTACCCAGCGATCGACCCGCTGACCTCAACGTCGCGTATTCTCGACCCGCAGTACGTGGGTCAGGAGCACTACGACGTGGCCGTGCGTGTCAAGCAGATCCTGCAGAAGAACAAGGAACTGCAGGACATCATCGCGATCCTCGGCGTCGACGAGCTCTCCGAAGAGGACAAGGTGACGGTGTCCCGTGCCCGCCGCATTGAGCAGTTCCTCTCCCAGAACACCTACACTGCCAAGCAGTTCACTGGTGTTGAGGGCTCGACTGTGTCCCTGAAGGACACCGTCGAGGGCTTCAAGGCTATTTGCGATGGCGAGATGGACCACGTGGCCGAGCAGGCGTTCTACAACGTCGGTGGCCTCGATGACGTCGAGCGCCAGTGGGCCAAGATCCAGGAATCGACGAAGTAATCATGGCTGAACTGGACGTTGAGATTGTTGCGGCGGATCACTTCGTGTGGTCCGGCGCCGCGACCCTGGTCAAGGCACGCACCACGGATGGTGACATTGGCGTCATGCCGGGTCACACTCCCGTCCTGGCTGTCATGGAAGCTGGTCAACTCGAAATCACGCCGGTTGCCGGTTCCAAAATCCTGGTCGATTCAGAGGGTGGATTCTTTTCGGTCGACAACAACCGGGTCGTGATTGTGGCAGACAACGCGAAGCTCCAGGACGCTGCCTCGGCAGGAAACCGATAAGAAGACCTTGAGCGACGTCGGCATTCTCCTCATCATTGCGGCAGTAGCCGCACTGTGTGTGGTGTGCGGTGCCTTCACGCTTCGTCGGTTCCAGCTGCGCCGAGCGCTCGGCACGTTCGACGCCTCCGTCCGCCTCGCCTCAGGGCGATGGCGGGCGGGGGTTTGTCGTTATACGGACAGAGAGTTGGAGTTCCTGGCGCTTTACTCGTTGTCTCCCATACCGCGGCGGCGCTACCTGCGTAGTTCCCTTGAACTGGACGGGTGGCGCGAGGTGCAAGGCAGTGATGCACGGCGTTTGCCGGCCGGGTGGGTGATTACCTTACTCAGGTACCAAGGCGACGAGATCGAGCTCGCCATGGACTATGGCGCCTACACCGGTCTTAGCTCATGGCTTGAGGCTGGTCCCGTCGTGGGAGTTGGAACTTGGCGCTAGCGAGCCAAACGAACGCCCGGTGGCCCCAGATTAAGTCTGGGCCCACCGGGCGTTTCGCGTCTGTACCGGCCTCTACAGGGCAACGACTCCGGTGGCCTGGGGGCCCTTGGCTCCCTGGCCGACTTCGAATTCCACGCGCTGATTCTCATCGAGCGTCCGGAAGCCATTGGACTGAATTTCGGAGTAATGCACAAAGACATCACTCTCGGCCCCATCCGGGGTGATGAAGCCGAAGCCCTTTTCCGCGTTGAACCATTTGACGGTTCCCTGAGCCATTCAATTCTCCTTGTGTGTTGCACTCTCGCCGATCCCTTCGGCGAGGCGGCTGGGAGGTGAAAAGCCAGCGTCCCCAGGGTGGGCCCACGGAATTCTCACCCGCAACCTGCTTTGCGGGCTTGCCGATCACCATCACAAAAGCTAAGATCAGCATCACATATGCGTCTGTGCGCAGCAACGCGGATGAGAGAATATTGCGTTAAATCACGGTGACTCTGTGAGGACCTCTCCGGCGCGGATCGTCGCGACGAGATCCAAGGACTCGTCGAGCACGAGCAGGTCTGCGCGGAAGCCCTCATGAAGGGCGCCGACCTCGTCTTGAAGCCCCAGAATAGCCGCCGGCACGGTCGTGACGGCTGGCAGGACCCGTAGCATGTCGACGCCGGCTTCAACGCACAACAGCACCGCGTCCAAAAGGGTCGAGGCGCTTCCCGCCAAGTGTCCCTCAGCCGAGTGGACCTGTCCCTGGCTTCGCCTGATGCGGAGCTGCCCCAGTGGATAATCACCATCGGGCATACCCGTTGCCGCGGTGGAGTCCGTTACGAGCGCGAGGCACTCCTCCGGCACCGCTAGGAGGAGCATGCGCAACGTATCCGGGTGTAGATGGTGGCCATCGCCGATCACTTCAATTCGGGCCCGGCGCCGCAATGCAAACTCGAGTGCCGCGCCAGCCGCCCCCGGTGTGCGGTGGTGCCAGGGCGCCATGCCGTTGAAAAGATGGGTCACCGTGGGGATTTCTGTGTAGCCATCGAAACCAGCCGAGGACAGTTCTTCGAGAGCGAGGTCGAGGGACTGGCGGGTTAGTTCAGTGCTGGCGTCGGTGTGCCCGATCGATGGAATGACTCCGTGGGAAACGAGTTGTTCGATGAGGGCATCGGCTCCAGGCCGCTCCGGGGCGAACGTCATCGTGCGCAGTGCACCGCGGCTCGCCGCGATGAGCTCATCAACAAACGCTGGATCGGGGTCCCGAAAGGCCGTCGCGTCTTGGGCTCCCGCGCGCGCGGGAGCAAGAAAAGGGCCTTCGGCATGGATCCCAGCGATCATGCCATCGTCGACGAACTCAGCAATCCTCTCGGCCGCGCTCAACATCGCCTCGGCGCGATCGGACATCAGCGAGGCCACGAGCGTCGTCGTGCCCGCAGCATGCAGTCGGGTGAGCGCGGCGCGAAGGGTGGGAGCGTCCGACGTCGAGAAGTCGCCTCCAAAACTCCCGTGGCAATGCAGATCGATGAGGCCAGGCATGATGCGCGCTCCGCTCATTCGCACGGGAAAATCCCCGGCGTCGTTGCGGCGTGTGAAGTCTGCCACCGTTCCGGCGTATTCGATGCGGTCGCCCTCAATGGCGACGAGAGCGTCGTCGATCAAGCCAGCGTCGGTGACGAGCGTGCCAGTCACCGCATATCGACGGGATGGGGAAGGATGCGATGTGGTGGTCTCCTCTGGCGCCATGGGGCCATCCTAGGCGCTCGAGCGAGCGACTAAAACAGGCGCGACGCGGAATCGTCGACGCCGCGCATGGCGTCGTAATCGAGGATCCGACACTCAATGCCTCGGTCCTCGGCGAGAGTCCGGGCCTGCGGCTTGATCTGCTGGGCCGCGAAGATTCCCCGCACCGGCGCCAACAGTGGATCCCGGTTCATCAGCTCAAGGTAGCGGGTGAGCTGCTCGACGCCGTCGATGTCGCCGCGACGCTTCAGTTCGATCGCCACCGTGGCGCCTTGCGAATCGCGGGCCAGAAGATCCACGGGCCCGATGGCCGTCATGTACTCACGACGCACCAAGGAATAGCCAGCGCCCAGCGTTTCGATTTGTTCTGCCAAGAGCCGTTGCAAGTCGGCTTCGACGCCGTCCTTGATCAGGCCTGGATCTATGCCGAGTTCGTGGGATGAATCATGAAGCTTGTTGTAGATGCGAACGATGAGGCGATCGTCGCTCTTCTGATGGGCTACCTGCCAGACCTCGGTCACCCCCACGGTGCGGTCCTCTTCCTCGGGTTCCACACTGCGCATGACGGCGGGGGGACTCATCCAGTTCAAGGGTTTATACGAGCCGCCGTCGGAATGAACCAAGACCGAGCCATCGGCCTTCACCAGCAGCAGGCGGGTTGCTCGGGGGAGATGGGCACGGAGGCGGCCCTCGTAGTCAACGGAACACTGGGCAATCACGAGTCGCACAGCAGACTACTCTAGCTTTTCTTTGGTTCCGCTGCGTTTAACCCTTGGCGCCGCTCGCGGCAGAATGGCCTCTATGCCACGCTCGAACAGGCCGCGCCGCTCCGCCCGCTCCCCGTCCCGCTCCAAGTGGGCGCGCGCTGCTGAAATCCCTCCCGTTCAGGGCCTGGGGGTGGCTGCGCAGAGCACGGAACGGGCGCGTGACGGGGCGTGGAATGTGCGCAGAATTGCCGGCGGGCGCGCAGAAAAGGCGTACACCTGCCCCGGTTGTCCTGTGCCCATACAGCCGGGGACAGAGCACGTTGTGGCCTGGCGAGCCGACGACTGGCGCGGTGATGAGGCCGCGGGAGCTGGGCGGCGACACTGGCATACTCACTGTTGGAAGACGCGCCTGGGGCGCTAGGGCGCCCGTGCTGATCACCGCTCAGTGGTCTGCGAGGAAGCTCACACCGATCGATTCGCTCTGCCCGGGAACCACAAAGAGTAACCAATTCGTTATCATTGAGAGTGTCGTTGGGTGGACTGTCCGCTGCCTCGACGCCTGATCCTGATCCCCTTCGATAGGTGAGTAAGCACGTGCGAACTTTGTCAGCCCTAGTGGCCATCGTTTTAGGTGCGGCCGCGCTAGTGGTCGGCATCGGCCAAAAGACCTTCTGGGCGCCCGATGAAACTTTGACCGCGGCCGTTCCCGATTCGGTGACCGAGGCGCCGCTGACCGTCATCGAGCCCGCCGTGGATGACGTTACGGATGAGCCAGTGGAAATCACGATCCGCAGCGAAGGTGAATTCCTCGTGGCCCTCGGCCGGAGCGCAGACGTTGACGCATGGGTGGCTGACGCGTCTGTTAATCGGGTGACCGGCGTCGATACGGAGGAAGGCGTGATGACGGCGTCGCATGAGGGGACCGAGGAAACGGTGCCGAATCCTCAGTATTCAGACCTCTGGGTGGCCCGTGACACGGTGGACGGCGAGACCGTCTATACCTGGACCGAGCCAGCGGAGGGCGACTGGTCACTCCTTCTCGCTGCCGATGGCGAGCAGGCGGCCCCGACGGATATCAGTGTCGAGTACCCAAACACCGCCACCACCCCCTTCGCTCTGGCGCTCATCATTATCGGTGCGCTACTCGTCCTGCTGGGACTGCTTCGTCTGATCTGGCCCGGGCAGGGCTCATCGAAAACCACGGCAGATCAGGAAGCAGCAGAGGACTCCCATGCATCGAATCGAGGCGTCGCGCACCGCGTCGCCGCGGGCGCGGCGGCACTTGCTCTGACGCTCGGGGGGACGACGGCGGCGCATGCCACGGAAACTGAGACGTCCGAGCCTTCAGCCTCAACGGAGTCTGATGGAGGGGCAGACTCGTCGAAGAGCGGCGACAATTCAGCGAGCCCTGCAACGTCGTCGAGTGAGGATGGTTCCGAGAACGCCAGTGAATCGGCCCCGAGCGACGCTGATGGCGGCGAGGCTGCCTACCCGGTGCTGCTCGAATCCCAGCTCGAGCGCGTCTTGTCCTATGTCGAGCGTGCCATGACGACAGCCGATGAGGAGCAGGACGCCTCGCTGCTGGAATCGCGTCTGGGCGGTGACGCCCTGATGCTGCGTCAACTGAACTATCGTCAAGTCGCTGAGGACGTTGGCGTCGAACTGGAGCCCGCGATCAGCGGTGGGCCGATTATGTCCTCGGCTGTGACGACGTCCAGCGACTGGCCGCGCACCGCCATCGTGGTGACGCAGAACGATGTGGAGAACCCGCGGGTGCTGACGCTCACCCAGGAAAGCCCCCGCGCCTACTACAAGCTCGTCTCCAGTGTGGAGATGCTTCCCGAGTCAGAATTCCCGGGGATCGCCGCCGACGATCCTGCAGTGCAGACACGGACTCTTGACGATGGGGAAGGGCTCAAGTACAGCCCCGAGGCTGCGATGGATGGCTTGCGACGCACCCTCAACAATGCCTCTGTTGACGAGGCTGACTACTTCGCGGAGAGCGTCTTCGTCAACGACCTCCAGGCGGCCCAGACGGCCGCGATCGAAGGCGCCGAGGATGCGCAGGTCAACTTCCAGCGCTGGATTGTTGGTGACAGCCTCACGGCGCTCTCGACTCCGGATGGGGGAGCCATCGTCACGGGTGCGATGACATCGGCCATGTTGTCCAAGCCCCGCGAAGAGGGCGGTACTGTGTCATGGAACGACGAGAAGTACACCGCGCTGGCTGGCACGGATGAGACCAGCGGGTCCGCCACCTTTACGTATGCGGAATCCGTAGCGCTCTACATTCCTCCGGAGGGCTCGGACGATAAGGTTCGGGTAGTGGCGGGCGATTCCGTCCTCAAGGACATCAAGATCACCGAATAAGGGGAGCACTCTTTTAGGTATGAATACTGAGCAACAGCCGACACCAGCCTCGACGCGGGGCGCCATCGACCTTTCTGCACTTGCCGCCACGGCACCCGGGACGGGTTCGGCCGCGCAGGGCGCGTCGTGGGCGCGGCGAGTGACGCAAGCGGAATTCCAGGACGCCGTCGAGCAGTCGATGACCGCCCCGGTTGTCGTCTCCTTGGGTGCAGCCCAGGCCGCGCCGTCGGTGGAGTTGGACCAGCTGCTTGCGCGCATCGTGGATTCGTACAACGGCAAGCTGGCCTTGGCTCTCGTTGATGCGCAGCAGGAGGCTGCCATCGCTCAGGCTTTCCGCATCCAGCAGGTCCCTGCCGTCGTGGCGATGCTGAAAGGTCAACCGGTACCGCTGTTTCAAGGTACTGCCACGGAGGAGCAAATCCGTTCGCTCCTGGATGAGCTGCTGCAGCTGGCCGTCCAGCATGGTGTCACGGGCGTGCTGCCGGCCGCCGGAGGCGAGGCCGAACAGGAGCCCGAGCTGCCGGCCTTGCATCAGCAGGCCCTCGAGGCGATCAACGCGGGCGACTACGAGGCGGCTGCTGCGGCCTATCGTCAGGCGCTTCAGGAGAAGCCGAACGACCACGAGGCGGAGGCCGGGCTGGCCAACGTGGAACTGCTGGGGCGCGTTCAAGACAAGGACCTCGCCAGCATTCGCACGGCCGGTGCCGAGCACCCGGATGATCTGCAGGCCCAGCTCGACGTCGCGGATGTCGACGTGGCTGGCGGCCACGTCGATGACGCGTTCAATCGTTTGGTCGCCTTCATCGGCCGCAACGGAGGGGACGAGCGCGAGACGGCACGGGCCCGGCTGGTGGACCTGTTTACGATTGTTGGAGCGCAGGACCCGCGAGTCGTCTCGGCACGGCAGAAACTTGCGCGCGTGCTCTTCTAAGGACCGCGCGCCCACGGAAGTCCCTCTCTGGGATGACGTGGATTAACGGCCCTCGTTGCTACATTAGCCATCATGATGGATGGGGAATCAGTAGCTACGGGGGCCGTTCCCGCTGCGTCCGCTTTAGCGGTGCGGGGACTGGCCAAGCACTTCGGCGACAAAGTGGCGGTCAACGGCATCAATCTCGACGTACCAGCCGGATCGTTCTACGGATTGGTGGGCCCCAATGGGGCCGGCAAGACCACCGCGTTGTCGATGGCGACCGGCCTCCTGCGCCCGGATGCCGGTACTGCGTGGGTGCACGGTATCGATGTATGGCGGGACACGCTGGCGGCCAAACGCCTCTTGGGTGTCTTGGCCGATGGCGTCCGCCTCTTTGATCGCCTGACGGGGCGCCAGCTCGTGACCTACTCGGGGCGCCTTCGCGGCATGGACGAAAACACGGTCGCGGAACGCACCGAGGACCTCTTGCGCGTCTTGGACCTCGAAGAAGCCGGCTCCAAGCTCGTGGTCGATTACTCCGCTGGCATGACCAAGAAAATTGCTTTGGCCACCGCGCTGATCCACTCGCCGCGGGTGTTGGTTCTCGACGAGCCTTTCGAAGCGGTTGATCCCGTTTCCGCCGCCAATATCCGGTCCATCCTGTCTGACTACGCTGGGCGCGGCGGGACGGTGATCGTCTCGAGTCACGTGATGGATCTGGTGCAGCGCATGTGCTCGCACGTCGCCGTGATTGCCTCCGGGAGCGTTCTGGCCGCCGGGACCGTGGATGAGGTGCGCGCCGGTAGCAGCCTCGAGGACCGCTTTGTGGAGCTCGTGGGCGGACGCTCGACGGGGGAGGGGCTTTCGTGGTTGCGCACCTGATTCGCCTCAAGGCTCAGCTACTGGCTAACGGGTTTCGGCGCAGCCCGTGGCAGCTGGTCGGGGTGATCATCTCCGCCCTGTACGGTCTGTTCATCGCGGTCATGCTCATCATCGGGCTCTTCGCCCTCGGTGCTCAGGACCAAGAGCTGATCCGCACGACGCTGGTGTTGTGCGGGAGTGTTCTCGTCGTGGCGTGGGCCGTGGTGCCGGTGGTGTTCTCCGGTGCAGACGCGACGCTCGACCCGGCACGATTTGCCGGTTTCCCCGTCCCCGCCCGCCAGCTCACAACAGGCCTGCTGGTCAGCGGCTTCGTCGGCACTCCGGGGGCCTTGACCCTCGTCCTCTTCATGGCCACGGCCGCGGCATGGCGTGCCGACCCCGCGGCCGCCATCGTTGCGGTGGTGTGCGGGATTCTCGGGGCCCTGCTGTGCCTTGCCGTGGCACGATTGACGACGACGGCGGCGCTCGCCCTGACGGCCAAGCGGCGTTTCCGTGAAGTCGCCACCATCCTCGTCTTTATCCCCTTGGTAGCGCTCGGCCCTATCATCGGCGGCATCGAAGCGGGCCTCTCGGCGATCTTCACGGTGCTGCCCCGCGTGGCTGACGTTCTGGCGTGGACGCCGCTGGGGGTTTTTGCGGCGCTCCCGGCCGATGTCGCCGCCGGCGACTGGGGCTTAGCCCTTGGCCGGGCAGCGCTTGCCGCGGTCTATCTCGCCCTCACGGTCTGGGCCTGGTCGGTGATGCTCATGCGCTCGCTGCGTAACCCCGTCCAGACGTCGGGCGGCTCTGGGAAGGCACAGGAGGGGCTCGGTGCGTTGAGCTGGTTCCCCGCTACGCCGTGGGGAGCTGTCGCGGGGCGGTGCATGACGTATTGGATCAAGGACCCGCGGTACGCGGCCGGCATCGTGATTGTTCCGCTGTTGCCGTTCATTTTTTGGTACGCGTCGAGTCAGGCCACCACACCGTTTTTCGTCTACGCTGCGGCGCCACTGATGGCCATCATGATGGGCTTCTCGATCTCCGCCGATGTCTCCTACGATTCCACCGCGTTCTCGCTGCACGTGAGCTCGGGCGTGTCGGGGTTCCATGACCGCCTGGGACGTGCCCTGGCCTGTGGGCTGATCGCCGCGCCACTGGTCCTCGCGGCAGCGATCATTCCACCCATGGTGCTGGGGCGGGGGAACGACGCCGTGGTGTTGGTTGGCCTGACGCTGGGCGGCCTCTTGTCCTCCCTCGGCCTCGCGTCGGTGGCCTCGGCGCGCTGGACCTACGCCGTCGTGCTGCCCGGAGAAAATCCCTTCAAATCCCCACCGGGCGCTGGCGCTCGCGCTGCCGTGACGCAACTGGCGACCATGGCTGCGGCCATGGTTCTGCTCGTGCCGGAAATCGCGCTCGCGATAACCTACTTCGTCACTCAGAACCCCGTGTTCGCCTGGGCGACGCTGGGGGTGGGATTGGCGCTGGGAGCCAGCCTATTGGTGCTCGGCTTGCGTTGGGGCGGGCGCTGGTTCGACGCGCGACTGCCGGAACTCATGCAGGCCGTGACTCTCAACCGGTAGCCGGGTGGTTGGTAGACTAGTGCCCATGAGCCTGACTTCGAACTCCATCGAAAACGATCCCCGCGACGGCCAAGGTGGCGGTACCGCCACGATTGAGCGCGAGGAGACGCGTCAGGTCATTGAGCCGGGAGACTCCGAGCGCTTTGCGCACTACGTACGCAAAGAAAAGATCATGGAGTCGGCCATCACGGGTGAGCCCGTGATCGCCCTCTGCGGCAAGGTGTGGGTTCCCGGGCGGGATCCCCAGAAATTCCCCGTCTGTCCCGATTGCAAAAAGATCTACGAGGGCTTCACCGGCGACGAGTCGTAAGGGTCCCCTCCGGTATTAACCGGAGACGATGCATGCCAAGTGTCAGCATTGACGAGGGGACCCCAAAACGTGACTGAAGCCCTCTTTTCCGTGGGCGAAACTATGCCTCCTGCGTACCCGGATCGGGCCGCGCGGGGCACCGCACCCAAGCTACGTCAGTGGCAGCAGGAAGCGCTGGAGCGCTACTTCGCTGACCAACCCCGCGACTTCCTTGCGGTGGCGACGCCCGGCGCCGGTAAGACGACCTTCGCCCTCCGGGTTGCTCGAATGCTCGTAGACGCGGGGGTCATCAACCGAATCACCGTGGTGGCTCCCACGGAGCACCTCAAGAGCCAGTGGGCCGATGCCGCGGGACGCATCGGACTGGCACTCGATCCCCACTTCAAGAACGCTGACGGGCGCCATGGTGCCGGTTACATCGGAGTCGCCGTGACGTACGCTCAGGTGGCCTCGAAGCCCCTGTTGCACCGGGCTAAAACGGAGGCCGCGCGGACGCTCGTCATTTTGGACGAGATTCATCACGGTGGCGACGAGCTCTCCTGGGGCGACGGCATTCGGGAGGCCTTTGAGCCGGCCACCCGGCGCTTGGCCCTCACCGGTACTCCCTTCCGGTCGGACACGGCCGCGATTCCCTTTGTCGAGTACGCCGAGGACGCGGAGGGGATTCGTCGTTCCAAGGCGGATTACACCTACGGGTATGGAGATGCGCTCAAGGATCACGTGGTGCGTCCGGTCGTTTTCATGGCGTACTCGGGTCAAATGCGGTGGAAGACCAGCGCGGGCGAGGAAATGGAGGCCAACCTCGGCGAGGGTTTCACGAAGGACATCACCGCGCACGCGTGGCGGACCGCGCTGAACCCCGAGGGCGAGTGGATCCCCGCGGTTCTGGCCGCGGCAGATCGGCGCCTAACCGAGGTGCGCCGGAGTATTCCCGACGCCGGTGGGCTCGTCATTGCCACCGATCACGACGCTGCGCGGGCCTATGCCGCGCAACTGGAGAAGATCTGCGGAGAGAAGACCACGGTCATTCTCTCGGACGATCCCAAAGCCTCCGGCAAGATCGAGCAGTTCTCCGACGGCGAGTCTCGCTGGATGGTTGCCGTGCGCATGGTCTCCGAAGGGGTCGACGTTCCCCGCTTGGCGGTCGGCGTCTACGCGACGAGCACCTCGACTCCGTTGTTCTTTGCCCAGGCCGTGGGGCGTTTCGTGCGCTCGCGCCGACGCGGTGAGGTCGCGAGTGTCTTCATACCCTCGGTGCCTTTGCTCATGGCGTTGGCCAACGAGATGGAGGTGGAGCGTGACCACGCTCTGGACCGCCCGGAGAAGCACGTGGATGACCCAGACTTCATCCCGGAGGAGGGGCTGCTCGCCGAAGCCAACCGCGAGGACAAGGCGAGCGACGAGCTGACCAAGCAAAAGTTTGAGGCATTGCACTCTGACGCGTCCTTTGACCGGGTGCTCTTCGATGGTGACGAGTTTGGTCTCGGCGGGCAGGTCGGCTCGGAGGACGAGCAGGATTTCTTGGGCATTCCGGGTCTGCTGGACGCGGACCAAGTGGGCACGTTGCTCCGGCAGCGCCAGCAGGAGCAAGCCACACGCCGCTCAACGCAACCGGTGCCCCCCAGCGAACACGTGGTGGATCACCGTGAATTGATGGATCTGCGCCAGCAGTTGGCCAAGAACGTCTCGGCCTGGGCAGCGCGGACCGGTACGGCGCACGGTTCGATTCACAACAAGTTGCGTGAAGTCTGCGGTGGGCCGCCGGTTGCTCAGGCGAGTGCCGACCAGCTGCAGTCCCGCATCAAGAAATTGCAGGACTGGTTCGTCGGCCGCAAGTAGCTAGCCGTGAATCTCCACGCCCGCCTCGCGCCATTCGCTGAGCACACCGGGGACGTTGTCGGGGACGACGGCGGCCGTGAGCGCGGGGACGACGGCGGTACGAAAACCCGCGCGGACGGCGTCGAGCACGGTCGCGCGGACGCAGTAGTCCGTGGCGATGCCGACCACGCGCACTTCGTCGACGTGGCGTTCGCGGAGCCAATCGGCCAAGAGAGGCGTCGGGGAGGCATCAGGGCCGGATCCCGGCTGGGCACCTTCGGCGAGCGCGAGCCGGCCCTCGAACCCGGAATAGGCCGCCGTGTATTCGCCCTTGCGGAAGACCCCGTCGAGGACTTCGGCTAGAGGATCTAGGTGGGCGTGCAGCGCGGCGCCGTGGCTTCCGGCAACACAGTGCACAGGCCAAGAGTGCACCCAGTCCGGATCGTCGCTGAAATGTGAGCCCGGCTCAATGTGCCAATCTTGGGTGGCCACGACGTAGTCGTAGTCCTCGGCCTCGACGTGGTGGACGATGCGCGTGGCGATGTCATCGCCGCCCTCGACGCCCAAGGCTCCGCCGGGGCAAAAATCGTATTGCACATCCACGATGATGAGGGCGTCGGCCACGAGTGAACTCCTAGGGTCGGTCAGGGTTTGCACCTGACGTGATCTCTGGCGGTCAGCATAGCGCCGCCAGCGCCTGAATCCGAGCGTCTGGCGCCGTCGATGATTAGGTCACGAACTCCGTCTCAATGACTGCTTCGCCTTTCTGCATCTTGCGCGCAATGCCTGGCAGCTCGCTGATGCTCTCCCGGTGTCGCGCGGCCGCGCGGCGGACGCCTTCGGCCCCCATGTATTCGGCGCCCGGGGTGCCCTGCTCAACCAGCGGGACCATGAGGTCCCGGCCGGCGATGGCCGGGGTGGGCCGCTCACCGATGCCGATGAGTTCCGTCGTCGCTCGGCCGCGCTCGTTGAGCGCCCGGACGGCCTGTTTCCTGCCGCCCACGCTGGCCTTATTTGTGGCTGCTTTGGCGACGTCCTCGTACTCGCCGTTGGCTCCCACGCGGGAGACGAGCTTGTAGACCATCGACGCCGTCGGGGCCCCGGAGCCCGTCACCAGCGAGGTGCCGACGCCGTAGGCATCGACGGGAGCCGACTGGAGGGAACCGATGGCGTGCTCGTCCAAGTCGCTGGTCACCATGATGCGGGTGGAGTGGTTGCCGAGGTCATCGAGCAAGCGCCGCACCCACCGGGCCTGATCGACCAGGTCTCCGGAATCGAGGCGCACCGCACCTAGTTCGGGGCCCGCGACGTCCACGGCCGTACGCACCCCCTGCTCCACGTCGTAGGTGTCGACCAGCAGGGTCGTCCCGCGGCCGAGCGAGGCAACCTGCGCCTCGAAAGCCTCGCGTTCGGAATCATGGAGCAGCGTGAAGGAGTGTGCCGCCGTGCCCACCGTCGTGAGGCCGTAGCGGTGGCCAGCTTCAAGGTTCGACGTCGACGCGAAGCCGGCGATCATCGCGGCCCGGGCGGCCGCGACGGCGGATTCCTCATGGGTCCGCCGTGATCCCATCTCGACGCACGGGCGACCATGTGCGGCCGCCACCATGCGGGAGGCGGCGGAGGCAATCGCGGAGTCGTGATTCAGGGCGGAGAGAATGAAGGTTTCCAGCACGCACGCTTCGGCGAACGTTGACTCGACGATGAGCACGGGGGAGTGCGGGAAGTACAGCTCCCCCTCCGCATATCCGTAGATGTCTCCCGAGAAGCGAAAATCGCGCAGGTAGTCCAGGGTGATGTCGTCGACGATCCTCTCGGCGGCGAGGTAATCCAGTTGTTCGGTGGTGAACCGGAAATGTTCGAGCCCCTCAAGGATCCGCCCGGTGCCCGCGACCACGCCATAACGACGCCCTTCGGGCAGCCGGCGCGCGAAGGCTTCAAAGACGGCTGGGCGATGCGCGGCTCCGGATTTCAGGGACGCTTGCAGCATCGTCAGTTCGTACTGGTCGGTGAAAAGCGCGGTGGGCCGCTGCCACATGTTTGGGCTCCCTGCTCGTGACGTGTGGGCCGGGCGCACGTGGGCGCCCGCCGCTCTACTGTACTCGCCGCACGGACGAACTAGACTGGAAGAATGCCCATGCCGAGTCCCGACACTATCGAACGCACCGACCCCGCGGCCGCCCTCGACGCGGAACTTAACGTCCCCTACGTGCTGATCGTGTGGGACGATCCGGTCAATCTCATGAGCTATGTGAGTTACGTCTTCCAAAGCTATTTCGGTTATTCCCGCGCCCGAGCCGATCAGCTGATGATGCAAGTCCACCAGCAGGGCCGGGCCATCGTGGCCACCGGTGCCCTGGAAAAAATCGAGGCCGACGTCGCCGCGATGCATGGGTACGGGCTGCAGGCCACCTTCAAGCGGGCGGATCAGGCCTGATGGCGCGTGCTTTTCGTTCCTCGCCTCGGGGAATCATTGGTCGGCTGGAAAAGTCGGAGCGTGATCTGCTGCGCAACCTGTTCGACGATGTGATCCTCATGCTGGAGCCGGACGACGCCGCAGCTTCGACGCACGAATCGCCGGACGCCGAACGCGATCCGTTGTGGGACCTCACCGGGCTTTCTCCCGAGGACTTTGTGCTGGACCAGCCCGCGCGGGAGCCTGAACCCAAGCATCCGCCGCAAGACCCGGCCCTGCTCAGGCTCCTGCCCGACGCCGTGCGGGGCGACGACGCCGCAGCTGCCGCCTACCGTGGGATCAGCGAGGACGGTGTGCGCCAGCGCAAACTCGATGCGTTGCGAGGTGCTCAGCTGCTGCTCGAAGGCGCCCAGCTGGAGATGGGCGAGGCGGACGCCCAGCGGCTCGCCGCGGCACTCAACGACGTCCGCTTGGTGTTGGCGGAACGCCTCCATATTGAGAGCGAGGCGGACGCCCTCCGGATTCACGAGCTGCAGGAGTGGGCTGAGGCCGACACAGTGGAGGACTATCTGTCTCTGGTGTACAACTTCGTCAGTTGGGTGCAGGAGTCGCTCATGCAGGCGCTGTTGGACACGCTGAGGCAGCGGTAACTCGCGCGGAGAGCCCGCGCAGGTCAGCTATTCTCGATGCATCATGGCAGTCGAACACCTCGCCGCTGAGTCTGCGGCACGGCCCCTGAACCCGTCTGCGCCGATCGGCATTTTCGATTCGGGCGTCGGCGGCCTCACTGTTTCCCGGGCGGTTATCGATCAGCTTCCCGCGGAGTCCACGCTGTACGTGGGTGATACCGCACGGAGCCCCTACGGGCCACTGCCGATCGCTGAAGTGCGGGCCAATGCCCTCGGCATTATGGACGAGCTCGTTGACTCCGGAGTCAAGCTGCTGGTCATTGCCTGCAATTCAGCCTCGGCCGCCGTGCTTCGCGATGCGCGTGAACGGTACACGGCGCGCTACGGAATCCCCGTCGTCGAAGTCATTCAGCCCGCGGTTCGCCGTGCCGTGGCGGCCACCCGCAATGGGCGGATCGGGGTCATTGGGACGTCGGCCACCGTGGCGTCCCGCGCCTACGACGACGCGTTTGCGGCGGCCCCGCATCTGCGCCTGACCTCGGCCGCGTGCCCGCGCTTCGTTGAGTTCGTCGAGCGCGGCGTGACCACCGGCGATGAGCTTTTGGCGACGGCCGAGGAATACCTCGCGCCGCTCAAGGCCGCGGGCGTGGACACGCTGGTGCTCGGGTGCACGCACTATCCCCTGCTGACCGGCGTCTTGTCGTTCGTCATGGGCGATGAGGTCACGCTGGTCTCGAGTGCGGAGGAAACGGCCAAGGACGTTTACTCGGCGTTGATGCGATTCGGGCTGTCCCGCCACGAGGACACAGCGCCGTCGCATCATTTCATCGCCACGGGTGACGCAGGTACGTTTGAAGCGTTGGCACGTCGCTTCCTGGGTCCAGAAGTGCTGGGCGTCGAGCACGTCGATCACGTGGCCGCGCGATATCCGACGGGAGCTATCTCGCAAGTGACGGATGACATGATGGCTCGGGCAGCGGCAGGAAGAAGAGCATGAAACTTACGATCATCGGCTGCACCGGTTCCCTCCCCGGTCCCGGCTCGCCCGCGTCGTCGTACCTCGTCAGCGCGTGGGACGGCGAACGCGAATGGCAGATCCTCCTCGACCTCGGCTCCGGCGCTATTGGAGTACTGCAGCGTTACACGGACCTGCGCGACCTCGACGGTGTGTTTATCTCCCACTTGCACCCCGACCACTTCATGGACCTGTGCGGGATGCACGTGAGTATCCGGTGGGATCCGAACGGCTGGGATCGGGAACGGATGCAGGTCTGGGGGCCCCAGGCCACCAAAGACCGGATCGAAACCGCGTACGGCTTGGCACCTGATGATCCTGAGGGGATGGATCAGGACTTCGTCTTCAACACGTGGCGTGCCCTCCAGCCTGTGGAGGTCGGCCCTTTCACGATCACGCCTTTCCCGGTGCGTCACCCCATCGAAGAGGCCTATGCCCTGCGGGTCGAGGCGACCGAGCCAGTGGAAGGCGGCACCATGACCAGCGTGCTGACGTACTCCGGCGACACGGATTCGTGTGCCGGACTGGTCGACGCCGCCCGCGGGGCGGACATGTTCTTGTGTGAGGCCGCGTTTCAGGAGGGGCGCGACGATCACATTGACGGCGTGCACCTGACCGGAAAACGCGCGGGTCAGGCGGCCACCGAGGCGGGCGTTCAGCGCCTGCTCTTGACGCACATTCCCGTCTGGACGGACATCAATACCGTCGTGGATGAGGCCAAGGAAGTGTACGACGGCGGGATTGCCATCGCCGTTTCCGGCGTGACGTATGGCGTCTGGTCCGGGCGCCTCCTCGGCGATCCCAGGGACATGCCCACGGCCCCCGTCTCGGTCATTCGTCCGGACACGGAGCGGCGCACGTGGCCGGGCCGTCCTCTGCGCTGAGCATCTCCCCGGTGGGCCACACTCGTCACGGACCCCACGTGCGAGCCAGGGCGCCTAGACTGGTGGTATGACTTCCTCCGCACAGAACCCCAGCGCCACTGTGTCCAACGCCGCCGCGACCGACGTCACGCGGGAGGATGGACGCGCCACCGACGCACTGCGTCCCATCACGATCACGCGTGGCTGGTCCGCGCAGGCTGAAGGCTCAGCGCTGATTGAATTCGGGCAGACGCGGGTGCTCTGCACGGCGTCGTTTACCGAAGGGGTGCCGCGGTGGCTCAAGGGCGAGGGCAAGGGCTGGGTGACGGCGGAGTACGCGATGCTCCCGCGCGCCACCAATACCCGCAGCTCGCGCGAGTCCGTCAAGGGCAAGATTGGCGGCCGCACCCATGAGATTTCGCGGCTCATCGGCCGCTCGTTGCGTTCGGTCATTGACACCCGCGCGCTCGGTGAGAACACCATCGTCTTGGACTGCGACGTCCTGCAGGCCGACGGAGGGACCCGCACCGCGGCGATCACCGGGGCCTTCGTGGCGCTGGCCGAGTCTCTTCGCTGGGCCCGCGAAAACGGACTCCTCAAGCGCAAGGCCCAGGTCCTCACCGATACGGTCTCCGCCGTCTCGGTCGGCATCATCGACGGAGTGCCCATGCTGGATCTGCCATACGTGGAAGACGTGCGCGCGGAAACGGACATGAACGTCGTGGTCACCGGCAGCGGAGATTTCGTGGAGGTCCAGGGAACCGCCGAGGGGGCGCCGTTCAAGCGAGCGGAGCTCGACGCTCTGCTGGACCTGGCGTTGTTGGGTACCAGTGAACTGGCGCGCATTCAGCGGGACGTGCTGGAGGCGGACGCGTGAACGCGGAACCACGGTTGGTGCTAGCCACCCACAACCAGGGCAAGGTCAGAGAGCTTCGGCAGATGCTGCGGGGCCACGTCCCCGGGCTCGATGTCGATACTCAGGTCGTGGATGCGGCAGCCGTCGGCGCACCGGATGTCGTCGAATCAGGGGTGACCTTCGCGGAGAATTCGTTGCTGAAGGCCAACGCGGTGGCTCGTGCCACGGGCCTGTTGGCGATTGCAGATGACTCTGGGTTGGCCGTGGAGGTGCTCGGGGGAGCGCCGGGTATTTTCTCGGCCCGTTGGTCGGGGCGCCACGGCGACGACCGTGCCAACACGGAGTTGCTGTTGGCGCAACTGAGTGATGTGCCGGACGAGTTTCGTCAGGCAGCGTTCGTCTGCGCGGCCTCCCTCGCGGGCCCCGAGGGAGAGATCGCGGTGGAGTCGGGTCGGCTCGAGGGAACACTGCTGCGGGAGCCACGAGGCGACGGCGGTTTCGGGTATGACCCGATCCTCCAGCCCATCGGTGAGAGCCGGAGCTGCGCGGAGTTGAGCCCCGAGGAAAAGAATGCCATCAGCCATAGGGGTCGCGCGTTTGCCGCGCTGTTACCGGCCGTTGTCGCGGCCTTGAGCTAAGCCCCTAGTACCCGACATCGAGGGAGGGCGGCCTGCGGCCGCCAGACGAACACACCAGATGACGTATAACTTCACCGCGATCGATTTTGAGACGGCCAACGGATTCCGCGGTTCTCCGTGTAGCCTCGGCCTCGTGACTGTGCGCGACGGACGCATTGTCGACGAGAAACTGTGGGTCATGCGCCCGCCCGAGGGGTTCGACCACTTCGACCCGAGAAACGTGCAGATTCACGGCATCACCCCGGAGATGGTGGGACAAGCTCCGCGCTTTGGCGAGGTCTTCTCGGAGATCGCTCAAGCCATGGGCGACGATCTCGTCGTCGCGCACAATGCCGCCTTCGACCTCGGAGTGATTCGTTCGGCTCTCGAGGTGTCGGAACTGCCGGGCCCGGCCTTGCGGCACGCGTGCACCGTCATCTTGTCCCGCAAGAGCTATGATCTGCCGTCCTATTCGCTCCCGTTCGTCGCCGAGGCCGCCGGGGCGCCGCTCGAACACCACCACGACGCCCTTGAGGATGCTCGCGCCTGCGCCAACATCATGATCGACATCGGGAAGATCCATGGTGTCCAGCGCGTGGAAGAGCTGGAAGCCACACTGGGCAGCGGGTTTAGCCGTTCCCCGGCCTACACAGTGGGTGATCCCCTCTCGCGCGCTACCCGCGACGCGCAGAATTGGCGCGCGTCCGCGGGAACCATTCCCCGCCCTGACCGCTGGGAAGTGTGGCCTCAAGAGGGCAGCAATCCGGACCCCAACCCCGACGCCGATCCTGCGCATCCACTGGCGGGCCAGTGCGTCGTCTTCACGGGCAACCTGGGGATGAGCCGTCAGGAGGCTAAGAATCGGGCCGCGGCCGTCGGCGCGCAGACCGCGAGCCGGGTGACGCGCCGGACCACGGTGCTCGTGGTCGGCGATGGGTTCGTGGCCTCGGATTTGCGCAGCGGGCGTCTGACGTCGAAGGCGCGGGAAGTCCTCAAGAAGCGGGAATCCGGTCAGGGTATCGAAATCGTCTCTGAAGCGGAGTTCTTACAGATGGTCGGCGGGACCTGGCCCGCGTCGGTCTAACGCCGGACTCCCCACACGTCCCGAGGGTTCGAAGGCTACGGCCGGCCTCGAGCTAGCGTGGCAGCACCAGGCGCCGCCACCGCCCGGCGGCCTCGTCGACGACCTCGGTGATCGGCGAACCGCCCCACAACGCGCCGAGTGCTTGGGTGCCGCGCGCGGCGCCGATCAGCGCGGCCGTCAAATGCTCCGCTCCCTCCGGCAGTTGAGTCGGGTCTAGATGACTCGCTTCGGCGGCGGCCGCCGCCGCGGCGGACACCCGACGGGTGGCGTCGTCACCGGCTTCCTCGCTTGAGGAAGCGGCGGTGCTGGTCTCGACTGCCGTTCCTGCGAGCGATTGCAGCACGGCGGTGGGATCGTCGGCAGTGAGCAGCTCGAAGAGAGCTGGTCCCAACTGTGCAGCGGCGTCGAAGTCCGCAGCCGTTCCCGTGAGAGCGGCCGCATCAACGGCGAGTTGGCGGCGCGTTCCATCGCTGACATGAGGCAACATCCCCGGCACGAGTGCCCCCACGAGCGCCAGGTCAGAACGCGTCCCGGTGCGGTGCGGGTGCTGCCGGGTCGGCATATCGACCGTGTCCAGCATCCGCACCAGGGCTTCGTCTCCGGGCCGGACGTCAAGCGTGCCGATTCGGTGATCAATCCATCGGCCCAGCGGCTCGGGGGCGCCCGTGGGGAACTGGCCGGTGCTGGCGCGGTACCACCGCAACGTGGCAAGCCAGAGGCACGCCGCCTCGTCACTCGCCACGCCGTCGTTAGCCCACTCCAGCGCTTCCAGTAACCCGTCCATGACAAAGAGCGGATAGGCCGCTGTCGAGTCGATGGTTCCGGAGGAGGCGTACGCGCCCGCGGCGAGCATGGCGGCGGCACGATTCATGAACGTCTCTGGGTGGGGCACGGGCTGCTCAGAAGTCACCCGACCAGCATACGGAATCGGAGGACGCGCGCGTATTCTGTGGCCAGCGGCGCATAGGGTTGAATCATGTTGCTCCTGCATACCTCGGACTGGCACCTCGGCCGATCCTTTCACGGCACCGGAATGGAGGCCGCCCAACGCCGCTTCATTGACGAACTGGTGCGGACGGTGCGCGATTTATCAGTCGACGTCGTCCTGATTGCTGGCGACGTGTACGACCGGGCCATGCCTGGTGTCGACGTGGTCACACTGTTCGACGACGCGCTGGTGCGCCTCCGGGCCGCCGGTGCGCAGGTCGTGGTCACCAGCGGCAATCACGATTCGGCGATTCGGCTGGGGTTTGGGGCGCGCTTACTCGCCGCCGGGGGAGTGCATGTGCGCACGGAGGTCGAGCGCGTGGGCGAGCCCGTGGTGTTCGACGGCGGAGACCACCACGTGGCGATCTACCCCGTGCCGTACCTCGAACCACGGATGGTGCGCCACGCGCTCGGCGTGGAGGACTTGGGCCACCAGCCCGTCATGGACGCGGCTCTTGCAGCGGTTCGCGCCGATGTGGCGGAGCGCCGGAAGCACGCTTCTGTTCCCACGCTCGCGGTGGTGATGGCCCATGTCTTTGCCTCCGGGGCGGAGCCCTCGGACAGCGAACGCGAGCTCAGCATCGGAGGCGTGGACAGCGTCGCCGTGTCCACGTTCACGGACTTTGACTACGCGGCGCTGGGGCATCTACACGGTCGGCAGACCCTCGATCACCGTGTGCGCTACAGCGGCTCGCCGATCGCTTATTCCTTCTCGGAAGAACACCATCGCAAGGGTGCCTGGCTCGTTGCAACAGGACCCGACGGGGTGAGCAGCATCGACCCGGTGGAATGGACCCCTGAGCGCCGGCTCGCTACCCTCGTGGCCGACCTCGACGACCTCGAATCGAGTCCCGAGTACGACGACGCGGAGTCGGCGTACTGTCAAATTACCGTGACCGATCCCGAGCGTCCGCCGAAGGCTTTGGAACGGCTTCGCCAGCGATTCCCGTACCTGCTCAAGCTCGCCTTCGAGCCCCGGGGCCGCCGGGCCGATGCCGCCACCTACGCCTCGCGCGTCGCGGCAGCCCACGACCCGGCACAGGTGACGGGAGACTTCGTCGAGCATGTGCGGCAGCGGCGCCTGAACGCGGCTGAAGAGCGCGAAATGAGGCAGGCGTTTGCCGCCGTCCGGGAGGAGGAGACGAGCCGATGAGAGTTCATCAGCTGCAGGTGCAAGCGTTCGGCCCCTTCGCGGGACGGGAGAACATCAACTTTGATGTGTTCGGCACGGCCGGACTCTTCCTGCTCAATGGGGAAACGGGCGCTGGCAAGACGAGCGTGTTGGACGCGCTCTGCTTTGGCCTCTATGGGCAGCTACCTGGAGCTCGGCGAGGAACACGTTCGATCCGCAGTTCACACGCCGAGGACGCACTCGCGCCCGAGGTGCGGCTCGAGTTCAGCGTCCGGACGCGGCGTTTTGAGATCACCAGGTCCCCGTCGTGGGATCGGCCGAAGAAACGCGGGACGGGCACCACCAGCCAGCAAGCTCAAGCCCGGCTTCGCGAATGGGTGGATGATGCGTGGCAGGTGAAGTCCACCCGCAACGATGAGGTGGCCGCCGAGATCCATCGCATCATCGGGATGAACCTGGAGCAATTCACGCGCGTGGCGATGCTCCCGCAAGGTGAGTTTGCGCGCTTCTTGCGGGCGGAGGACACCGATCGGCACAAACTGCTGGAAAGCCTCTTCGACGTCAGCGAGTATCGGGCGGTCGAAGGGTGGTTCGTCGATCGACGTCGAACTCTAGCGGAGCGCGCCAGGGAAGCCGCGGCGGAACGACGGCACCTGATTGAGTCCATGGTCTCGGACGCTGACGCCAGTTCCTTCACGGACACATCAGCGGCAGCGAGGCCCGATCCGGAGGCCGCCCCGACGGACGCTGAGCAAACCTTGGAAGAGATCGCCTCCGCTCTCGCCCGCAGCGCCGACCAGGTCAAGAACGCGACCACCGCCGCAGCGACGCGGCGGGAAGCCGCCAGCTCGGCGCGCGAGTCGATTCGCCAACGCCGGCAGGACGCCGCCGACGTCGCCCGCTGGCGGCAAGCGCAAGCCCAGCACGAGGCCGCAGCGGAGGCCGTGACTCAGCGGAGGCAGGAACTGGAGGGTGACGCCCGGGCGGGGCGAGTCCTCGATGCTGTTGAACGTCTGCGCGGTGCTGCCGCCGCACTCGATAACGGCAGGGAACACGAGGCCTCAGCGCGGGCGCGCGCGGAACAACATGCTGTCGCGGCCGGATTCCTGCGTGACGGCGATGACGCGGCGCTGCGCACGGCGAGTGTGGCGCGTTCGGCCGCTGAACAGGAACGAGCGTCCGCGGCAGCCCTGCTGCCCGTAGAACGCGAGCAGCAGCAACTCGCTCTCGACCTAGCCGAAACGCAAGAGCGAGTCGCCCGATTGGATCGCCAGCTGGCCGACGCGCAGGAATTAGCCGCGGCGGCAGCCCGGCGCGCGGAGTCAGCTCAAGCTGAGGTGACGGCCCAGAGTGAGGTCCTCGAGCGCGACCCGGACGCCGAGCAGAACGTGAGGGCCGCCGCCGAGCGGCTGCGCGCCGCTGAAGAACGAGAAGCGCACGCTGACGAACACGCGCGCATCACGGCCGAATGGGTTGAACAGACCACGGCCCACGCCGACGCTCTCAAGCGGCATGCGCGTCTGGTCGCAGCCAGGCTGGGGCAAGCGGCATTAGCCCTCGCCGCCGATTTGTCGCCCGGCGTGCCCTGCGCCGTCTGTGGGGCCACAGAACACCCCGCACCGGCGCGCGCGGAGCACAGCGACGACGTCGTGACCGATCACGAGGTGGAGTCGGCCCAAGAGCGAGTTCAGGCGCTCGCCCGGACTTCCGACGCGGCGGCGCAGGCCCGGGCCTCGGCCGACGCCCGCCAGCAGCAACTCTCTGAGCGCGCTGGCGGTGAGTCTCTCGCGGCGCTCACGGAGCAGCACGAGCGCGCCCAGCAACGTCTGACCGTCGTGGAGGGCGCGCAACGGGCCCTCGCAACGGCGCGTCGTGATCTCCAGGAGGCCGCTAAGGCGGAAAAGACGGCGCAGCAGTCAGAAGCTGCTACCCGTGAACAGCGCGCAGCGGTCACCACACGGGCTCAGCAACTTCAGGTATCCGTGGAACAGGCCGACCGGAGACTTCTCGAGGCATCGGCCGGCGCAGAAACCTTGACGCAGCGGGTGAGCCAACTCCAAGAAGCTGTCGATCTACTTGACCGGTGGCGTCAGGCCGTCGACGCGCTTGAGCACCTTCAGGAGCACGAACGCGCGAGCCGGAGGGAAGTGGACACGGCGCTCGATGACGCGGGATTCGCCAGTGTTGACGAGGCGACGGCCGCCCGGCTCGAAGACGCAGAGCGTGCCGCGGCCACCGCGTCCGTGCGCGACTTCGAGCGTGAGGCGACGCGGGTGGCGACCCTCGCCGAGAATGATTCCGTGCGTCGCGGCGTCGCTGACGAGGAGGCCGGACGATCCGTGCCCAACGATGCCGAGGAGCAGCAGGCCCAGACCGCTTTCGAACAGGCCGAGGAGATCTACCGTGACCTCTTGACCGAACAGGGCCAGCTGGAGGGCCATGCGCGCCGTTTCGCGAGCCAACGGGAGTGCCTGGGCGAGCTGGAGCGCCGTACTGGTCCCCTCATCGAAGAGTACGAACTGATCAAGACGCTGGCCGACACGATGACCGGTGCGGGAGAAAACCGCTACCGCATGACGCTGAGCACGTACGTGCTGGCGGCACGCTTGGAAGCGGTCGCCGCCGCGGCCAACGAACGCCTAGAGGCTATGACGGACGGCCGCTTCCGCTTGGTACACGATGACGCCTCGGCGGGCCGCAGTAAGGGCGGATTGGGCCTCAAGGTCGTGGATGCCTGGACTGGCCAGCGCCGGGAAACGGGCACCCTCTCCGGCGGAGAGTCCTTCATGGCCTCCTTGGCACTGGCGCTCGGATTAGCCGACGTTGTTCAAGCCGAATCTGGCGGGGTCGATATGGAAACCCTGTTCGTGGACGAGGGTTTTGGCACGCTTGATCCGCTCACGCTGGAGCGTGTCATGGCTGCGCTCGACGGATTACGTGCCAGTGGGCGCATGGTCGGCATCGTGAGCCATGTTAACGAACTCAAGGAGCAAGTCGCCGCACAGCTCATCGTCTCCAAGGGGCGCAACGGATCGACGGTCCAGGTCTCCATCGGAGCCGAGATCGCGTAAAGTAGTTTCGTTATCAGGGTTTCGCGTAGTGGGTTGGCTGGGACACTACGCACGTTGCGAAGGACACGAGTCACTTTGTCACACCCCACTGCGCCCGCAGGCGCCAGCACCACTGCTGATCAACATCGCCAACCCGCATTTCGGGCGTTGGCACACCTGACGGGCAGGGCTTATCTCCCGATCAGCTTTACCGCACGCCTGCCCCTGGCGTTCCTCTCCATCGGCGTCCTCACGCTCATCGCGTGGTCCACCGGCTCGTATGCGGCCGGCGGCCTGGCGGCCGCCATCACCGGCATCGGGCAGGCTATCGGTGGGCCCCTCTCCGGGTACCTCGCCGATCGGACGACTCAGCGCACGGTCCTCCTCCCCGGAGCCACCGCTCATGCCGTCCTTCTGGCAGCGTTAGTGTGGCAGGGGTTCGGAGCCGAAGACGTCGGCGCGCCGCTGCTGATCATCGCGTTCCTGACCGGGCTCACGTGTCCGCAGGTCGGGTCGATGTCCCGCGTGCGGTGGCAGCGCCTGACGGAGGGCCGCGCCACCGGCCGCCGCGAACTCACCGCCGCCCTGAGCCTTGAATCGATGGCCGATGAACTGACATTTGTCCTGGGGCCGGCGCTCGTGGGCTTCCTGGCCTCGCTGGCGAGCCCCTGGTTGCCGCTGGCCGCCGCCGCAGCTGTCACCGCCGTCATGGTCCCGTGGTTCGCCTTACACCGCACGGCGGCGCAGGCTCAACGCGTGCACGATGACGGTGCAACGGCCACGGGCCACGTCGCGCGGGCTCGCTGGACCCCGCGCGCCATCGCCGGAGTGAGCGCGGCCGTCGTCGGCATGATGGGCATGGGCGGACTCTTTGGCACCATTTCGGCCAGTTCCGTGGCCTTCGCCGGCGAGGGAGGAAATTCGAGCGCCGGCGGGCTCTTCTACGCGGCCATGGGAGTCGCCTCCGCGGCAACGGCCCTCTCCGTGTCGGCCTGGCCCAGCGCCTGGGGGCAGTCCGCGCGCTGGCTCGCCTGCTCCGTCGTGCTCGTCCCGGCGGTGGCCCTTCTGCTCGCCGTCGAGTCTGTTCCGGCGATGGTCGCCGTCGTGTTTCTGATTGGGCTTCCGATCGGACCGGTGCTCGTGACCGTCTACACGATTGGAAGCCAAACCGCGCCGGCCGGGCGCATGAGCACGGTCATGACGATGCTTGCCAGCGGCGTCGTGGTGGGCGTGTCCTTGGGCAATGCTGGTGCCGGAGCCGCGGCGGACGCGGGCGGTAGCGCCGGTGCCTTTGCCACCGTGATGACGGCGGCGCTCGTGCTGCTGGGGGCGGCTATCGCGAGTGCGCTGGTGCGGCGCCGAGCGCGCGCTCGATAGCCTCCGCGGCACGCACCATGCGTGCCCCGAGGTCGTCGACCGGGGCGGGCGGCGTCGCCGTGGCAAAGACGACGGCGACGGCCGCCGGCAGTTGATGCGGCACCCGGATGGGTGCGGCCACGGCCGACACGCCAGGAATCACCTCATCGTGGCTGACACCGTAGCCTAGACGCGCGGCCTCGTGGGAAGCGTCTCGATAAGGCTCTTCGGGCATCCGCTCGCTCCACTCCGCGGCCGAGAGTGCTGATTGGATGGCAATGCCCGGGGCCCCGCGATTAAACGCGTGGCGAGATCCGGGACGCTGAATCACGGCAGCGTCGCCGTGCCGCGGTTCCACGTTAGCCAGCGTGAAACAATCGCGCTGATCCCACACAGCCACGAAAGAGCAAACGCCAAATTCCTCTGCCACCTCGGCCAATTCCGGAACAGACGCCGACTGCAAATCGCGCTGCACCCCGCGGGCCAAGGTGACCAGGCCGGGGGCTAGCTGGACGCGTCCTGAGCCATCACGCATCACCAAGAGGTGAGTTTCCAGTGTGCGCAGGATGCGGTAGGCGATTGATCGGTGGACCCCTAGGGCCCCCGCCAAGTCGGCAATGGTCATCGGTGCGCCGGATTCGGCCAAAATCTCCAGCATGCGGATCCCGCGCGAGAGCGTTTGGGACGCGGGTTTGGAACCGGCGGACTCGCCGGCGTTCTGCTCAATTGTCATGGCCACCTCGGAAACTGTACGGGGGTCGTGTCGGCCCACCCATCTGATCTAAATCAGAACACGGCAGTCGACTATCGAACAAGGCCGACCCGCCGCTGACGACGAAGGGCGGCTAGCTCCGTCGGTCGAGAAGGAGCTAGCCGCCACCGGCGGGCGTGCGAGGCCGCGTGGGGAACGCGCCTCGAGGGTTACAGCTGGTTGCCGAGCTTGAAGCCTTTCGACGCCTGCCCGCGGTAGGTGCCGTCCTCGTCATGCTCGCGCGTGTAGGAGAAACCGTCGGCACCCACGGTCACGGCCATCTCGGAGTCGTCGGTGCGTTCGACGACGTGCTGCGGATTGCCGTCGAGGTCCAAGACCAGCGACGCCTCGGTGTACCACGACGGAACCACAGGATTTCCCCACCAGTCGCGTCGCTGATTGTCGTGCACGTCCCACGTGATCGTGGGGTTGTCGGGATCGCCCGTGTAGTAGTCCTGCGTGTAGATCTCGATACGGTGATCGTCCGGGTCCAAGATGTAGAGGTAGAACGCGTTGGAAACACCATGACGCCCCGGACCGCGCTCGATCCGGTCGGAGAGACGGAGCGCGCCCATCTTGTCGCAGATCTGGATGATGTTGTGCTTCTCGTGCGTGGAGAAGGCCACGTGGTGCAGGCGCGGCCCGTTGCCACCGGTCAGTGCCGTGTCGTGCACGGTTCCCTTGCGGTGCATCCACGCGGCGTAGGTGGTGCCCTCCTCGTCCTTGATGTCTTCGGTGACCCGGAAGCCCAAGTCTTCGAGGTACTTGCGGCCCCGCGGAACGTCGGGGGTGACCTGATTGAAGTGGTCCAGACGCACCAGTTCACCGGCCGAGTAGAGGTCGTAGCGCATGTGCAGCCGCTCGACGTGCTCGACCTCGTAGAAGAACTCGTACGGGAAGCCGATGGGATCCTCGACGCGGACGGAATCGCCGATGCCACGGACAAAACCGTTGCTGCGCCGCTCGGTGCGGCAGCCCAGTTCCTGGAAGTACGCCTCGGCCTTGTCCACATCCTCCGGGGTCCGCACGCGGTAGGCGAAGGCCTTGGCCGCGGCGACTGGTCCCTTGGTGAGGACGAGGTTGTGGTGAATGAACTCCTCAAAGGAGCGCAGGTAGATCTGCTCATCGTCTTCGTAGGTCACGTGCAGGCCCAGCAGGTCGACGTAGAAGTCGCGGGACTTGGCCAGGTCGGTGACGACGAGCTCCATGTATGCGCAGCGGACGATGTCTGGCGCGGGGGCGGTTGGCTTAGGGATTTCGGGCAGGGTGGTCATGATGTGTCCTTGTTGTTCGTCGGGGACGACGGCGGCGCGCGGCGTCGGGCGCCGCCGTCACGGTGGGTGGGGGTTAGGCCTTACCGAAGACGGGGTTGTGAACCTCGCCCAGGTTGATGTGCACGGCCTGCTGGTCGGTGTAGAAATCGATCGAACGGTAGCCGCCCTCGTGACCCAGGCCGGAGGCCTTGACTCCGCCGAACGGGGTCCGCAGGTCGCGCACGTTGTTCGAGTTGAGCCACACCATGCCGGCCTCGACGTTCTGGGCGAAGTTATGGGAACGCTTCAGGTCGTTGGTCCAGATGTAGGCGGCGAGGCCGTAGCGGGTGTTGTTGGCCAGCTCGAGCGCCTCCTCGTCCGTGTCGAACGGCGTGATGGCGACGACGGGGCCGAAGATCTCCTCCTGGAAGATGCGGGCGTCGGGGGAGACGTCGGCGAAGACCGTCGGAGAAACGAAGTTGCCCTCCGGGAACTCCTCGGGGCGGCCGCCGCCGGCCGTCAGCCTGGCCTCGGACTTGCCGATCTCGATGTAGGACATGACCTTCTCGAAATGCTCAGGGTGCACCAGGGCGCCCACCTCCGTGGATTCGTCCTCGGGCAGGCCCACCTTCACGCGGCTCGCCTGAGCGGAGTAGCGCTCCACGAACTCGTCGTAGATGCTGCGCTCGACGAGGATGCGGGAGCCGGCGGTGCAGCGCTCGCCATTGAGTGAGAAGACTCCAAAGATCGTCGCGTCGATCGCGGCATCCAGGTCCGCGTCGGCAAAGACGACGGCCGGCGATTTGCCGCCGAGTTCCATCGACAGACCCTTGAGGTACGGCGCCGAGTTTCCGAAGATGATTTGGCCGGTGCGGGACTCGCCCGTAAAGGAGATCAGCGGAACGTCCGGGTGCTTGACGAGGGAATCACCGGCGAACCCTTCCTCTCCGTAGCCGTGCACGATGTTGAAGACGCCCGCCGGCAGGCCAGCCTCCTCGAAGATCTCCGGCCACAGCGAGGCCGAGAGGGGGGTGAACTCAGCAGGCTTGAGCACCACGGTGTTGCCCGTGGCCAAGGCCGGGCCGAGCTTCCAGGACTCGAGCATGAACGGGGTGTTCCACGGCGTGATGAGGCCCGCGACGCCGATCGGCTTGCGGTTGACGTAGTTCGCTTGCCGCCCCGGGACCTTGAACGCGTCGTCGTGCTGGGCGACGATGAGGTCCGCGAAGAAGCGGAAGTTCTCGGCGGCGCGGTGGGCCTGACCCAGCGCCTGCTTGATCGGCAGACCCGTGTCAAAGCACTCCATCTCGGCGAGGTCGCGACCGCGAGTCTCGATGATGTCGGCGATCTTGTGGAGCACGCGCGAGCGCTCTCGCGGCAGCATCTGTGGCCACGGCCCGTTGTCAAAAGCCTCCTTGGCGGCGGCCACGGCAGCGTCGATGTCCGCCTTCTTGCCGGAAGCCGCTTGGATGTAGGCCTCGTTGGTGACGGGGTTGAGGACGTCGAAGGTCTCGCCGTCGATCGAATCAACATGCTCGCCGCCGATGTAGTGCTGAATGGCGGTCGGCAGGTTCTGGGGCACGAATTGCTTGCTCATCAAGTTCCTTTCGTCGTTGAAGGTTAGGCAGTAGTGGTTGGTTGGGGCAGATAGAGGGGCGATGCCGGGAGACCGGCCGCTTCGAGATAGGCGTTCAGCGTGTTGGTGCGGTGGGCGCGAGCGGCGACCTCGACCTCGGCGGGGCTGGCCCCCGAGTCAATCAGGTCGATGAGTGCCGCGTGCTCGGCCACAGATTGATGAGCGCGTCCGGGGATCGTGGTGAAGCTGGAGGCGCGCATGGCCCGCATTCGCTTCCAGCCGCGTTGCACCAAGTCCAAGATGTGCGGGTTGGGGCAGCGGTCGTAAATCACCGCGTGAAACGCATCGTTGAGTTGGGTGAATCGTTGCGGATCGAAGCGGTCCAGACATGCTGCCAGCTCGGCGTTGAGGCGCCGGGCCTGGGCCAGATCATCGTTGGTGAGGTGCGGTACCGCCAAGGCCGTCGCCGCGCCCTCGAGAACGGACAGGGTTTGCATCGTGTGCAGATACAGCGTCGCGTCCACATGGGCCACGGTCGCACCGATGTTCCGCTCGAAGTTGACCAGACCTTCCGCCTCGAGCCGGCGGATGGCCTCGCGGACCGGGACCACGGAGCACCCCAAGCGCTGGGCAATCGTACTGAGCACCAGCCGGTAGCCGGGGGAGTACTCCCCGGACGTGATCTTCTCCGCCAGCAGCTCGTACGCCTGCTGGGACTTAGAGGGAGTCAACGTCGGCTCCCGAGTCCACCCACTCGTGGTACTTCTTGAGCCACTCTTTGTTCATCGGGAACAGGCCCTCGATCTGATGGCCCTTCTTGACGTGGGCGAAGACGAAGGCATCGCGGCGTTCCTGCTCGGCGGCCTCCGCAGCGACTTCGGCGACCAGCGTCGGTGGGATCACCAAGACGCCGTCACTGTCAGCCACCACGACGTCGCCGGGCTGCACCGTGGTCCCGCCGCATCCGATCGTCTCGTCGATACTCCACGGCACGTGCTTGCGGCCGAGGACGGCGGGGTGAGCGCCGTTGTGGAAGAGCGGGATGTCGAGTGCCTCAACGGCGGAGAGGTCCCGCACGCCGCCGTCAGTAATGATGGCTTCGGCGCCGAGGACTTGGCTGCGCAAGGCGAGAATGTCGCCCAGGGTGGCCGAACCCGTCTCGCCCCGAGCCTCCATGACCAGGATTTCGCCCGGCTGCAGCGAGTCCATGGCCTGCTTCTGCGTGTTATAGCCGCCGCCATGGGATGCGAAGAGGTCCTCGCGGTTGGGCACGTAGCGCAGGGTCCTGGCCACGCCGATCACTTTCTGTGTTCCCTTCGTCGCCGTGAGGCCCTCGATCGCGACGTTGTTCAGTCCGCGCTTGCGCAGCGAGGCAGAGATCGTGGCCGTGGCCACCTCCTGCAACTGAGCCCGCACGGTATCGGTCAGCGCTTCGCGCCCGGTGACGGGGCGTTCCACGCCAGCCGCAGTGGCCGTGCCAAAGGCGTCGATGCGATCGGCGTCCGTGACCTTGATGGGGTTGCCGAATGCGGCGAATCCCGCCGTGCCTGCCGTCACCGTGGTGGTCAGCCGGCCCGTCGACGCGCCGGAGGCGACGTCGTCCACCTGCACCTCGACGACGTCGTCGGGCACGATGACGGAGGAACCGGCTGGGGTGCCGGTGAGGATGACGTCGCCGGGCTCAAGGGTCATCTGCTGGGACAGATCCGCGACGATCTGTCCGAAGGAGAAGAGCAGTTCCTCGGTAGTGGCGTCCTGAACCACCTCCCCGTTGACCCAGGTGCGGAGCCGAAGCTGCGTGGGATCAATGGTGCGGGCGTCGAGCAGCTCGGGGCCGATCGGGGTAAAGCCGTCGCCTGATTTGGAACGCACATTGGACCCCTTGTCGGCGTACTTGATGTCGTAGAGGCCCAAGTCGTTGCTGGCGGTGACGTGGCTGACGAAGTCCCATCCGGCCTCGGGGGTCACGCGGCGCGCCGTCGATCCCATGATCAGGGCAATCTCTCCCTCGAAGGCGAGTAGTTCCGTACCCGCGGGGCGCTCCACCGTGCCGCCCGTCCCGGCGAGCGAGGAGGCGGCCTTCATGAAGTAGGAGGGGAATTTCGGGGTGCGGCCGCGCTGCTCGGCGCGGGAGCGGTAGGCGAGGTGAACGGCGAGGACCTTTCCGGCCCTCTCGCGGATCTGCGCTGCGGTGGAATTCACGAACCCTCCAAGAAGAAATCTGTCTCGTGTATGAAATCGTATACGATTAGTGTGGTCGGAGTCACCCGGGAAGTCAAGCGGTCGCCAGAGATTTTTCGTGCGGGGCCGGACACGAGCCGTCTCGCAACTACCGCCGCAGGCCGTCGTTAGTTATAGTCACCATGACCATAAGCCGCGGAGGTGAGTAGTGATGGACCATCTGAATGTCTCGGAGCGGGCGGCCGTGAGCCCGGAGGTCGCGGTGTCGACCGTGATCTTCTCGCTGCGCCGCAGCACTTGCGAGCCATCGGCCTCGGCTCAACTCTGGATTCCTTTGGTACGCAGGACCCGCGAGCCGTACCGCGGTCAATGGGCCCTGCCGGGGGGACCGCTCGCGGCCCACCAATCGCTGCAAGGTGCCGCCGCGGAGAACCTCCGCACGACGACGGGACTCGTGCCCCGCTACCTAGAACAGCTCTACACGTTCGGCGGTGTGGACCGCTCGCCAACACAGCGAGTGGTCACGATTGCCTATTGGGCTCTCGTGCGCGAGGACGAGAGCGGCGGAGATGCTCTCTTCGGCACGGCGTGGGGTGCGCGGACCGTCAGCTCCCAAATCCGTGACGACCCCAACGTGGCGTGGTTCCCCGTGGACTCTCCTCAGGTGCGGGAGGGCCTTGCCTTTGATCACTCGAACATCGTGGACTACGCGCTATGGCGGCTGCGCAACAAGGTCACCTATGGCCAGATTGCTAATCGCTTCGTGGGGGAGACCTTCACGCTCGGCCAGGTCCGCGAGGTCTACGAAGCGGTCTTGGGCCGGCGCCTCGACCCGGCGAACTTTCGGCGCCAGCTCATGGGTGCGGCGGGACTCGAGGACACCGGCGAATATCTCCACGGTGTCAAACACCGCCCGCCCAAGCTCTACCGCTACGTCGAGCCGGAGCCACGTGCAGAGCAGTCGGAAGCAGAACAGACCACAAACCCGAGCGGCACCCGCCCGCTCGCCCAGGAAGGAAGCCGCGCATGAGCAGCGTCAACGTCACGATCCAGAGCCGCGTCTCGGCGACAGACGCCACGGGGGGCACCTGCACCCCAGATTTGGCCCGCTCACCGTGGAACTTTGACGTCGGGTCGCCGGCCTACGGGCCGGGCTCGTCGATGGACGACGTCGCCCCCGCCACCACCCCTCGCCAGGGCAGCATTCCCGCGGAGTATCGTGAGGCGAGTGACGCGGAGCTGGCCGAGCGGATCCGCGCCGCCAAGTCCACCTTGGGGGACGACGTCGTCATCTTGGGGCACTTTTACCAACGGGACGAAGTGGTAGAGCACGCGGACTTCGTGGGCGATTCCTTCCAACTCGCTAACGCCGCCCTCACGCGCCAGGACGCCCGGCACATCGTGTTTTGCGGGGTCCACTTCATGGCGGAAACCGCAGACATTCTTTCCCGCGATGACCAGTCGGTTATTCTGCCGAACCTTGCTGCCGGTTGCTCGATGGCCGATATGGCCGACACGGACAGCGTCGAGGAGTGCTGGGAGCAGCTCATGGAGCTCTACGCCGACGAAGACGGCGATCAGGCCCCGGTGATTCCGGTGACCTACATGAACTCCTCCGCGGCGCTCAAGGCCTTCGTGGGCCGTCACGGCGGCATCGTGTGTACGTCCTCGAACGCCACCACCGTGCTCAACTGGGCGTTCGCACGCGGGCGGCGCGTCTTGTTCTTTCCCGACCAGCATCTGGGGCGCAACACGGCCAAGGCACTCGGCGTACCGCTGGATCAGATGCCGCTCTGGAACCCGCGGCGGGCCCTCGGCGGCAACGAGGCCGCCACGCTGCGTGCCGCTCGCGTGATTCTGTGGCACGGTTTTTGCTCCGTTCACAAGCGCTTCACGGTGGGCCAGATCGATGCGGCGCGCCAGCAATACCCGAACGCTCGGGTGATTGTTCATCCGGAATGCCCTATGGAGGTCGTCGACGCGGCCGACGCGGCGGGCTCGACGGACTTTATTCGCAAGGACGTCGCCGCTGCTACCGAGCCAACGGTGTTCGCCATCGGTACCGAAATCAATATGGTCAATCGGCTCGCCGACGAGTATCCCCAGCACACGATCTTTTGCCTCGATCCGGTCATCTGCCCCTGTTCCACTATGTACCGCATTCACCCGGGCTACCTCGCGTGGGTCCTCGAGGAACTGGTGGCAGGGCGCGTCGTCAACCAGATCACGGTCGACCCCCAGTCGACGCGCGAGGCGAAGATCGCCCTGAGGCGCATGCTCGACGCGAAGCCATGAATCTGCCGCAGCACGTCAGTCTCATCGTCGTGGGCTCGGGGATCGCGGGCCTGTACGCTGCCGTGTGCGCCGCCGAGCACGCCCAGCGGCACCGGACGGCGCTGCCGCTGCTGGTGACGAAGGACCGGTTACAGGACTCCAATACGTGGTACGCCCAAGGCGGGATTGCCGCGGTCAGCCCAGACTCCGTCGCCGCGGGAGACAGTATTGCGGCGCACATCGAGGACACGCTCGCCGCTGGCGCGCAGGCGGGTCACCCCGCCGCCGTGGACGTCCTGTGCCGGGAAAGTTGGCAGGACGTGCACCGCCTGATCGCCCTCGGGACGGACTTTGACCGCGACGGCGACCGGTACGCCCTCGGGCTCGAAGGGGCCCACCGCTACGCGCGCATTCTGCACCACGGTGGTGACGCGACCGGGGCTGGCATCGCCCGGACGCTGATCGCTGCCTGCCGGCAGGCTGAAGCCAACGGTCATCTGCACATCGCCACGGAGGCGTTCGCCACGGAGGTGGTGACCCGTGGCGGCGCCGCCACGGGCGTTCGCCTCGCCGTCCACGGCCAGCCTCCCGTCGAGGTCGGATCCAACGCGGTCTTGTTGGCCACCGGAGGAATCGGTCAAGCGTTTGCCGCCACCACCAATCCTCGGGGGGCCACGGGCGACGGCGCCGCCCTCGCTTGGCGCGCCGGGGCTCGACTGGCTGATGCCGAATTCGTCCAGTTCCACCCGACCCTCGTCGATACGTCCGCGCTCACCGGACGATTACCCGCAGATCGTCCCGCGCTCATGGTGACCGAAGCGGTGCGCGGCGATGGGGCCCTCCTCGTGGATGGCACCGGAACTCGCTTCATGCCCGCCATCGATGCGCGCGCGGAACTGGCCCCGCGAGACGTCGTGGCACGCGCCATCCACCACGCGCGGCGGACCACGGGAGCCTGTTGGCTCGACGCGCGTCCCGTTGAGCGTCAACGAGGGACCGGCTACCTGGCCCACCGGTTTCCTCAACTGGTTGCTGGCCTGCAACACTTCGACGTCGATCCCGCCCGCGAGCCGATCCCCGTGACGGAGGCCCAGCATTATTGGATGGGCGGAGTCGCCACGAACCTCGACGGTGCCACGGAAGTCCCCGGCCTCTTTGCCGTGGGGGAAACAGCGCACACCGGCGCGCACGGTGCCAACCGGCTCGCCTCGAACTCGCTGACCGAGGCCCTCGTTTTTGCCCGCCGGGCGGTCGCCTCCGCGCTCGCCGGCCCGCCGCTCGGCACGCCGGGTGAGCAACGATCCGAGCCAGCCCCCAGAGCGCCGGGATCACCGGCCGACAGCTCGGCCGTGACGGGCCAGCTCGTCACGGCCGAGCTGGCCCGTCACGTCCAGGAGATCGCTTCCGCGGAACTGGGCGTGGTGCGCAGCGCCGCGGGGTTGCGGCGAGCTCTGACGGAGCTGAACCGCCTGCGGGCCATCGCTGACGCTCGCGTCGCGGCAGCGAGCGGCGTGGACCGCGCGGCGTCCGAGCTGGCCAACCGTGCCCTTGTCGCCAGCCTCATTGCCGAGGCTGCGTTGGCCAGAACCGATTCCCTCGGGGCCCATTGCCGCCTCGACGCCACCATGGATCAGGAGAAAGTACATGAGCACCTGTCCCACGCCTAGCGGAACTCACGCGTGGCACGCGCCACGGCCGGTAGCGCGCGCCGTCGTCGAACGCGTTGTTGCGGCCGCATTGGACGAAGACGCACCAGCGGGGGATGTGACCGCTGACGTGCTGATCCCCGCCGATGCCGAGGCCACGGGGCACGTGGTCGCCCGCGAACCGGGCGTCTGTTCCGGGCTAGCCGCGTTCGCCGAGGCGATGCGGCAGGTCAACCCCGCCGCCATCGTGCAGCCCGTGGCGGCGGACGGGGATGCGTTCGAGCGCGGTCAGACGTTGGCCACGGTGACCGGACCTGCCCGCGCGCTCCTCACCGGTGAGCGCGTGGGTCTTAACCTGCTCCAACGCTTGAGCGGGATCGCCACGGCGACCGCGGGCTTGGTCAAGGCGGTGGGAGACGCGCGGTCGGCGGCCGGCGAACGCATCCGGGTTGCAGACACCCGGAAAACGACGCCGGGGCTTCGCGCGTTGGAACGGTACGCGGTGCGCTGCGGCGGCGGGTTCAATCATCGGGACAACCTGTCGGAAGCGGTTATGGCCAAGGACAATCACCTCGCGCTGCTCGGCACCGGCCCCGCCCTGACGGAAGCGCTGCGCGCCGCCAAGCGTCGCCTGGGGCACACCGTGCACTTCGAGGTCGAGATCGATTCCCTCGATCAGCTGGAATCCGTGGTCGCCGCCGGGGTGGACACGGTGATGCTCGACAATTTCACGCTCGCGGATCTCGCCGCGGGAGTACGCGCGGTGCGAGGTCGATGCCTCGTGGAAGCCTCGGGGAACATCTCGCGAGCGACGATCGCCGACGTGGCCGCGACGGGGGTGGACGTGATTTCTTCGGGCGCGCTCACCCACAGCGTCCGCGCCATTGACTTGGGGCTCGACTTCGAGGTCAGCACCAGCGCGGGGCATCGATGATCTACATGGATGCGGCCGCCACGACGGCGGTGAACCAAGAGATTCTGCAGACGATCTGGCCCCTGCTCAGCCACGACTTTGGTAATCCATCAAGTCGACACGAACTCGGCGCCTCCGCGGCCCGTGCTCTGGACTACGCCCGCGGTACGGCGGCCGACGCGCTCGGTGTGCGCGGATCCGACGTCGTCTTTACCTCCGGCGGAACGGAGGCGAATAATCTCGCCCTGAAGGGGCTGGCGTTGGCCGCACCCCGCGGCAAGCATCTGGTGATCTCGCAGATCGAGCACTCGTCGATTCACCGCGCTGCGGAGGACCTCGAGCGCCTGCACGGGTTCGACGTGTCCGTCGTCGGCGTGGACGCGTCCGGCGTTGTGGACCCGGCGGACGTCCAGCGCGTTCTGCGGGCCGACACCACGCTGGTATCCGTCATGGCGGCCAATAACGAGGTCGGCACGGTGCAGCCGATCTCCCGGATTGCGGCAGTCGCCAAAGATGCCGGCGCGCTGATGCACACCGACGCTGTGCAGGCCGCGGCCTGGCTCGACGTACCGCAGCTCGCCGCCCAGGTCGACGCCTTGAGCATCTCCGGGCACAAGCTGGGTGGGCTTAAAGGCGCCGGTGTCCTCATGGTCCGCGCGCGCCACGAGTTGGTTTCGCAGATCTCCGGCGGCGGCCAGGAACGGGGACGCCGGTCCGGCACGGAGAACGTCGCTGGGGCCGTGGCCACCGCCTTGGCGTTGAAAAACGCCGTGGTGGCCACGGCAGAGGACGACGGCACGGCGCAGCGGTTCGCTGAGTACTTGCGCGACGGCGTCGTCCGTGGCGTGGGGGAGCGCGCGCTGCCGACGGGCGACCCGCACCAGCGGGTCCCGGGGATCGTTTCCTTCTGCTTTCCCGGTACCAGTGGCGAAGCAGTCCTCCTCGAGCTGGAGCGCCGGGGAGTGCTGTGCTCATCGGGTTCTGCGTGCCACGCCGACAGCGAGGAACCCTCGCCCGTTCTCTTAGCCATGGGATTCAGCCCCGACGTGGCCCTTACCTCCGTCCGATTGAGCTTCAGCCGCGGGGTGAAGGAGGCTGAGATCACTCAAACGGTCCGCGCCGTCGTCGCAGCCGTCAACGCGGTCGCCGGGACCTAAGCAGCCGCCCTGACGCCCGAGCGATTATTCGTCGGTGATGGCGTCGGCGAGGCGCTGGGTGAGGCCGCGGAGTTGCTCGAGTTCTTCCCGATCTAGCCCCTGAGCCATGACCTCGTTAATGTGCCTGACGTGAGCGCGCCCGATTTCCTGCTGCATGCGCGCGCCCTCCGGGGTCAAGGTGATGAGGATGGCCCGGGCATCAGCCGGGTCAGGCCCACGTTCGACGAGGCCGCGGGCGACCAGCCGATCGATCATGCGGGACAAGCTGGGCTGACTGAGGAGCAGGTGCTCGTTGAGGTCGCCGAGCCGGACTCCGCAGTCGGGGGCGCGGCGCAGATTAAAGAGCACATCGTATTCGCGCATCCCGAGCTGCTTGAACTCGGGCAGCGTGATGAGCTGACGCATGATGGTGACCTGACAGCGGAAGAGGGCCTCCCAGGCCTCCGCTGTTTCGCGCACGCTCGGCGCCTCTTCCTGCGGCTCAGGCATCGGCGGGCCCCGCGGCGTTCTTCATCATGGCCGGCTTGATGCCGGCCTGCCGGGCTGCGAGCAGGGACTCGTGCGTGGGCGAGTCCGGGTGGTCAGCCGGCTTGCGCTTGGCGTATTCCCGGCGCAGCTCGGGCAGAACGTACTCGCCGAAGAGGTCCAACTGATGCAGGACCGTCTTCAGCGGCAATCCGGCGTGATCGATGAGGAAGAGCTGCCGGTGGTAGTCCCCGAAGTACTCCTGAAAAGACAGGGTCTTTTCAATGACCTGTTGCGGGCTTCCCACCGTCAGCGGGGTTTGGTCGGTAAAGTCCTCGAGCGATGGGCCGTGGCCATAGACCGGGGCGTTGTCAAAGTAGGGCCGGAACTCACGCACCGCATCCTGGGAATTCTTTGCCAGATAGAACTGACCGCCGAGGCCGACGAACGCCTGGTCGGCGCGCCCGTGGCCGTAGTGCTCAAACCGCTCTCGGTAGAGGCCGATGAGCTGCTGGTAGTGCTCCTTGGGCCAAAAGATGTTGTTGGCAAAGAATCCGTCGCCGTAATAGGCCGCGATCTCGGCGACCTGTGGCGTACGGATGGAGCCGTGCCACACGAAGGGTGCGACGTCGTCGAGCGGGCGGGGCGTCGAGGTGAAGCTTTGGAGCGGGGTGCGGTGCTTACCCTGCCAGGTGACTGATTCCTCGTTCCACAATCGGTGCAACAGGTGGACGTTTTCCACGGTCAGCTCGACGGAGTCTTGGATGTTCTTGCCGAACCACGGGTACACCGGCGCGGTGTTTCCGCGGCCGAGCACCAAGTCTGCGCGGCCATCGGAGAGGTGTTGCAGCATCGCAAAATCCTCGGCGATCTTGACCGGGTCATTGGTGGTGATCAGAGTCGTCGCAGTGGAGAGGATGATGCGCTCGGTCTGCGCGGCCACGTGCGCCAGCGTGGTGGTGGGCGAGGACGAGAAGAACGGCGGATTGTGGTGCTCGCCAATGGCGAAGACGTCCATGCCGATCTCTTCGACCTTGCGGGCGATCTGCCCCCACGCCTTGATGCGCTCGCCCTCGGAGGGGGTGGTGTGGTTGGTCGGGTCAGTCGTGATGTCGCTGACCGAGAAAACGCCAATCTGCATGGTCTGCTCCTGAGCTAGGGGTCTGCCCCTAGTATGCCAGATTTATATGCATTTGCATATGTTGTGGCCGGTGCGGGATGCACCGCAGGAGTCCGGCATTCCGGCTGCCGTGGGGCAGGCTCAGGCCGGGTGAGGAGCCTGCCCCGCGCCGCTAGGAGCTTAGCTGGAGCGACGTATTGGTGGCTGCGGTGACCTCGGCCAAGAGGGCCGGATCCTCGTTGAGCTTGCGGCCAAAGCTCGGGATGATTTCGGTGAGAGTGGACTCCCAGCCGGAGAACCGGGAGGGGAAGCACCGGCGAAGAACCTCGATCATGACGGGAGCAGCAATCGAGGCGCCCGGCGATGCTCCCAGCAGGCCGGAGATGGTCCCGTCTGCGCTGGTGATGACCTCGGTGCCGAACTGCAAGATGCCGCCCTTGGTGGGGTCCTTCTTGATGACCTGGACGCGTTGGCCCGCCGTGATGAGTTCCCACTCGTCGGACACAGCCTGGGGGAAGTACTGCCGCAAGGCCTCATCCTTCTGGCCGCGGGACTTGAGGACCTCGGAAATCAGGTACTTCGTCAGGCCCAGATTGTCGACGCCGGCGCGGAGCATCGGGCCGATGTTGTGCGGGCGAATGGACAGCGGTAGGTCCAAGTACGAACCTGATTTCAGGAAGTTCGTCGAGAAGCCTGCGTACGGCCCGAACATCAGCGAGCGTTTGCCGTCGACAAACCGGGTGTCGAGGTGGGGAACGGACATAGGCGGGGCACCGACCGATGCCTGGCCGTACACCTTGGCGTGATGGCGCGCGATCGTGTCCTCGCTCGTGTTGCGCAGGAACTGGCCGGAGACGGGGAAGCCGCCGAAGCCCTTGATCTCATTGATCCCCGCGGATTGCAGCAGGGCGAGGGCACCGCCGCCGGCGCCCACGAAGACGAACTTTGCTGAGACCCGAGACTTCTCGCCCGTCGCGTTGTTCTTGACGTCGATGTTCCAACGTGCCCCGTCGCGGCTCAGGCTCACGACCTTGTGGCCGAAGTGCAATTCGACGCCGGCGGAGGCGAGGTACTGCGTCAATTGACGGGTCAGGGAGCCGAAGTCGACGTCGGTTCCGGAGGTGATGCGCGAGGCGGCCACGCGTTGGGACTCGTCTCGCCCTTCCGCGACGAGAGGAGCCCACGCGTCAATGGTGGAGAGGTCCTCGGTGTGCTCGATGTCCGCGAAGAGCGGCTGGGAACGCAAGGCCTCGTAGCGCGTCTTGAGGTACGCGGAGTGCTCGTCGCCGATGACGAAACTCATGTGTGGCAGTGGGTTGATGAACGTCTTCGGTGAGCCGATCAGGCCCTGATCCACCATGTAGGAGAAGAACTGACGGGAGACCTGAAACTGTTCGTTGATACCGACGGCCTTGGCGGGATCCACGCTGCCATCGGCTGCGGCGGGCGTGTAGTTCAGCTCGCACAGCGCCGAATGCCCCGTGCCCGCGTTGTTCCATGGGCCGGACGACTCAAGGCCGGCCTCGTCCAAGTTTTCGAAGAGGCTGATCGTCCACTGGGGCTCCAACTGCTTGAGCAAGGTACCGAGCGTGGCGGACATGACGCCACCACCGATCAAGGCGACATCGAGGTTCTGGGTGACGGGTGTGGCGGGCACAGGCATTCTCCATCGAAGGTGTGGTTTTACCGAAAGGTTAGCGCGGTTCGCCGATGCCGCCGAAATCAGAGGTTCCTCAAGTCGCTAGCTTGTGGTCATCCTCACGTTGTCGATGACCTCGTCCAGCACAGGGCTGACCGGGTAGGTGGTGACCGAAGGGGTGACCGTCAGCGCGGAGATCGGATAAGCCAGTGGCAAGGCGGGCAGATCCTGAGCTATCAGCTCGCTGATCGCACCATAGAGCGCGGTGCGTTCGGCCGAATCCGGCATCGAACGGGCCGAAGCGATGTGACGTCGCAGCCGCGAGGAGTCATACCCGAATTGCAGTTCGGCGGAGGCGAAGATGGAACTGAGGAAGTGATCCGGGTCCCGGTACGAGCCAGACCAGCCCAGCAGGTGAAAGCCCGTGTGCTCCTGAGAATAAATGGCCTCGAGGTAGCCGTCGGACCAGCCGAGCGGGACAGGTTTGATCTTGAACCCAGCCTCTGTGAGCTGGGCCGCAAGAACGGCATAGGTCAGCTCCGGCAGCGGGAGGTAGCCACGCGTGACGTTCAAGGGGTACAGGAACTCGATCTCTTCGCCGTCGTAGTCGGCCTCTTCGAGAAGCCGCTGGGCCTCATCGAGATCGTAGGCATAGTACGAGTGGGGGTTCTCCACGCCCAGGCTCGGCGGAAGGAAGGACCGCGCTTCCTCGGAGCCGGCAATGAAGTGGTCAGCCAAAAGGTCGTTGCGACGGATGGCATGCGAGACCGCCCGGCGCACCAGGACGTCGGCCAGCGGTCCGGAGGACTGGTTCATCCCGAGGTACAGCACGGAGAAGGGATCTCGTTGCAAAATCTGCTGTCCTGAGCGGACGAGCTCCCGCATCTCACGGGTCGTGACGGCGTCGTACCCGTCCAACGAACCATTAAGCAACGAGCGCAGCCGTGAGGGGCCGTCACGGAGGACGCGGAACTCAACCGTTTCCACGCCCTCAGTACCGCCCCAATGATCAGCGAATCGAGCGAGGCTGTACCGCCCGTCCCCAGTCTCGACGAATTCGTAAGGTCCGCTGCCCAGAGGCTGTTCCGCGGTGGAACCTACAGCGGCCATAGCCAGGCCAGGAATGGTGAGCGCCTGCACGAGTCCGGTCAGCGGTGCGTTCAGTTCCAAGACAAACGTGTGGGCGTCCTCGGCGTGGCACCCCGCGAAGTAGCTCTCGCCCTCAGCGATCGAATCGGGGATCTCGGGGGACTCGTTCAAGATGGAGTCGGTCAGATCTCCGAGCGAGGGGGCCTCCGCGTTCGGTGCTGGGAGCTCGCTGGCCCGATGATGGAAGACGGCGTTGAAGGAGAGAGCGTCGTTCGAGTCGGGATCCTCGGTGAGGCTGGCCCATCGCTCGAAATTATGCACGACGACGTCGGCTGTCAGCTCGCTGCCATCGTGGAAGGTCACGCCCTCGCGAATGGTGAACCGATACGTGAGGCCGTCGCCAGAGACGTTCCACTTGGTGGCGAGCAGGGGGCGGGGCTCGCCGCTGGCCGGATCCACGCCCACGAGGCCTTCAAAAATCTGCCGCGTTACGCGGTGAGATTCCGTGTCCGTGACGACGGCAGGATCGAGCGAGAGAGGCATCGCTGGCGTGCCGAACCGAAAGAGCGTCGGCCCGCCTGGCGGGGGCGTTTCCGACGCCGGGGGGACCACCGGGGCCTGTGGGGCACAGGCAGTGAGGCCTGTCAGGGTGAGCAACGCGGCTCCGCCACTCAGGAGTCCGCGCCGGCTGATCTGGTTCGCCGAGTTCGGGGTCGGGCCCAGCGAAGTCCATTGATTCCCATGACGGCGCGGGTGAGACTTCAATGGACGGACTCCTTGCTGCCTCGGGGTGCGAGGCCTGAACTTCGCCCCGGCCGAGCGGGATGGGGTCATACTCGGCTGGCCAGCGAGGATGCCGTGTGCGGCGCCTGCCGGCCAGCGGTGATGGTGCGAGCGGGGGGACTTGAACCCCCACGTCCGAAGACACTGGAACCTAAATCCAGCGCGTCTGCCAATTTCGCCACGCTCGCCTGTAGTCCTCGCGCCGTTCACCGTCCGCGCGGACCAACCTAGTCTAGCGGAACTCGGCTGGTCCGCACAGAATGCGGGCGCCGAGTCCTAGTCGAGCCCGAGGTCCCGGCGAAGCTTGGCCACGTGCCCGGTGGCGCGCACGTTGTACTGCGCCACCTCAATCGTTCCGTCCTCTGCCACGACGATGGTCGAACGAATCAGCCCTTCGTACGTGCGTCCATAGTTCTTCTTTTCGCCCCACGCGCCATACGCTTCGGCGACCGCGTGGTCTTCGTCGGACAGCAGGGGGAAGGTCAGCTGTTCCTTGTCGACGAACGTGGCCAACTTGGCCGGCGCGTCGGGGGAGATGCCGAGCACCGTGTACCCGGCGGCCTTCAGGGAGGCCAAATTGTCCCGGAAATCGCAGGCCTGCTTGGTGCAGCCCGGTGTGGACGCCGCCGGGTAGAAGTACACAATGACTTTGTGGCCACGCAGCTCAGCTAGCGTGACGGTCTGTCCATCGGACGTCGGCAGTGCAAAGTCCGGCGCGGCGGCGCCGGGGATGAGTCGCTCACCCATGATCAGCTCCTTGGGGTCAATAGTGGTACGTGCGGAGGAACGAAAAAAAGGGAGGTCATCCACCGGATGACCTCCCTTTGTACTGTGCGCCCCCCGGGACTTGAACCCGGAACCTACTGATTAAGAGTCAGTTGCTCTGCCAATTGAGCTAGAGGCGCATACTGCTGAGCGACCGGACCTTTTCGGTGCCCGTCGCGTTCGCAACGAGATAAAACAATACACACCACGATTCGGCCGTGCAACTCGAGCGGGCTCCGTGAGGTGTACTTCACACATCCAGTCGCGGCCCTCGCTGCGGCGTGAACTGTGGCACAGTTTTGGACATGAAACCAGTCACTCACTTCGCCTTTCCTGATGACGAGCTCTTGGACGCCTGCCGTCCGCTGCCCGACGGCGTGACCGCCGGGGTCTGGGATCTGCGCTCGGCGCCGGTCGGCGTCGAGCTGGAGGACATCGAAGCGGTGATCATGCCGTATGCCCAACCGGGCATCACCTTCGGTCGGGTGCGTCAGGCGCCACACCTTCGCCTCGTTCAGCTGCAATCCACGGGGTACGACGGCGTCGTGGAGGCGGTGGGTGCGGACGTCGCCGTCGCGAGCGCGGCCGGGGTGCACGCGGCCGGTACGGCCGAACTCGCGCTGGCGCTCATCCTGGCCGCGCAGCGCGGTCTTCCCGACTTTGTCCGGAACCAGGGCCATCGGCACTGGGCTCCCGCACGGTATGCGGGGCTTGCTGATCGCCGGGTCGGCGTCGTCGGGGCTGGGGGAATCGGCGAAGAAATCTGCCGGCGCTTGGAGCCGTTTGAGGTGGAGATCGTCCGCTTCGCTTCCCAAGCCCGCACTGATGACCGGGGGCGGATCCATGGCATCGATGAGCTCGGTGACGTGGCACCGAGCCTGGACATCATCGTGTTGATCGTTCCCCTGACTGCGGCGACGTACGGATTGCTCGACGCCGCGATGCTCGCTCGACTGCCAGATGGCGCCTTGGTGGTCAACGTGGCCCGGGGACCCGTCGTCGACACCGCCGCCCTGACGCAAGAGGTGGCCTCTGGGCGCCTGCGGTGCGCGCTCGACGTCGTCGATCCGGAACCGTTGGGCGCGGATCATGAGCTGTGGGATCTTCCGGGGGCTCTCATTGCGCCGCATGTGGGCGGTAACTCAGGGGCCTTCGAGCCGCGCATCCGCGACCTCATCAAGCGTCAGGTGGCGCTCTTGGCGGCCGGCCACGTACCAGAGAACTTGGTGCACTCGGGCGCTCGGCTGACGGGCGAGGACGTAGCCTAGCCGCTAAGAGTGAGCCGGCGAGGAAGTCTCGGCCGCAGCGAGCTCATCGATGCGGGTCATGAACTCGTCCATGAAGCTGATGAAATCTTCCGCATCCAAGGATTGCTCCAGCAGCGTTCGGGTGCCGCCGTCGGGTGAGACGGACGGGGGCACCTCGACGCTGGGGGACCGCGTGACCTCAAAGCGAAATACCCGACCCGTGCTCACCCCCACCTCGAAGCTGCCATCGCGCACTTCAGCCAGATGGGACAGGTTGGTGAGGTTGATGGAGACGGCAGCCTCCCGCGGCGCCAAGGTTGCCGGATCAACGGGTGCGACGACTAGTTCCAGCGGTTGCCGGCGGAATCCGATGATGAAGCACCCGGATCCCCCGGCGTTGCCCGCTCCATAGACCAAGTTGTAGCTGCCGAAGTTCGGTATTTGATCGTCGAACGCTCGATGCAGGTGTGCCTTGAGGGCGGCGTCGTTGCGGGTTGCGGTGCTCTCGGTGGCCATGGCGCCAGTCTATGGGAATGTCCTGACAGATTGCTGGACATCGAGGACCGGGCACATCGTTACGGGGTGAAGTCATGCGTTCTCAGATGCCGATGTGACGTGCCTAGAATCGCGGCTATGACGCAGGACTCCTCACCAGATATCAAGCCCCGCAGCCGCGCGGTCACCGACGGCATCCACGCAGCTCCAGCACGCGGCATGCTCCGCGCCGTCGGCATGGGCGACGACGATTTCGCCAAGCCGCAGATCGGCATCGCCAGTTCGTGGAATGAAATTACCCCGTGCAACTTGTCCCTCAACCGCTTGGCGCAGGGCGCCAAGGAGGGCGTGCACGCCGGTGGCGGGTACCCGATGCAGTTCGGAACGATCTCCGTGTCCGACGGTATTTCCATGGGCCACGAGGGAATGCACTTCTCCTTGGTGTCTCGAGAAGTGATTGCCGATTCCGTGGAAACCGTCATGATGGCGGAACGCCTCGACGGATCCGTACTCCTGGCAGGCTGTGACAAGTCCCTGCCCGGCATGCTGATGGCGGCGGCCCGCCTCAACCTCGCCTCCGTGTTCTTGTATGCAGGAACCATCATGCCGGGCTTCGCCCGCATGTCCGATGGCAGCGAGCGCGAAGTCACGCTGATTGACGCGTTCGAGGCCGTGGGTGCATGTGCTGCCGGCACCATGAGCGAGCAGGATTTGGACGCCATCGAACGCGCGATCTGCCCGGGCGAGGGCGCCTGTGGCGGCATGTACACCGCGAACACCATGGCTTCGATCGGCGAGGCACTGGGCATGTCGCTGCCGGGCTCGGCGGCTCCGCCGTCGGCGGACCGCCGGCGTGACATGTACGCGCACAAGTCGGGTGAAGCCGTCGTCGAGATGCTTCGCCAGGGCATCCGCGCGCGGGACATCCTGACCAAGAAGGCCTTCGAGAACGCGATCGCCGTCACCATGGCCTTCGGCGGCTCCACCAATGCCGTGTTGCACCTCTTGGCCATCGCCCGCGAGGCCGAAGTTGAGCTGACCCTTGATGATTTCAACCGCATCGGTGACAAGGTGCCGCACCTGGCGGATATGAAGCCGTTCGGCAAGCACGTCATGTTCGATCTGGACAAGATCGGCGGCGTGCCGGTGGTCATGAAGGCCCTGCTGGACGCGGGCCTGCTGCACGGGGATTGCCTGACCGTGACGGGCAAAACGGTCGCCGAGAACCTCGCCGACATTGCGCCGCCGGACGTTGACGGGAAGATTCTGCGGCACCTCGATAACCCGTTGCACCAGACCGGCGGCGTGACGGTACTTCACGGATCCCTCGCGCCGGAGGGCGCCGTCGTGAAATCGGCCGGATTCGACGCCGACGTCTTTGAGGGCACCGCTCGCGTCTTCGAGCGGGAGCAGGGCGCCCTCGATGCCCTCGACCAAGGACAGATCAAGGCCGGCGACGTCGTCGTCATCCGGTATGAGGGCCCCAAGGGTGGCCCGGGGATGCGGGAGATGCTGGCCATCACCGGAGCCATCAAGGGAGCCGGGCTCGGCAAGGACGTCTTGCTTCTCACCGACGGTCGCTTCTCCGGTGGGACCACGGGTCTGTGCATCGGCCACGTGGCGCCGGAGGCCGTCGACGGCGGGCCGATCGCCTTCGTGAAGAATGGCGACAAGATTCGGGTCGACATTGCCGCGCGATCGTTCGATTTGTTGGTCGATGAGGCGGAACTCGAGGCGCGCAAGGAGGGGTGGGCCCCGCTGCCGGCCCGGTACACCACGGGCGTCCTGGCCAAGTACAGCAAGTTGGTGCAGTCGGCCAGCGTTGGCGCGTACTGCGGCTAAAGCAGGAGTCCTCTTGGTGAGGAGGTCGACGGCGGCCAGCGCACCCGCGCTGGCCGCCGGTCGCCGCCGCATGTCCAAAGAGTGAAAGCATTGTCCAAATAATGAGACGGTCGGTACCGCTCGTTGACACCCGTCGTGGGGGCGGGAAAACTAAGTGACATGCAGAACATCATCACCGTCCTACGAGTTACCAAGCGCGTGGCCTGATCCCACACGGACAGCCTCCTTGGCTGGACAGGTGACGCGCTAAATCCCCACTGAAGCCGTGACGGCCAGAGGGGTTTTTTTATGCGCGAAAGATTGCGAAGAGAAGGAAGAATCCATGACTAACGGAACCGACATCAGCCCCGCGTTGATGGCCAAGGCTGCAAGTCGCGCCAAGGATGCTGCTCCTGTCTCTTCCGCCGTGGCGGAGAACCCCGTACAGGGGCCGGGCAACACCGTTGCCGCCACCGAGATGACTGGCTCACAAGCCATCGTCCGCTCACTGGAAGAACTGGGCGTCAAGGACGTCTTCGGGTTGCCGGGTGGGGCCATCCTCCCGACCTACGACCCCCTGATGGACTCGAGCGCGATTAACCACGTGCTGGTTCGTCACGAACAGGGCGCAGGCCATGCAGCGCAGGGCTACGCCATGGTGACCGGAGAGGTGGGCGTTTGTATCGCTACCTCCGGGCCGGGCGCCACCAACCTCGTCACGGCGATTGCCGACGCGCACATGGACTCCGTGCCGCTCGTCGCGATCACGGGGCAGGTCAATAGTGCCTTTATTGGCACTGACGCTTTCCAGGAAGCGGACATCGTCGGCATCACCATGCCGATCACGAAGCACTCGTTCCTCGTGTCCGATCCGGCGGAGATCCCTCGAGTGCTCGCCGAGGCGTTCCACATTGCCTCGACGGGGCGCCCCGGACCCGTCTTGGTCGACGTGACGAAGGACGCCCAGCAGGCGATGACCACGTTCTCGTGGCCACCGAAGATCGATCTACCTGGCTACCGCACCGTGACCAAGGGCCACGCGAAGCAGCTGCGGGAAGCGGCCAAGCTGATTGCTGCCGCCAAGCGACCGGTCTTCTACGTCGGTGGCGGTGTGATCAAGGGTCATGCCTCGGCCGAGCTGAAGGAGTTGGCCGAGTTCGTCGGCGCCCCCGTCACCACCACCCTGATGGCGCGCGGCGCGTTCCCGGATTCCCACGAACAGCATGTGGGAATGCCCGGAATGCACGGCTCGGTTTCTGCGGTGACGGCGCTCCAGCAGTCCGATCTACTGATCACTCTGGGCGCGCGCTTTGATGACCGGGTCACCGGAGTCCTCTCAACGTTCGCGCCGAATGCCAAGGTGATTCACGCAGACATCGATCCCGCGGAAATCTCCAAGAACCGCGTGGCGGACGTGCCGATTGTCGGCGACGTCAAGGAAATCATGCCGGAACTGCTCTCCGCGCTGAGAACGCACCTGGCCGATGCCGGGAAGCCGGATCTGACGTCTTGGTGGGCCACCCTGAACCGCCTACGGGAAACCTATCCGATCGGCTTCACCGAAACGCACGACGGATTGACCGCCCCGCAGCAGGTGATTCAGCGCATCGGCGAGCTCACCGGTCCCGAAGGCGTGTACGTCGCGGGCGTTGGCCAGCACCAGATGTGGGCAGCCCAATTCGTCAAGTATGAGCGGCCGCACCAGTGGTTGAACTCCGGCGGGCTCGGCACCATGGGCTACTCCGTTCCCGCCGCCATGGGCGCCAAGGTGGGTAATCCCGACCGCACGGTGTGGGCCATCGACGGCGACGGCTGTTTCCAGATGACCAACCAAGAATTGGCGACCTGCGTCATCAAGCAGATCCCCATCAAGGTGGCCATCATCAACAACTCGTCACTCGGCATGGTGCGGCAGTGGCAGACGCTCTTCTACGACGGCCGCTACTCCAATACCGACCTCAACACGGGGCACGGGACGATTCGTGTCCCCGACTTCGTCAAACTGGCCGAGGCGTACGGCGCCGTCGGAATCCGTTGTGAACGTGCGGAGGACATCGACGCCACGATCCAGCAGGCCAATGAGATCAACGATCGTCCGGTGATCGTCGATTTCGTGGTCAGCCGTGATGCGATGGTGTGGCCCATGGTTCCGGCCGGCGTGTCCAACGACCAGATCCAGATCGCCCGCAACATGACTCCCGACTGGGAGCAGGAGGACTAGACATGGCACGCCATACGCTTTCCGTGCTGGTCGAGGACGTCCCGGGCGTCCTGACCCGAGTGGCCGGGCTCTTCGCGCGCCGCTCCTTTAACATCGATTCGCTGGCTGTCGGTCCCACCGAACACGACGGGATTTCCCGCGTGACCGTGGTGGTCGACGCCGAGGGTGACCTGCTGGAACAGGTCACCAAGCAATTGAACAAGCTGATCAATGTACTCAAGATCGTCGAGCTGACACCCGAATCCTCGGTGCAGCGCGACCACATACTCGTCAAGGTCCGCGCGGACGCGGTCACCCGGCTGCAGGTAACCCAGGCAGCTGACCTCTTCCGCGCGTCAGTGGTCGACGTGTCTACCGACTCGCTCGTCCTCGAGGCCACTGGCACCGTCGAAAAGCTCGATGCTCTCTTGGAGGTCCTCGAGCCGTTTGGCATCAAGGAAATCGTGCAATCCGGGACGTTGGCCATCGGCCGCGGCGCCAAGTCCATGTCAGACCGCGCGCTGCGTGCAGCCTCCGCCTAACTCAAGACCCGTCCTACGCTAAGGAGCGAAACAAGTGACTGAACTGTATTACGACGACGACGCCGACCTGTCGATCATCCAGGGCAAGAAGGTAGCCGTCATCGGCTATGGCTCCCAGGGCCACGCCCACTCGCTGAACCTGCGTGACTCCGGCGTCGAGGTGCGCGTCGGCCTCAAGGAAGGCTCGACGTCGCGCGTCAAGGCCGAGGACGAGGGGCTGACGGTCGGCACGCCGGCTGAGGTTTCGGCGTGGGCCGACGTCGTCGTGATCCTGGCACCGGATCAGGTCCAGCGCCACGTCTACGCCGAGGACATCGCCCCCCATCTCTCCGATGGCAACGTGCTGGTCTTTGGCCATGGATTCAACATCCGCTTTGGCTACATCCAGCCGCCGGCCGGCGTCGATGTCATCTTGGTGGCGCCGAAGGCCCCGGGCCATACGGTGCGTCGCGAATTCGTGGCGGGCCGTGGCATCCCGGACATCATCGCCGTGGAGCAGGATGCGTCCGGCACGGCATGGGACATCGCCAAGTCCTACGCCAAGGGCATCGGTGGCACGCGCGCGGGCGTCATCAAGACGACGTTCACCGAGGAAACCGAGACGGACCTCTTCGGCGAGCAGGCGGTGCTCTGCGGCGGCATGTCCCACCTGGTGCAGGCCGGATTCGAGACGCTGACCGAGGCCGGTTACCAGCCGGAGATCGCCTACTTCGAGGTACTGCATGAGCTCAAGCTCATCGTTGACCTGATGTGGGAGGGCGGCATTGCCAAGCAGCGCTGGTCCATTTCCGACACCGCTGAGTACGGTGATTACGTCTCGGGTCCGCGCGTCGTGACTCCGGAGGTCAAGGAGTCCATGAAGGCCGTCCTCGCTGACATCCAGTCCGGCGCCTTCGCCAAGCGCTTCATCGATGATCAGGACAACAACGCTGAGGAGTTCCTCAAGCTGCGCGAGCAGGAAGCAGGTCACCCGATCGAGGCGACGGGCAAGACCTTGCGCTCGCACTTCTCCTGGAGCCAGCAGGACGACGACTACACCGAGGGTAGCGCGGCGCGCTAAGGCCATCGCCCACTCTTAAGGTCACAGCAGAACCCGGACCCGAGCTTTTCGGGCCGGGTTTTGCTGTGCTCACCAGTCGTTTCACGCCCGAACGAGCGAACTACACTTAAGTTCATGAGGATCTTTGCCACTCGCCGCTTACCGGATCACACAGGGCCCGCTCGGCTGCCCCGACGTCGCCGTCTGCTGGCCGGGTTCTTGGCCGTGGGGCTTGGAGTCAGCGCGGTCGCGGGCACCGCAGCGCCGGCTGCGGCCTCGGTGCCCAGCTCGTTCGAGTTCGACGGCGCCGGTTGGGGCCACGGCGTCGGTATGAGCCAGTACGGTGCCCAGGGGCAGGCCTTGGACGGCTGGAACTATGAACAGATCCTCGAGTACTACTACGCGCCCGCCTCATTGGTGACCAGCAAGCTGCGTGCGGCCGAGAACATCAAGGTCCAATTGCTTCACGCCCAGTCCACCACGCTGGTCCCGACCAACGGTGCCATGCGGTTGAGCATCAATGGTCAGTGGCACCGTACTACCTCGTCTGTCCAACTGAGGCTCGTCGAGGGCAAGATCGAGGCCAATTTTGGCGACATGACGCCGAATGATGGCAAGGACGAGGAGAAGGTCCTCAACGCCAGCTCGGTGGGCATCCAGTGGCAGAACACGCGATTTTGGACGGAGGGCAGCCAGCAGACCACGCTCAAGGTGGCCGGCGCGAACTCCGGCAGCACGGGGGAGTATCGCCACGGCAGCATGCGCGCCGAGGTGCTCGGCGGCAAGATCAACCTCGTGAACACGCTCCGCATGAATGACGAATACCTCTACGGCCTCGCCGAGGTTCCGTCCTCGTGGCAGACGGCCGCGCTCGCGGCCCAGGCTGTGGCCGGGCGCTCTTACGCGCTACGGAACATGGGGTCGTTGAAGTCCAACTGCAATTGCCACGTCTATGATTCGGTGACCTCCCAGAAGTTCACCGGTTGGGCCAAGGAGAATGAGGGGACCAATGGCGTCTACGGCAAGAAGTGGAAGAACGCCGTCGATGGGACCGTCATTTTTAGCAGTCAGGGTGTTCCCACGGCTTCGCGGGTGATGATGTATGCCGGCTACCCCATAGATGCCGTCTATCATTCGTCCTCCGGCGGCCACACTAGGAACTCAGAATCCGTGTGGACCTCCGCGGTGCCGTACCTGAAATCTCACCCTGATCCCTGGTCGCTGGCCAGCACCAACCCGAACAGCACGTGGTCGGCCTCCGTGTCTCAGGCGAAGATGCGTTCGGCCTTTGGGCTGCCTGATGTGGCCACGGTGCAATTGCGCCATGGTGCCGACGACGCCGTGGCCTCAGTGACCGCGACGAGCAGCGGGGGCGTATCCAAGACCCTTTCGAAGGATGCGGTGCGGTGGGCACTGGGGCTCAAAAGTGCGTTCTACGGGGAGCCGCCGACGTTTACGGATATCCAAGGCACCACGTTCGAGCGCTACGTGGAATGGCTCGCGGGGGAGGGCATCACCAGCGGTTACACGGACGGAACCTTTCGGCCCCAGCAATACGTCGCCCGCTACGAGATGGCCACTTTTCTGTACCGCTACAGCAGCCCGAATTTCCCCGAGCCATCAGCAGACGTGTTCACCGATGTCCCTGAGGGCCATAGCTACGCGCAGGAAATCGGCTGGACCGCCGATCGCGGCATAACAAGCGGTTATACGGACGGCAGATTCGGGTTGCGGGACACGATCACCCGGGGTCAGATGGCCGCCTTCCTCTACGCCTACACGCAGAATGTCTGCGGCAAGGACCGCGGGTTTACCGCACCAACGAATTCCGCGTTTACCGACGTGCGGCCCGGGGGCGCGTTCTACGAGGCCATCTCTTGGCTCAACAGCACGTCAATCACCGGTGGCTTCGGCGACGGAACCTATCGCTCCAGCAAGTCCACAACGCGCGGCGAGATGGCCGCCTTCCTGTACCGCCTGGACAGCTATACCGGCGGTCCCTGCTAAGCAGGCCGTGCCCGTCGCCACCGAGCGGTCAGCCACGCGCACACGGGGCGCCGTCCGCAGCAGGTGCTGGGACGGCGCCCCGCGGCGCGTCGGTGGGGTTGAACGCTAGCAGCGATTGCCGACGAAGTCGTCCAAGTTCTTCAAGAACGCTGCCATCTCGCCGCGGGTGGTTGGCTTGCTTGGCCGGAACGTGCCGTCACTGTAGCCAGAGGTAATCCCGCGGGCTGCCGCCCAGGAGACGGCCTCGTAGAACGCTCCGCCGACGTTCATGTCCTCAAATCGCGAGGTGTTCGGTGGTGTGTAGCCACGATTGATCCGGCAGACATTCTGCGTGTACGAGTACAGGAACGAGGCCATTTGGCCGCGCGTGATCGTGTCCTGTGGGCCAAATCGCCCGTCCGTGTACCCGCTGGTGATCTCTTTGAGTTTGGCCCAGCCGATTTCTTCGGCATAGCTGTGTGTCTTCGGGATATCGGTGTAGGGGTCCACCTTGGGGCCGCTGTAGCCGGTGGGGCCGTGATAGCGGTACAAGAACGTCGCCATCTCAAGGCGAGAAACATAGCGCGTCGGCCGGAACGTGCCGTCGGTGTAACCAGAAGTGACGCCCTCCTGCCAAAGCCACAAGATGTGCTGGGCGAACGCTGTCCCGCCGACATCGAGGAAGGGGCCAACCTTGACGTGTTCGCGAGCCATGTACTGCACGGCACCTGAGCGAATGGTGTCCATCATGGCGTAGAGGTTGGCGCCCGGGCAGGAGGTCCAGCCGACGTCTCTGTGCCCACTCACACGGTTGAGAGTCACGGATTGGCCGGCCGCGTATTTACCGCCGCCGCCGGCGATCATGGTGGCGCGCGCACGGGGATCGTAGCCCCAATACTTGGCCTGCCAGCCCACCACTTCTTGGAGTGACTTAATGACCCCGGAGGACGGCGTGGCGTAGGTGTAGTCGCCCATCACGGACACGCCAAACATGTCACCGTTCCACCCCGCAGCATGGGTTCCGACGACGGCGAGGTTGAGACCGCCAGCACGTCCTTCGTAGATATTGCCCCACTTGTCCACCAGCATGTGGTAACCGATGTCGCACCACGTCGGGTCCTTGGACATGTGGAACTGCTGGATACCACGCAAGATCCCGGGGACCTGATCGCGTGAGTAATCATTGCTGCCCGCAGTGTGATGGATCAGGACGCCCTTTTTCTTGGGCGTCGTTCCCAGGCTGCAGAGGGCATTCGCTGCGCCCCAGCTGGAGCGGGGGATCACACGATCGAGGACGGACTCGTTGCCGGAACTGTAGGTGCTGGCGATGGGCGCAGTGACGTTGCGGTCTGTCTGCGTCACCTGTGACGTGTAGGCGGTGATGTCAAGTGCGCCAGCGTAGGCTTCGTTGGCTGCTCGCGCTTCGAGGCGATCCGCGTCGGCCACAATGAGGGCGTCCGAGACACGTTCGTCTTCCGTACTTGGCTCGCCACTAGTGCTTGCATCGCCCCCGTCCGCGTGATCATGTGCGTGATCGGCACCGTCTACTTCTGGGTCCACTGGCTGCCATTCTTGCCAGCCGTCGGCGGTGTGGATCCGGTATTCAATGTCAGGGTTTTCGCCAGTCCACGAGGCGGCGAAGACGACGGCATCGTCAGGGTTCAGAGTCAGGGAGGCCGTCTCATCGCCGTCGGCGGCGGCTGTGGTCTCCACGACGTCGGCTGATGAGTTGGCGCTCGGCTGAGGCGCCATGGGTGTTGACGCCTGGGGTGTCGCTGCCGGCTGCGCGATAGCGGCGGGAGCGAGCATGGTGGCGAGGACAGCTAAGGCTGCCGTCGTGGCGAGGACGTGAGTAGAACGTCGACGGGTGGGGGCGTACGGGGGCGCCATAGGACAGCTCCAAAGGTGGGGAAGGTGCGAGTGCGCGGTCTCTCGAACCGCTTTACACCACTTGACTACCTCTTTCAAGGTCTTTCCGTGTTTATCGACACGCATCAAGGCGTCAAATTCATGGAACGTCCCGTGAGTTCACAGGTTGAAGCACAGCAATCACGCGCTAGCGATGGCGGCCTAGCTTGCCCTGCGCCGCTTGGAGCATCGAGTCGGTGACGGCCGCACCATTGTGTCCGTCAGGACATGTCGCGAGATGGCGGGCGCGGCTGTAACAGTACGGAGCGTCGTTCGGCAGGGCGCCGGGAACGCCGATAATCTGGGCCTGGCGACGATCCGCCGTCTCGAATTCGCCTCCACACGAAACAAAGGTGCCACCGAAGTGTCAGAAACCAAGCCCGTCGTTTTGCTCGCCGAAGAGCTTTCGCCCGCGACCATCGCGGCCCTCGGCCCGGATTTTGAGATCCGCCGTGCCAATGGTGCCGACCGCGGGGAGCTCTTGAGCGCCATTGCGGACGTGGATGCGATCCTCGTTCGCTCCGCTACACAAGTTGACGCGGAAGCCATTGCGGCTGCTCAGCAGCTGAAGGTGATCGCCCGCGCCGGCGTCGGACTGGATAACGTCGACATCAAGGCCGCCACCCAGGCCGGTGTCATGGTGGTCAATGCGCCGACCTCCAACATCATCTCCGCCGCGGAACTGACCGTGGGCCATGTCGTCTCCCTGTCTCGTCACATCCCGGCAGCCAACGCGGCCCTGAAGAACGGCGAATGGAAGCGTTCGAAGTACGCCGGAGTCGAACTGTATGAGAAGACGGCTGGCATCATTGGGCTCGGCCGCATTGGCGCGCTCGTCGCAGCGCGTCTGCAAGGGTTCGGGATGAATGTGGTGGCCTTTGATCCCTACATCACGGCAGCGCGCGCGCAGCAACTGGGCGTCAAGTTGGTTGAACTCGATGAGCTGCTCGCGACCAGCGACTTCGTCACCATTCACATGCCGAAGACGCCGGAGACCCTCGGCATGCTCGGCGCTGACGCCTTCTCCAAGATGAAGAGCTCGGCGTACGTGGTCAATGTGGCCCGCGGCGGCCTGGTGGACGAAGACGCGCTGTACACCGCGCTGAAGGACCAGCAGATCGCTGGCGCCGGCATCGACGTTTTCGTCAAGGAGCCGAGCACGGACCTGCCGTTCTTCGAGTTTGAGAACGTCATTGTGACCCCGCACCTGGGCGCGTCGACCGAAGAGGCGCAGGAGAAGGCGGGCGTTTCCGTGGCCAAGTCCGTGCGCCTGGCCCTAGCTGGCGAACTGGTGCCGGACGCCGTCAACGTGGCCGGCGGCGTCATCGACGAGAGCGTCCGCCCGGGGATCCCCTTGATCGAGAAGCTGGGTCGGATCTTCACGGCCCTGACGCGCGATTCGCTGGTCTCCCTCGACATCGAGGTGGCCGGGGAAATCTCCACCCTCGACGTCAAGGCACTGGAACTGGCCGCGCTCAAGGGCGTCTTCACAGACGTTGTTTCCGAGCAGGTGTCCTACGTGAACGCCCCGGTCCTCGCCGAACAGCGCGGTGTGGCGGCTCGCTTGATCACCACCACGGACTCACCGGAATACCGCAACGTCCTCAACCTGCGGGGTTCGACGAGCGATGGCACGCAGATCGCCGTCTCTGGCACGCTGACCGGCCCGAAGCAGATCGAGAAGCTCGTCGGCATTGACGGATTCGAGATCGAGATTCCCATCGCCGAGCATTTGGTGGTGTTGCGCTACCAGGACCGCCCCGGCGTCGTGGGTTCGTTGGGTGCGATCCTCGGCGAGCGCGGAGTCAACATCGTGGGCATGCAGGTCGCACCGAATGCCGAGACGTCGGAGGCCCTCGTGGTCCTCACCGTGGACAATTCCTTGCCGGAGGGGACGCTGGAGCAGGTTCGCCACGCCGTGGGCGCTGATTTCGCCCGCGAGGTGGACCTCACCTAGGCCGTATTTCTGCCCGCGGACGACGCCGTCGCGCACCGGATCTGGTGCCCGGCGGCGTCGTGCGTTAACCGGGCTTCACGCGCTCGGCCGACTCCGATCCTGCAGCGCACATACGGTAGATTCGTGGGGTGACTTCCACCGAGCTGAACCCCTACTTCATCACGACCGCGATCTCCTACCCCAACGGTGTGCCCCATATTGGCCACGCCTACGAGGTCATCGCCACCGACGCCATGGCGCGGTTCAAGCGCCTGGACGGGTACGACGTCTTCTTCATGACCGGCACGGACGAGCATGGCCAGAAGATGCTGCAGACCGCCCAGCAGCAGGGCGTCTCGCCGCGTGAGCTGGCACAGCGTAACTCGGATGCGTTCCAACAGATGAACGATGAGTTGGGAATCAGCTACGACCGCTTTATTCGCACGACCGATCCCGATCACCTCGACGCCGCGCAAGAGATTTGGCGTCGCATGGAGGCGAACGGCGACATTTACCTCGACAAGTACGCCGGGTGGTATTCGGTGCGGGACGAGGCCTACTACGCCGAGGAGGACACCGAACTTCGCGAGGACGGCCTGCGCTACGCGACGGAAACGGACACTGAGGTGACCTGGACGGAAGAGGAGTCGTATTTCTTCCGCCTGTCCGCCTACCAAGATAAGTTGCTGGAGCACTACCGGAACCATCCGGATTTCGGGGCACCGCGCTCGCGATTCAACGAGGTCATCCGCTTCGTTGAGCGCGGCCTTCAAGACCTCTCCATCTCCCGCACCACCTTTGACTGGGGCGTGCCAGTCCCCGGCAACGATGCGCACGTCATGTATGTCTGGGTCGACGCGCTGACCAACTACCTCACGGGCGCCGGGTTCCCCGACACGGACGCGGCGAGCTTCACGAAGTACTGGCCCGCCGACGTCCACGTGATCGGCAAGGATATTTCCCGGTTCCACGCGATTTACTGGCCCGCGTTCCTGATGTCCGCCGGGCTGGAGCTGCCGGAGCGGGTGATGATCCACGGCTTCTTGCACAATAACGGCGTGAAGATGTCCAAGTCGTTGGGCAACGTCATCGCTCCAGCCGATTTCATCGGTCAATATGGCCTCGACACGATCAGGTACTTCTTCCTTCGCGAAGTGCCCTTTGGGGCGGACGGCTCCTACAGCCATGAGGCCATCGTCGGGCGAATGAACGCCGACCTGGCCAATAACCTCGGCAATCTCGCTCAGCGCTCCTTGTCCATGGTGAAGAAGAACTGCGGCGGGCAGGTGCCTGAACCGTCCGCGTTCTCCGCCGCCGATGAGCAGATCCTGCAGCAGGCCGAGGCGCTGCTTAAGGGCGTGCGGGACCGCTTCGAGAAGCAGGAATTCAGCCGGGCCTTGGAAGAGATCTGGGCCGTCCTCGGCGACGCCAACGCCTACTTTGCGGAGCAGGCCCCGTGGGTATTGCGCAAGACCGACGAGGAGCGCATGCGCACGGTGCTCTACGTGACGCTCGAGGTGGTCCGCAAAGTCGCGCTGTTGGTCCAGCCCGTGATGCCCGACGCCGCGAGCCAGCTGCTCGACGTCCTGGGCCAGCCCGACGGCGCGGCGCGCACCTTCGCCGCGTTCGGACAGCCGTTGACGGCAGGCAGCGAACTGCCCGCGCCGAGCCCGATTTTCCCCCGCTATGAGGAACCCGCCGAGTAGTCGGTGCTGCACCGCGTCGACGCGACGCGGCCAGAGAGGAAGAACCAGGGGCGGGGCCTGTGCGATACGCATCGCATAGGCCCCGCCCTCCTCATCTGCGAACCGGTTCTGCTAGTCGCTCGCGAGCCCTTCCACGGGCGAGAGCCGGGCCGATCGTCGGCCCGGGACCACAGACGCGAGCCACGACGCGAGAACGGCGACGCTGAGCACTCCTACCAGCTGCCACCACGGCAGCGAGATGACCGTGTCCGCCATGCGTGACAGCGCCGATTGAACCCCCAGCACCCCATAGATGCTGCCGAGAACCGTACCCACCAAGGCCGCCGTCGTGCCGATGAGGATGGCTTCCGCCGAGAGCATGTGCCGCAATTGGGCGGCGCGCAGTCCCAACGCGCGCAGCAGCGAATTTTCACGCGTTCGTTCGAGGACGGACAGGCTGAGCGTGTTGGTCACACCCACGACGGCGATGAGGACGGCGACGGCCAGCAGGCCGACGACGACCATGAGGAGGGCGTCGATGATCTGTGTGAAGAGCCCCTTCTCGATGGCCCCACCGCTCACGGAATATTCGTCGATGCCGAGCGTGGAGGCCACCGCAGAACGGACGTCGAGCGCCTGGGCGGGCGTCAGCGCATCGTCGACCTTGAGCCAGAGCACCGGCTGGTGGTCCCCAGCTCCCTCACCCACGATCTCCGCTGCGGTCGCCGGAGTCACGATGGGGGTCAGCGTCACGGCCTGCGACGCGATGGCCTCCAGCGTGCGCTCGCCGTCCGCCGTGTTGACGACCACGTCCTCGCGATAGCCCTGCGGCAGGACCACCTGGCCGGCAGCGGGCAAGTAATCAGGCTGATTGACAACCCGGGCGAGGCTCTCCGTGGCCGCTGCGTAGAGCGGCAGCCCCGCGTGAGACACGGCCGCCGGGGTCAGCAGCACGGCGGCCGTCACGCCGTCCAGACCGCCGACCGCGTCCACATCCTGCTGATCGAACGCGACGCCCGCCAGTTGGCCATCGACGGTGACGTCCACGGGATACTCCGAAGCCAGCCGTGCATCGAAGGTGGCCTTGGCCGTCTGCGCGCCCGTCATCATCATCGTCACCAGAGTGACCCCGATCATCAGCGCCGTGGCCGTGGCGGCGGTGCGAGCGGGATTGCGGGCCGCGTTGAGCCCGGCGAGTCGGGAGGGGACCCCGCGTGCCGTGAGTCGAGACAGCCCACGTACTGCAGGCAGAATCACGAGTGGTGCCAGCAGCAGAACTCCGATGAAAGACAGGGCGCCGCCGGCGAAACCCAGCAAGAGTTCGCCGCCCAGGGCGCCCCACGCGAGCAGCCCGGAGCCACCGAGCGCCAGAAGCCCGCCCAGGCTGAGGCGGAACCAGCCGAGCCGCGCCGACTCTGTCGCCGCCTCCTGGGGGCGCATCGCCTCCAAGGGGGCCACCCGGGTGGCCCTGCGCGCCGGCCACCACGCGGCAGACATGGTGAGCACGATGCCCACGGCGACCGTGCCGAGCATCGCCAGAGGAGGCACGGCAATCGTGACAAATGGCGCCTCCAGCGCGGTCCGGGCCACGGCGGCCAACACCGACATCACGCCCCACGCCACCGCGACGCCCAGCACCGACGCGACGAGGCCCACGAGGAAGGCCTCGGTCAGCACCGACCGGTTCAACTGCCGGCGGGAGGCTCCCACGGTGCGCAGCAACGCCAGCTCGCGCGAGCGCTGGGCCAAGAGGACGGAGAAGGTGTTCACCACGACCAACGCGGTCACCACTAAGGCGATGAGGACGAAGACCAGCAGGATCCACGTGACGGCCTCATCACCGCCGGCCATGCTGTTGACCTCCGCCATGGTCTGTTCCTGTGCAGTGCGCACCGACACCGGCCCCGCAGCAGAGTCCGCAAGTGCCTCGCCGACTCGGGGCAGCACGACGTCGGCGCTCGCCGGGTCATCGAGGAGCAGGTGCAGGGCGTCCACGGTCCGGCGCGCCTCCGGCGGCTGAGTCGCCGTGATGAGGTGGGGGAGGGCGTAGACCTGGGCGGTGGCGGCCGTCAGGGGATTCATGCTCGGCGCCGCGAGGCCCGAGACCGTGACCCGCACCTCGGTGCTGGAGTCTCCCGTCAGCAGAGTCACCGTGTCGCCGACGGCGAGCTCCGCCTCCTCGGCGGAGATCGCATCGATGAGGATCTCCCGATTGCTCGTGGGCGTGTCACCCTCGACGACGTTCACCGGCTCCCACGGCTCCTCTGACACCTGCCTCACGCCGACGGCCAGCGACGTCGTCCCCGTGTCAAGACGCGCACCGTAGGAGGCCTCGCCGCGCACGGCCGCGACCCCGTTGACCGCCGCCGCGGCCTGAACATCCGACGTCGTCAGCTGACCGGTCCCATCGCCGGAGTACCGCGCCCAGTCGAGTTCCGCGACGGCGTCCACGCCTTGGTAGGACTCACCGATACTTTTCTCTAGAGAGGCCTGAGTCGAGGCGTTCACCATCTGGGCGGCGGCCAAGAACGCGGTCCCGATGAGGACGGCGAGGACCACGGCGACGAACCGCCGTGCGTACGTGCGAATATTCGCCAGAGCCAGCGTCAGCATCCTAGGCACCTGCCCTACGTGGGGCCGGGGTGGAGGTGCCCGCGGAGAGCTCAGCCAGGGCGGCCGTTACCGAATCGACGGAGGGCTCATCCAATCGCCCGACGACGCCGCCGTCGCGGACCAAGACGACGTGGTCGGCGTAGCTGGCCGCCACCGGATCGTGAGTAACCATGATGATGCTCTGCCCGAAGTCGCGCGAGGACGCCTGCAGGAAGGACAGGACCTCGGCTCCCGTCGCCGAATCGAGGTTTCCGGTCGGTTCATCGCCGAAGACGACGTCGGGGCGGGTGAGCAGCGCCCGCGCGACCGCGACTCGCTGCTGCTGTCCACCGGAGAGCTGATGGGGTTTATGCCGAAGCCGCGTTTCTAGGCCGAGGGCGCCGATCACCCGGTCAAACCAGGCCTGTTCGTACGTGGTCCCGGCAAGGTCCAATGGCAGGACGATGTTCTGCTCTGCGGTGAGCGTCGGGACGAGGTTGAAGGACTGAAAAATGAAGCCCACCTTGTCACGCCGCAGCCTAGTCAGCCCCGCGTCATTCAAGCTGGTGAGGTCTTGGCCTGAAATGAAGACCTGCCCGCTGGTGGCGGTATCCAGACCAGCCAGGCAATGCATCAGCGTGGACTTTCCGGATCCGGACGGCCCCATGATGGCCGTGAACCGCTCGGCCGGAAAGTCGATGTCGATCCCGTCCAAGGCGCGTACCTGCGTCTCGCCCTGTCCGTAGACCTTGGTGAGGCCTCGTGCTGAGACCGCGGGGGCGGAACCGGTGGGGATGGGTGTTGATGGGGAAAAGGCGTCAGTCATGACCACGACGCTATGTTTGAGCTGTGTCTGGACACATCGATCCCTGGGAGTGAAAAGGGCGCCAGGACTTCAGCCCAGGGGATGACATGATGAACCTATGCACTCACCCCGTCTACGCACCTACTGCGGCCTGGCTCTCACCGCCTCGCTGGCCCTCAGCCTGGCCGGGTGCTCCGGTGACAGCTCCCATCCCGAGCCGCCGGCCTCGACGGAGGGTGCGTCGGCCACACCGACGCCCACGCCACAGGTCCCATCGGTGGACACGAGCGGCCTGAGCGCCGAACTCGGCGAGCTGGCGACTCAGTGGTACACGGGCGCCTTCGTCCCCGTCGGCGACCGTGCCACCGCCGCCGCGCAGGCCCGGACGACGTCGTCCGGACACCTCACCGTGGACGCCGCCACCGGCACGTGGAACGGCCAGGAGGTGGCCGTCCTCACGGCCGGCGATGACGTGACCCTCGCCGTCTCCGCCGCCGAGGGCTGGACCATCGTCGGCGGGTGGTGGCCCAGCTTAGGCCTCAATCAGCCCGCCCTCGGGGACGGGCCGCGCCACCTCCTGTTCGCGGGCTCGGACGCGCGGGAGAAGGAAGGTGAAGACATCACGCGTGCTCGCGCCGATGCCTTGCAGGTCGTCGGGGTCGACGGCATGGGCGGCGGCGCCATCGTCGGCATCCCGCGGGACTTGTGGGTGCCGATGGCGAGCGGTGGCAACGCCAAGATCAACGCCGCACTCGTCTTTGACGGTCCCGAAGGGCAGCAACAGGCCGTAGAGAACGCCACGGGGTTCGAGCTGGACGGATACGTGCTCACCGGTTTTCTGGGTTTTCAGGCGATCGTCGAGGAGGCGGGCGGCCTCCCCATGGACGCACCCGTCCCCGTCAAGAATGTCTCTGCGGGCGAGGTGCTCCTGAACCCCGTGGACGCGTTGATGTACGTGCGAGAACGTAAGACGCTGCCGGGCGGAGACTTCGATCGCAGTTTCCATCAGGGCATCGCCCTGCTCGGCTTCGGCGCGAACGCCCTCCTCGAAGGTCCCCAGGCGCTCGCCGGAGCCCTGTCACTCGTCGACCCGCACGTGGTAACGAACGTTTCAGCCGAGGACATGCTCACCTTCGCCGCATGGCTTTACCGCACCGACCTGACGCAGGTGGGCCATACGGTCCCGGATGCACCTTTTGGCACGAGCGCGGACGGGCAATCCATTCTGGTGAACGACGACGGCGTCCAGTCCGTCTTTGACGACTTTGCGGACGGTCATTTGGGCGAGTGAGGTGAGGAGCCTAGGGTGCCACGACGCCCGTGCTATAGGCGATCACCACGGCTTGCACCCGGTCCCGGGCGTCCAGCTTGGCCAGAATGCGCCGCACATGGGACTTCACGGTGGCCTCGGAGAGAAACAGCCGGGTGGCGATCTCCGGGTTGGAATCGCCAGCGGCCATGAGCTCAAAGACTTCGCGCTCGCGGGCCGTGAGGGAGGCGACGGCTGCGTGGGCCGGAGACTCTTCCTGAGTCTGGGAACGCAGCAGCGGTGCCACGTGCTGCAGGAGGCGCCGCGTCGTCGACGGGGCGATGACGGCGTCTCCGCGGTGCACCGTTCGGATCGCCTCGAGCAGTTCCTCCGGCGGGGCGTCCTTGAGCAGGAACCCGCTCGCGCCGGCCTGGATGGCTGCGAGGGCATACTCGTCGAGGTCGAAGGTGGTCAGGACGACGATCTTTGGCCCCGCACCATCGGCCTTCGCCAGCAAGCGTTCGGTCGCCCGAATCCCGTCGATCTCCGGCATCCGCACGTCCATGAGCACGACGTCGGCGCGCGCCAACGCCGGCGAGGCGAGGGCCTCACGCCCGTCGGTGGCCTCGGCCACGACTTCTAAGTCCGGCTGGGAGTCGATGAGCATCTTGAATCCGCTGCGCACTAATTGCTGGTCGTCTACGAGGCCGATCCGGATGGGTCCCGGTGCGTGGGTCATGCTTCCTCCGAGTAGGGGATGAAGAGGCGGACGGCGAATCCGCCGCGGGGCAAGGGGCCCGCGGTGAGCGTGCCGTCATAGAGGTTAGCGCGCTCAGCCATGCCCTCGAGCCCGTGGCCGGAGCCTGCGGGGTGCTCGCTGCGACTGCTCGTGCCGCGGCCATTGTCCGTGATGTTCACGGAGAGGCCATCGTGGCCGTAGCGGACCTCCACCCGGGCGTCGGCCGCGGGCCCGGCATGCTTGAGGACGTTGGTCAGGGCTTCCTGCACGGCACGATAGGCCACGAGCGGGGCGCCCTGCGGGAGGACCCCGGCCGCGGATCCCACGACATGAAGCTCGGCCGCCTGTCCAGTCGATCGGATGGTGTCCAGCAGGCCGTCGAGGTCGTCCAGCCCTGGCTGCGGCCGGTAGGTGGTGGCGTCGTCGTCTCGGAGGACGCCGAGCAGTCGCCGCATCTCGGCGAGCGAGTCACGGCCCGTGGAGGCGATGGTCTCCAGCGCTCGGCGTGCCGAGTCGGGTGAGGTGGCGGCCGCGTAGCGACCGCCGTCCGCTTGGGCGATCATGACGGATAGGGAGTGCGCCACGACGTCGTGCATCTCTCGCGCGATGCGCGCGCGCTCGTCCGCCGCGGCCGCGGCGCGCTCGGCGGCGTGCTCGCGTTCGAGCCTCGCTGCCCGTTCCTGCAGCGTCTGCAAGGCGAGGCGGCGGGTGCGGGAGAGATCTCCCCACGTCCAGGCGACCAGCATGCCGAGCATGATGACGAGTGCGTTGAAGACCAGATAGGTGGTGCTGAAACTGCCCTGTACGGCGCCGAAGGCGATGGTGGAGAGGACGGCGCCTAGCAGGGAGAGGGCCAACCCCGCGGCTGATTCCCAGCGTCGCCCGTACTTGGCCAGCGTGAACACGACGAGGGGGACCGTGATCACTGAGGGCAGGTACGTGGGCAAAAGTGCCAAGTGAAGCAGGCACGCCAAGACGATCACGCCAGCGGAGACCGTCACGCGGGTGCGCCGCCACGCGAGGGGCAGGATTTCAAGTGAACTGATGGCGAACGCTAGGACGAGGCCGGTGCCGTCCGTCCAAGGGGCCACGAAGAGCAGACTCAATGGGGCGCAGACAAGCCAGAGCGCTCCAGCGACCGCCGCGTCCACGTGTGCCGGATGCGAGCGGAGCCATTCGTCCGCGCTGCGATGCCATGCCATGCCGAATATCCTAGGGCCACCCCGGCGTGTTCATGATGTGAGACAAGGTGATCATCATGCGGACTGCCTGAGTAGGCTGGAGGCATGAGCAACCGCAGTATTGATCTTGCAGTCATCCCGGGAGACGGCATCGGGCCGGAGGTGATCGCCGAAGCGGTCAAGGTGTTGCACCGTGCCACTGAAGCCGCCGACGTCAGCGTCAACCTCACGGAATATGCCTTGGGCGCCGAGCATTGGCTGGCCTCCGGCGAGGTGCTGAACGACGACACGCTGGCTTCCATCCGCGGCCACGAGGCGATCCTGTTCGGAGCCGTCGGCGCAGCGCCGGGGGACACGCGAATTCCCTCGGGCTTGATCGAGCGAGACCTGCTGCTGAAATTGCGCTTCAGCTTGGACCACTACGTGAATCTGCGCCCCGCCAAACTGTTCCCGGGCGTCCCCAGCCCGCTAGCGCACCCCGGGGAGATCGACTTCGTGGTGGTGCGCGAGGGCACGGAAGGGCCGTACGTGGGCAACGGCGGAGCTTTGCGCGTCGGGACCGCGCACGAGATCGCCACGGAAGTCTCGGTCAACACCGCCCACGGCGTCGAACGCGTGGTGCGCGACGCGTTCGCCCGCGCCGCGCAGCGGCCGCGCAAGAAGGTCACGTTGGTGCACAAGCACAACGTCCTCGTGCATGCAGGGCACTTGTGGCGCCGAACCGTCGAGGCGGTCGCCGCGGAGTTCCCCGACGTGAGCCACGACTACATGCACGTGGACGCGGCCACCATCTTCATGACCACCGACCCGTCCCGCTTCGACGTGATCGTCACCGATAACCTCTTTGGGGATATCCTGACCGACCTTGCGGGGGCCGTGACCGGAGGAATCGGGCTGGCCGCCAGTGGCAATCTCAACATGGACCGGACCGAGCCCAGCATGTTTGAGCCCGTCCACGGCTCGGCTCCGGATATTGCCGGCCAGCAAAAGGCCGATCCAACGGCCGCCATCCTGTCGGTGGCTCTCCTGCTGGAGCACCTCGGAATGGACGACGCCGCCGCGTCCGTCACCCGAGCGGTGGAGGAGGACATTACGTCCCGCGCCGAGCTCACGGATGAGCGCGGCACCTCGGAAATCGGCGATGCGATCGCCGGGCTCGTAGCCTAAGCTGGCTGCTGAGCGGGCACGTCGGGGCACTGTCGCCCGAAAACCCGCTCGTGGCCACGAACCGTTCAAGAGAAAGCATCGCCGGCACCATGGAATTCTCCCAGCAGCTCTCCACCACCCCTCGGAGCGACGAGGAGCGCGCGGCCGTACTCGCCAACCCCGGGTTCGGTAACCACTTCACCGACCACACTGCGGTGATCGATTGGAATCACACCTCCGACGGCGGCCGGTGGTCCAACGCTCGCATCGAGGCGTACGGCCCCATCAGCCTCGATCCGGCCGCATCCGTCCTGCATTATGGTCAGGAAATCTTTGAGGGTTTGAAGGCCTACCGCCACGCCGATGGCACAGTGTGGACCTTCCGCCCCGAGGCCAACGCGGAGCGCTTCAATGCGTCCGCACGGCGATTGGCCCTGCCCGAACTGCCCGTCGAAGCCTTCGTGACGTCCCTCAAAGAACTCGTCGCAGCGGACCGGGCGTGGGTCCCCTCCGGCGATGGCGAGGCGCTCTACCTGCGCCCCTTCATGATCGCGACCGAGGCCTTCTTGGGCGTGCGCCCGGCGCGCGAGGTCTCGTACCGGCTGATTGCCTCCCCGGCCGGAAACTACTTCGGCGGCGAACTCAAGCCGGTCTCCATTTGGTTGGCCACCAAATATGCACGTGCTGGCCGTGGAGGCACCGGCGAGGCCAAGTGCGGCGGGAACTACGCCGCGTCCTTGGCGGCCCAGCTGGAGGCCGAGGAGAACGGGTGCCAGCAGGTCCTGTTCCTCGACCCGTTCAATGACAACGCGGTGGAAGAACTCGGCGGCATGAACGTCTTCTTCGTCATGGCCGATGGCACGGTTGTCACGCCGGCGTTGAACGGAAACATTCTGCACGGCATAACGCGCGCCTCCGTCATTCAGTTGCTCAAGGATCGCGGACTGAAGGTCGAGGAGCGCAAGTTCACGCTGGACGAGTGGCGTCGCGCCGCGGAGAACGGTCAGCTTCGGGAAGTCTTTGCCTGCGGAACCGCGGCCGTGATCACCCCCATCGGCCTGTTGAAAACCACGGAGGGGGACATCGCGTCGCCGGCGCTTCCGCAGGAGAGCCTGACGCTGAGCATTCGCGAGCAGCTGCTTGGCATCCAGACCGGTGCCGTGGCGGACCAGCATGGCTGGTTGACCCGTCTCGCCTAGCGGGCGCGTGCACGTTCTGGTGACCGGCGGGGCCGGCTATATCGGCTCCCACACCGTTCTGGTCCTGCTCGAGGCCGGGCATCGAGTCACGGTCGTTGACGACTTCTCGGGCGCCTCCGCTGAAGCCCTGCGCCGCGTTGAGGCTTTGGCGGGGCGCCGAGTCGAGGTAGCGGTGGCCGACGTGCTCGATGCCGACGCGCTGACCCGCGCGGTGGTCGCGGCGGCGCCTGACGCCGTCGTGCATTTTGCTGGGCTCAAGGCGGCGGGGGAGTCTGTGGCCGAACCAGAGCGGTACTACCGTGTCAACGTCGGCGGCACACTCAACGTTCTGGATGCCATGCTCGCGGCTGGCTGCAGCCGGCTGGTGTTTAGCTCGAGCGCGAGCGTCTACGGCCGGGCCGACTCCATGCCGGTCAGCGAGGAGGCAACGCTCGCGCCGGCGAACCCGTACGGACGCACCAAGGCGGTCTGCGAGGCGATGCTCAGCGATCTGGCGGCGGCGCACCCCGAGTTTCAGGTGGCGATTCTGCGGTACTTCAATCCGGTCGGCGCTCATCCCTCCGGCGACCTCGGGGAGTCACCGGCGGGTGAGCCGAGCAATCTCATGCCGCTCATCGCTGCCGCAGCTGTTGGATCCCGGGCGGCCGTGAAGATCCACGGAGGCGACTATCCGACGCCGGACGGGACGGGCATTCGCGATTTCATCCACGTGCTGGATCTCGCCGAAGGGCACCTGCGTGCCCTCGACGCCGTCGCGGCGCGCGCGGCGACGTCGCCCGGGCGGGCCGCGATCTGGAATCTCGGAACGGGCCGCGGCACCAGCGTGCTGGAGGTGATTCGTGCCACGGCTGCTGTGGCTGGGCGGGAGATTGCCTATGAGATCGGGCCGCGACGGCCCGGAGACGTCGCCGTCTCCTACGCCGATTGCCGCAAGGCGGCCACGGAGCTGGGGTGGCGAGCGCAACGCGGCCTCGACGAGATGGTCCGGGACACCCTCGCGTGGCAGCGCAAGCATCCGGGGGGCTACACCGCGTAAGGTGGGATCCATGCGCATTGCACGTTTTGTAGTAGACGCCGACCCGCAGTACGGCGTCGTCGATGGTGACCAGATCGTCGGAATTGCCGGCGACCCGTTCTACCAGGGCATTCAGCCCACTGGGAATAAGTTCGCGCTGGACGACGTCCGCCTCGTCGCGCCCATCATTCCCCGGTCCAAGGTCATTTGCTTTGGGCGGACCTACGCTGATCACGCGAAGGAATTGGGCAACGAGGTGCCCACCTCGCCGCTGATGTTCCTCAAGCCCAACACCGCGATCACCGGCCCGGGCGATCCGGTGACGCTGCCCGCATTTTCCGACGAGGTGTCCTTTGAGGCGGAACTGGCCGTCGTGATCGGACGCATTTGTAAGGATGTGCCGGCGGAGAAGGTCGCTGACGTGGTGTTCGGGTACACCTGCGCGAACGACCTCACCGCTCGGGACGCTCAGCGCACCGACGGCCAGTGGGCCCGGGCCAAGGGGTGGGATGGTTCCTGCCCCATCGGCCCGTGGATTGAGACGGACCTTGACCCGGAGGACGTCGCCATCGCCGGGCGCCTCGACGGCGAGACGGTTCAGGAAGGGTCCACGGCGGAGATGATCTGGACGGCCGCGGAGCTCGTGTCCTACGCCTCGCAGGCGTTCACCCTCCTGCCCGGCGACGTCATCCTGACCGGAACCCCGGCCGGTGTAGGCCTGGTGCGCGAGGGCCAGCGGTATGAGGTGGAGATCGAGGGCATCGGGACCCTGATCAACCACTTCCGGCGCTAAGCCCGGCCCTTCGGTGACCACGCGCAGGCCACGGTCCCGCAGCTCCGATCCGCGGCGCGGCGGGGCCTGGCAGCGGCTGGCATCACTCGTCCGGCGCCGCCCTGGTGTTTTGTTCGCTGCGGCGCTGTTGTGTGGCGGCGCTGCTCGGGTGGCCCACCGCGGGGGCGCGCACGACGTCGTCGTCTTGGCTCTGATCCTCATCGCCGTGACGGGGGCACTGGCGCTGCTCTGGGTTCGGATCGCGCGCGTCGTGCGCGGTTCCTCGGGCCGGGCGAACCGGCGCCGCTAGCAGATCGCCGCTGAGGGACGTTGCGGCTGCGCCCGCCGGGGCGTGCGGCGCTAGGATGGGACACATCATGACTAGCGCCACCACACTGCCGACAGTGACCGAAGAAACCCCCGTCCGCGTTCGTTTCTGCCCGTCTCCGACGGGCACGCCCCATGTGGGCTTGATTCGCACCGCCTTGTTCAACTGGGCCTACGCCCGCCATACCGGCGGCAAGATGATCTTCCGCATCGAGGACACGGACGCCGCCCGCGATTCCGAGGAGAGCTATCAGCAGCTCCTCGACGCCCTGGACTGGCTCGGGATCACGTGGGACGAAGGAGTCGGCGTCGGCGGCCCGCACGAGCCCTACCGTCAGTCGCAGCGCGCGGACATCTACGCCGAGGTCATCGAGCAGCTCAAGGCCGGCGGTCACGTGTATGAATCGTTCTCCTCGCCGGAAGAGGTTGAAGAGCGCCATCGCGCGGCGGGCCGCGACCCGAAGCTCGGCTACGACAATTTTGACCGCGACCTGACTGACGAGCAGAAGGCCGCCTTCCGCGCGGAAGGGCGCGAGCCGGTCCTGAGACTGCGCATGCCTGACGAGGACCTCACGTTTACGGATCTGGTTCGCGGAGAGATCACGTTCAAGGCCGGCTCGACGCCGGACTTTGTGGTGGTGCGGGGTAACGGCAAGCCGCTCTACACGCTGGTCAATCCGGTCGACGACGCGCTGATGGGGATCACTCACGTCCTGCGCGGCGAGGATTTGCTGTCCTCAACCCCGCGGCAGATTGCTCTCTACCGGGCGCTGATCCAGTGCGGCGTCGCGCAGTACATGCCGCTCTTCGGCCACTTGCCCTACGTCATGGGCCAGGGGAACAAGAAGCTGTCCAAGCGTGACCCCGAGTCCAATCTGTTCATTCACCGGGACCGCGGCTTCATCCCCGAGGGCCTGCTCAACTACCTCTCGCTGCTGGGCTGGAGCCTCTCGGCAGACGAGGATATCTTCACGCGCGAGCAGCTCATCGAGGCCTTTGACGTGGCCGATGTGCTCAAGAACCCGGCCCGCTTCGATCTGAAAAAGGCCGAGGCGATCAACGGGACGCACGTTCGCCGACTCGACCCGGCCGATTTCCGGGACCGGCTGGTTCCCTACTTTGCCGCGGCTTCCCTCACGGGGGAGGAGCTGACCGAGCGCGAAGCGGAGATTCTCGATGCGGTCGCCCCGCTGGTGCAGGAGCGCATCGGCTTGCTCGGCGAGGCGCCAGAGATGGCCGGTTTCTTGTTCGTGGCTGACGCAGACCTGCAGGTGGCTGACGATGCGCTGAAGGGCATGCCGGAGAACCTGCCAGAGGTGGTGTCCGCCTCCATCTCGGCCCTGGAGGCCGTCGACTCCTGGGATCAGGAAGCGATCGAGGGGGCGCTGCGCGGGGCGCTCATCGATGGACTAGAGCTCAAGCCGCGTAAGGCTTTCGGGCCCGTCCGGGCGGCGATCTCCGGCCGCCGCGTCTCGCCTCCCTTGTTCGAGTCGATGGTCATCTTGGGGCGGGAGTCGTGCCTCGTCCGGCTGCGTGCCTTCGCTGACGTGGTCGCAAACCGCTAGAGCGTGAGCCGCCGGGGTGTGAGCAGGAACACCACCTCGGCGGCTGGGGGCCGTTTTGGATTTCCTGCGCACTGTGTGTAGAGTATTTACTCGTGCTGAGGCGCTGGAAACGGAATCCGCACGGATGACTAACCGGCCGCCGAGGTAACACCATGGGGTATGGTGTAATTGGCAACACAACGGTTTCTGGTACCGTCATTCTAGGTTCGAGTCCTGGTACCCCAGCGCAGGAATTCCACGTCTGACGTGGGATTCCTCAGCAATGTGGAGAGCGGTCCGCCGGTCGCCACAAGCGTTCGGCCCCATCGTATAGCGGCCTAGTACTCCGCCCTCTCACGGCGGCAACGCGGGTTCGAATCCCGCTGGGGTCACGAGCGCAAGCAGTTGATGGCTGTTCATATGCATCACGACCCACGCGGTGGTGATGCACACGGTTCAGGATCTTGTGCTTGTGTCACCAAGGGCCCCATCGTATAGCGGCCTAGTACTCCGCCCTCTCACGGCGGCAACGCGGGTTCGAATCCCGCTGGGGTCACCCTTGAAAATCCCGGAAGCGAGACGCTTCCGGGATTTTGCTTTAAGTCGGCTCTCCTACCGTAATGCCGTGAATCGATGGCCAGGGGCGGCGATCCCCTCACCGGTGTACGGTGATGTCATGGACCCCAGCTGGATTGAGTGCCGACGCTCGGACGGTGAGCGCCTCGGCTGGATTCGCATGGTGGGCGAGGACTTCGTCGCCATCAACGCCCTGGGGCGTGAAATCTCTGGCCGGGTCGACTGGCTCGAGGCCGAGGAACGGCTGGAGAGGCTCGGCCTCGGCTACCTTGCCGACCCGTGGGTCCTGAGTCACGCGGATGGCCGGCAGACGCGCGTTCGGATCACGGAGGTCAGCTCGGAAGGCGTTCGCGTGGTGGAGGATGCGCTGGGGTCCGCGTCCGTCGTCGGCTCCCGAGCGGCTGTTCACCAGTTGCCGTTCCCCGCGCCAGAGGCGTTGCAGCCCGCCGACCGTACTGCGGGCAGCCAGTAGGTGGCGTTTGGTGGCTTGTTGTGCCGCTCCACGGTCCGCGCCTGACGCGATCTGGGGCCGAGGGCGTCATCTACGGCAAGATGGGTGGGGTGAACACAGTTAGCGCCACCGGGCTTGTTGACCAGACACTCGGCCTCCTCGACGCCACGGACCTGCCGTTGGCCGCGCCGGCGGCAGCCGCAGCGAGGGACCTCTCTCGCCACCTCGCTCTCCGGCTGCGCGATCACGTCCGGCCTCGGCTGTCCACGCTCGGAGCCCCGCTCCTGTGCGTCGTCGGCGGTTCCACCGGCGCGGGAAAGTCGACCCTGGTCAACGCGTTGGTGGGGCGGCCCGTGACCCGTGCGGGCGCTATCCGCCCGACGACCCGCCAGCCGGTGTTGATCCACGCGGCGGACGATGCGCCGTGGTTTCTCGGGGAGAACGTCCTGCCCGGTCTGCGGCGTACCCGCGGCAGCTACACCGGGAGACAGGCGACGCCAAGCGACGACCGCGCGCCGTCGTCGAGCGACGCCGCGACAGACGGCCTCCTGATGGTTCAGGATGGTGCCGTGCCGAGAGGCCTGGGCCTGCTGGATGCCCCGGACATCGATTCCGTGGAGGATGCCAACCGCCAGTTGGCGGGGCAATTGCTCGCCGCGGCAGATCTGTGGATGTTCGTCACGACGGCCAATCGTTACGCTGACGCCGTAGGGTGGGGGCTGCTGGCCGACGCCGCGGCCCGGGACGTCACGGTGGCCGTGGTCTTGGACCGCGTGCCGGAGGGGGCCGCTGGCGAGGTTTCGGCGCACTTGCGGGAAATGCTCATCGAACGCGGCCTCGCGCACGCGCGCCTGTTCGTGATCGCGGAGCAACCGTTGGACGAACAGCGCATGCTTCCGGACGATTCCGTCGCCGAGCTGAGGCAATGGTTGACGCACCTCGGCTCCGATGCCGAGGCGCGGCGTGCCATCGCTGCGCGCACGCTCGCCGGATCGCTGCGCCAGGCGTCCGACGACGTCGCCCGCCTCGCCGAGGCGGTGGCCGAGCAGCGGGATGCGGAGGGCGAACTGTGCCAGCAGGTCCGTCAGGCCTATGCCGAGGCGGCCCAGGCCATATCTGAGGCCAGCGCCAACGGCACGCTCTTGCGCGGCGAAGTGCTGGCCCGGTGGCAGGACGTCGTCGGCACGGGCGAGTTCTTTCGCTCGGTCGAATCCACGATTTCCCGAGTCCGAGACCGGGTCGGCGCGTTCTTCACGGGGCGCCCGGCCCCCGTGGACAGCGTCGAGGAGGCCATCGAGACGGGCTTGCACGCCGTGATCGTTGACGCCGCGGCGGGCGCGGCCGAAGGGGCCGCAGCGCGCTGGCGCACCACTCCGGCGGGCAGGGAGCTCATCGCCGGACGGCGCCTAGACGTGAACGGCGAAGGATTCAGTGAGCGTGCGGCGACCGAGGTGCGCGCGTGGCAGGGGGACTTGCTGGAGCTGATTCGTGCCGAGGGGCAGGGCAAGCGGTTCGCCGCCCGGATGCTTTCCCTGGGGGTCAACGGGATCGCGGTGGCCCTCATGGTGGTGGTCTTTGCGTCCACGGCCGGGCTCACCGGCCTCGAGATCGGCATCGCGGGTGGCTCCGCCGTCGTCGGCCAAAAGCTCTTGGAGTCGATTTTCGGGGAGGATGCCGTTCGCCGGCTCGCCAAGAAGGCCCGCGGCCAACTGGACGAGCGGGTCCGGGCGTTGCTGGAGGCGGACGCCCGACGCTTCACCGACCTTTTGGGTGACGCGCCCACGCAGCCAGCAGAGTTCGACGATGTGGCCCGGCGCTTGGCCGCGCTGTCCGATCAACTCAGCGCTGGCGCATCGGCGACGGGGGAGGAGAACGGGTGAAGCACCGCTCCGAACGCACAGCCGCTGCACTGGAAGAGCGCCTGTCCGCCTTGCACGCCGCCACCGAGTTGGGGGACGGAGTCATTCCGGACGGCCTGCGCGCCCGGGCTCTCGACCTGCTGGAACGCGCGAGCCGGCGTCGTTCCCTCTCCTCCGAGCACACCGTGATCGGGTTCTTCGGTGCCACGGGTTCGGGAAAGAGTTCCCTCTTCAACGCGGTGGCCGGGCGGCAGCTGGCCCGCGTGGCCGCCCGCCGTCCGACGACGAGCGCCCCCATGGCGGTCGTCGGAGGCAGCGGGGATGGCGCCGATGCACTGTTGGACTGGTTGGACGTCTCGGAACGGCACCAGCTCACCGGCGGACCCCTGTCCGCGCCGGCGGGGCGATCGTCCGCGTCCGGGGCGAGCCGGTTGGTTCTCCTCGATCTTCCAGACTTTGATTCCACAGTCGCCGAGCATCGCCGCACGGCGGAGCGCCTCGCTGGTCAGGTTGATGCTCTGGTTTTTGTGTTGGACCCGCAAAAGTACGCTGACGCGGTGGTTCACCGCGAGTTTTTGGCTGCTATGGCCGGGCACGAGGCGGTCACGCTGATCGTGCTGAATCAGATCGATCGGGTGAGCACCCCTGATCGCGCCGCCGTGCTCGGGTCGTTGCGGGCCTTGGTGAACAGCCACGGGCTGGACCATGCGCACCTCGTCGCCACCTCTGCCACGACGGGTGAGGGCATTGACGAACTGGCGGCCCACCTGGCGCGGATCGCCGCGCGCCGCGAGGCCACGAACCAACGGCTGACGGCGGACCTGAGTGCTGCAGTGCGTGAATTGGAGCCGTTGGCCCCCTCGGCCACGCTGGCGTCCCGGCCGCTGGAGGGCGCGGCGAGCGAGTTGTCTGCCGGGCTGGCTCAAGCCTCCGGCGTCGAGATGGTGACCCGCGCCGTCGCCCGGTCCTACCGCCAGCGCTCGACGGCGGCCACCGGTTGGCCCGTGACCCGGTGGTTAGTCCGTTTCCGCCCCGACCCGATGCGCCGGCTTGGCCTGGCGCGCAACGACGCGCCCTCGGTCAACCGTACCTCCTTGCCCCAAGCCTCGCCGGCCGCCCGCGCGCAGCAGTCGAGCGCCGTGCGCCAGTACCTGGGGGCAGCCGCCGAGGGTGCGCCCGAGGTTTGGGCCGAAGAGATCCACCGCGCCGGGCGCCCTGACCCCGAGGCTTTCGCCGACGCCCTCGATCAGGCCGTCGCGGGAGCCGATCTGCGCCAGCAGCACCGCTCGTGGTGGTGGGCGGTCACGGGATCATTGCAGTGGCTCTTCGTGGCGCTCGCGGCGGCGGGCGCGCTCTGGCTGCTGGGGCTCGGCGTTCTGAACTACCTCCAGTTCGACGTCGCGGACGCTCCGCGGGTGGAAGGGTTCCCCGTCCCGACGCTGCTGCTCATCGGTGGCTTGCTCGCGGGCATCGTCCTCGCTCTCTTGTGCCGCGTTTTCACTGCCATCGCTGCCCGCTCCCGGGCGCGCAGGGCCCGCCGAGTGTTGCTTCGCCGCCTCGCCGACGTCGCCCAGCAACAGGTGATCGGTCCGGCCGCCGCCGCGGCGCGGCGCGCCGATGACTTCCGTTCCGCCCTAGCGAAAGCCGCAGCCTCATGACCCGCGCGTCTGAATCGTCGTTGATCGAAGCCCTCCTCGGTGTTTATCGGGAGCGCGGGGTCCTCGCCGCTGGTCTGGCCGGCCCGGGTGACGACGCCGCCGTCGTGCCCGTACCCACTGGGCACTTGGTCATGACCATCGACACCATTACCGAGGACCAGGACTTCCGCCGCCGCTACGCCTCCGGCTACGCCTGCACGGGCTATGACATCGGGTGGAAATCGGCCGCGCAAAACCTCGCGGACGTGGCGGCCATGGGTGCCGTTCCCACCGGTTGCCTCACGAGCCTGTCGCTCACCGAGGAGATCGACGCCGGGTGGCTCGCGGACTTCGCGCACGGCTTCGCGGATGCCTTGTCGATGCCGGGCGCGAGGCAGGCGCGCGTTTCCGGCGGCGACCTCGGGCGGGGGAGCGAGCTGTCGGTCAGCACGACGGCGTTCGGCCGACTGATGGGCCCGCCGGTCACCCGCGCGGGAGCCCAGGTGGGGGATGCGGTGGCCGTGTGCGGTTCCCTCGGTGCCGCGGCGGCCGGATGGGCCTGCCTCGATTCGGGGCGGCTGACCCTCGGCGCCGAGGATGGGGCAGCCCGTGGCCGGGACGAACCGGCTGCTGGAGATCCGGTGGCGGACGTGCGGTTCGTCGTCTCACGGCAACTGCGCCCGCGGCCGGCCCTCGATGCTCCTCAGCGGGAGCGGGGCACGGCCCTGCTGGACGTCTCGGATGGACTGCTCAAGGATGCTGGACGCGTGGCGGCGGCTTCCGGGGTGCAGTTGGAGCTCGCCGGGGACATCGCTGATCGAGAGCCAGTGCTCGCGCGCGTTGCCGAACATCTGGCCCAGCGCGGCGAGTCCGCGGGGGATCTGGCCCGGGCGTGGGCCTACGGCGGCGGCGAGAGCCACGCTCTCTTGGCCACGTTCGCCGACGGTGCGGTGCCGGACGGGTGGGACGAAATTGGCCGCGTCCGCGAGCGGGCCGAGGACAGCGTCACCGTGCAGTCACGCCCCGCAGCGGACTGGCTCCGTGACGCCGCGCCCGCCGGGTGGGACCCCTTTGAGTCCAGCTGATCCGCCCCGAGGGAACGGCCTAGTTGCTGGAACGCAGCGCGGACGACAATTGGGCGGCGATCTGGACGACCGTCTCCGCGTGAATCTTTCCGGGTTGACGGCTCAGGCGCTCGATCGGCCCGGAGATGGACACGGCCGCGATGACCCGCCCATTGGGTCCCCGGACGGGGGCGGAAACGGAGGCAACGCCCGGCTCGCGCTCGCCCAACGACTGGGCCCAGCCGCGACGGCGAACGCCCGCGAGAATGGTGGGGGTGAAGCGGGCACCGTTGAGGCCGTCGAGGAGGCGCTGATGGTCCTCCCACGCGAGCAGAACCTGGGCGGCAGAACCGGCCTTCATCGAGAGCTGGGTCCCCACCGGGATGGTGTCCCGCAGGCCGACGGGCCGCTCGGCTGACGCCACGCACACGCGATTCTCGCCCTGCCGGCGGAAGACTTGGCTCGACTCGCCCGTTGCGTCACGCAACTGCACGAGGAGGGGGCCTGCCGCGGCGATCAGGCGGTCTTCACCCGCGGCCGAGGCGAGCTCAACCAGCCGTGACCCGAGCACGAAGCGGCCGTGTATGTCCTTGCCCAGCAGGCGGTGGTGCACCAGGGCCTGGGCGAGGCGATGCACCGTGGGGCGGGATAGCCCAGTAGCCGCTACGAGCTGCGCTAGCGACGTCGGCCCGGCCTCGAGCGCGTCCAGCACCATGGCGGCTTTGTCCAGCACGCCGACTCCACTTGATCCGTCCATGGTTTGATACTAACGTCTCAACATTCGAGATGCACGCCGAAGGTGTGGCGCCCCCGCGCGGGTGGTGGTTCTCTTGAATAACCGAGCACTACACCACGGAGGACACCATGGGTGAGACGCAGGGCAAGACCCTGGCCGAGAAAGTCTGGAACGCGCACGTCGTCAAGCGCGGCGAGGGCGAGGGCGCGGCCCGCCGACCGGACCTGATCTACATTGACCTGCACCTTGTGCATGAAGTCACCTCACCGCAGGCCTTCGAGGGACTCCGACTCGCGGGCCGGCAGCTGCGCCGCCCCGACTTGACGATCGCTACCGAGGATCACAACACGCCCACGTTGGAGATCGATAAGCCGATCGCCGATCCCACCAGCCGGACCCAAATCGAGACCCTGCGCGCGAATTGTCAGGAATTTGGGGTCCGCCTGCACCCACTGGGTGATGCCGAGCAGGGCATCGTGCACGTCGTCGGCCCCCAATTGGGATTGACGCAGCCGGGCATGACCGTGGTCTGCGGCGACTCGCATACGTCCACCCACGGCGCCTTCGGAGCGCTGGCTATGGGCATCGGCACGTCGGAGGTGGAGCACGTCATGGCGACGCAGACGCTCTCCCTCAAGCCGTTCAAGACGATGGCGATCAATGTCGATGGCCAGCTGCGGGACGGGGTCAGCGCCAAGGACATTATTTTGGCCGTCATCGCCAAGATTGGCACCGGCGGCGGGCAGGGGTACGTGTTGGAGTACCGCGGTTCGGCCATCGAGGCGCTCTCCATGGAAGCGCGCATGACGATTTGCAACATGTCCATCGAGGCCGGAGCTCGCGCCGGCATGATCGCGCCGGATCAGACCACCTTCGAGTACGTACAGGGCCGCCCCCACGCGCCGTCCGGCGCGGACTGGGATGCCGCCGTCGAGTACTGGAAGACCTTGGTGACGGATGCCGACGCGGAGTTTGACGCGGAAGTGTCGATCAACGCCAACGAGCTGGAGCCCTTTGTCACCTGGGGGACGAACCCCGGTCAGGGCATCTCCTTGTCCGAGTCCGTGCCGGATCCGGAAGCGATGGGGGATGAGAACGAGGCCTACGCTGCCCGCCGCGCCTTGGAGTACATGGACCTGGCGCCCGGCACACCGATGAAGGACATCCGCGTGGACACGGTCTTCTTGGGATCCTGCACCAACTCGCGGATGGAGGACCTGCGTGCTGCTGCCGACGTCATTCGTGGCCAGCGCAAGGATCCGAACGTACGCATGATTGTGGTCCCCGGCTCAGCCCGCGTTCGCCTCGAGGCCGAGGCCGAAGGGCTGGACCGGGTCTTCACGGAGTTCGGCGCCGAGTGGCGGTTCGCTGGTTGCTCCATGTGCCTGGGCATGAACCCCGACCAGCTGGAACCGGGGGAGCGTTGCGCCTCCACCAGCAACCGCAATTTTGAAGGCCGCCAGGGCAAGGGGGGCCGCACGCACTTGGTCTCCCCAGTGGTCGCTGCGGCGACGGCCATTCGAGGCACCCTGTCCAGCCCGTCCGACCTCGCGACCCCGGCCGCTGCGGCCGCCTAAGGAGGAGCAATCATGGAGAAGATCACGCGACATACGGGCATTGGCGTTCCGCTGCGTGCGTCCAACGTGGACACGGACCAGATCATCCCGGCGGTTTACCTCAAGCGGATTACCCGCACGGGCTTTGAGGATGCCCTCTTTGCAGCGTGGCGGCGCAAGGAGGACTTCATCTTGAACCAAGAGCCCTACAATCGCGGGACCGTGCTGGTGGCCGGGGCAGACTTTGGGACGGGTTCGTCCCGCGAGCACGCCGTCTGGGCGCTGAAGGACTACGGTTTCCGGGTGGTGCTCTCTTCTCGCTTCGCGGACATTTTTCGCGGCAACGCCGGGAAGCAGGGCCTCGTGGCGGGCCAAATGGCGGAGCCGGATATTGAGCTGCTCTTTAAGGAGCTGGAGAACAGCCCCGGCGCCGAGATTGAGGTGGACCTCGAGTCTCGTCGGGTCACGTGTGGCGCTATAACGGCAGACTTTGAGATCGATGACTACACCCGCTGGCGGCTCATGGAGGGCCTCGACGACATTGGGCTGACCCTGACCACCGAAGAGGACATCACGGCCTACGAGGCGACGCGGCCGGCCTTCAAACCGGCTACGCTCCCAGCGAAGTCGTAAGCCTTCCGCGACGTGTGCGACGCCGGTGAGCTCCGCCGTCGTGCACCGAGCCAAGCGGCCCGCCACTGCCCGAGGCAGTGGCGGGCCGCACGTGTGGAGGTGCCCGGTACGCCAAGTCCCTAGTTGTATGCTTACGTGGAGCTCCCGGTGACCTCCGGGCACCCAACGAACGCGAGGTTTTCTTTCCATGGGCAAAGTCCTGACAATTCGTGGCGGCGTACCCCTCAAGGGGACTGTCAGTGTCAGGGGCGCGAAGAATTTGGTGCCCAAGGCGATGGTGGCGGCCCTGCTGGGTGACAGCCCGTCCCTGTTGCGCAACGTCCCGGAGATTCGAGACGTCGAGATTGTCACCTCGCTCCTGCAGATCCATGGCGTCAGCGTGCAGAAGGACCCAGATTCGGGGGACCTCACGCTGGATCCGGTGGGCGCCAAGCGTGCCACGAGTAAGGAAATTGACACCCACGCGGGGGACTCGCGGATCCCGATCCTCTTCTGTGGCCCCCTCATTCACAGCATCGGTGAGGCCTTCATCCCGGATCTGGGGGGATGCCGGATTGGTGATCGCCCCATTGATTTCCACCTCAACGTCTTGCGCGCCTTCGGTGCCGTGGTGGACAAGCGCGTGGACGGCATCGCCATCACGGCCCCGCACGGCCTGAAGGGCGCCAAACTGGAACTGCCGTTCCCCTCCGTGGGCGCCACGGAGCAGGTCCTGCTCTCGGCGGTGCGCGCCGAGGGCATCACCGAGTTGAAGAACGCCGCGGTGGAGCCGGAGATCATGGATCTGATCGCCGTGTTGCAGAAAATGGGGGCCATCATTCAGGTCCAGACGGATCGCGTGATCCGGATTGAAGGCGTGCCGCAGCTGAGCGGCTACAACCACCGCGCCCTGGCCGACCGCAATGAAGGCGCTTCTTGGGCTTCCGCAGCGCTGGTGACCCGTGGCGATATCTTTGTGGAGGGGGCCAACCAGTTTGATCTCACCTCCTTCCTGAACACCTACCGCAAGATCGGCGGTGCGTTCGAAGTACACGACGACGGGATCCGCTTTTACCATCCGGGAGGCGAGCTCAAGCCGCTGGTACTGGAAACGGACGTCCATCCAGGGTTCATGACGGACTGGCAGCAGCCGTTGGTGGTGGCCTTGACGCAGGCCAAGGGCGTCTCCATCGTCCACGAGACGGTGTATGAAAACCGATTTGGCTTCACCAAGGCCCTCGTCGATATGGGGGCCACGATTCAGCTGCACCGCGAGTGCCTCGGCTCGGTCCCGTGCCGCTTCGGCCAGCGAAACTTCCTGCACTCGGCCGTGATCACCGGCCCGTCGGAATTGTCTGGCCGGGATATCGACGTCCCGGATCTCCGGGGCGGTTTCTCCCACCTCATCGCGGCCCTTGCTGCGGACGGCGTCAGCAACGTCACCGGGATTGAGTTGATCAACCGCGGCTATGAGCGTTTCCTCGAGAAGCTGCAGGGTCTCGGCGCGGATGTCGAACTGACGGAGGGCTAAAGGCGATGAGTGAAACGCTGGGGTCCCGAATCACCTTCGGGATTGTTGCTGGAATCGCCCGGCCGCTGCTCAACGTCCTGCTCAGCAAGCGATGGGAGGGCTTTGAGCATCAGCCAACGGGCGGCTACATTGCCTGCCCCAATCACCTGACGGAGATTGATCCGTTAGTGGTGGGCCATGCCGTGTACGGTGCCGGTCGACTCCCGCGCTTTCTGGCTAAAGAATCATTGTTCAAGATTCCGGTGGTGGGAATGGTGCTGCGCAAGACGCGCCAGATCCCCGTCGCGCGCTCCTCCAAAGGCGCCAACGCTTCCCTGCAGGCGGCGCAGGAGCTGATTAGCAACGACGGCGTCGCGATTGTCTATCCGGAAGGAACGCTCACCCGGGACCCGGATTTGTGGCCCATGCGCGGCCGCACCGGGGCCGCCCGCCTGGCGCTGCAGACCGGCGCGCCCGTGGTGCCGGTGGCGCACTGGGGAGCCCAGGAGCTCTTGCCCCGGTACGCCAAGAAACTTCACGTCTTCCCGCGCAAACGGGTGGTCGTGCGGATGGGCCCGCCGGTGGACCTAGAGGATTTGCGCGGAAAGCCGCTGACCAAGACGGTCCTCCTGGAGGCCACGGACCGGATCATGCGGGCCGTGAGTGCGGAGATGGAATCCCTGAGAGGGGAAACGGCTCCCGCGGAGCTCTGGGACCCGGCCGCTCAGGGGCAGAAACTCACCGGCCGAGATTTCGAATCGGGTCCGTCCGGCGCGGCTCCGCAGTGACCAGTTAACAGCACGACGATGTTCAGCAGGTGAACCAGCAGATGGACGGAGAGAACATGCAGGCTGACTTTCGGCGCATCGCCGTCCTCGGCGCCGGTAGCTGGGGCACCACGTTCGCTAAGGTGCTCGGTGACGCGGCTCTGGCCCGCGGTGACCACGCGGCGCACGTGACGGTCTGGGCGCGTCGGGCTGAAGCCGCGGAAGAGATCAACGGTGAGCACACCAATGTCCGGTATTTGCCGGATATTGCACTGCCGCGGAACGTCAGCGCCACGGTGGACGCCGCCGAGGCCCTGCAGGGGGCGGCACTCGTGATCTTGGCGATTCCCGCGCAGTCGCTCCGAGAGCAGCTGCGCGAGGTCTCCAGCGCGGTGGAGCCCGGGGCCGTCGTCGTGTCCCTGATGAAGGGGCTCGAGCGCGGGACGGATGCTCGGATGTCCGAGGTCATCATGCAGGAGCTGGCGATCGCGCCCGAGCACTTGGCGGTGGTTTCCGGCCCCAACTTGGCCCTCGAAATCGCGCGCGAGGAGCCCACCGCGTCCGTTGTGGCCGCGGCGGACGAGTCCGTGGCGACGGCCGTCGCACAGGCGGCAAGCGCACCCTATTTCCGCCCCTACACCAACACCGATGTGGCGGGGGTGGAACTCGGGGGCATCGTCAAGAATGTCATTGCCCTCGCCGTCGGCATCTGTGACGGCATGGGCATGGGGGACAACACGAAAGCCTCCGTCATCACGCGGGGCCTGGCGGAGACCACCCGACTCGCGCTCTCCCTCGGCGGGCGTCTCGAAACGATGGCCGGACTGTCCGGGCTCGGAGACTTGGTGGCGACCTGCTCCTCGCCGCTCTCACGCAATCGCACCGCCGGACGCCTGCTCGGCGAGGGACGGACCCGGGACCAAGTGGCCGAGGCGATGACGCAAACCGCCGAGGGGGTCAAGTCCGCTCCGGCCGTCCTGCACCTCGCCGCCCAACGCGGCATCGAAATGCCCATCACCGAGGCCGTGGTGGCGGTCCTCGAAGGCCAGATTACCCCCGAGCAAATGGGTGCCCGCCTCCTTGGCCGAGACCTGAAGTCCGAACGACCCGCAAAGGAAACCCACTAGACGATGACTTCCGCTTCCCTGCCGCGCGTTCTCCTGTTGTTCGGCGGCCGCTCGTCGGAACACTCCGTTTCCTGCGTGACAGCGGCCGGCGTACTCTCCGCGATCGACACGGCCACCTACGACGTCGTGGCCGTGGGCATCACCAAGGATGGAACGTGGACGCCGGTCGCAGCCACGCCGGAGCAGTGGAGCTTCGAATCGGGGGCGCTGCCGGAGGTTACGGCCAATGGGCTGACGGCGCACTTGTCCCTCGATGCGGCCGCCAACGAACGGGGCGCTGAGCTGACGGTCTCCGCGTCGACGCCGTCTGCCGAACGGGATCGAGGCGGCGCCGAGAGCCTGGGCCGGATCGACGTCGTCTTCCCGCTCCTGCACGGGCCGTTCGGTGAGGACGGCACGCTCCAGGGCATGCTCGAACTGGCCGACATGCCCTATGTGGGTGCTGGTGTGGCCGCGAGCGCCATCGGGATGGACAAGCACCATATGAAGGTTGCCTTTGCCGCGGCCGGGTTCGACGTGGGGCCGTACGCCGTCATCACGGACAAGCAGTGGCGACGCGACCCGCAGGTAGCGCTGGCGTCGGCCGGTCACCTCGTGTATCCCTTGTTCGTTAAGCCGGCCCGTGCTGGCTCCTCGATGGGAATCACGCGGGTCGATGAACCGGCGGGCCTGCGCGCCGCGGTCGAGGAAGCCCGTCAGCATGACCCCAAAGTGGTGATCGAACAGGGCATCGAGGGGCGGGAAATCGAGTGCGGCGTCCTCGAGGGTCGCGGCGCTGCCGCACCCCGGACGACCCTGCCCGGGGAGATCGCCGTGGCGGATGGCTCCCACACGTTCTACGACTTTGAGGCGAAGTATGTGGACGGGGCGGCTGCGCAACTGAGCTGCCCGGCCTCACTGCCCGATGCCGAGCTAGACCGCGTGCGTGAACTGGCCGCGGCGGCGTTTGATGCCATCGGGGCCGAGGGGCTCTCCCGGGTCGACTTTTTCTATACGCCCGATGGTCGGTGGGTGATCAATGAGATCAACACGCTTCCCGGCTTTACTCCGCACAGCATGTACCCGCAAATGTGGGAAAAGACCGGACTGAGCTATCCCGACTTGATTGACGAGCTCATCCAGCTGGCACTGGAGCGCCGCACCGGCCTGCGTTAGTCGTGGCCCCGCGCCGAGCGGCAGGGGGGCGGAGTCTAACTTTCCGGGAGTTCGGTGGAGTTTTCGTAGCTGAGGCAGTTGCTCTGTGCCTCGATCTTCTGGACCGAGGGCGCCAACTCCGGCAGCACGTTGGACGAGGGGACCTTATTCGGGTCGAAGAGGACCTCAATGGCGGGCTCTCGGCCGTAGGTGGTGAGGGTCCAGACGTCCTCGCCCTCTTGGGCGATCCAATCCACCCCGTTGGCGTCGACGCACGCGTCGGTGGTAGCACTCGGCGGTGGCGTCACGCCGCAGCGTAGCGCGATCGCCGCGGGGTCACCCCACGCAGCGGTGGCTTGACTCGTTGTCTCGCGCCGCTCGTAGTCGGAGACCGTATCCGGCAGGAACACCATGGCGTCGGCGCAGGCCGGGTTATTGGCATCAGGCGCCGGTTCAACGTCCACCATGGAGCTGCAGCCGGCGAGCAGACCGGTCACAACGACCATTGATCCGGCGGCCACAGTGCGTTTCAGACGGTTTTCCAGCATCACCCCGGTATCCTACAAGCTGGAGCTGTGGGGCCGCGCCCCCCGCGACGGAGGGGGAAACTGCCAGCTTGGTCGAGGGGACGTCACCTCCCGGTCATAAAGCACTGGCATAATGGCCAACGTTTTGGCCGAAGGAAGCAGGGATGAATGACTGACCAATTAATGCACGACGACGGGGGCGGCCGTGAGCGCCCACGCAAGAAGCGCCGCGCCGGCCGGGTCTTTCTGGCGTCGCTGCTCATCCTCGTGCTGGCAGCCGGCGGCCTGGCCGCAGGGTATGTGTGGCGGCTCGCCAACAGCTTTGACACCAAGTCTCAGACGATTGAGTCAGCGTTCCCGACGGAGTCCCGCCCGGAACGGCAGGCTGAAAGTCAGGACGCCGTGAACTACCTCGTCATCGGTTCCGATGCGCGCGGCGGCAGTGGCGAGAACGAGGACTTGGCCGGTGTTCCCAATGGGGCCCGGGCTGACACCATGATGCTGGTCAACGTGCCAGGTGATCGCGAATCCATCAATGTCATGTCCATCATGCGTGACACGTGGGTGGAGATCCCGGGCCAAGGCGAGCACAAGATTAACGCGGCCCTGGCCTTCGGCGGCGTTCCACTGCTGGTGCAAACGGTCGAATCCTTGCTGGACGTCCCGGTGGATCATGTGGCGTTTATCGACTTCGAGGGCTTTCGGGGGCTGACCGACGCCCTGGGCGGCGTGGAGGTCAACAATCCCCGCGAGTTCACCACCGCGCCTCCTGACCCCCAACACTATGAGGCGGGCACGATCACCCTCAGCGGCGAGCGCGCCCTGCGATTCGTCCGCGAGCGGAAGGCGTTCTCCGACGGCGACTACACGCGAGTCGCCAACCAGCAGCTGTTCCTGAAGTCGGTGATGGCCGGCTTCCTGAAGCAGGAGACGCTGACTAACCCGGGCCGCATTGCGGACATTGTGGACGAGTTTTCGCCCTACGTGACCGTGGATGAGGACCTCAGCGCCTTCGAGCTGGGCCAGCTGGGCCTGAGCCTCCGCAACGTCCGCAGCTCGGACGTGTATACGTATACCTTGCCGACGCTCGGAACGGGCCGCTCGGCCGACGGGCAATCCATCGTTCTGCTGGATGAGGCGGGCACGCAGGCGGTCTCCCAAGCCTTGAAAAACGACTCGTTCACGTCTTATATCCAGTCTCAAGGGGAATGACGCGCAGTGTTTCGCTAGGGTAGGCCATTAGTGAATTTGTTGGGCGGGAAAGCAAACGGAGTGCGAGTGACTACACGCATGACACGCTGTGCCGCTGCCACGGCGGCGGGCGCCGTCGTCGTCGTTGGATTTTTCGGGGGTACGACGGCGTCGGCTGCCGTCAACGCTGACCCGCAGCCCGCGCCGGGAGCGGGCGGTTGGACCGCGAGGACCACGACCGTGCCGGACTCGGACATTAGCGACGGACTGATCGAGTTGGCCAGCCCGTCGCCTTCAGCGGAGTCAACGAGCGCCCCCTCGCCTCGGCCGTCCCCGACGCCGGAAGCAACGGCCGTGGAATCAGAATCGCGGACGTCCTCCCAAGCGTCGCCGGCTCCCGTGACAGACGACGATCCGGCGCCCCAGCAAGAAGCGCAGCTAGACCCCCCACAGGACTCCGGCGGCTACACGGTGGACCCGGCCACCGGTTATTACGTGCACCCACGCACCGGATACCTGATCGTTCCCTCGACGGGTCACATGGTGCTGCCGGGCTCCTTGGCGGATTCGGGGTACGTCTACAGCTTCACCACGGGCCGGGTGCTGTATGCGGACCCGGCGACCGCCAGTTCAAGCGGGGTATCGACCTCTGCGTCGAGTGCGGAGGGGAGTAGCACCGCGAGCGCGTCCGTTGACGCCTCGCCCTCAAGCGGTCGGTCTAGCGAGGAGGCCTTGGCCAGCGCGTCATCCGCCGCGGCCGGCGCGAGTCAACCATCCGGCGCAGCAACAGAACCCGGCACGAAGACGGTCGCCGACGTGGAGCAGGCCGCCAGCACTAGCAATCAGCTGTGGGTCAACGCCCTGGTCTTCGTCGGTGTCCTCGCCGCCGCCGTCGTGTACTACCTCAAAGTCATCCGCCGGCCCAAGAAAGCCCACCACTGACGGATGAAGGAACAGTTGAAGCACCTCGCGATTATCCACCGGAACTGGCGCGAAGACCCGGTGGGCTTCGTCTACCGCGTCTTTAATCGACGCGCTGGCAGTGTCTCGCGCGGTGCCCTCGCTGTCGTTGACCGCCTGCTCAGTGTCCGGCCCTCCTCGCGGACGGCGGCGCTGAGCGCCTTGGTGCTCGAGGAAAGCGAAACGTTGACCTTTCGCCTGAACGAGGCGCTCGAACGGGCGCCGCACGGCAAGCGGGCACAGTACTTTGCCGATGTGGCACTCCACGCCCAACTGCCGGGGCTGTCGGGCGAATTCGCCGCCCGGATTGGCGGACGGCAGGGCACGGCTCGCACTCTGGCGAATTTGGACTTCTATCAGGGCCGGTTAGAGGAAGCCATCGAGCGCCTCGCGAGCGCCGAGACCCCGCACCGGCGCATGCTGGAACGGATGCGGGGCGAGCGCGCCGTGTTCCACGACTGGGTACCGCGGCTCCGCGCCGTCTCGGACTACAGGCCGGCAGAAGCCACGGTGCTCCACCTGCTTACTAACTCGGTGCCCTACACCTCCACGGGGTACACGTATCGGTCCCAGTCATTGCTCGGCGCTCAGGCAGCCGAGGGGTGGGACGTTCACGCGGTGACGCGACGCGGATATCCCGAGTCGATCGGAGTCCTCGATGCCCCGGAGTCGGAGACCGTGGACGGGGTCGTTTATCACCGGCTCCCGGCCGCTGCCGTGCCCCCGGGTCTGGACGCGCGCCTGCAGCGCGAGGCGGAAGAGCTGCTATCCCTCGCGCTGCGGCTTCGCCCGGCCGTGCTCCACACCACCACGCACTTCGTCAATGGGCTTGTGGTGCGAGCGGTGGCGGAGGCGCTGGGCATCCCGTGGGTGTACGAAGTGCGCGGCCAGTTGGCGGATACGTGGGCCTCCAAACACGGCACGACGGCGACCAGCACGGAACGCTATCAGCGGTTCGTCGCTCGTGAGGCCGAGGTTCAGCGGTCGGCGGCAGCCGTGTTTACCTTGGGGCGGGCCATGCGGGAACGCATCATTCGCAGCGGGACGCCGGAAGAGCGGGTGTTCATCTTGCCCAATGGCGTCGGCAGCGCGTACCTTGAGCCGCCGCTGGAACACGCCAAGGCTAAGGCCGCCGTGCACCTGGATAGCGATCGCCTCCACATTGGCACCGTCTCCTCCTTGGTGGACTATGAGGGTCTCGACGATTTGCTGACGGCCTACGCGCAGATTGCCGCGGAGCGGCGGGACGTCGAACTGGTGATCGTGGGAGACGGTGCCGCGATGCCGCGATTGAGGGCCCACGCGATCTCGCTCGGGCTGGAGCCAGCGGCCATTTTCCGAGGGCGGGTGCCAGCACGCGAGGCTCCGCTGTGGCACCGAGCTTTGGACGTATTCGTGGTCCCGCGGAAGGACTTCCAGGTCACGCGCACGGTCACGCCGCTGAAACCGGTTGAGGCCATGGCCTCGGAACGCCCCGTCGTCGTGGCTGACCTGCCCGCCCTGACGGAACTGGTGCGGCCGGGGGAGAGCGGCTTGGCCGTGCCGCCGGAGGATCCCGCGGCGCTCGCGACGGCGCTACGGCAGCTGCTGGAGGACAAGGAACTCCGCATGAGCATGGGCCGCCACGGCCGTCGGGAGGTGCTCACGCACCGGACCTGGCCGCGCAACGCGCAGATCAGTATCGAGGCCTACCAGCTGGCGATGAGTGGTCGCAGTACGGTAGTGACCGTGGAAGAGGAAACTGCATGAGTGAAGCCAAACAGGCGGCTCGGCCCCAGCAGGAACCGGTCGTCGTTAACGTCAGTGGCCTCACCGAACGCGGCGCACGGTCCTCTTTCAGCGACTACCTTCTCAAGGTCTGGGACGCCCGCAGCTTCGTGTTTCACGAGGCGCGTACTAGTGTTCAAGGTGAAGGGCGCGAGATGATTCTCGGTCATCTCTGGCTCATCCTGAACCCCATTTTGGATGGCATCCTCTACTACGCCCTCTTTGCGTTGATCCTGCAACTCGACAAGGGCATTGACAACTTCGTAGCGTACCTTTTGATCGGGATTTTCATGTACCGCATGAGCGCCCGGTGTGTTACGAACGCGGCGAAGTCTTACGTCAAAGATAATAAACTCGTTGATGCGGCCGGGCTCCCGCCCGTCGTTGTCCCGATCGTTTCCAACCTGAGAGTTTGGCTTAGCGGTCTCCCCGGATATCTAGTGTTGGTCCTCCTGATCGTGCTGATCCCTCCCGTTGAAGAGTTCACCGCATTGGCCTTTGGAGCATTGCTTATCGTTCCGCTCCAGATGTTCATGAACCTTGGGATGTCCTTGCTAGCAGCGCACTGGGTCGGGATCATTCCCGATTTAGACAACCTGCTGCGTATCGCGATGCGAGCTTGGATGTTCGGTTCGGGCGTTATGTTTGAAATTAGCCGCATCGAGAATTTAGGACCAGCTTTCGAGTTCATTTCATACTGGAATCCACTTCGCTGGGTGTTGGAACTGACCCGCGATCTTTTGATCTACGCAACGTGGCCACCTGCCGATGGCTGGATTGTGCTTGGGCTGTGGGGATTGATCCCAACTCTGCTCGGCGCATTTCTGATCTGGCACCGTGGCGGCCGCTACCGAAAGGACCGGGCAAGCGTTGACTGACCAGACGCCGATTCATCCGCACCTCGTGCTCCACAACGTGGCCGCTACCCACACTTATGGCAGCGGTAAGACTGCCCTCGAGGTGCATCTCGGACCGCTCAGTGTGGCACTTTTTCCGGGCGAAACGGTCGGTATCATTGGCAATCGCCAAGACGGCGTTGACTTGCTGATTGACCTCATCGTCGGCAGCGTCGGGGCCGCCAGCGGTCGAGTCTTTAGCCGCCACGACGTCGTCGTCCTCACCGGAGCCAACACGTTCGATCCGCAAGAATCACTGCGGTTCAACCTCACGTCCATGGGTATGGCGTACAAAATCAGCGGCCGAGCCCTGAAGCGGATGATCGAATCCGTGGCCATCGACGCCGATGTGACTGATCTGCTCGGCATGACCGTCGGCAATGTGGAGGAGGATGTGGTTCAGCGGGCGCGCCTCCATATGGGCCTCGCATTGCAGCGACCGGTGATGGTTCTGCACCCGGCCTCGGCGTTCTTCGAGGCCATTGATGATGAGTACGGTGCAGCGCACCTCGATGCGTTTCGGGAGAGCGGCGGATCTGTGGTGATGACGGCCCCGGAGGCGCGTGTTCTGATGAACCGTCCCGATCGGATCCTCTGGATGGAAGACGGCCAGCTGGTCGGCGAGGCCGATCCGGGTCGAATGCGGAAGATGAAGGCCGCCCTCGTCAAGGCCCAGCGCGCTCAGGACGAGGCAGAGATCAGGCGCATCCACCGGGTGCGGAAGAACCAAATCCCGCCTCGACGGATCGTTCTTCACGGGGCGGACTGAACGTGGCGTTGAGCAAGAGGAGGCCGCCACGGTCCGCCGCCGACACGAGCCCCGCGGCTCGCGCACGGCGTTATGCGCACATGCGCGAGTACCAGCGGTTTGCGGATGAGCCGCAGGAGCTGCTGGCCCATGTGGCCAGCACCGATGCAGAATTGCAGAGTTCGCGACGTGAAGTCGCGCGCCTGAACCATGAGCTCGCGTCGGTGCGCCGCACGTTGGCCGCTGCAGTGGCGCGGCGTGACCGCCTCAATGAGTTGTACGTCAGGCAGGCCGAACGGGCCGAACGTTTCAAGCACGCCCACGCGCGACTGCTGAAGAATCCTGCCGTCCGGCTGATTCATCTCGGCGGCAAGGTTGGAAAGGTTCTCCGCCGACTCACCTCCACTACCTGGGGTCCCCGAGATCGTGGAGTGCAGCAGAGTAGCCGCCCCCCACGTCACGGGCCGGCAGCGGACGCACGTCAAGTTCCAACGACTGCCCCCATGGGTGGAGCGGATCTTTCCGCTCTGCCACCTCTGGGGGCGCACCCGGCCTATCATCCGGTTCCGGACCGGGTCCTCGTCGTCCGCGACGCATCCCAAAGCACCTTCGCGCAGCGGGAGCTGACCGATGAGCTCATCGAAGAAACTCTCAGCGACACCGCGCGGCGGTTAGATTGGCTCGGAGCGGACGTCGTTGTCCACCAGGCACCGGCCCTGCCTGAAAGCCCCGCGTTGGGGTGGCAGGTCGTGGCCGACGCGCTCGGGCGGGCACTCATGACGCATCGTCCCGCGACGGTTCACCTCGCCGTGACTGACCCGATGGTGAGGGTGGCGGCTGAGGTTGCCGCGAGGCGTTTTAATGTCCCGGCGGTTGCGGATCCTGCCGTGGACCCCGCCGCGCCCGTCGTCGTCGAAACGCGACGCTACTTCCCGCAGCGCCGCGATCGGGACCTTGTCCGCGCGGTGCGTGCACACCTCAAACTGGAGCCGGACGACGTCGTTGTGCTGGTGCCAGCACCGGAGCACCTAGCGAGTGCCGTCCCTCTGGCTCGGCGAATCCTCGCCTCAGCCGGCGATGCTGCCGCGGTCAAGGTGATCTTGTTCTGCGACACCCAGCCGGTTGCCGACGCGCTCATGCAAGAACTCGCGACGGCCGGGCTGGGCGAGCAAACCGTGGCACTGTCCCGGGGCGGATCGGGGCATTCAGTTCATGGCACCTTCGATCGACTTCTCTCGTTGGCGGACATTCTGCTCTGGGACACGGCTGAGGCCGATGCACCGCTGGACGCCGTGCGGGTTCGGGCCGAGGCCATGGGTGTCCTCGCCGTCGACTCGGCGTCCGTCGATGAGCTGCGGCGTTGGGTTCAAGATGCGCCAGGCCGAGCTGACGCGGCGAGACGCGTGCGCCGCCACGTCGTGGAAAAGTACAGCCTGCAGGAGCGCGCAGATCAACTGTGGGCACGGCACCGATCGTTGGCTTCGGGGTCCACCGCAACCCGGTTGCCGCGGTTGAGTGACGTGCGAATTGGGCTGATTGCCGACGAATTCACGGCTGCCGCACTCGCGGGGGAAGCCACCCTTATTCCGTTGACGCCGGAAAACTGGGGGACGGTTCTCGAGGAGGAAGCGCTGGACGCCCTGATCGTTGAATCGGCGTGGGCTGGCAACGGCGGTGCGTGGACGCGCGGCGTTGGGCACTACAGCGATGCCGAGAGCGAGCCATTACGCCACCTGGTCCTAGCGTGCCGGGAACGGTTGATTCCGACGATTTTCTGGAACAAGGAAGATCCCGTCCACACCGACCGCTTTATCGAGAACGCGCTCCTCTTTGATGTCGTCGCGACGACCGATGCGGACTGCCTCCCGACCTACCTGCAGCACATCGGGGAGGGAGTTATGGTCATTTCAGCGCCCTTCTTCGCCCAGCCCCGGCTGCACCACCCCGTCTCCGCAGAGACGCACCCGGCGCGGCTGGACACGGAGTACGACGGCGAAGCGGCAGCACCGGAGCTCGTGTCCTATGCGGGAACGTACTATGGGGACCGCTATCCGGAGCGCTCGGCCGAACTGGAGATGCTCTTGGACGCAGCCGGCGGTGACCTAGCGATCTACGATCGTCAGCTCACCGTTCAGAACAGTCCCTACCGATTCCCGGAGCACGTCGCGTCATCGGTTAAGGCAGGCCTGACGTATCCGGCGACCCTCGAGGCGTACCGGGCGCACGCGATTCATCTCAACGTCAACTCTGTGTCCACGTCCCCGACGATGTTCTCCCGGCGAGTTGCGGAAATCGCTGCGTGTGGGACTCCCGTGATCAGCGGGCGGGGGCAAGCGGTCACGGGCCTGTTTGGCGACCTGGTGCCCCAACCGACCAGTCGTGAAGAGGCCCGCGAACTCATCGATTATTGGCGTGATCATCCGGCCGAGCGCCGCCGGGACGGGTGGCGCTTGGCGCGGCACGTCTACCGCAGTCACTTGGCGAGCCACCGCTTGGTCATCATGCTCCGCACGGCTGGCGTTGGCGTCGAGGGAGCCTCGCTGCCCGCATATCAGCTCGAGCTCGACCACGCGACGGAGGCCGTGGCGCAGACTGTGCTGGCGCAGACGCACCGGCCGCAGAGTGTCCTTGTGCGTGCCGAGAACAAACAGGCGGTGGGCGACTTCGAGGCCGCGAAGGCAACTCTTCGAAGTGCGGGGGTAGGCGTCATCCAGGAGCCAGATCCCGAGTTGGCTACCGCCGTCTTCACGTGTCAGGAGGGTGGAACCGATGAATTGCTGTTGGCGCCCACGCTGGCCGAAGACCTCGCACGGCTGTGGTGGATTGGGCAGCAACTGTGGCCAGCAGCGGCCCCCATTGCGGCAACCGTAGGCCCCGACGTTTCCCCTGAGACTGACCAGACATGTGGCCGACCGGCGATCCGTGCGGTGGATCAGAAAGTACCAGCTTTCTGGTTTGGGGAGGCTCCTGTGCCTGGTGATTCCGCGGTAGAGCTGCCACGGGATCTGCTGCGCACCGAGGGGGCGCCGTCAGTGTCCCGAAGCCATGGGCGCCCGTCTTTGTTGATCGCAGGACATGACCTGAAGTTTGCAGATGGCCTCGTCCACGAGCTGGAGGTGGCCGGGTGGAACGTTCAGAGAGACGCCTGGGGCGACCATGAGGAACACGACGTCGAACAGAGCGAGCACCTCCTCCGCCAAGCCGACGTGGTGTGGTGTGAATGGGCTCTGGGCAACGCTGCGTGGTACGCCCGACACGTGGAGCCGCATCAGCGGCTCATCGTTCGCTTTCATTCGCAGGAGCTCTTCACGCCGTACCTTCGCGACGTGGATCTCTCGCGGGTAGACCGGTGGATCTTCGTCGGCGGGCACGTGCGGGACGCCGCATGCATCACCTACGGGTTGGACAGAGCCGCCACAACGGTCGTCCCGAATGCCGTCGCCCCCGCGCTCTTCGACTTGCCCAAGAATATGGAAGCACGATTCACACTAGGTCTCGTTGGCATGGTGCCTTCCCAGAAACACCTCGACCGCGCACTGGACCTCCTGGCCATTCTGCGAGCCCACGATGAACGATTCCACCTCGTCGTCAAGGGCAAACTGCCGGAGGAGTACCCGTGGATCATGCGCCAGGAGGACCAGCGGCAATACTTCGAGCGTCAATTTGAACGGTGCACAAGCGACCCGCTGCTGGCCGGAGCTGTCGACTTCGCGGGCTTTGGCATGGACATGACCGACTTTTACGGACGCATTGGTGTGGCCTTGTCCATGAGCGACTTCGAGTCGTTCCACCTGACACTGGCCGACGGGGCGGCCTCCGGCGCGCTACCCATGTCGCTGTCCTGGCCGGGCGTTGAGGACATTTACCCGGGGGAATGGGTGTACGACGACGTTGCTGCCATGGCAGCGGATCTCCTGTCCTGCGCGGATAACCCACCGTTATTCACAAGGCGCGGGGCCGCCTCTCGGGAAGTGGCACGGCAGTTTAGCCGCAGCGTCGTGATGCATTCCCTGATGAACGAGTTGGATCCCTCCTGAACGAGCGGTAAATGCGGGTTAAATGTCTGGATCCGCAGCGGTGTGCCTAGGTTAGAACACGTGGAGCAGGTGCCATATGCTGAAGAGTATGTGCACTCTCCTCGTGACCGGTGGCGCCGGCTTTATCGGATCGAACTTTGTCCACTTTGTCGTAGCGAACACCGACTATGACGTGGTGGTCCTCGACAAGCTGACCTACGCAGGCCATCGCGAATCTCTGGCGGGTTTGCCGGAGGAGAGGGTGCGCCTCGTCGAAGGCGACATCGCCGATGCCACGCTGGTTGACGCATTGGTCCAGGATGTGGACGCGGTGGTGCACTACGCCGCCGAGTCACACAACGATAATTCGCTCAATGATCCGTCGCCGTTCGTTCAGACGAACATCATCGGGACGTTCGTCCTGTTGGAAGCAGTCCGCAAGTACGGGACGCGCTTCCACCACATCTCCACCGACGAGGTCTACGGCGACCTGGAGCTCGATGACCCGGCGAAGTTCACGCCGGAGACCCCGTACAACCCGTCAAGCCCCTACTCGTCCACGAAGGCGGGAAGCGATCACTTGGTGCGGGCCTGGGTACGCTCGTTCGGCGTGAACGCCACCCTCTCCAACTGTTCCAACAACTACGGTCCGCGCCAGCACGTCGAGAAGTTCATCCCGCGCCAGATCACTAACGTGATCGACGGGGTCCGCCCGCGCCTGTACGGCAAGGGAGAGAATGTTCGCGACTGGATCCATGCGGACGATCACTCGTCCGCGGTGCTGGCCATTCTCGAACGCGGTCAGGCCGGTCAGACGTACCTGATTGGTGCCGACGGCGAGAAGAACAACCTCCAGGTGGTGCGGGCCATCCTGACGCAGATGGGCCAAGACTCCGACGCGTTTGACCACGTGAAGGATCGCCCGGGGCATGACATGCGCTACGCCATCGACGCGACCCGCTTGCGGGAGGAACTCGGCTGGGAGCCGAAGTACACCGACTTCGAGGCTGGATTGTCAGCCACGATCACGTGGTACCGCGAAAACGAGTCGTGGTGGCGCGCCCAGAAGGCCGCGGCTGAAGCCAAGTATGCGAAGACGGGGCACTAAGCTATGGCCAAGCTGCAGACTGGTAAAGCACTGAACATCCGTGAGACGCCGATTCCCGGGTTCAAGGTCATCGACCTGCCTGTCCACGGCGATAACCGCGGCTGGTTCAAGGAGAACTGGCAGCGCGAAAAAATGGCGGCACTGGGCTTGCCGGATTTCGGGCCGGTCCAGAACAACATCTCCTTTAACGCGACGGTGGGCGTCACGCGAGGAATTCACGCTGAGCCATGGGACAAGTACATTTCGGTAGCCACGGGACGAGTCTTTGGTGCCTGGGTGGACCTTCGCGAAGGCCCCTCGTTCGGCGCAACCTACTACTGCGAAATTGACCCGTCGGTGGCCGTGTTCGTGCCCCGCGGCGTGGGTAACGCATTTCAGGCACTCGAAGAAAACACGGCCTACACGTACTTGGTTAACGACCACTGGTCGGCCGAGGCGCAGAGTGACTACACGTTCCTGAACCTAGCGGACGAGACCGCGGACATCCCGTGGCCCATCCCGCTCAGCGAAGGCGAACTGTCGACGAAAGACGAAACGCACCCTCGGCTAGCCGAGGTTGAACCGATGAAGCCGAAGCGCACCTTGGTTGTTGGCGCCAACGGGCAGCTGGGCCGGGCTCTGGCCCAGCTCTGGGAGGATCGGGACGACGTCGACTATGTGGCCCGAGATCAGGTGGATCTGGCTCGCCCCGTAACCCTCGAATCCGTGAGCTGGTCTCAGTATGGGACGGTCATTAATGCGGCCGCCTATACGGCCGTCGACGGTGCAGAGACCCCCGAAGGCCGCGCGGAGGCTTGGGCCGTGAATGCAGCGGGACCTGCCGCGCTGGCGCGCATCGCGACTCAGCACGGTCTGTGCTTAGTTCACGTGTCGAGTGACTATGTCTTTGACGGTGAGCGTGAATCGCACGATGAGCTTGAGGATTTCGCGCCGTTGGGGGTCTACGGGCAGTCGAAAGCTGCAGGGGACCTGGCGGTGGCAACGACCCCGGCGCACTATATTCTGCGCACGTCGTGGGTTGTCGGCGACGGTAAGAATTTTGTGACGACGATGGCGACGCTAGCCGAAAAGGGGATAGACCCTACGGTAGTGGCCGATCAGTTCGGCCGATTGACCTTCGCAAGCGAGTTGGCTCGTGCCGTCGACCACTTGTTGCGCTCTACTGCTGATTATGGCGCCTACAACATGAGCAATGGTGGCGAAGTGGCCAGCTGGGCAGACATCGCCGCGCGTGTCTTTAAGCTGTCGGGCCATGATCCTGCGCGCGTGAGCCCAGTGAGCACTGAAGAGTACTATGCAGGCAAGATGGGAATCGCACCACGGCCACTGAACAGTGCGCTGGATCTCGCCAAAGTGAAAAGCACGGGATTCGCCCCCGAGGACCAGTTCGTGGCCCTAGCACGGTACGTCAGCTCACTCTCGTCGTAGTTGCGGTCCGCGTTGCGCACTTTCGAACAGAATAGGGGAACATGTCTCTGCTGGTGGTGATGGCGCATTTCGATTTCGAACGCCGCCTCCGGGAACACACGCTCCGCACGTTGGAGGCACTTTCGGCGGATTCCGATCGCGTCGTCGTTGTGTCGACGTCCGGGCTTCGGGAGCAGGACCTTGCTCGACTTCCCCCGCGGGTGGAGTTTATTGCTCGAGCAAATTATGGATACGACTTTTATAGCTACAAGTGGGCTCTTGATGCCGTCGGCAATTTCGGCGATTTCGATCGTCTGGTGATTTGTAACGATAGCTTCGTGGGTCCACTGGTGCCGTTGCGGGATGTTGTAGACAGTACTCAGGCGCGCTCGTGTGACCTGATGGGCATGACCTATTCGCACCATCACGGCGGACACGTCCAGAGCTTCTTCATGTCAGTCAATTCGCACGTTGCCCGTTCACGGGCGTTTCGGCGTTTTTGGCAGGACATGGAGCCGGTGACCAACCGAATGGACGTAATTCACAAGTATGAGATCGGCTTTTCGCGAGCCATAGAAAATGCGGGATTCACCCTTGGCTCGTACTTCCAACCAAGCGAAGAGGAGGAAGTTCTAGCTCAAGATCGCTATCTCTGGTTCCGCGAACACCGCATCGATGCAACCTACCCTGACAAGGTCCTAGCTGAACTACACCCCTTCGTTCCGGGGTCCAAACCGTGGAATCCGGCGGTGGCCTATGCCGATCGCGTGCTTGACAACAATCGCTTGCCCCTGCTCAAATTCGACACATTGCGTTTCGACCCCTATGAATTGGGGTCTCGGCGTCTGTTGACTGCGTGCGAGGAGCGGAAGCCTGAGGCCTTTCGTGGGGTATCAAGCTTCTTGGAAGCGACGAAAAGTCGATATCCGTTTCGTCGCGGCGAAGTTAATCGGCCTGCATCGGAAGAAAAACAGCAGAGCCAGGCGGTGGGCTATCTCCTTGATCGTGCCACGACACGGAACGAGGGATGCTGATGAGCCGAAAAATGATGACTGGCCTCGGGCTGGCTGCCGCCTGCGTCGTGGTTTTGACGTGGTTATTTGGTCTGGGCGTGGGCCTGATCGCCATCTCAGCTGTTGCTGCCGCGGGCGTCGCGAACAGCATCAGCGGCAGTCAGGGAACTCGGCGGTATATATCGGACCTCAGCCGCAAATTGGAGCGCCGTATCGCCACGTTGGCTGGCCGCAAGCGCAAGCAAGGACCGAGCCAGAGTCATCGCCGTTGGGTGCGCCTGCCTCTATTTGTTGCGCTGGGAATCGTTGCCGGCACCATTGTTTTCGTGATTTTGGGATGGTTGATCTGGGCAACACTCTGCGTATTCCTCGTGGTGTTCGAGTGCATCCTTCTGCAGAAAGTCGGATGGTCGGTAACGCGGCAGGATCTCGTGCGCATGGCTCGCAGGCTAGACAAACAACTTGATGCAGGTGCCAGTGGTTCGGGCTCGCGTGCCGTAGCATCCGCCGTTGATGCCGAACCTGACACCGGTGGTACGGGGAACGTTGCGGACCTGCGCCCGGAAAGCGTCCTCGCACCTTACCTAGTTAGCGGAGACAGGTCGGATCCCGAGCTAGATCCGGAGCTGTTTACCCACCACGTGAGCGTCGAAGTGGTCGATGACCTGATCAGTCAGGTCCGGGATCACCACCAGGGTATGCTTGCGGCTCACGAGCCCCTTCAAGGACATGAAACCGAGCAAATTGCCGCGCACCGTCAAGAGGCGTTGAATCGCTCGCTCGCTCATTTCGACGAGCGCGTCGCTTTGGGGCAGGGTCCGCTGATATCCATCGTGCTGCCTACGTGGAATCGCGCGCGAACCCTGAGGTCCTCGATTCGCTCGGTCCTGAACCAGTCGTACACGCAGTGGGAATTGCTGGTCGCTGATGACGGTTCCATCGATGACACCGAACATGTCGTGGCTGCACAAGCGGAACGCGATCGCCGAATTCGGCATCTCAAACTGGACCATCGTGGCGTCAGTTCAGCCCGGAACGCGGCACTCGCTGCTGCTCGGGGTGCCTATGTTGCCTTCTTAGATTCAGATAAGGAGTGGGACCCGGAGTTTTTGAGGAGCACGACGGCGGTGCTCGTCACAGAGCGGCGCCGAGCCGTATTTGCCACGTGCGAGGTCACGATGGGCCGTGATCGACGGCTGATGTCAGTCGAGCCAACCGAGAAGTCGCTGCGAATCGGCAACTCGGTGGACCAGACGGCACTCGTCGTCGAACGCGCACTACTCAAGGAGATCGGCGGCTTCGACGAGTCCCTCAAGCGTGCCGTGGACTATGACCTCATTTACCGGATTGCAGATCGCACACGGTTGTGGCACGTACCTATGATTGGCGTCCGTTACAGCGAGGACGATGCGGATCCGAATCGGATTAGCGAATTTGAATCCAAGACATGGAATTTCCACGTCGGGGACCAGCACGCGTGGCGTGTCTATGAAGGTGAAGAACAGCCTGGCCTGACGCGTGACCTGACCTCGGTCATTATCGATGACGTCGTTCGCGCTGAAGACGCCGTGAGCATCATTAAAGGTTTGAGCGAGGCCGCGGCGGAGACGCGTCTCGAGTTTCTACTCATTCCTCGGTCTTCTGACCCACTCCTGCTGGCCCGCCTGAACCTTTTGCGTCAGAGCAGTTTTTCAGTGCGCGTTGTTCCCGTGGGCCTCCGCGGAGATCGACCGAGCTACATTAATTCGGCTGTGCGTCTGGCCCGGGGCCAATGGACATTGCTGTGGGAAGCTAACCTCCGGTGGTATGGCGGCAAACTCTCCACACTGATCTGTGAGCTCGCGTCCTCCTCTGTGGTGCATCCCGTCGTCTTAAGTGCGACACGCTTGATTCGTGATGCGGGCATCGTCTACCCCGGGCACGGCATCGACCCGGTCCGGTTCCTGGCCCGCCTCCCGAGTGACGCCGTGACGCATCTGGGCACCCTGACGGTTCCATCGGCGCCACTGCCACTTCTGGCTCGCACAGAAGACCTGTGCCGAGTCCATGGTATGACCACGATGCTCGGCGCGCTCTGGGTTGACGTTGATTTAGCGCAAAAGCTTGCCAAGGCCCTCGGGCGTCCGGTGCGCACAGTACCAGCTGCGCAGGTTCAGGCGGTCGGCGAATCGAGGTTCGTCAACGGTCGTGCCTACCCGGAGGACGCGCGCGTCTTTGGGGAACTCTGGCCTGTGTCCCCGGACGGAACACTAGAAGCGATGTCTGAAGCGCGGGTTCACGCGTCTTTTACCGGCTTCAAGGCAGCATCAGTGGATGGGGACCCAGATCGGCGGACGGGTGCCTCGTGGCTACCTGGTGTCGTCGCCCGCGACCGGTCACGGCGTCTCCGGTGGGCGATCAGGACGGCCGCTCCAGCGAGCGATATGGCTCGAAGCTGGGGCGACTACCATTACGCGCAGTCTCTCGCTGAAGCGTTGCGGCGCCAAGACCAGCTAGTCAACGTTGACTACCAGGACAATATGTGGCGTTCCACCACGGGGTTTGAGGATGTTGTCCTCAATCTTCGTGGCTTGAGAGAAGTGCCAATACCGGCCGATGCAACGAGTCTGATGTGGGTTATTAGCCACCCCGAACTCGTTTCGCCGAAGGAATTGGGTCTCTATGATTTGGTCTATGCGGCCAGCCACGAGTGGTCCGGTCGTGTTCGGGAGCAATGGGGCCGTCAGGTGTTCCCGTTGTTGCAGTGCACGGATCAACATCGTTTCTACCCGAAAGGGGACAGGGCGCCTGAGGTAGAGAGCAAAATCCTCATGGTCGGCAATTCGCGCAAGCAATACCGGCCTGCAGCATGGCACGCGGCCAATGCCGGTCTGCCGGTCAAGATTTGGGGTGCTGACTGGGAGGACCGCGTAGCACCGGAGTACATCGCGGGCCAAGGCCTACCGAACCATGAACTGAGGAGATATTACGCTGGAGCCGCGTGGGTCTTGAATGATCACTGGCCGGACATGCGCGACGAGGGGTTTATCTCGAACAGGATCTTTGACGTTCTTGCCTCAGGTGGTCGGCTGATCACGGATCATGTTCACGGATTGGAAAAGACCTTCGGGCACCGTCTGGCGACTTTCCAGTCGCCAGCTGAGCTACTGTCGACCCTGCATCAGGACGCGGAGAGTTTGTATCCCGAAAACGTTCGGCAAGAACTTGCTGAACTGGTCCTGCGTGAGCACACTTTTGATGTCCGCGCCCGGCGCTTGGTGGAGGACGTGTTGACGCATCGGGCACGTCAGCCGGACTCCTGACGTGCCGTATTTGATCGGCCACAGAGAATGAATGGTGATAAATGAGCAAGAACCCTCACGGCTATTATCGGATTGACTTCGTGCGTTCCGTGGCTTCTGGATGGGCGGCGCACGCAGAGGCCGTGGAGGTCATGTATGAAGGTCGGAAAATTGCGCGCGTCGTGCCCAAAGGTCGTGATGAGAAGCTCGTGGCACAAGTGCCCGCTGCAAGAGCTTTCGAGCTTGTCCTGCCTCGTCGATTCCCAGCCTTGGACGTCGTCGCTGAAAAGCTGCGGTTTGTCGCCGTCAGGGAGCGGATTCGTAGGAACTTGACGCCTACGGATGGCTTCCGTGCCGTTATGACGGACCGCGCACGTCAAGAATTGGATTCGAAAGCCCCAACAACCGGAAAGCCGGGTGGCGGTTCGTACCCCTTGCGGGTTCCAAATCCAGATCCCACGGAATTCTCTCCGATCTATCTGCCGGTTGGATTCTCCGCAGACCCAGCGATTCTGGGCTACGACGGCATGATGTTCCTGGCCGGGGGATCCAACAGCCTGCTGGACCAATATGCGATGCCCGGGCCGAAGGCAGCACGACTAGCCGTACAATGGGAAGAGCTGATTCGCTCGCGAGCTGAGCGGTGTGAAGAGCTTGGAGTTCAGTACATTCAGACGATCTTGCCTGAGAAGCTGTCTGTACTTCGGGCTTGGGCACCTATGCAGATCGACGGTCCAACACCTCTGTACCGTCGGGTTAATCGCCGCGTCGCCCGTGAGCCGTGGTGGGTGAATAGTTATCCGCTGTTGGACAATATGAAGGCTAAGCAGCGCGCGTTCTTTAAGACCGACACTCACTTGTCACCGATCGGTACACGTCGCGTAGCCGCTAATCTTTTTGCGCCCATTGACAACGGACTGCGCGGGCATGTTAACCGTGTCAAGCTGAGTTCGACTCTCGCGCGCCGGGGTGACTTGGGAAAGTACTTTGGTACTCAACCGTTCTACGAGCGTTTTCCAATAGCTGTCGATGCAGACTTTGGCGACGCCGCGCGGGGCGTTGACAGAACAGGGTACGGTGCCGCTGAGAACGGACGACATCGAGGCTTGTGGTTCGACTTTGAGAATTCCGCAGCACCGAGCTCACGAAGTGTGTTGGTTTTTGGTAGCTCGTCGTTTGGCCCAGGCGATTATTCCGAACATTTGGGCTGGTGGGCCAAGCATCTCTTTTCCCGTTACAAGATGAGATGGCAGTCTGAGTTCGACTGGGAGCTGATTGAGCGCGAACGCCCCGATGTCGTGATCGGACAGACCATTGAACGCTTCATGCCTGAGGTCCCCACCAGCTAGCAAACAACCATTCAATATGTTCTGGCTGGACCTGATGGCCCAGCCAGAACAATCTCGAGCCTATTGGAAATCTGTTGGCAAGATTCCGCGCTCAATCAGAAGGTTTTCAACCTCATCGACGCACTCAGCCAACGGGCGCCCGGTCGTGTCTATGCGCAGATCAGCGTCCAGTGGTTCCTCGTAGGGGCTGCTGATGCCCGTGAAGCTCGGGATTAGACCCTCTCGAGCCTTTGCGTAGAGACCCTTGCGGTCACGGCGCTCACACTCCTCAAGAGGCGTCGCGACGTGGATGAGCACGAATGTACCGCCAGCGTCACTGACCATCTCGCGTACGTCCTGGCGCGTGCCTGCGAACGGAGCGATGGGGGAGCAGACGGCAAGGCCGCCGTGACGGGTGATTTCGGCTCCGACCCACCCGATGCGACGAATGTTGCGTTCACGATCCTCCTTGCTGAAGGTCAGGCCTGCTGAGAGATTCCGACGAACGATGTCACCGTCCAAGGTCGTCACGGAGCGTGTCCCGTTCTCAACGATCCTCTCGACGAGAGCACGTGCGATAGTGGACTTTCCGCTTCCCGAAAGGCCCGTGAAGAGGGCAACAGTTCCGGGGAGCCCCGAATCAGTGGGCAGGTGATAGGCCGCAGCAACACGGTCCGGGATAGTCGCATCAGTCTCAGGCAAAGAAACGACTTCACATTCACGTAAGTGATCATTGAGCAAAGTCTGGGTAAATTCTGAGTCGTCCCAGACCAAGGGAAGCCAATATACACCGACATTCGTCAGGCCTCGGGTTGCTTCTAGAGCCGCTCGAACAAGACCATCCGTGTTTGAGCCGCCGGCAACAACGAAAAGATTGAGTGGGGCTTGGGACGATGCCGTACGCAGGTAATCGATCGTTGCTTCACTGAGAAGACCGGTCACGAACGCGGTTCGGGTCCCGGTGAATGACTCACGTGGTGAACGGTACGCCAAGAGGCGCTCGAAGGGCCGCGAGCTGTGCTGGCTTAGGGCCCGAAAGCGCGGCAAATCTGGGGATAGGCGAGCCACAGGGACGCCCTCAGCATCAACCACCGTGACATCGGAAATACTGATCTCGAGTGCCTCGCTGACGCGGGTCAGGGCATCTTCGAAGCAGTTCTGGTTTAGCCACCCGGAGGCGAGCGCCTCGATGTAGCCCATTGTGCGGGGTGAGGGATTGATGGTGTCAACAGTCACGGCCCGAGTATCCATGATGACTCTGTTACTACGCAAAAAGTGAAGTGCGCGGTGTATTGCCTAGGTGCTGCAGGGGGGTCGGGTAGGGTGAAAGGGATGTCGCCATGCTGCGATACAACTGCACGTGTAAATCGAACGGACGACAGGAGACCTGGTCTTGACCACGCACCAGGATTACCGTCTCAGCCATCTCGACGAGTTGGAGGCGGAGTCAATTCATATCTTCCGGGAGGTGGCGGCTGAATTCGAGAAACCCGTCATCATGTTCTCGGGAGGTAAAGACTCGATCGTGATGCTGCGCTTGGCGCAGAAGGCCTTTTACCCAGCCAAGGTGCCCTTCCCGGTATTGCAGGTCGATACCGGCTATGACTTTCCTGAAGTATTGGCCACGCGGGATCGATGGGTGGAAGCGCTCGGCTCACAGCTGATTGTTGCATCCGTTGAAGACGCCATCCGGGACGGTGTGGTGACGGACGACGGAAAGACTAGCCGTAACCGCCTGCAGATTGGTACCCTGCTCAACGCCATTGATGAGAACGGCTTTACCGCAGCCTTCGGTGGCGGCCGCCGTGACGAGGAAAAGGCGCGCGCGAAGGAACGTGTCTACTCGCACCGCGATGAGTTCGGACAGTGGGATCCGAAGAACCAGCGTCCCGAACTGTGGAGCTTGTACAACGGACAACTGCACGAGGGCGAGCACATGCGTGTCTTCCCGCTCTCGAACTGGACCGAGCTGGACATCTGGCACTATATCCGCAGTGAGCAGATCGAAATTCCGTCGATCTACTTTAGCCACCGCCGGCGCGTTTTTGAGCGCGACGGAATGTTGCTGTCAGAGAGTGAGTATAACCCGCTCCGTGAGGGCGAAGTCGTTGACGAGCGCACGGTTCGCTTCCGTACCGCAGGGGATCTGACGCTCACGGGCTGTGTCGAGTCCGAGGCAGACACACTGGACGCCATCATTGATGAAATCTCGATCGCTAAGCTGACCGAACGCGGCGCTACTCGCGGTGACGACAAGTTCTCCGAGGCCGCCATGGAGGACCGGAAGAAGCTGGGGTACTTCTAACAATGGATATGCTACGTTTTGCCACCGCTGGTTCGGTGGACGATGGTAAGTCGACCCTGATTGGTCGCTTGCTGATGGATTCGAAGGCGATTTTCGAGGACCAGCTGGAGCAGGTCGAGTCCACGTCGAAGAGCAAGGGCTTTGACTACACCGACCTGTCTCTCTTTACTGACGGACTTAGGTCTGAGCGCGAGCAGGGCATCACGATTGATGTTGCCTACCGCTACTTCGCCACCCCGCGCCGCAAGTTCATTATCGCGGATACCCCTGGCCACGTTCAGTACACCCGCAACATGGTCACCGGTGCTTCGACGTCGGATATGGGCTTGGTGCTCGTTGATGCCCGCAACGGCCTCACCGAGCAGTCACGCCGTCACGCCGTCCTGCTCTCGCTCTTGCGCGTTCCACACATCACGCTTGCGGTCAACAAGATGGACTTGGTCGACTTCTCCGAGGACGTCTTCCGCAAGATTCAGGAAGAGTTTGTCGCCTTCTCGTCCAAGCTGGAAATCAATGACCTAGAGATCATTCCGATCTCGGCGCTGCAGGGCGACAACGTGGTGACCCGTTCCGAGAACATGCCGTGGTACGAGGGCCCGTCGCTCATGTATCACCTGGAGAACGTTCAGATCGCCGCTGATCGCGATCTTCGCGATGTGCGCTTCCCCGTGCAGTACGTGATTCGCCCACATTCGGATGAGTTCCACGACTACCGCGGCTACGCGGGTCAGGTCGCGGGCGGCATCCTGAAGAAGGGCGACGAGGTGATTGTTCAGCCGAGCGGCATGACCACACGGATTGCGGGCATTGATCGCTTCGATCAGGAGATCGACGAAGCCTTCCCACCGATGTCAGTCACTGTGCGTCTGGAAGACGACGTCGACGTCTCGCGAGGTGACATGATCACGCGCGTCAACAACCAGGCGGAGGCCACTCAGGATCTTGACGCACTGGTGACGTGGATGACCACAACCCCGCTTAAGCCGAAACAGAAGCTGAAGATCAAGCACACGACGAACGTCGTCCGTGCGGTGACGAAAGAGATCCAGTACCAGCTGGACGTTAATTCGCTGCACCGAAATCAGGAAGCCGAAGAGCTGAAGCTCAATGAGATCGGCCGTGTGAAGTTCCGTACGACTCAGCCGCTGATGCTAGACGCCTACGAGCGCAACCGCGTGACGGGCAGTTTCGTCATCATTGATGAAGCGACCGGAAACACTGTCGGCGCCGGCACGATTGTCTGATCATGGCAGTTAAGTCGGACGCTGACCTTGCAGTAGAAATTGCCGAGGGCGCCGGCCAGGTCCTCCTCGCTGTCCGTGATGAGCTCATCGCGAATGGCGAGGAGGACCAGCGAGCCATCGCGAAGGCCGGAGATGCCAAGGCGCAGGAGTTTATCGCGGCCAAACTTCGGGAAGAGCGCCCGGAAGATGCAGTTCTTTCTGAGGAAGCCAGGGATGACAAGGCGCGGCTGACTGCTGCGCGGGTTTGGATTGTTGATCCGCTCGACGGTACTAAGGAGTTCTCGCAGGGTCGTCATGACTGGGCAGTCCACATCGCCTTGTGGGCAGACGGAGATTTGGCATTGGGCGTCGTGGCTCTCCCGGGATTGGGGCAAGTGCTCAGCTCCGCGAAGCCACTAGCATTGCCAGCCCGAGCTGCTGATGAGGCACTTCGCTTCGCAGTTTCACGTTCGCACCCGTCGCCTCTGATTCGCTCCGTGATTGATGGAGCTCAGGGCCAGGATGTACCGATGGGTTCGGCAGGATACAAGGTTTGTTCGGTTTTGCGCGGCGAGACCGATGCCTATGTCCATGCGGGCGGCCAGTTTGAATGGGATTCGGCTGCGCCGATTGCGATCGCCAGGGCGGCTGGTCTGTTTACCAGCCGTCTGGATGGGTCGGCGATGGTCTACAACCAAGACGATGTTTATCTTCCAGACCTGATTGTTTGCCATCATCAGGACCGGCAAGCGATCACCGACTCGGTAGTGAAGGCACTCGCCCTGAACGGTTAGTGGCGTTGGTGTGGGGTGGGCCCGAACGGGCTCACCCCATGCCGTGTGGAACGAGCCTGGTTCGAAGAGAGGACGACTGCGTGCTGGATCACGCCTTTTATCGGAATACCTATCCCGATGTTTCGGAACTAAGGGATTCTCAGCTTGAGCAGCACTGGCAGGAACACGGCCAGGCTGAAGGACGTGCATCAAATAGGAATGAACTCCTCCGATCACTGGGAGTGTTAGGGAGCAGCCTTCCCGACGACTTCGACTGGCACGAGTACATTGCGATTAATCCCGGCCTCGCAGGACATACGTGGACCGGAGTCAGCGCTGCAGAACACTTTGTGACTAAGGGGCGCCATGAAGGCAGGCATTATCTGCTGACACAACTCCTAAAATCCAAGGGACTTGAGTGGGGGAATCTTCCTGAAGATTTCTCTTGGGAGGGCTACCTTCAGCTCAATCCCGACGTACGCGATGCGGGATTCCGGACGCGCGAGCTAGCGATTGCACATTATCTGGAATACGGAGTCGGCCGCAGTCACCGTATGTATCGCATCGATGCTGACTTTTATGCCAACTACTATCTCCGCAAAGTCCCATCTGACGATGGCAGATTTGAGGCGAGTCACTGGAGGAAGAACGGCCAAGAACTCGGCTGGTTTCCCACGGTGGCGGACTGGCTGGCGTCCTTCAATCTCGATGCACGCGCCTTACAGCCGCTACCCAACTTTGATCTCGTACGGGAGTTTAACTCCCTTCCAGAATTTGGTTATCACGAGTTTGAAGCCCTGATTCGGGGTTTCGATTCTTCAGTCACTCAGCTTTATCGTGAGGTTGCAGCAAATGCTCAGTTCTGGCGCGCACTCGCGGACTGGGCAGCACTGCAGGGCGATGAGGAGTTATCGGAGCAGTACGCAAGTCGGTCACTGGAGTTTGAGGATTCTCCGGTAGCCCACCAGCAATTGGGCGACGCTGCGGTGAGGCAGAACAGATCACGTGCTGCCATTCAGAACTATGACCGCGCCATAAGCGCTGGCAGCTTGTCAGTGTGGCCGCTGGCTCACAATGTGCGGCTGAAGACTGAGCTGAAAGATCTTGAGGGCGCCTTCGATGACGCGCTTCGCCTCATGGAGGAGCATCCGGGCTCGCCGGTTGCCGCGAACACAGTGTCTCGGCTGGGCTATGAACTGTGGGCTGAGTGTGAGCGTGGTCTGGAACAGCTCGTTGTTCGTGGGCGACGACGCGATGTCATTGCAGCGATTGAAGGAGTTGTCGAGCAACAGGCGTTTCTGCGGACGCAGTGGGTGAGTCAGGGTGTCTGGGCGTTGCCGCCGGTGAAGATTCGCCGCGACAAGGTTCTCATTGTCGCCGACATGGGCCTTCCACAGACGCTTCGTTACCGGGTTCACCAAAAGCGAGAGCAGCTTGAAAGCCAGGGCTATTCCGTTCGCTGTGTAGATTGGCGCGAAGCCACTGAAGCACACAAGCATCTGCCTTGGTACGACGTCGTGATCGTCTACCGTGCACCGGCGTGGCCCGACGTGGTGAAGCTCATCACAGATGCGCGGGCTGCCGGCAAGGTCACGTTCTACGAGATCGATGACATGATCTTCGACGTCGAGTTTCCTCCGCCCCTGGCTGAGTACGCCGGCCTCGTGGATCTACGCGAATATAGTTCACTAGTAACAGGTATGGCTGCCTACCGTGCCGCAGCTCAGCTCTGTGACTACGCCATTTCTTCGACCCAACCGTTGGTAGACAGACTCAGCGAGCTGGTGGCTACTGGCCAGACGTACTTGCATCGAAATGGGCTGGACTCGCACAATCCCGAATCAGTCAGCCAGCCGGTCAAGAACGCGGCAGCGCCGGTGAACATTTTCTATGGATCCGGGACGAAGGCCCATAATTCCGACTTCATCGATCTCGTTGTTCCTGCATTAAGCCGGCTCTTGAGCGAGAATCCCAAAGTCAATTTCGTTGCGGTGGGTCACTTACAGTTGCCCGAGCAATTTCTAACGCAGCATGCCAACCAAGTCCGGCGATTGCCTTTGACGAAGTCGATCAGTGACTACATGGAGCTCTTGAAAGCCGCAGACATTAATGTCGCCGTCTTGAAGTCTGATGCTCTCACTGATGGCAAGAGCGAACTGAAGTGGTTCGAAGCCGCCAACTTCGGCATTCCGTCCGTTGTCAGTAACACAGCCAACTACCTTGACGTAATCAACGACGGGAATGACGGATTGATCGCACGTACACCAGATGAGTGGTACGAGGCATTGCGCTCCCTTGTTGAGGACCCTGAACGCCGTCATCAGATGGGAGAAAACGCTCGCCAGCGGGTCCTGAGGGATTACAGCATCGAATCGCTCGGTGAGAATATTGCTCAGATCATCGACGCCGCATGTGACGATTTTGAACAGCGACGAGCACCCGCTGAACCCGAAGTCCTTAGTACAGGAGTAGGTGACGAGGAATGAGCAAGCCCAAGCTCGCCATCGTTAATGTTTTCTTTCCGCCGCAATCTATTGGCGGCGCGACACGCGTCGTTGCTGACAATGTGCGGGTCTTGGAAGATAGATACGGTCATGAGTTTGACTTGGTGTTTTACACCTCGGACGAGGGGGATACCCCCGCCCACGAACTCGAAATTTATACTTACAATGGACGTCGGGTGTACCGGGCGGGCATCGTCCGGCGTATCAACATGGACTGGCATCCGTTTGATCCAGAATCGGGACGTCTGTTTGAGAAGTTTCTCGAGCACGAGCAGCCCGATCTCATTCATTTCCATTGCATCCAGCGCTTGACCTCTTCCATCGTGGAGGTCACTGCAGCCTACGGGATTCCATACTTCATCACGGTCCACGATGCCTGGTGGATCTCGGATCATCAGTTCCTCGTGGACCAATACGGGACGGTTCATCCATACGGGCACGCTGACCCTTATTCGCCGCTGCCACTTCCCAACGGCGTGACAGCCGAGGAGTCTGAGACTCGCCGTCAAGCGTTGGCTGAACTCATGCTCGGTGCAGATGAGCTGTTGACGGTTTCTGAGTCATTTGCTGAGTTGTATCGGATTAATGGATTTCCAGACATCAAAGTTGCTATGAACGGCATCCAGACTGAAGGGTGGCGAGAACGGACGGAGTCTTTCGATGGCCGGGTACGTCTCGGCCATATCGGCGGGATGGCTCCGCACAAGGGATTCACCTTGCTGAAGGCAATCCTGCAGCAGGAGCGGTTCGACAATCTGTCACTGACGGTGACTGACCTCTCAAAGCCACACGGCTACGAACAGCACACGACGTGGGGAAATACGCCCGTGACCGTGGTGGGAAAGTATCCTCAGCAGTTCGTGCCAGACCTCTATGCACGGCTTGATGTGCTCCTAGCACCGTCCACATGGCCGGAGAGTTTTGGCCTCGTTACTCGAGAGGCAGCCGCCGCTGGATGCTGGGTCGTGGCCTCTGACATCGGTGGAATCGGCGAGCAGGTCGTTGAGGACCGCACCGGCTACCTGGTCCACCCAAACGACCGGACCAGTTTGGTCTCAGCCCTTCGAAAAATCGATGCAGATCCGGAACGCTTCTGTTCGCGACCAGAGCCGACCCTGATCCGTAGCGTCGAAGAGCAAGTCGATGAGCTCGTGCTACTGTACCGAAACAGTCTCTCGAAAGCCCGAATAGACGCTGATGTGCGCGGAATGAATGCAGAAGTGCCTCAGCAATTGCGAGGCGAGTCCGATGAGACTTCAAAGCCGGCATCGGTCAAAAGAAAATTCTCTGTCGTGAATAAAAAGCGTGTAAAGGAAACGAATGCCTAAGTTCGTCATTGGCATCGGATCTCAAAGAGCGGGATCCACTTTGCTGCATCGAATCCTCGATGAGTGTACTCCTGTCATGATGCATCCTGTCAAAGAACTGCATTACTTTGATACCCTGCACGGGATCAGAGCACCCAAGGTATTGACTGATTTCTCTCAGCGGCAGCTCGATCGCGAATTCGCGAGACTGGCCAGCGCCGAGGGTCCCGAGAAGATTGGCCGACGGGTTGGATGCTATTTGAACACCAACTGGATGCTGTACTCTAGGCCGGTCCATGAGATTAATTACCACTCTTTATTTAAGCCGTTTCTGGGCAGAGAATTTGTCGGTGAGACAACTCCGGAATATATGCTCCTTTCTGATGAGCAAATCGCAGAAATGAGGTCGGTGGTTGGCGCGGAAGCGAGGATTATTCTCGTAACTCGTCATCCATTGGAACGCTTCCTCTCAGCATACAAGCTTCTCAAGGTTTATGGTGGTGGGGAAGTTGATAAAGAGCGATTCTCAGACGACCTAGCAGAGACTTTAGAAACGATGCCATCGTGGATAGAGCAACAGATCGCGCTCAACGATTATGTTGGCGCCGAGAAGCGTTTCCGCAAGCATTTCGATAATGTTCTCGTTCTTTCCTATGAAGAAATGACGTCGAATCTTCGCCACGTCGTGGCGGGCGTTGCTGAATTCATTGGTGTCGAAGTTGACCTCGATAAGGCCGAATCATTCTCCAGTCAGCGAGTGAACTCAATTGGTGAGACGGGATCGGTTGCGCCTGACGTTCTAGAAAAAGTCAGAGCTCGACTTGGTCTAAGCAGCAAATCCTGAATCGTGTTGACGCTGCCTCGAGTTAGAGGGCACTGAAACTACTAGATACAAGCATTTGATTCATTGAAAGTGATACCCGTGGACAATTTGAATTTAAAGCCAAAGATCCGTGAAGTTCTCCGCGCGAGAGGTATTGATGGATACAAATTCGAGCTTGAGTCGTACCTAAGTCGGGTAAAGGATGATTTCTCGGGTCAAGTAGATTACCTGGCTTTTCTTCTCAAAAATGAGGAGTATGCGTCCTTCAGGAACTATTTTGAAACGCTGGGTAAGCTTTCGAGGCGTCCGCGCGTTGCGCGCCTAATGGCCAAATACTTAATGTTTGTTGAAGGCGACTATGAGCAAGCGCGCGGAATCTTGGCAGGCCTGTCTCAGCGCGATCCTATGCAGCCAGCGTGGGTACATTACTTCGGTGGGGTGCGTAAACCCTACTATACGCGACTCCATGATGGTTTATTGTACACGGCAATACCAAAGAATGCGTCTACTTCCCTAAAGACATTCATTCTTAGGAGCGTCCAAAAGGTCGATGATTCTCGACCTCATGAAGGCTTTGGGAATCCCTTCTTTTCATTCCAGTCCTATTCAGCAGAAGAGCTGGAGTCATCTCTCAAGGTCTTGATCCTACGTCGTCCAGAAGATCGCCTAGTTTCTTACCATGGAAAAAACATTATTGGCGAGGATAGTCTTGCGTACGAGTATGGTCTCGATTCCAGCGAAGTTCCTGATCTATTCGGCTTGAAACTTCAGCCGACTTTGGAGGAATTCTTAGATAATTTTGCGCGTTACTGTCTGGTCTTCAACGATGTGTTCCACCATTCATTGCCGCAGGCAGCATACATTGGGGACCTGAGTACGTACGACTATATTTACGATGTTTCCGAGGTAAATGAACTTGTTGTTCAGGTTGGACTGTCGTTGGGTATGGCTGGTCAGGTCGCTGCAGAAGCGCCCCGTGAGATGGTCGGAACCCGCAAGAAGAAGGAACTGGATCCGGACATCACGAGGCGCTTGAAGGATTTATATTCTGATGACTACGCAGCTCTATCGTTTGCTAGCGCTAATCCGAAGTTATCGAATGGTGTTCGAGCCTACGCTGGCGAGTCATGCACCGTTAGATTTTTGAAGTAATATGCGGGTCGTTAAGCCATTCAAGCAATAACGTACCCGTCTTCGGCAGTTGGCACTCCCAGGGCTTGTTTCCCATGGTGTTCCAGTTAGACGGGGCGGTTATTTGCAATCGTTCGTCTTTGTACATTGGAGGAATGGATCGTGGCTGGGTCGCTGACTTAGGTCAGTGAGAATGCCTATACCAGAATAGTTCAATAGATCACCCTCTGGGGCGGTGCCTGCAGCTCGAGTGATATTTCAGCCTATTGGCGACGTGGATTTTGAGATCGTTCATTGCTACTGCTGGGCGTTTAGGCCTGAGTTTCTCAGCTGAACTCGAAAAGAAACAATTGCTGATTTTTACTGTCGATCAAGAGTTCCTAGACGACTTTCTCCCGAATGGCTGTAATATGGTTTTCAAGGTCGTCTCGCTGAAGGAACTCGAGCGGCGAGCTTTTCAAATTCCTTCGTTTCAAGAACTGCCCCACCAAGGTAAATAGATGTCGCTCTCAACCGTTGAACCAATGGTCTCTCGCCCCATCATTTTGGAACGACGATGAAACGGCTTGCATTTGATGTTCAATCAAGAAGTGTTTGACATTGTTATTTGTATTGAGTCTTGAGGTCGTAATAGTATTTGGCACGTAGCTGGCCGAGATCGATTCGGCCATGTCAGTGAGTTAACCGCAATTTATGGTCAATCTCCCAATTCCTCCTCGATTAACTCCTGGCCTATACAGCTGTTGCGCAAAGATAGACGACGAGCACCTAGCTGGATTTTTCAATTGTTATTCGGTCCGACGTCTTTTTCGCAAGAGAAGGCGGGTCGCTATTAGTGGTAAAGTGATAATGCAAAGGAACACGATGGTCCGCCAGGGGGTTGACTGAACAGCCTCACCGATGGGTGGTGCGATCGTCGTGAGGCTTGCACCAGGGGAGTACTGGGTAACAGGGGTGACTCGGAAGGTTAGTTCCTGAACATCAGTTCCGGACTCGTAGGGGATGAGCGCTCCCGGTTTGGCTGGTCGTGCAGTTTCCTGCCATGTAAGGCCTCCATCGTTGGATACCTCGATCAGGTAGTGCTGTACTGGGCGTCCGCCGCTATCGGCTGGTTTGCTCCAAGTCAGTCGGTATCCTTCCTGCTCTAGATGTGTCCTCAAGTGGCGGACTGGTGCGGATGCCGAGACCGGTTCGAGGTCATACACACGGATCGGGAGCGGGCGAGGTGTCGTTCGGAATGGCTGGTCACCATTGACGCCTTGGGACTGCCAGAAAAAGGCGGTCATCGCCCGGTCGTTCCGTTCTTCCGTGTTCAGGACGCCGTACGCAGTTTTAGGCTTGGTCTCTAGGATGCGTGTGACCTCGGCTGGCAAGCCATTTGAAGGGATTGCCGTCTCAGCCATAGTTCGAAGCGTTCGACCATCAAGTACAAGCGATCGAGCCCTCGGTTCTGCCCCCGAGCACCGGAAATCCACCCGAAGATCGCCGGACTCGAGGCGATCGATTGTGCCCAGAGAAATGGGCACCTGGATGGTGCCAATACCCGAGAAATCTGCGGCCCCACGCCAGTTCGTCAGTCGCTTCTGCTTCCATTCGCCGGCACGGAATCGACTAGCAAATAGCTGGTGCGAGCCATCGGCAGCATACTTGTAGTAGACGACAAGGGGCCGCCCCGATTCGTCAGTGGTCAATCGTTCGGTGCCGTTTAATAGACCGCCCTGTTCTGCGACGTCGTCGACCACAACACCATCGGTCCCGTAGGTCACAGGCAATGAGATAGGTTTGCCGGACGCTGTCTCCCAGTTCCTGAGGTCCTTGCTCCGCATGTAGGACAAACGAGAGTTAGTCGACGCGTCTGGCGTCCTCCGCCACATCCACGTCACCTCATAGTAGCCGTCGGCGTTCGGCTCTTCGGAGAGGTTGTAGTAGGCGTTGTAGTTTTCGTCTTCGCCAGAACCGTCGAATAACGGGGTGCTGAGGAGAGATTCCCAAGTACCGGATTCTGGACGATAAACATTGAGATAATCCTGCCCGTCGCCTGATCCTCCATTTCGGTAACGGAAGATGAGCTCACCGGAAGCGGTATTCAAAAATTGAGGATAGGTCACCTGCTGCTCACGAGCAGAAGAGACCATCGTTTCTACGCGCCTGAGTGACGAGAGGTCTCCTGACCGTGTCATGCGCCAGTAGCGCAGCTCATCCAGGTGCATATTAGCGGCTACGTGGAGCCGACCCTTGGAATCGAGCCCGAGTTCAATCCCATTGTGGCTGTCCCAGCCAACTTTGGCTGCTGAACCGGGGACGCGGTACGTCGCCCACTGCGCGCCAGGGTTGGGGCGGTACGCAAGAGCCAATCGCTGATCGGCGTCGTAGTAGCCAATAAACGTCGCTTCGCCCGCGACAAGGATGTCCTGGGGCACATGATGGCCGGACCACGTCTGAGCATCCGGAATCGACCGACTGGTGATGCGCCATTGAGCGGTTGATTCTTGTGGATAGTTGGCGTTCGCGGACGACGCAGAGCAGACCAAGTTCGTCTGATCCGATGGTGACGGAGGTTTGGCAGCTGATACGACAGCTAGCGACGTTTGCACGATGGCGGCCACGATGGCGGCGGACGCGACAGTACGGCGCAAGAGTTCCCCTTCAGGTGTTAAACATGTCCGGGCGGAGCGTATGGGAGCAGATATGGCCACATTCTATGTACACGAATCTGTGAGTTTGCCGTGTTCATTTTTTCACCCGACCGTGCCACCGTGATACAAAAACAGCATGCGCGGAATCATTCTTGCCGGTGGCACAGGATCACGACTTCATCCAATCACGAAAGGGATCAGCAAGCAGCTGACTCCCGTCTGGGACAAGCCGATGATCTATTATCCGTTGTCCACTCTCATGTTGGCAGGAATCCAGGACATCCTCATCATCACGACGCCGGGAGATCAGGAAGCGTTCAGGAAGTTGTTGGGTGACGGTTCCCAATTCGGTGTGAACCTGAGTTACGTCGCCCAGCCCTCGCCCGACGGCTTGGCCCAGGCGTTCATCCTGGGTGAAGAGCATCTTCAGGGCGGTCCCGGCGCCTTGGTCCTCGGCGACAATATCTTCCACGGTTCAGGGATGGGTTCCACCCTCGGCCGTTTCTCCAACATCGATGGAGCAGCCGTCTTCGGCTACTGGGTGGCGGACCCCACGGCCTACGGCGTCGTCGAATTTGACGAGGACTGGAAAGCCATCTCCCTCGAGGAGAAGCCAGCCAAGCCGAAGAGTAACTATGCCGTACCGGGACTTTACTTCTACGACGAGACGGTTTCCGAACGTTCTAAAGCGCTGAAACCGTCTGCGCGCGGTGAACTCGAGATTACTGATCTGAATCAGTCCTACCTTGATGACGGCAAGCTCCAGGTGCAGGTCCTGCCTCGAGGGACAGCGTGGCTGGACACCGGAACTTTCGAGACCCTTTTTGAGGCAGGAAGCTTCATCCGAACCGTCGAGCTCCGCCAGGGCCTCAAGGTGGCTTGCCCCGAGGAAATTGGCTGGCGCAAGGGCTACCTGTCAGACGCGGAGCTCGCCGAACGGGCTCAGCCGTTGGTTAAGAGTGGTTATGGCAACTACCTTCTTGAACTCATTGAGCGTGGTCGCGAACACGTCTAATTGGCGCATTGAGCCATGCCTCGAATCTCTCGCTTTCTTGGTCGCCTGACACGGTTGGGGCCGCCTGGACACTCGGAGCCCAAGTTATCCTGTCGCGACTACCTCATGGACGCCTGCGATGTGCGGAACAGTGAGGTGCGTCTTGAGGAGCTCCGGATTCCTGCCATGGGAGCTCGGCGGGACCTAGCCTTGGTGGCCACGAACGAACTGATTCGGCACTTTCCGGCACTTGAGCGGCTGTTATATTCGCCGAAGATTGGTGCTCGTTATGTCTACGTGGGTCATGGCGGACAGGTTCTGCTCGGCGAATCCCATGGGAACCGCGCCGCGGCGGGAGTGGCTGAGCTGAGGATCCGCCTCGTAGCTCTGGCGAACGACGCTGAGTTCCCGCCAGCGCTCACGCTGATCGCACAACGCGACCACCCTGTGCTGCCGGGGTTTCGGGAAGCCATCACCTGTTGGCCAGAGCAGGAGGATGCGCGTGGGCGCGCGTGAGAACGAACTCATCTCGGTGGTGATCGCGACCAGGAATCGCGACGCACTGCTCGCGGAGTCACTGACGACGGTATTGAATCAAACGCACCGCGCCCTCGATGTGGTGGTAGTGGACGACGGCGTCAGCGGCACCACCGAGCGGCTGGTCGAGTCCTTCGCCGATCCCCGCCTGAGATACCTACCAGCCACCGGTTCCGGCGCGGCCGCCGCGCGAAATCAGGGCGCCCGCGCCGCGGCGGGTGAGTGGATCGCTGTCCACGACGACGATGACCTCATGCTCCCTCGCCGCATCGCCGAGCAGGTGGAAGCGATCGACGCCTCCGCGGACATTATTCACGGGGCCTTCGTCAATTTTGATGCGGTCACCGGAGAGCTCACGCTGCATCCCAGCCGAGAGGTCTCCATTGCGGACAGCCTCATGTCCGGATATGCGCCAGGACACGGCACGTGGCTGGTGCGTGCAGAGCTGATGCGCCGGATGCCCTACAACGAGTCCTTGACCGCCGCGATTGACAACGATGTGGCCCTGCGGTGGCTGGCGAACGGGGTGCGGTTTGTGGATGCAGGTGTCATTTGTCAGCTGCGGCGGGTTCACGCTGGCAGCATCACTGGGGAGCGGGGCGCCGCCCAAAAACGCGCTGCCGAAGCCGGTCTGTCCGCGCTGAGGGAGCGCTTCTCCAGCCAGATGGAGCCGCGCCATGGCTCCCGGCGGAAGTATCCCGACTTTCGCGAGCTCGTGGCGCCCTTCCTACCAGACGCCCTGTTGGGCGCCGGCGGTCAGCACCGTTCCGGCTATGCCTGCTCGTTGAGGCCAGGCCCCGCCGCCCAGGGGCCCGACGGCGCGGCCGACCTTGTTCACTATGAGGCCGTCTTGCTCTCCGTGAGCGGGTTGAGCTGGCGTGAGTTTTACGAAGTGGCGGGCCAGGGTTACAGCGTCTCCACGGTCCGCGTGGTGAACATAGGGGAGTGGGGGCCTGCAACGCCAGGAGACGACGCCCCCGACTGGGCCGTCGCTGGCGCACTCATGGACCGGCGGGACCGCCGCGTCGCGGCCGGCCCGTGCGTCGTCGTGCGCAGCCAACCGCGCGCCCATACCGCCGTTGCCGACGCCATCCGCGCGTCAGAGCCGGCCACCCCCGCGCTCAGCGCGCACAGCCCCAGCGGCCGCAGCGTCACGATCATCAGTTATGCCCCGGGCGGGGACAGCCTGATATCCGCCGCGCGGCTGGAGCGCCACATCGCACACCATCCCGGCGTGTGCGACGTCGTCGTGCTGACGCCCGCGTAAACTGCCCCGTGGCAGCCCGACGACGCCACCGCCGAGAGATCACGAACGAGGAGTCCATGACGATCGAACTGGATCACGAGGCCACGGAGGGGATTGAGCTCTCCGTGGTGTACGGATTCCGCAACTGGGACACGCAGCGGCTCGAACTCTCCATCCGCTCCGTGCAGGCCAGCTTCGGGGAGCGCCAGGGCGAAGTGATCGTGGTGGACTACGGATCCGATGACCCGGATCCCGCCGCACGCGTCTGCTCCAGCACCGGCGCGCGCCTGGTGCGGATCGAGGACGCGCCCCGGTGGTCCCGCTCGCGTGCCCTCAACGCCGGTTTTGCCGCCGCGCGCGGTCGCCTCCTTATTTCTACCGACGCGGATATCATCTTTAGCCCGCACGCCATGGAAGGCATCCATTCGTGGTGGCTGGCGAGCCCGCAATCCGCCCTGTTCCTGCAGTGCCGGGACCTGCCCTCCGCTGCAACGCCCGCGGACTGGGAGTCCATCGACTGGGGCCTGATCCGTCGGTCCGCCCGACTCCGCCCGCGCTGGGGCATGGGCGGCATGATGGCGATCAGCCGTGAGGGGCTCGGCCGGATCCGTGGGTTTGACGAGCGCCTCCACACCTACGGGCGCGAGGACATGGACCTGGGGTGGCGCGCGGCCCGCGCCGGATACCGCACGGTCTGGGTCGAAGACGAGCGCGTGGCCATGTATCACCTGTGGCACCAGCCCGCCCTGCAGAATCCGGAGATCTCCGACGCCGTCAAGCAGGCCGTGAGGGAAAACCGGGCCATTGTGGACCACGAACGCACGTGGGCGCGTAACACCGACGCGTGGCGGTACCGCCTCACTGACGCGCCCGAACTGCTCATCGAGACCGTCCCGTCGGCCTCGCTGGTGGACCTCGCCGAATGGCTCGAGGAAGGTCCAAGCTTTCTGTGGATTGGTAATGCTGCGGCGCCCGTGGGGGCGCTTGCCGCCATGGAGGTCGCTGTCGCGGGCGCTCAGTTTCGCGACGGCGTCCTCCTGCGCGCCGATCTGTGCCGCCGCGTGGTAGATCGCTGGAGCCACCGCGCGGGATCCGGCGCCTTCCCCTACGGGAAAGGTAGGACGGCGGCTGATCTCGCCGATGAGGTGCGGCGGGCGGCCGGCGAGGCCGGGCTCCGCTGGATCAGTGGGGACGCCGAGAAGTCGACGGCTGCACCGCCAGCAGAGACGACTCGTCCCGCGCCGGCGGCGCGCCGCCCCCGGAAAGCACTCGGGCACCGCCGGCTGCAGAGAATCATGAGACGGGCGCTGCGGCGCGGACTGCGCAGGGGAAAACGATGAAGATCCAGCAAGACGACACGGCGGCCGACTGGGCACTGCGTGCCGTGCCGCAAGAATATGACGCCTATCCGCCCATCCTGCGGTTCAGCGTTCCGCGCGCGCGTGAGGACAGCGACGACCTTCACCCCGACCGGCTCGGACTGTGCGCCTACTTGGTCTTTGGGCCCTACACCTCGGGTGCGCTGGAGCTGCCGGAGGGGATCAGCCCGGCCCTGGCTCGCGCCATCGAAACCGATGCCGCTCCCGTGCCCGTCCGCCCGGCACCCGTGAGCTACGAGGCGGCCAAGCTACCGCTCGGCGGTCCCAGTGTGAGCGTGTTGCGCGATGCGCCGGCCGGCCCCGCCGGTGGTTTCGGCGCGGGAGCCTCCAATGCTCACCTGATGGGTGGTGACGGCCCGCGCCGGATGGAGCTGATGCTGGCCGCCGCGCTGTTGGGCGTTCGAGGTGCCGCTGCGGACGAGTTCGTCCTCGACGCGTCATCGCTGAGGCTGGAGGAGCGGGCCGCGGCCGAGCAGCGCTTGCGCCGGCTCGCCGAGCCGGCGCGCCTCGGCATTGAGCTGACGTACTAGAGCGCCGCCGGCCTCGAGCCAGCCGGCGGTGGCTCAGCCGGCCGGCGTCTGATTGACCAAGAACAGGCCCCACGCCAGCGCGGCGCTGACGGCGATGGCGGCGCCCAGGAGGAGGCGCACGGTCAGGCGACGGCGCCGTTGGGCGCCGTCGGAGTTGAACTGCGCCCACGCCGAATCCTGCACTGTGGCCAGCTGCCCGCCGCGCCGGCGTTGCCGAGGAGCTGGCATGGAGCGCGATCCCAGCGGGGGCGCGAACTCCTCGCCCCGGTCATCGCCTTCGCTCGGTTGGAACGGATCCGTGTAGCCGGCGGGCACGGAGAAGGACGAGCTCGTGCGCAGATGCCGCGGCGTGGCGGAGCGGGGAGCGGGCATACCTGCCTTCCACAAGGATCGATGACGCCGACGCGCTCGGCGCGCGCTCGCGCGCAGACCGAACGCGTCAGATAGGCTGGGCGGAGACCAGCATACTTCACGCTAATCCGCGTGGGCTCGACCAACGCTGGATGGGAACAAGGACGTGCAACAGAAACTCGCAAAAGGGATCGACGGCGCTCTCGCCTGGCTGAACGGCGTCGAAGCCCTTCTTGAACGCCACCGCGAGCGGCTGGACGCCATCAATGTGTTCCCCGTTCCGGACGGTGACACCGGCACCAACCTGCACCTCACGGCCCGCGAGGCCGCCCGCGGCGCCTGGGAAGCGTTCGACGACGGCGCCGACGACGTAGGCAGCATCCTGCATGCGGCCGCTGAGTCGGCCCTGGATAACGCCCGGGGAAATTCTGGCACCATTCTCTCCGTCTTTCTGATCGGCTTCGCCGAGCCGCTCGCTGCGGCTAGTCGACTGAACCTCCCGCGCTTTGCCGAGGCGTTGGAGCGGGGGCAGCTGCGGGCCTGGTCCGCCCTGACTGATCCCGTTCCCGGCACGATGCCCACGGCCATGAGCGCCGCAGCCCGCGCGGCCGCTGACGCTCTCCACGATGACGAGGTGACCGGCGGCGAGCCCGAGTCCAGGGCCGCGTTGCTGGCCGGGCTCGAGCGCGCGGTGACCGCGGCGCGGGCCGCCGTCGTGCGCTCCGAATCTGAACTGGAGACGTTGACAGCAGCCCGCGTCGTGGACGCGGGCGCCGTCGGCTTCCTGCTCGTCCTCGAAGCGCTCCGCGCGGCGTTGACCGGCGAGGAGGTGCCGGACGGCGTCCTGGCTGAGTTCGGCACGCATCAGCCAGCAGCGGCCCATCACCAAGTGCCGGGGGAGATTCAGGACGGTGTGGAGGTCATGTGTTCAATGGACCTTGACCCGCTGGGCGCTGCCACGTTGCGCGGCGAACTGGCCGGGCTCGGCGATTCGGTGGTGATGAGCCCCCTGCCGCGGCCCGGTTCTGGGGACGCCGAAGACCTCGACCGTGAGGCCGAGTCGCAGGAAGCCGTCCGGTGGCGTATTCATGTCCACGTTCCTGCCGCGGATCCGGTGCTGCAGCTGCTCAACGGTTACGGCAGCCCCGATAACGTGACCATCACCTCCTTGAGCTCCGCGGAGCCCTGCCGGTGACGGACGCCGTCGACGCGGCGGCGCGTGCTGGCCTTGCAACGCCGGTGGCGGGGACGGGGGAGCAGCAGCCGTTCGGGCGCCCGCAGCACACCCCGCTCGAATCGCTGCTGAGCGCAACACACTCCGCCAAACTCCGGGACGAACTGGGCGTTGAGACGGTCGAGGACCTCTTAGATACGTATCCGCGCCGGTACGCCGAACGCGGCGAAATGGTCGATATTGCCTCCGCCGAGCCCGGGCAAGACGTCACCCTGATTGGTTACGTGACGCGGGTGTCCAGCCAATACATGCGCTCGGGTCGTCGCGGGAAGATTTACAAGGTGGACTTCGGGGATCAGCCGAATGAGCCGACTTCCACCATCGAGGTGGTGTTTTTCAACGATCGCAGCTTTGAACAGCCGGGGCGGTTCATCGGGCGACGCATGGCGGTCTTTGGCACCGTCAAGGACTTCAAAGGTCAACGCAGCCTCAGCCATCCCAGCTACGAGATGATTGACGAGACGGATGAGACTGGCGACGCCGGCGCGGCGGTGGACACCCGCCCACTGCCGATCTATCCGGCGACGAAGAAGCTCTCCAGCAACGTCGTCCGGCAGTGCGTGGCGCGGGTGCTCGATTCCGGGTTCCACCGCCGCCTGGCGGACCCGCTGCCAGAATCGGTGCGCGAGGCCGAGCGCCTCATCGGACTGGAAGAGGCCTACCGCCGGATTCACCGGCCGGATGAGGTGCGGGAGGTCGATGCCGCGCGCCGACGCCTCGCCTTCCAAGAGGCGTTTCTCCTCCAGACGGTGCTTGCCACGCGCCGCGCTGCGCGCCAAGCCGAGCCGGCGACACCGCGGCCGGCGCGCGCGAATGGCGCACTGAACGCGTTCGACGCCGCCCTGCCGTTTAAGCTGACCAGTGGCCAGCGGGAAACGGGTGAACGCATCGCCGACGAGCTCGCACAGCCGCACCCGATGAATCGGCTCCTGCAGGGCGAAGTGGGGTCCGGCAAGACACTCGTGGCCTTGCGTGCCATGCTGCAGGTGATCGACGCCGGAGGGCAGACCGCGCTGATCGCCCCCACCGAAGTTCTCGCCGAACAGCACTTGCGGTCCATCCTCGAAGCGCTCGGTCCGCTCGCCTCCGGTCCGGTGGGTGCCCCCAGCCGCGACGCGGATGACTTACTGGACGGCGAGGGCATGCTCGGTTCCGCAGGGACGGACGTCTCCGGCGGCCCCCGTGTCCGCGTCGAACTGCTCACTGGCTCGATGCCCACCAAGCGCAAAAAGCAGGTCCTGCTGGATCTGGCCGCCGGTACGGTGGATTTGATCATTGGCACGCACGCTCTGGTTCAGGACAAGGTGTCCATCGCCGAACTCGGCCTGCTCGTCGTAGATGAGCAGCACCGATTCGGCGTCGAACAGCGCGATGCGCTGCGCACCCGGGCGGACATTCCGCCGCACGTGCTGGTCATGACGGCCACCCCCATCCCGCGGACCATCGCCATGACCACCTTCGGTGACCTCGCGGTCTCGACGTTGACCGAACTGCCCGCGGGCCGCCAGCCGATCGCCACGCACCTCGTGTGCCTCGAATCCCATCCGACCTGGGCCGCGCGGATCTGGGCACGGATCCGGGAGGAGGTCGACGCCGGTCGGCAAGCCTTCGTCGTCTGCCCGCTGATCGCTGATTCGTCGGGCCAGGGCACCGGCGGCGCGCCCATGACATCGGTCGAGAGCACGTACGCTTACTTGGCGCAGCAGCCAGCCTTGGCGGGCCTGCGGCTTGAACCGCTGCACGGGGGAATGCCGAGTGAGGATAAGGACGCCGTCATGGTGGCGTTCTCTCGCGGCGAGATCGATGTGCTCATCTCCACCACGGTGATCGAGGTGGGGGTCAACGTGCCCAATGCGACGGTCATGGTGGTGCTGGACGCGGACCGATTCGGCGTCGCCCAGTTACATCAGCTGCGCGGCAGGATCGGCCGTGGCAGTGAGGCGGGCACCTGCCTCTTGGTCACGCAATTGCCCGAACAGCACCCGTCGGTGGAGCGCTTGCAGGCGGTCGCCCAGACGACGGATGGCCTGGCCCTGAGTGAGTACGATGTGGAAACCCGCAAGGAGGGCGACGTGCTCGGCTCGACGCAGAGCGGAGGGACCTCCAGCCTGCGCCTCGTCAAGGTGACGCGGGACGGCGAACTCATTGCCCGTGCCCGCAAGCAGGCCTTTGAGCTGGTGGCCGCCGACCGGCAGCTCGCGGAGCACGCTCCCTTGCGGGCGGCGCTAGCACGCCTGGACGATGACCGCCGCGAGTATTTGGAGCGAGCATGAGCCGCATTATCGCCGGGGCCGCCGGCGGACTCTCCCTCACCTCCGTCCCGGGCACCGGAACCCGGCCGACGACGGACCGGGTCAAGGAGTCCCTGTTTTCCCGGTTGGAGCACTGGGACGCGATCTCCGGGGCGCGGGTTTTGGACCTGTTTGCCGGCAGCGGCGCGTTGGGGCTCGAGGCCCTGAGCCGTGGAGCCGAGCGCGCGCTGCTGATCGACTCCGCCGAGCCGGCCGTGCGTGCCGCGCGCAAGAATGCTGACATCGTCAATCGTGCCCTGCGCACGCGGTCCGGTGATGCGCCGGGGCCGCGCGTCGAGGACGGAACCCGCGGAGCGCGCGTGCTCCGGGGCAAGGCGCCGGCAGTCTTAGACGGCGTGAGGGATGTCTGGGACCTGGTCTTCCTGGACCCGCCATACCCTCTGGGCGAGGAGGAATTGGCCGCGATCCTGGCCGCCGTCGCGCCGCGGCTCGCGGACGACGCCGTCGTCGTGATCGAGCGCTCCAGCCGCTCGCCCGAGCCCACGTGGCCCGAGGCGTTGGTGCCGCTGTCCGGCAAGAAGTTCGGCGAGACACGGCTCTGGTATGCCGAGCCGGCCGCTGGCGCGGACCACGAACGGAACGACCCCTAACGATCGCGAGCGAACCCGTCGAGCTCCGGTCCGGACAGGACCGTCGCCGGATGCGGTCCCGCAGCGCGGAGCCGGTCCACCACCGCCGGCGGGAACGGCTGATCCGTCGCGGCGGCAATGATATTCCCGGGGTACCGGCCGCTGAACAGTGTGCTTTCGCCGGAGGCCAGCACATCACCGAACTCCGCCTGCAGCGCACGAATCTGCGCGCGGGCAAAGTGCATCCCCTCGTCATCGCCCAGATTCACCACCAGGGTCCCCTTCGCTGCCAGCGCCCGGTGGAGCATGGCGTAGAACGAGGGGTCGGCGAGGTGTTCGGGGGAGTCTCGCCCCGTGAAGATATCCAGCACGATCGCGTCGAATCCCTCACCGTCTCCCCGCAGCGCGGCCTCCACGTAGTCCTTGGCATCGGCAATCACGGGCACGACGTCGGCTCCGTCGGCTCCCGCCGTCATGCGCGCTTCCAGCGCGGTGGTGAGCGTTGCCGTCCGCGCAGCACGCAAGGGTTCCGGCAACGGAACGTAGCGCAGGACGAAGTCCATGAGCTCGCGTTCACGATCCACGACGACATGGCGGCTGCCCGGATGCGTCATCCCGAGCGCGCGGGGCAGGGTCATGGCTCCGGCGCCGAGGTGCAGCACGCGCGGCTGCGGCGGGCACAAGGACGCGAGCACGTGGGCGATCCGTTGCAGGTACTCGTAAAAGACCCGGCGCTGATCCGCCACGTCGACGTGAGACTGTTCCGCGCCGTCGACGAGCAGGATGATCCCGTCTCCCGTGATCTCATCCGCTTCAAGCCGGGCGACGAGGCCCGAGGCCATGGAGAGGGTTCGCGGCAGCGGCAGTGGTGCTCGAGCAGCCACTAGGCCCTCTCCTGGGCGCTGCTTAGGCTGGCGCACACGTCCGGCAGGTCGGCCAGCCGCGCGGCCGCGGCGGCCAGAACGTCGGGCCGCTTACAGAAGGCGAAGCGGAGCTGGGAGCGGTACTCGGAAACCTCCTGCGGGTCGACGAACGCGCTGACAGGGATCGCCGCGACGCCGAGGTCGGAGGTCATGCGGTAGGCCAGCTCCCGCGCATCGTGCACGCCGAGCGGTGCCGCGTCGGCGATGAGGAAGTAGCCCGCGGCGGGACGATTGACGGCCAGGCCCACTCCGCGCAGGGCGTCGGCCAAGATGTCCCGCCCCGCAGCGAGGCGAGTGGCTCCGGCCCGGAAATAGTCGTCGTCGTACCCCAAACCTGTGGCAATCGCAGCTTGAAACGGGCCCCCGGAGGAGTAGGACATAAATTGCTTCACGGCGCGCACTCCGGTGATGAGCTCGGCCGGCCCCGTCACCCAACCGACCTTCCAGCCGGTGAGTGAGAACGATTTCCCGGCTGAGCCGAGCGTGAGCGTACGTTCAGCCGCTCCCGGGACGGAGGCCACCGGCACGTGCTCGGCCTCGAACACCAGATGCTCGTAGACCTCGTCGCTGATGATGATCGCGTCCGCCGCGGCCGCGGCGTCGACAATCTGCTGGAGGGTTTCCCGGGAAAAAACGGTGCCGGTGGGGTTGTGAGGAGTGTTGAGGAGCACGGCCCGGGTCTCCGGGGTGATGGCGGCGGCGATGTCCTCCGGCGTCGGCTGAAAGTCCGGCCAGCGCAGCGGAATGCTGGCATGCTCGGCACCGACGAGGCCGAGCATGGCAGCGTAAGAGTCGTAGTAGGGGGAAAACGTCACGACGCGGTCTCCGGCGGAGACCACGGCCAGAAGCGACGCGGCGATTCCCTCGGTCGCACCCGTCGTGACCAGGACGTTGTGCGCCGGGTCGAGGCGCTGGCCGTACCAGCGGTGCTGGTGGTCGGCGACCGCTTGCCGCAACGAGGGAAGGCCAGCGCCCGGTGCGTATTGGTTCAGGCCGCCGTCGGACAGATCCCGCACGACGGCGTCGGCGGCGATGCGGCGCAGCTCCTCCGGTCCGTCGGTGTCGGGGAATCCCTGACCCAAATTAATGGCGTCGTGCACTTGGGCAAGCCCCGTGAGCTCCTCGAAGACCGTGGGGCGGACCGCTCCCGAGGGATCGAGCAGGTGCGCGCCCCGCGCGGCACCTTGCCACGGAAGCGAGCGGTGAACAGGGTCGTCCGGTCGGGACATCATGAGGCCTCCTGATCGTTCGGTGAGGGGTTTGCGGTGCCGTGACGCCGGGTGCGTTCTGCGCAGCATCCTACGGGGGCTCCGCGGACGGGCGAGGGCCGCGGCGCAGGTATCACGTCACCGTGTCGCCCAATACGTCGCCGAATCGACGGCGTCGGGTAGGTTTGATGGCATGAGACGTGCCGTATGCCCCGGATCCTTTGACCCCATTCACAAGGGGCACATCGAGATCATTGCACGGGCGACTGCCATCTTTGACGAGGTGATCGTGGCGGTGTCCACGAACTACGCGAAGAAATACCGGTTCGAGGAATCACAGCGCATCGACATCGCCCGGCAAACGCTCTCCTCCTTAGCGGGAATTTCCGTGGTGCCGATGGGCAGCGGCCTGCTGGCTGAATTTTGCCGCGAGCAGGGGGCGAACGCCATCGTCAAGGGACTGCGCAACGCGACCGACTATCACTACGAGGCGCCCATGGCGGCTATGAACCGGCACCTGACGGGCGTCGAGACGGTCTTCCTCTTGGCCGATACGCAGTACACCCACGTCTCCTCGTCCCTCATCAAGGAAGTCCACGCCCTGGGCGGAGACATCTCCGACTACGTCCCACGCACGGTGCTGAACCGCTTGAACAGCACAGGCTCTGCCCACTGACGAACGCGCAGGCTGAGTGGACGGTGCATATCCCGCCGCTGCCGCGCCCGAAGAAGTACGACGGAAGGACCGAGAGCATGACCGAGAACCGTAAGATCACCAAGGCCGTCATCCCGGCCGCCGGACTGGGAACTCGCTTCCTGCCCGCAACGAAGGCCACTCCCAAGGAAATGCTCCCCGTGGTGGACCGCCCGGCGATCCAGTACGTGGTGTCCGAGGCCGTGAAGGCCGGCCTCGAGGACGTCTTGATGATCACGGGCCGCTCCAAGCGCGCCCTCGAGGATCACTTTGACCGCGTGCCGGGGCTCGAGGCCTCGCTGGCGGAAAAGGGAGACGAGAAGAAGCTCGCCCTGGTCAACGAGGCCACGGCACTGGGAGACATTCACTTTGTCCGCCAGATCGATCCCAAGGGGCTCGGGCATGCGGTGTTGTGCGCGCGTCGCCACGTCGGCGATGAGCCGTTCGCCGTCCTGCTGGGCGATGACCTGATCGGCGAGGAGGAGAACCTCCTCGAAGAGATGATGCAGGTGCAGCTGGCGACCGGAGGCTCGGTGATCGCGCTCATGGAGGTGGAGCCGGAGGCCATCAGCGCCTATGGCTGCGCGGATGTTACCGCCGTGGAGGGTCAGGACTACGTCAAGGTCAACGGGCTGGTGGAGAAGCCAGCGCCGCAGGACGCGCCGAGCAACCTGGCCGTCATCGGCCGCTACGTCCTGTCTCCCAAGGTCTTTGAGGTGCTGGAGCAGACTGGCCCCGGGCGCGGAAATGAAATTCAGCTCACCGACGCGTTGGAAACGCTGGCCCAAGACGACGGCGAAGGCGGCGGTGTCTACGCGGTGACCTTTAAGGGGCGCCGGTTCGACACGGGGGACAAGCTGAGCTACCTCAAGGCCATCGTGGAGCTCGCGGCCGAGCGTGAGGACTTGGGCCCTGGCTTGAAGCCGTGGTTGAAGGACTTCGCGGCCGGGCTGTAGCGCCGTCGTCCCCGCCCGATGTGAGGCACGCCGCGCGTCGGCCGAGTGACCTCGGTCGATTCCACGTGGGAGAATAAGAGGACGCGGCGCGCCCGTGCGCACTCAGTTTGGGTCACGGCGCGCCAGCGGCTAAGATGTACTGTCGGTCTATGTTCTACAGGAGTTCTCATTAGCGACAAGCGAAAAGATCAGCCGTCGTCACGCGGCCTCGATCGCAGCTCGCCGTTGACCTTTGGGGTCAAAGACCTCGGGCACAGCCCGGGGAACATGAGGACTCTTGAGGAGACGGTCTCCGCCCCCGCGGAACTGGGTGCGGCTCTGATCGGAGTTCCCGAGGGATCAGATCTTGATCTCGAGGTGCGCTTCGAAGCCGTCCATGAGGGGATCCTCGTCACGGGCAAGGCGTTCGCCGAAATTCAGGGTGAATGCGGTCGGTGCCTCGATCCCATCGAGTATGAGCTGCGGGCCGATTTTCAGGAGCTTTTCTACTACGACGCCGCCGAGGCGCCGGAGGACGAAGAAGCCGAGCAGTACTTGGTCCAGGACGACTACGTCGACGTGGAACCGGTACTGCGGGACGCAGTGGTGACCGCACTGCCGTTCCAGCCGGTGTGCCGGGAAGACTGTGAAGGCCTCTGCCCTGAATGTGGGATACGCCTTGAAGAGGATCCGGACCACCATCACGAGGTCCTTGATCCTCGCTGGGCAGCCTTGAGCGGCTTGCTCGGCAATACCGCCGATGAGGCGGACCAGAGTAAAGATTCAGTCGAGAGAGAAGAGAGTTAGCCGTGGCTGTTCCAAAGCGGAAAATGTCTCGCGCCAATACCCGCGCACGCCGTTCCCAGTGGAAGGCGTCCGCGCCGAACCTGGTGAAGACCGTCGAGAACGGCCGCGTCACCTACAGCCTGCCGCACCAGGCCAAGGTCGTGACCGACTCTGCCGGCACCGAGCTGTTCCTTGAGTACAAGGGGCGCAAGGTAGCAGACGCCTAAAGACGTCTGATGCCAGCATCAGAAGACCTGTTGAAGCGTCTCGGAGTCACCATTGACTCCGAGACGCTTCGTCTTGCCCTGACCCATCGCTCGTACGCGTACGAGCACGGCGGGATCCCCACCAACGAGCGCCTCGAGTTCCTCGGCGACTCCGTCTTGGGTTTTACCGTGACCGAGTATCTGTACCACCGGTACCCGGACCTGCCGGAAGGGGACCTCGCCAAGCGTCGCGCCGCCGTCGTCAGCACCCGCGCCCTTGCCCGGGTGGCGCGCGAGCTGGGCCTGGGGCCGTATGTCTTCCTCGGCGAGGGGGAGAAGCGCACCAACGGCGCGGACAAATCCTCGATCCTCGCGGACACCACCGAGGCCATCATCGGAGCCGCGTTCCTCAGTTGCGGGACCGACGCCGCCAAGGAGATGGTGCTGCGCCTCGTGATTCCATTGATCGATGAGGTGGAGAACCTCGGCGCCGGGATCGATTGGAAGACGGCCATCCAAGAGGTGGCCGCCGCGCGCAAGCTCGGCGCCATCCGCTACGTCGTGGAGGGCGACGGGCCGGATCACGCGCGCGTCTTTACCGCGACTCTCACCATTGGCGGGGACTCCTACGGTTCCGGAACCGGCCCCTCCAAGAAGGAGGCCGAGCAGGAAGCCGCCGCCGTGAGTTGGCGTCAGCTCAACCCTGACCAGAAGGCTCAGGCCTAAGCCGTGCCCGAGTTGCCCGAGGCGGAGGTGGTCCGCCGCGGCCTTGATGCCTGGGTGCGCGGCCGCACCGTCACCGGCGTCGAGGTGCTCGACGCCCGGTCGGTCAGGCGGCACGACGGCGGCGCGGCCGACTTCACGTCCCGGCTCGCCGGGGCGCGCGTCACCGCCGTCGCGCGGCGAGGCAAGTTCATGTGGATGCCGATCGCGCGCCCGGGGGAGACGATGCCGTCGTCCGCCCTGGTGGCGCACCTTGGCATGAGTGGGCAACTGCTCCTGCAGGACCACGAGCTGCCGGATCCGCGGCACCTGCGCGTCCGCATTGGTCTGTCCGAGGCCGCTGGCATGCCAGCGGAGCTGCGGTTCGTTGATCAGCGCATCTTTGGCGGCCTGCGCTTGGATCCGCTGATCTCTACGGGTGATGGCCTGCCCGGTGGTTTTGGTGCGGAGGATCCGCTGATCCCGGTGAGCGCCCACCACATCGCGCGTGACGTGCTGGATCCAGTCTGGACTCCGCGTGGATTCCACCGCGCCGTGACGCAGTCGGCCGGTGGCCGGCCGCGGATGACCGGAATCAAGCGCGCGATTCTGGACCAGGGGCTGATCTCCGGCGTCGGCAACATCTATGCAGATGAGGCCTTGTGGCATGCGCGGCTGCACTACGAGAAGCCAGCGCACACGCTCCGCCCGAAGCAGAGCGAGGATCTCCTCGAGGCGCTCATCGAGGTCATGGAGCGCTCGCTTGAGGAGGGAGGCACCTCCTTCGACTCGCTCTACGTTAATGTCAACGGCGAGTCGGGCTACTTTTCGCGATCACTGCAGGCCTATGGCCGTGCCGGCCAGGCGTGCGGCCGGTGTGGCCGGCTGATCGTCCGGGAACCGTTCATGGGCCGCTCCTCCTATCGCTGTCCCCATTGCCAACGCCGACGGCGCCTGCAGCGTTCTCACAGCTGAACCCACTAAAGTAGAGGGGTTGGCATACAGCGGTGGCTGCTGGCAGGGGGAACCAGGAGAGGTTCAGTCGTGCAGGACCACCTGGCTTCAATTCACCTGACGACGAGGAGACCCAAGAGTGTCACGATCCGTGTCCGACCCGTATACGCCGCGGCATCGCGCCAAGCCGAAGCGGCACACCGGGCGGATCGCGCTCTTCAGTGGCCTCGCCGTCGTGCTCATTGTGGTGCTGGGTGCCGGAGCCTACGTGCTGAGCCTCCTCAACACCTTCGATGCCAAGACCACCCAGGTGGACGCCGGGCTGAGCACTCGGCCGGTGAAGGAGATCACCGGCCCGCGCAATATTCTTCTGCTGGGTTCAGATTCGCGTGGTGAGGGCAACGACGTCGCCTCGGTCAAGGGCGAGGACGGGCAGCGCTCGGACACCATGATGATCGTCCATATCCCCGAAGACCGTGAGAACGTGTACGTCATGTCCATGGTCCGGGACCTGTGGGTGGAGATCCCCGGCCACGGTGAGCGCAAGGTCAATGCGGCGCTCAACCTCGGCGGATACCCCTTGGTCGTGGAAACCGTCGAAGAGTTGATCGGCGCGCCGATCGACAACGTGGTCTCCATCGACTTCGAGGGCTTCAGCTCCCTGACGCAGGCACTCGGCGGGGTGGATCTCGACAACCCCAACCAGTTCTGCACCGGTCACGCCACGCCGAGCTGCTTCGAGGAGGGCATGATCCACCTTGAAGGCAACGATGCGCTGCGTTTTGTCCGCGAACGGAAGGCCTTCCTCGACGGTGACTTCCAGCGGGTTCAGAACCAGCAGCTCTTCATCAAGGCCGTGATGCGGGACTTCCTCACGGCCGAAACGCTCTCCAACCCGATGAAGTTGTACGACGTCGTTGATCAATTCTCCGGCTACCTCACGGTGGATGACACCCTCGATTCCTCCACGATGGTGGGCCTCGCCGCGACGCTGAAGGATATCCGCACCGACGACGTGCACTTCTTCACCATCCCGACCGGCGGCCCCGCGCAGGTGGGCGCGGCTCAAGTCATTCTGCGCGATGAAGAAGCGATGGAGCGCCTCAGTCAAGCGCTCGAGAATGACGACCTCGCCACGTTCCTCGCCGAGGAGACCGGGACTAACGCTTACGGCAACCCGATTACCACCGATGAGCTCGGCGGAATTTCCCCTAGCCCCGACGCGTCAGAGGACCAAGGCAGCACCAGCGTGGCAGAGTAGTCTTTCGTGAAAGTTCTGCTCATCACACACTCATATGACCCGGAGGCCACGGCTCCGCAACGCCGGTGGAGCGCCTTCGTCGCCCGCTTGATCCACCGCGGGTGGGATGTCGACGTCGTCGCCCCCGCACCGCATCCGGACCGTTCTCCGGCGGACGCCGGCAGCGGCGGTACCTTCTTCCGCGCGGAGGACGGCCGGCACGGTGAGCGCGTGCACCGCGTCCCTCTGCTGCGACACACCGAATCTCGGCTCAGTAAGTTGGCGTCCAACGTGCTCAGCTCACTGAGCACGGTCCCGCGGGCGCTCGTGGCGTCCATGAGCAGTGGCCGCCCTGACGTCGTCGTCGTCACGGTCCCGGCGTTGCCCAACACCGCAGCTGGCTACCTCCTGTCCATCCTCTGGCGTAGACCCCTTGTGGTGGATATGCGCGATGCCTGGCCGGACTTGGCACGCGATGCCGCGATCGTCACGTCTCGGCGCCCGTCGGTGATGGAAGCTGTGGTGACCTTCGTCCAACGGAGAGCGGCCGCCGTCGTCTCCGTCACCGAAGGATTTGCGGAGCTGTTGCGCCAACGCGGTTGCCAACGCGTCGAAGTGGTGCCCAACGGTCTCACCGCTTCGCGCCTGCCCCGCCAGGCGGCGACGGCGCCCGCGCTGGCCTCGGCGGGGAAGCCGTCTTCTGCTGGCGAGCCCCTCCATGTGCTGTACCTGGGAAACCACGGCGAAAGCCAGGGGCTGGACGTCCTCATTGACGCCGCGCAGCTGGCCGGTGACTCCGTTCGCCTGCGCATGGTCGGTACCGGCACCATGAAGGAGGAGCTCATCGAGCGGGCGCGGGCCGCCGGTGCCGACGTCGACTTCCTCGAGGCCACGCACGGCGAGGAGACGTTGGCCCAGTACGACTGGGCGGACACTGCCGTCGTGTCCCTGCGGGATGACTGGCCGAGCTTTGAACGCACCATCCCCTCGAAAACGTTCGAGCTCTTGGCGGTCTCACGCCACATCACGGCCGCGGTGCGCGGCGAGGCATCCGAGGTGCTCCGGGCCGCCGGCGGGGCCGACGTCGTAGCACACGACGCCGAGGCGATGGCCGAGCTGTGGCAAGACCTTCGCCGTGACCCCGCGAGGCTCGACGTCGGCACGACGGGCCGACGCTGGGTCGCGGAACACCGCAATCTGGCGCGGCTGGGCGACCAGTTCGCCGATCTCTTGGCCGATCTACAGACGCAAAGGAACCACGCATGAGCGCCGATTCCGCCGGGAAGCTGACGCCGGGACGGCTCGCGGCCAACCTATGCTTGACAGCCAACACGGTGCGCGAACATCTTGGCGACGATCCCGTGGTGTTGGCCCTGCAGGTCGCCCGCCGATTACCCTCGGCGCCCGTTAGCGTCGCGGCGGCACTGGCCGCTCGTCTCGGGCGCGCTGACGCCTCGGTGGTCGGGGCCATAGCCCACGTGGTCCGGGGGCACGAGCAAACGGCGGCTGAACGCATCGAACGCGCGAGGGCGCATCAATTGTCCCCCGAGCGCGCCCGCAAGCTGGCCGACGTTGCGACAGCCATGGCGGAGATCGACCTCGCGGAGCGTCTACTCGACGGCTTGCCGTCCAGCGCACGGGTGGCCACCAGTGCGGCGCGTCTGGCTTGGCATCGCGGGCAGATGAGCGAAGCTGTGGCTCTGCTCGCCCCCTATGCCAGCGGCCCTCAGCGCGACCGGGCGGCGGCCACGCTGCACGGCCGGCTCGCGTCCGAGCTGGCGACGTTTTCCGGCAGGAGGCCACGCGTTGAAGCGCCGGAATCCTACGCTCCGGTGGCTCACCGCGTGCTGCACATGGCCACCAACTCGTTGCCTCACACGGGTAGCGGGTACGCGCAGCGCACCCATTCGATCCTCGTGGCGCTGCGCGAGGCCGGGTGGGAGGTCGCTGCTGCGACTCGACTAGGATACCCGGTGCAGGTGGGTAAGCCGTGGGCGGCCGACGTCGACGTCGTGGACGGCATCGAGTACCGCCGCATGCTCCCGTCGCGGTTGGCCGCCGGATTCGATGCCCGTCTGCAGCAACAGGCCGAGGAACTCGCACGGATGGTCGAGGAGTTTCGGCCCGCGATCCTGCATACGACCACGCACTTCGTCAACGGACTGGTTGTACGGGCCGTCGCCGAGGCGTACGGTCTTCGGTGGGTCTACGAGGCGCGGGGTCAGCTGGCTGATACATGGGCGTCCACCCGCGGACCCGCGGCGAAGGACTCGGAACGTTACCGGCTCTTCAAGGAGCGTGAAGCGGAGGTGGCTCGGCACGCCGACGCCGTCGTCACGTTAGGCGAGGCCATGCGGACCGAATTGATTGGGCAGGGGGTCTCCGCCGAGCGACTTGAGATCTGTCCCAATGCCGTCGGCGAGTCGTTTCTCGCAGAACCGGGCGGGACGACGGCGGCACGGCAAGAGCTCGGTCTACCGGCCCAGGGCCTCTACGTGGGCACCGTCTCCAGCATCGTGGGCTACGAGGGGCTCGACACGTTGGTGGAAGCGTTCGCGCTGTTGGCCGCCGAGCGTGGCGATATTCGTCTCCTGATCGCGGGCGACGGCGCCGCCCTGCCGGGCCTGAAGCATCGAGTCGCACAACTCGGACTGGGGGACCGGGTCATCTTCCCGGGCCGCATCCCGCGCCCGCAGGCGAGCACCTATCATCAGGCGCTCGATGTTTTCTCCGTGCCCCGCAAGGATTTGGAGGTCACGCGTCAGGTCACGCCGTTGAAGCTCGTCGAGGCCTCGGCCTCGCGCCGCCCCGTGGTGGCTTCCAACCTGCCGGCGTTGGCTGAACTGGTGGAGGACTCGGTTACCGGGTACCTCGCAGCGCCGGAGGACCCCGCCGACCTCGCCGCAAAGATCGGAACCTTTTTCGACGACGCCGCCCTGCGCGAGCGATTCGGCCAGGCGGGCCGCGCGTGGGCGTTGGCGGACAGGACGTGGGAGGCCAACGCCGCCAAATACACGGCAGTCTACGAACGACTCGGCGGCACTCGCTCCACGGTCTGAGTACGGTCCGTACCCGACGCGAGAACCTCACGGCACGAGAAAAGACGCACGGGGTGCCCAGCGATCAGCTGGGCACCCCGTGCGTTGTGACGGCCGGAGCCGGTGTCAGGCTTGCGTGCGCACGTCCCCGGCGGTGGACATCAACACTGGCGCGCCCAGCTGATCCTCGAGGGGGAGGGACCCGATGAAGGACAGATGTACGCGGGTAACCCGCGGCCAGGAACTCGAACTAAAGGGCTTCTTCTCCGCAAAGACCCGAAGTGTGATGGGAACATCGGCGGACGCCGGGGTCAGGTACCGCACAATCACCGGATCCGAGCCCTCCGCCAGGTCACGGCGGATCACGTGGTCACCGACGGTCAGCTCGTAGAACAGCCGTCCCGTGGCCTTGGGGTTGGCGTAGTCGTTGGTCAAGCGGAAGCACAGCTCGGCCGGAGCTGAGATGGTGCGGCGTAGCTGACCCGTGAGTTGCGCCGACATGCCGCGCTGGGGCGCCGTGGTGGGCAGTGCCACCGAGATGCCGTGCTTGCCGACGGCCGGGGCGCCTGGGCCCGAAACGGGCAGCTCGACCCGCTCCGAGGACGCCTGCATGGCCTGGAATCGCCCACCACGGACATCAGTGAGCCGCTCACCCAGTTCTTCCTTCGCCGGCAGGCCGGCCACCGCACTCTCCTCGGGCACGGTGTAAACAGCGTCCACCCGGCGACTGTCCGCGATGGAGGTGGCGGCTACGGACAGTGCTCGGCGTGCCCCCGCTTCCAATTCCCGGACGGCTGCATGCGTCGCTTCAGGCAGGTCCGCGCCAACGGCCGCGAGCAACTGCCCTGCGAGCTCCTCTGCGGTTGCCTCGAGGGGCAGTCCGAATTCTGGGCGGCCAACTTCCTCAAAGTGCCGACGCACCTTAGGGTCGTAGCACAAGCCAACGGTGGGCAGCCCGAGCCGGTGCGCTACCAGACATGCATGCAAGCGCATCGCCACGAGTGCCGACGCGGACCGGTAGACGGCGGCGAGCTGCGCCGTCGTCAGCGGTGCGGTCAACGGGATCACGGGTACGTCGGCGCCCAATTGTGCGGTCACCAATTCGATGGCGCGCCCGTCAAAGGACTTTCCGGCCTGCATGGGCACTCCGACGACGGCGATTGGCTCCTGGTCGGCCAGCGAGCGCAGGGCTGCGGCCACGCGAGCGCTCACGGCGTCCATGTCGGCGTTCTTCCAAGGGCGCATATTGAGGGCAATGATGCGACGGCCGGCAGCCGAAAGTTCCCGCACCTGCTCCGGTAGGTCTGCTTCGGTGGGCTGGGGCAGATCGACACCGTAGACGACGTCGGGGCCGACCGTAATGCGATCCTGAGCCACCGGCAGGGACTGGAGGACTCGGGCTGATTCCGGGTCCCGGACATAGAGGCTCTCGGTGTGCTCCGCGAGGAACTTCACCGTCTGGCGGGCCCCGTAGTCGTCCAACGGGCCGACCCCAAGACCGACCACATGGTAGGGCCGATCCAGCACGCGGCCCATCATCGGCAGGATGCCGAACCCAGCCATCGAGATTTTGCCGCCGTTGAACAGGGACAGGAGGCCACCGCCCGCTTCATACGTGTAGTCATGCCACAGGCCGCCGCCGCCCACGATCACGGCAGAGGCCGTTTGGACCTCGTGCGCTGCGGCGACGTGATTGGTGCGTTGGAAGGCCTGCAGACCGTGGCTGGCTTCAACATTCGCCGGGTTCTCGGCGGCGACGACGACCTGCACGGAGTCGTCGTGCTGCGTCAGAGCCTGAGTGATCGAGCCAAGAATCATCTCGTCGCCGAGGTTGCGGGCACCGTAGAACCCGGACACGATGACCTTCTTAGCCCGGCCGTGACTGACGGAGAGCGTCTCCCGCAAGGCGTGACGACGCTCGTCGGAGAGCCAGCCGGAATTCTCTTCCGTCAGATCTGCGAGGCGGGCAAACAGCTCCATCCAACGGTGCTCATACAAGTGCTCGGTGATCACGCGGCGGAAGCCGTTTTCGGCAATGCGGTCATACTCGTCGGGATGATCAAGTAGCCACTGAATCTTCTCGGCGAGCTCTTCCTTGGATTCGTAGCCGACGATGTCCTCGTCATACGTGAAGAACTTGGCCATCTCATCGAAGCGGCCGGTGGCGACCAAGGCCCCTTGCCCGGCGGATTCGAAGACACCGCATTTAATGTTGATGAAGCCAGCCCGGGTGAGCGGAAAGTTCACGTGGATGCGGCCAGCCTTGAGGGCTTGGACGGTTTGCTCACCGGAGACGGTGATGGAGTCCGGGATTTCCCAGCCTCGCCCGTAGGTGCGCACGTCAAATTGTTGGGCCAGGGAGGTCATGACCTCATTGCGGTCTGGCCGGTTGTTGGCGTGCCCAAGGCAAATAACATCCGCCTCAAACTGCGGGTCGTACGGGATCTGCTGGGTGACGAATCCGCGGTCAATGCCAAAGGGGAAGTAGACGGTGTTTTCGACTCCGGCTTCGCGGTACATCTCCAGCGCGATCTCCGCGTTGGTCGTGTGAATGTCGAACACGTGGTTGTGGTCGCGCACCGTCGGGAAGACGTCCGGATCGCTCAAGGTAATGCCCACCAGAGCGATACCGCGGTCCTTGACGCGCTGCGCTTCTTCTTCGGTCATCGTGAGCCCGCCCGCGCAGAAAATCACCACCTGCGGAGCAAAGTTCTCCAGGAAGGGCTCCAACCGGTCGTACTTGACGTAAATCGGGCCCATTCCGCCCGAGACCTTGTGAGGATTGTGCAACATCCCTCGGTGCTGGCGAGTATCCACGTCCAGGACGTGATGGCCCAAGTTGCGTAGTGACCGCGAGAGTGAAGAGACAATGTCCGTGGTGCCGTTCACGGAGGTGCCTACAAACAGCACCCTCCAGTGGAAGCCTTGGTCGAAGATCTTGTCAGCCAGCTCGCGCCGCAGGCCCTCGATGGTGGTGTTCACGTGACTCCTCGGGTCAAACTTTTTGGGTCCTCGCCGTCGTGCAAGCACCCCGTGGTCGGTAGACGCGCCCGCGCGGGGATCGTCTCTCTCCGACGTGTTCGCCCATGACTATACTGGGGGCTTGACCGTTGACCGACCCGACACCCGGTGACAAGCCGGAACGAGCTGTCATCACAGTGGGTTGGTAGCGCGACGAACCCCCAAGTGCTGCTCGCGAGTGAAGGACAGCTAACCCGTGCATGAGACAGGATCGCCTCACCCACGGCCCGCGTGGCCGGGGAACGACGACGCCGAGCAACTCCTCGCAACGGCGCGTGAAGAACTGGCCGCGATCCACGCAGAGCACACGCGCCTCTTGGCCGAACGCAATAGCCTCGCTCGCGCACTGCGGGACAGCAACGGCTACTTGAAAGGTGGACCTCGGCTGCGGGCGGAGGACCTTGCCCAGCGCGTCAAGCGCCGGGTCGGCGAGCCATGGCGAAACGTCCAGAAGAATCGTGGGGCTCTTCCCGCGTTCGCAGGGGCCTTGGTCAAGGCCGTCGTTGCGGAAACTCTGGCCCGCCCGGTGGTGCTTCGGCGTCGCTTTGCGGCCATGAATACGGATCCCGCCACCAGCGAATATACCGCCCATCATCCGGTGGAGCAGGCGCGGATCTCGCGGCGGTATCGAGCAGGGAGGCTCTGGGCATCCGCCTTGGAGCCCACCAACGGACAGGACGCCAAGTTCCTTCACGCGGCTAGAAAACTCGCGGCCGCTGATGGATCGATTACCGAGAACGTCCGCCTCGCGGCCAAGCTCCTCGCGACCGATCGCCGCTTCAAAGAGTCTGACTACCGCATCCTGGAAGGCCGACTGATGGAGTTGTCCGGCTGGATTCCGCGGCTGCCGGGTGAATCGGAGCACATTGAACCGCGCTCCGCTGAGACCATCCTGCATCTGGTTAAGGAGAGCCGCCCGTATCACTCCAACGGATTCACCTCGCGCAGCCACAATAATTTCGTGGCGGAGGCGCAGGCTGGCCTTGAGCCGGTCATTGTCACCGAACCAGGTTTTCCGCGCGACGTTGTGGGGGAGTCGTTCGAGCCTCTCGAGGTGATCGACGGAATCGAACACCATCGGTTGGACTTGGGTCCGCACCACACCGACCTGCCGGTCAATCAGTGGTTGCAGGACTTCGCCTGGCTCGCCGCGGACAAGGTCCGGGACATCCGGCCGGCCGTGATTCACGTCAGTTCCGGGCGACGCGGGTATGAAACTGCCCTCGTTGGACTCGCACTCCAAGAAAAGTTTGACGTGCCGTTGGTGTACGAGGTGCGGTCCTTTTTCGAGGCCACGTGGACCAGCGAAACAGGGGTCGACGTTGAGAGTGAAACCTACTGGCTGCGTTGCGCCGTCGAGGAAATGTGTATGCGCCGCGCCGACCGCATACTGACGCTGGGGCACGCCATGCGGGACGAGTTGATCTCCCGCGGGATCGACGCCGAGAAAATTGAGCTCGTGCCCAACGCTGTCGACTTGGCGCGGTTTCAGCCGGCAGCCGCGGCCGATGTCGCCGCATTGCGTGCCGAGTACGGGTTGACGATGCCCACGTTTGGTTACGTCTCGAACATGGACCACCGCCGTGAAGGGCAGGAACTGCTCATCGAGGCCGCGGCCCGGATGAAGGAGAACGGCCAGCAGGCGCAGTGCGTCTTGGTGGGTGGCGGCACGCGGGTGGAGGAACTGAAGGCCCTCGCTGCCGAACGTGGCGTCAGTGACCGGGTGATTTTTACGGGCCCCGTGGACCACCACAGCATTGCCGGTCACTACGCGTTGATCGACGTCTTCGTCGTGCCGCGGATCCGGGAGCGCGCGGCGATTTATGTCACGCCCCTCAAGCCCTTCGAAGCCATGGCGATGATGCGCCCCGTCGTCGTCTCCGACCTACCCGCGTTGGTGGAAGTCGTTGATCCACCACACCGTGGCCGAGCGTTCGCCGCCGAGGACGTGTCCAGCCTCGTGTCGACGGTGACCGAACTTCTGCACGACGAACAGGCTCGGGCCGCGCTGGCCGATGCCGGACGCGCGTGGGTCGAAGCGAGCCGTCAGTGGAAGCACAATGGCGAACGCTATCGGCAGGCTTTTGCCCACGCGACAGCGCACCGGCGCGCTGCCACGGCGGAGAACGCGAATTCCGACCAGCCGCAGAGGGAGCAGCAACCATGAAATTGCAGTACCACGGCTTTCAGACCGCCGCAGGGTCTCCCGTTCGAGAGGCAGCGACGGCTATTCGCCATCAGGAAGCTGCCGGGCGAGCGAAGCCGCTCCTCGTCGGCTACACGCCGGTGGCCCGAGTCAACCCGTTCCAATCATTGCTCTATAGCCAGCTGCGGCAGGCTGGCATCGCCGTAGCCCCAATCACCGATCCCTGGGCGTTTGATGAGCTGCTGAGACTTGCCCACCAGACCAGCGGCGTCGTGGTCCACATCCACTGGCCGAGCTTCGTGCTCCGCGGGGTAAGTAGCTCCGTGGAGGCGGAACAACGAGTCGACGAGTTTGAGGCCAAGGTGCGGGCCTTCACCGCGTCCGGTGGACGCTTGCTCTGGACGGTACACAATTTGGTGACGCACGACGCTGTCTACGTGGATGCGGAACTGCGTCTTCAGCAGCTCATCGCGGACTCAGCGTGGCGGATCCATGTCATGCACGAGTCCACGGCATCGTTGACGCAGGATTTTGTCCGCCTAGAGGACGCCAAGACCTTTGTGATTCCCCACCCGGCTTACCTCGGTGCTTACGAGGATTACATCACCCGTGCTGAAGCGAGGGAAACCTTGCAGATCGACCCGGATGAGGTCGTGTACACGATTTTTGGGGCCATCATGGCCTACAAAGGTATCGAGGATTTTCTTGAGGGCTTTGACGCGGTGGCGTCCTCCGGTCGCCCGCGCCGACTCATCGTCGCCGGTGCCGGCGATGGTAGCGAGAAAACCGAGCGTCTCCTTGATCGACTTCGTGCACACCCGCGGGTTTTGCTCGACGACCGAAAGGTTCCTGCGGACCGCGTACAGTTCCTCCTGCGCGCTGCCGACATCATGGTGGCCCCGCATGCACGCGCGCTCAACAGTGGTGCGGCCCTCCTCGGCCCGACGTTTGAACGGCCGCTGCTGGCTCGCCGAGTCGGGGTACTACCGCACCTATTGGAACAGTCCTTCACGGAATTCTTCGACGGGCCCCAGAACGCCGCGGAGGCGATCATCGCTGCCGACCGACTGGTCGGCGAGGAGGCCCGCAGTGCGGCGGCCGACTTCGCCGTTCGCCATCATGCGTCGCGCATTAGCTCCGATTTTGCCCAGTACCTGCTGACGGAAGCGGCCGTCCCGGCCGGATTGGATGTACATGAGAACGCGTAAGAAAATTGGCCTGATTGGATTCTTCGGGTGGGGGAATTACGGCGATGAGCTGTTCCTCAACCTCTGGAAGGACCGGCTCGGTGGATTGTTTGACGCCGAGCCCATCAATACCAAATTAGCCGTGCCGTACTTCGATGAGCCGGCTGAACAGGTCGCCGAAAAATATGATGCGTTCATCATCGGTGGCGGCGACTTGGTGATTCCATCAAAGATCTCCCAGCTGTACTGGGATCCCGCCTGGCTCGCCAAGCCGGTTTACATTGCCGGGGTCGGGGTTCCCACCTGGATCACGCATGAAAACAAGACTGTGGTGAAGAAGATGCGCGAGTTCTTCCGGCACCCCAACGTGAAATCCATTAGTGCCCGGGACGAGGAAAGCGCGGAGTGGATCCGCACTCGCCTGAGGCCTCGGGTCCCAGTCCGCGTTTCGCCGGACTTGGTGTTTTCGATGGACATGCCCGAACCGCGCAGCTATCCGCAAAAGACACTCGGTGTGGTGGTCAGGTACCGGCGCAGCGGGGCCGATGACTACAGCAATGTGGCCACGCTGGCCGCGGCCGCCCGGAAGGAGGGGTATTCCGTGGTGGCCATCGTCCTCGGCACCGGACAAACTGGCCAAGCCGACGTCGACGTCGCTCGGACCTTGCCCTTTGACGTCGATGAAATTATCCACAGTGAGTCGATCGATGAGATTTCCTCCGCGATCGGCGGCCTCGACGCCCTCGCGTCGATGAAGTTCCACGGAACCGTGGTCGCTGCCAGCTACGGTGTGCCGACCATCGTGCTTTCCCCCACGTCGAAGAGCCAGAACCTGTACCGCCTCTTGGATCGCAGCCCGCTGCTGTCTCATCTTGAGGACGAAGACGTGGCGGATAAGCTGCCGCTGACGCGCTTGCGCGTGCCGGACCTGCTCATCGATGAACTGCATCGACGTTCGGATGCCGAACTGCGGCGCTTGGTCGATCAAATACAGCGCGAGAACGATCCGGCCGGCTACGCTCAGCGGTTGGCCACCCGCACGGCCCACACAGCGGCCTCCACCGCTTCCAGCGCGCAAGCGAGGCTCGGGACCGCGTTGGGGTGGCGCCTGAAGAAGCTACGTCAGCGTCTCGACTCCGGAAAATAGAGGGGCCGCGCCGCACAGGGTGGCCGCCGAGCGCGTGCCCAGGACAACCGCAAGGTCCGGGGCACGCGCTCGGCGGCCACCTCACATCACACGCCGTGTTCTGCCAAAAAGGCGCGAATGCGCGGCTCACGCCATTGATGGTCCGCGTAGAGGGCCAGAATCTTCGCCAACGTGGCGACGGCGTCGCTCCGCTCTGCTGGCTTGACGGCGTCGAGCTTGTTCAAATACCAGTCGCGCACGTACTGCTCGAGGCGCGTCTCCGCATAGGCGTCAAAGAGGCCGACCTCATGGAGCCACGCAACACGGGGAATCTCCAAGAGCAAGTACTTCTCGAAAAAGCGTGCGCCAACGGTATTGACCGTAGAATCCTCGACCGCCGCGTAGTACGTGTGAATGACGCGATCACTGAGCGCCATTTTCTCCGTGTGGAACAGCACCTGTTGGAAAAAATAGCTGTCCTGGCCGGCCGCCCCCACGGGTTGGACCAAGTGGAGGTCGCGCAGCCAATCCGTGCGGGCCACCAGAGCCTGAATGCTCACGGGGCGGAATTTAAGCTTGGCCAGTGTGGCTTGAGGCACGGCGACGAACTCGCCGGCGCCGCCGGTGGCTTGGCGAAGATAGGCGACGTTGTTGGAGACCCGGTACGAGTCGCTCCAGCGGCTCATATTGCCGGCCGCGATCTCAGCCTCGGGGTGCGCGCGGAGGAGTTCCACTAAGTGGGCAAACCCGTCCTCCGTCGCCTCATTGTCAGGATCGAGGTAGGTGACGAACTCGCCCGTGGCCAGTTCCAGGCCTTTGTTGCGCGGGCGCGAGGCGGAGCCACTGCCACCATCGCGGAACCGATAGTGCACGGCCCGGGGCAGTTGCGCAGCCAGTTCTTTGACCGTCGCCGGGGTGGCGCCATCGGTCGACCCGTCGTCAACGAGGATGATCTCCATCTGCTCGAAGAGGGAACTGCGGCGCAAGGACTGGATGCACTTGTACTTCAGGTGCTGACCATTGTTGTAGATCGGAACGACGACGGACAGGAGAGGGCGCTCTGCGTGATGCGCCGCGGTAACCGTCACCGTACGCACGCCGCGTGGCCACGAACCGAAGTGGTCAATTCCGTAGTAGTCACTCTGGCTGCACTCGTGAGTGTCGGCCGAGTCGGCAGAGACCCAACGGGATCCCAAGCCAGCGGCGGGCGTGCCGTCCACGTACTGGTGGGCGCGAGCATCGGCTGCTTCCGCCGGGCCGTCCAACTTGCCGGCCTGCTGAGTTGACGCGTACTTATAAGCGTTGAGGTGATCCAGAGCGTAGTTGACGCCGTAGTCCCGGTGCGATGTCACGTCGAGGACGACGTTGGCCTGTGCGGCGTTCGCGGCGCGCTCGAGGTGCTCCGGGGCGACGACCTCAACCGGGCCGATGGATTGTTTGGCGAACTGACTACGGAGTCGATCGTCAGCGTGATCAGCAACGGCGATAGCGCGCAAGGTGCGATCTGGTGTGGAGAGACCGACGGTGGAGAGAATCCGGTCGAGCCCGTACAGCGAGAGATTTGAGCCGAAGGCATCGCGGATGCCGCGCACCTGAATGGTGCGCTGCTGGTCAAACGTCAAGGAGTCAATGAATCCGGCGACGTCGGCTGCCGAGTTGGCCAGATGCACGTGCGGAAAGCGCGAATTCAGCCCCAGGTTATAGTTGCTGATCACCACCGTGCCGGAGGCTTGAAGCTCGATGGCCCGGTTGGCGTACATCGTTTTGCTGCCGATGACCGAATTGAGGTTGAGTGCAAAATCGCTCACCCGCTGCAGATCCATTAAGAAGGCGTGTGGAACTGCATTATGTACGAAGGGCAGGACGGGGCCCGGGAACATGTAGGAAAGACTGCGCAGTTCGGAATTGCGGTCGAAGACCAGCAAATCGCGGTGGCTACGACGGACGCCCTCCAGCAGGGCCCTGCCCCAGGTGGCGCGCTCCGGATACTTGTCCTGATGCCACGAACCTGCGAAGAACACGGAGCTGACGGGACGGAGGCGGGATCCAATCGGCGAATGGTGCAAGGGGTTGACCCCGAAGGGGACGACGTCGACAGACTGCACATCCGGACAGTCGGCGCGGTAGTGGGGAACGACTTCCTCCGCCGTGGTGACAACGGCATCGGCTGCGGCGGCGACCTCAACGAACCAGGAATAGTTGGGCGGGTCTTCCTTGGAGTAAAAGACCACCGGCACGCCTCGCCGGCGGAAGGCGGGGATGACGACGTCGAGCAGGTGACGACGGGCACGGGATCCGGGGGTGCCCACGCCTCGCCAACAGGCGCCGTCGTGGCCGCGCCACGTCGACGCGACGAGAAGAACATCTGCCTGTGTCGCCGTCTCGGCATAATTCTCGGGCGTTACGGGTAAGAAGTCCGCCAGTGCCTCAAAGCTCGTGACGAGGAAAGGGTCGGCGATGATGGCGATTCGCGTCGTTAAGGGGGCGTGGGCGCGACCCAACTCACGAGGGGGCAGGCCCGCTATCGCCCGCTCAGCGGCCTCGAGCGCACCCCGTTCCGACACGCCGCGCAGCGCGCGCGCTTCCGGTGAAGAGGCCAGTTCTTGAAGGCCTGCCGCTGCGGCATCGAGCTGAGGTAGGCGGGCGTCGATCAGCTCAAGTCTGCGGAGCGCCTCGTAGGAGTCAAATGGTCGCTCACTGGGGTTCGGATCCGTCACTTCAGTCGCTCCTGGGCGCGCTTTTTCAGCGTTGAAGCGAGAGTGCGTGAGCGGCGGAGTACCACGGATTCTTTGACAACGTCACGCAGTTTGATGAGGCCCGACGCGCGAGCCAGAGACCGCGTGAGTCCGTGCACGCGCAGTTCACGAAGTTCTTCCTCGAGTTCGACGACGCGAGCCTGCGCCGCACGTTCGCTGCGGTAGGACTCGCGAAGCTCGGCGCGCAGTTCGTTCAGGGCCGTCTCGACGTCGCTCGGGGTGCTGGAAGCGTTCATGAGTCCGTGGCGGTTTCCTCTTCGTTGGGGCGGCACAGTCCGGCGGTTGCCCGGGCACCTGACCAGGTGTTGGTCCTAGCCATCCCAGTTTACGGGACGGGCCGTCACGCGCTCGACAGGGCCGGAGCAGGAGTGTCTGCGCGAGCAGAGGCTGGCCATTAGTAGACTGTTACCCACGCCGCGTCTGCAACGGCGCGTCATGGGAAGAGGTAGGAGTTCTGTGGACAGCCGCACAACAGCGCAGGCGTCGGACGCCGAGAGTCAGCCGGTGCAGCCGGGCCGGGTCGATCGGCCGGACAAGGCCACCGTCACGGTCAACATGAATCGGCTGCAACGGGTCGGCCAGCGCAAGGGACTGGGGACCTACCTCCGCGAGGTGTGGCAGTACCGTCACTTCATTTTCTACGACTCAAGGGCACGCGTGGAAACCCGAAACGAGGGCTCTGCGCTGGGCAACATCTGGCTGGTGTTGACCCCGGTCCTCAACGGCTTGACCTACTTCCTGGTCTTTGGCTTGCTGCTCGGAACCCGTGATGGTGTTGAGAATTTCCTGGGATTTCTCATCATCGGCGTGTTCATGTTCAGCTTTACCAGCCGCTCGATTAACGCTGGCGCCCGAGCGATCCAGCAGGGCCGGTCCCTGATCACGTCGTTCCGGTTCCCCCGCATTTCACTGCCGATCGCCGTGACCTTGCGCGAATCTATGGCATTCCTGCCCGCTGCGATCGCGATGATTGTCATGGTGGTGATCCTTCCCGACGACGAGACCATCACGTGGCGCTGGCTCCTGTTGATTCCAATCTTGGCTTTGCAGGTGCTTTTCAATCTGGGCCTATCGCTTGTCTTGGCACGCGCCGTCGCCTCCGTGCGGGACGTGGGGAACCTCTTGCCGTTTGCGACGCGGATTTGGCTCTACAGCTCAGGTGTCTTCTACTCCGTTGAGCGGTTTACGGACAATCCCACGGTGTTGACGATCATTTCCTTCAATCCGCTCTTTCAAGTATTGGAAATGACTCGCGACGTGATCCTGTACGAGTCGCTGCCCGGATGGGACTCGTGGGCCATCCTCGGCGGTTGGGCAGTCATCCTGACAGTGGTAGGCATCATTTACTTCTGGCAGGGAGAAGAAAAGTACGGGATGGAAGGCACGGCATAGTGAGCAGCAACGGCGATACCACCACCGAAGAGGCAGATCTGGCCTTGCCGCAGCGCCCGAGCTATGTCGGTGACCCCGCTGTGGTCTTGAATAACGTGGCCATGACGTTCTACGTCTCGACGGAGTCGCAGGAAGAACGACAAAAGCAGTCGCGCCTCAAAAGGGCGTTCGACAGCGTCGTGAAGAGTAAACCGACCGTGCAGGTCAAGGCGCTCAAGCCGCTCTCCCTCGTGGTCGAACACGGTGAGTCGGTGGGCATCGTGGGCCGAAACGGCTCGGGAAAGTCCACCCTCAGCAAGCTCATCAGCGGCCAGCTCCGTCCCACCCGGGGGACGGTCTCAGCCACAAGCACGCCCATCATGTTGGGGGTGAGCGCGGCCCTCCAGCCGTCGCTGTCGGGTTCTCAGAACATCTGGCTGGGGTGTTTGGCGATGGGCATGAAGCCTGGGGAAATTCGTGAACGGTTTGACTCGATTGTGGAGGTGGCTGATCTCCGCGATGAAATTGAACTGCCGATGGGAACCTATTCTTCCGGTATGGCCTCGCGCCTCCGATTTGCCATTGCTGCCGCCGTTGAGCCCGAGATCCTCGTCATTGATGAGGCTTTGAATACTGGCGACGCCGCGGTCAAGGACCGAACTAAGGCGCGCCTCGATCAGCTTCGAGAGCAAGCTGGATGCGTGTTCTTGGTCAGCCATAGCATCGGCACCATCAAAGATATGTGTTCCCGTGTGCTGTGGATCGACAAGGGCGAGCTGATCATGGATGCGGACCCAGAGATCGTGTTGCCGAAGTATCGGACGTACATGCGCCTCCTCGCCAAGTCGTCCACTGAGCACGCGAATATCTACCGACGCCGCCAAGAGAAGCTGAACCAGCGCATCAAAATCGATCCTGTCCGCGATTAGGCCCCGGGACTCCGCGTCCCGAGGCCGCCCCGGACAAGGTCCCGCGCGGCCTTGGGACGCGGCCCAGCTTCTAGTGGGCTTTGCGGCCGAGGGCCTCGAAGCGCCACCCAGCCTCGGCCCACTCGGTGGGATCGAGGACGTTTCGGGCATCAATCAACTGGTGCTTGCGCACCCGGGGAGACAAGTCGGACGGACGGAGTGCCTTGAACTCGCTCCATTCGGTCGCCAAAATGGTCAAATCGGCGCCCGCAGTGGCCTCGGCCAAACTGTCAACGTAATGCAACCGGGGGAACCGGCGGGCGGCATTCGCGTTACCTTGTGGATCGTAGACGCTCACGTCAGCACCCGCGTTGTACAAACGGGCGGCGACGTCGAGTGCAGGGGAGTCGCGCACGTCGTCGGACTCAGGTTTGAACGCCACACCAAGGACCGCAATGCGCGCCCCTTTGAGCTCCTCCACCATGTGCGTGGCCAGGTGCACCACTCGATCCCGCCGGCGCAGGTTAATGTCATCGATCTCGGTCAAGAACCGCATGGCGGAGGCGGCGCCTACCTCGTTGGCGCGGGCTTGGAGGCCGCGGATGTCCTTGGGGAGGCAACCGCCACCGAATCCCACGCCGGCATTGAGGAATTGACGACCGATACGGGCGTCATGCCCCAGCGCGTCGGCCAGGATTCGGATGTCCCCGCCGACGAGTTCGGTCATTTCACTGAACGCATTGATGAACGAGATCTTGGTGGCGAGGAACGCGTTGGCAGCCACCTTCACGAGTTCGGCCGTCTCAAAATCGGTTTCGATCAGTGGCGTACCGGTGGCCAGTGGTGTGGCATAAACGCGCCGGAGAATCTCCCGCGCCCACAGTGCCTCGTCGGCAACCTGGTCATCTGGGGACGCAGTGGCCGCGGTTCCCGTGCCGACGACCAGTCGGTCCGGTGTGAGGGTATCTTCAACGGCACGACCCTCGCGCAGAAACTCGGGGTTCCAGGCGAGCGCGATGCGACCGCCCGTCCGTCCATGCTGGGCGCGAACGTCGTCAATCATGCCGCGCAGCCGACGAGCTGTCCCGACGGGAACCGTCGATTTGCCCACAATCAGGGCGTCGCGGTCGAGATGCTGGGCCAATGAGGTGACAGCTGCGTCAACGTAGGTCAGATCCGCCGAGTGTTGCCCCGCCCTTTGCGGCGTCCCGACGCCGATGAAATGCACGTCGCCGAAGGCCGCGGCCTCCGCGTAATCCGTGGTGAATCGAAGCCGGCCAGTCGCGAGATGCTTACGCAACAGTTCAGGCAACCCGGGCTCATGGAACGGTAAGATGCCGGCCGCCAGCGAGTTGATTTTGGCCGGGTCCACGTCGACCCCGAGGACCTCAAAACCGAGCTCTGCCATGCACGCGGCATGGGTCGCTCCGAGATATCCAGTGCCGATCACAGTGATGCGTAATTCCATGTTCGTCATGGTACTCATCGTCAATCCGTTATTTCGGCGGTCTCATCAAACTCTCATCGAGGAAATAGTGGCTCGGAGGTGAATTCATCGGGCTGAGGTCTCGAGGTTCTCATCAAGTTCTCATGTCATGACGACCAGGGGGTGAGAGGGGTGAGGACGATGTGGGTGGCCTATGACCATGACGTGGACCGCCTGGAGTTCGGCGCGCGTTCGCCGGGACATGTGCGGAACGCGGTAGATTGGTGGTTCATTCAGTCCAGTCAGGAGCCGAAGATTCATGCACTTGAAGTCGCTGACCGTGCGCGGGTTCAAGTCCTTCGCGTCCGCGACATCTTTTGAGTTTGAACCCGGCGTGACCGCAGTGGTCGGCCCCAACGGCTCGGGAAAGTCCAACGTCGTCGATGCACTGGCGTGGGTGATGGGCGAGCAGGGCGCTAAGACCTTGCGGGGCGGCAAGATGGAGGACGTGATCTTCGCCGGGACCTCAGGCCGGCCCCCGCTGGGCCGGGCGCAGGTCACGCTCACGATCGATAATTCCGATGGGGCACTTCCCATCGAGTATTCCGAAGTCACTATTTCCCGGACGCTGTTCCGTGCTGGGGGCAGTGAGTACGCCATTAACGGCGACCAGTGCCGGCTTTTGGATATCCAAGAACTCCTGTCCGATTCCGGATTGGGCCGCGAAATGCACGTCATCATTGGCCAAGGTCAATTGGACCGCGTCCTGCACGCAACCGCTGAGGATCGTCGGGGGTTCATCGAAGAGGCCGCCGGAATCCTTAAGCATCGACGGCGCAAAGAGAAGACGCTCCGCAAGCTCGATGCGATGCAGGCGAACGTGCAGCGGCTCGACGATCTGACGGGGGAAATTCGGCGCCAACTGACGCCGCTCGGTAAGCAGGCAGCCGTGGCACGCCGTGCGCAATCCGTGCAGTTCGACCTACGAGACGCGAAGTCGCGGCTGCTTGCCGACGACCTGGTCACGCTTCGCGTGGGGCAAGAACGGGATGCGCACGCGCGAGCCGAGCGCGAGGAGAAGCAGGCCCGGCTGGGTGCGGACGCACAGCGGGCCCGCCACGAGGTGGCGCGGCTCGAAGTGGAAGCGGCAGCGGCAACGCCAGCACAGAACGCGGCGCGCGATCTGGTGTACGCGCTGTCCTCGGCTGTGGAGCGTTTTCGCTCGTTGGGTCAACTGGCTGAGGAGCGGGTGCGGCTGCTGGGACGGCACGACGACGGGGCCCCGAGCGGCCATGATCCTGACGACCTCAGAGAGCAGGCTGACGAGCTCTCCGAGGAACTCGAGGAACTCCAAGAACAGAACGAGGACTTCGCAGACGCGCTCGACGAGGCGATCGCAGCACGCGGCGCAGCGGAAGAGTCGGCGGCCGCAGAAGAGCAGCGACTCACGACCGTCCTGCGCGCGGCGGCCGATCGGCGGGAGGGCCTCGCTCGGCTCGCCGGCCAGGTGGCTGCCGCGCGGAGCCGGGTGGAGGCCGCCGAGGGCGAACGCGATCGATTGCGGGCGACGGTTGCGGATGCGCGGGAGCGTCGTGACCAGGCCCAGCAGGAATACACCGTCCTCGAGCAGCGGCTGGCACACACTGATGGGGAGCCCGTGGACGCACTCGAGGCAGCGCATCGGGAGGCCGTCGACCACGTTGATGCCGCGAAAGCGGCGGCGCAACAGGTGCAGAAAGAGTCGCGCGATGCCTACGGGGCTCGGTCCGGACTTCAGGCGCGCGTCGACACGTTGACGGCCTCCCTGCATCGGGCCGACGCGTCCGAAGTGGTGGCTCGCCGGTGGCCGGACACGGTGGGCCCGCGTTTTTCCGCTCACTTACGGGTGGAGCCCGGATACGAGCAGGCGATTGCAGCGGTCCTTGGTCCCTTCGCCGAGGCGTTGACTGTTAGTTCAGGTGAGGCCCCGAAGATCCTCGATTTTGTCGTGGCGGAGGATCTGGGCCGATTGCACGTGATCCACACCATACCCCTCGGCGCGGGGGCCAGCGGCGAGCATCCAGAATCGGTCCCTCCGCCTGAAGGGTGCACGTGGGCGCTGGACGCCGTCGAGGCCGCAGAGGGATTTTCTGCGATCGTTGCGCAACTGCTCAGTTCTACGGCCATTGCTCACGACGTCGCCACGGCCTACGCAGCCTTCTCGACGGCGAACTCTCGGCTGCGGCAGGTGGCCACCACCGGGGGCGTCGTCGTCACCCGCACTGGTATCGAGGGTGGGACCCCGCAGGCACCGTCCCTGTTGGAGCAACAGGCGCTCGTTGAAGCGGCTCGGGAGGAACTTCAGGCAGCGGCCGCGCGCGAGGAGCGCGTCAGCGCCGACTTGGATGCGGCGCGGGAAGCCCTGCGGTCCGCGGAGGAATCCGAGCACCAGGCGCGGCAGGCCCATCGCGAAGCCGAGCACCGGAACGCCCACGCGAGCCGGCAGCTGGCCCTACTGACGGCACGTTTGCAGCAGGCCGACGCCGAGGCTGAACGAGCGGAACACCAGGCGGAGCGAGCACAGGAACAGATCGCGGCGGAACTGCAGACGCTGGAGGGCGTGGCAGCTCGTCTCGACGCAGCACAGACTGCGCCTGAAGACGACGAGGAACCGTCGTCCGAGGAGCGGGATCGGCTGAATGCTGTGGCAGCAGCGGCGCGGCAACGCGAAGTCGAGGCACGGTTGGCGCTGCGCTCGTCCGAGGAGCGGGCGGCCAATCTCAACGGGAGAATTCAATCGCTGCGACGCGCTGCGGAAACCGAGCAACGCGCACGCGTCGAGGCCGAGCGCCGGGCACGCCAGCGGGCCATCCACGCCGAGGCGGCCCGCGCCGTGGTTGCGGCGGCCCACGAGGCCGCTGGTGTAGCCGATCGTTCCCTGGCCCGTGCCCGCCACGATCTCGCAGAAGCTGAGGCAGAGCGCACGCGGCTTGAAGCCGAGTTGGGTGATGCCCGTAAGGTCGCCAGTCATCTCGACGAGGAACTCCGGGTATTGGCGGATCGGGCGCATCAGGAGGAGATGGCTCACGCCGAGCATCGCCTGCGGATCGAGGCCGTGGAGAACAAAGCCGTCGAAGAACTGGGGCTGACACCGGAACATTTGGTTGAGCACTTCGGGCCGGACCAGCCGGTCCCCGTGCCGGACGATGATCAGTGGGCCGAGCTGCGTCAGGAAGTCGACGAGCACGGGCAGCCGCTCACGGCGGGTAAGCCGTACGACCGCAGCGAGCAGCGCAAGCGGCTCAAACAGGCCGAGAAGGATTTGGCCTCCCTCGGCAAGGTTAATCCGCTCGCCCTCGAAGAATTCGCGGCCCTCGAGGAGCGCCACAAATTCCTCGTGGAGCAGTTGGAGGATCTGAATTCCTCGCGGCGTGACCTGCTGGAGATCATCAAGGACGTTGACGAGCACGTCGAAACCGTGTTTGCGGAGGCGTTCGAGGACACCCGGCTGCAATTCGAGCGCGTGTTTGGCCGCCTGTTCCCGGGGGGCGAGGGCCGGCTGGTCCTGACGGCTCCGGAGGACATGCTCAATACGGGGATCGAGGTCGAAGCACGGCCAGCCGGCAAGAAGGTCAAGCGGTTGTCCCTGCTCTCTGGTGGAGAACGGTCGCTGACCGCGGTGGCGCTGCTCGTGGCCATTTTCAAAGCCCGCCCATCGCCCTTCTACGTTATGGACGAGGTTGAGGCCGCCCTCGATGACACGAATTTGGGCCGCCTCATCACGATTTTCGAGGAGTTGCGTGAATCCAGCCAGCTGATTGTTATCACGCACCAGAAGCGCACGATGGAGGTGGCAGATGCCCTGTACGGGGTGTCCATGCGCGGTGACGGTGTCACGCAGGTGATTAGTCAGCGGCTGGAGCGAGTATCCGGCGCCTCGTCGGCATCGGACTCGGAGCCTTCCGCCGCCACGTGATCCTCGTGCGCCGGCGGCACGCGCGTCCAGGCGAAGACGCCAACTAGCCCAATCAGTCCACCCACCGCGAAGGCCCACCCGTAGCCGACCTGATCCGCCATGAATCCGGCCACGACTGGACCCAGGATGGCGCCGAAGTCCATACACATTTGAAACGTGGCCAGCACGCGCCCGCCGCTGCGGCCTTGTCCGACGACGTCAGCCACCGCGGCCTGCTGTGCCGGATTCATGACACCAATTCCCGCTCCGGCGATCACGGAGAGCGCGATGAACACCACCTCGTTCTGCGCGAACCCCAGCACGCCCATGGAGACGGACCCGATGAGGAGCCCCACGATCACCGGGAGCCGACGCCCAAACCGATCCGTCAGTCGTCCAGAGAACGTGAGCGTTGCCGCGTTACCGACGGCGAAGAGGGCTAAGGAGATCCCGGCGAGAACTTCTCCATGCTCCGCAAAAGCGAAGACGGCGAAGAGCGGAATCATGGCCACGCGGACCCCAAAGTTGGTCCAGCCGTTAGCGAAGCCTGAGACGAGCGCGGCCCGGTAGGTCGGCGAGGACAGCGCCTCGGCGACGCTCAGCGGCGGCGACGGTTCGGAATCGGGCTCGGTGCTTGCTGCCGTGCGACGCCGCACACGGGCGAGGGAGAAGTGGACCAAGGCGGCGGCCACCACGAGCGCTCCGCCGTAGAGGAAGAACGGGAGACGGTAGCCAAAGTTGGCTAAGAGCCCACCGATGACGGGTCCGGCGATATTGCCCATGAGGAAGGCGCCAGCGTAGAGCCCCGAGATGCGGCCGCGGATCTGTGGTGGTGCAAGCCGCGCGATGAGCGCCATGGCGGAGACGGTGAACATCGTCGACCCGATGCCGCCGAGTCCGCGGAACAGGATCAGCAGTTCGTAGTTGGGTGCGAGGCCAACGAGGATCGTCGAAATAGCCACCAGCAGTACGCCGCCGACATAAACCACGGGCTCGCCGAGCCGTTCTGTCAACCGTCCGGAAACGGGGGCGAACGCCAATCGGGTCAGGGCAAAGACGGACACGATGAAGCCCGCGGCGGCGAGGGAGACGTCGAAGCTTGCCGCGTACTGCGGCAAGATCGGGGCAATAATGCCAAAGCCGATGGCGATCACGAAGGCCGCGCCGATGAGGACCTTGATCTCGGCGGGGATGGTCACGTCTGCGCTGGAAGTTGCCATAGGCCTCCAATCCTAGCCGCGGCATGGATCGCCCGATGCGTGGCTCACGGCCTCGGTAGATAAGCTGGGGGAGTGTCTACTGAATTGACCCTCATCATTGTCATCGCCGCCGTCGTGCTGCTCGGTGCCGTGGTCGGCATCGCGGCGCTACTGCGCGGGAAAAAGACCAAGCCCGGCACCTACACCACCACGCGCGACGCCGACGATCCGGCCCCGACCGGTCCGGCGCCGGCGGGCACCGACGACGGAGTCACCACCGAGGATGAACGTGCTGCGGCCGACGCCGAGGCGTCGGTTGGCCCCGCCTCGTCCGCCGTGCTCGAAACGCCAGCTCCTGCGGCGGGTCGCCTAGCCCGTTTGCGCGCCCGGCTCGTCAAGTCGAACAACGCGCTCGGCAAGGGGTTGCTGGCGCTGCTGAGCCAAGACAAGATTGACGACGACGTCTGGGACGAGATCGAGGAAACTCTCCTCCTCGCCGACCTCGGCGCCGAGGCGACGAGCGAACTCGTGGATCGACTGCGCGAGCGCGTCACGGTGGAGGGGCTGCGCGACGCCGGCGCCGTGCGGTCCATGTTGCGGGAGGAACTGACACTCCTCATTGACCCCACGGTGGATCGGAGCGTTGCGTCCGAGCGCCGGGAGGACCGGCCGGCCGTCGTCATGGTGGTCGGGGTCAACGGCGTCGGGAAAACCACCACCATCGGCAAGATGGCCCGCGTGTTCGTTGCAGAGGACAAGGACGTGCTCCTCGGTGCGGCGGACACCTTCCGCGCCGCGGCGGCCGAACAATTGGCCACCTGGGGAAGCCGCGTAGGTGTGCCGACCGTCCGCAGTTTCGAGGACGGGGCGGACCCCGCCTCGGTGGCCTACGAGGCCGTGAAGTCCGGTATCGAAGGGGAGGTCGACGTGGTGATGGTCGACACCGCCGGTCGACTGCAGAACAAGGTCGGGCTCATGGACGAGCTCGGCAAGATTAAGCGCGTCATCGAGAAACAGGCTCAGGTCGACGAAGTACTGCTCGTGCTGGATGCCACGACCGGCCAAAACGGGCTCAACCAGGCCAAGGTGTTTTCCGAGGCCGTGAACGTGACCGGCATTGTGTTGACCAAGCTGGATGGGACGGCCAAGGGCGGGATCGTGGTGGCGATTCAGCGTCAACTTGGGGTGCCCGTCAAACTGGTTGGTCTGGGCGAAGGCGCCGATGACCTGGCACCCTTCGAGGTGAACGACTTCGTCGACGCCTTGCTCGACGGCTAGCCCCCCACGGTGTCGAGCATGACTGAGAGGAAGAGGTAACTACCGCGCAAGAGAGCGCGAAACACTGCCGTTACGTGGCGGCCACGTTTCTTTTACGTGGCCGCCCTTCCTGTAATCACCAAGAAACGAGAGGGCGAGCGCGGCGAAACACGGCTCCTGTTGTGTAGAGGTCGAAGGCGAGGCATCGCCTGCACCTTGATCAAACACAGGAGGACGGACATGGAACTGACGGCAGTTCACGTCTGGATGATGGTCTGCGCGGCACTCGTGCTGCTCATGACGCCGGCACTGGCATTCTTCTACGGCGGCATGACGCGCGCCAAGGGTGTCCTGAACATGATGATGATGAGCTTCACCGCCCTCGGCCTGACGGCCGTGGTGTGGGTGCTCTGGGGGCATTCCATGGGAGGCGGCGGCGACAGCGTCGGCGGACTTTTTGGAAATCCCTTCACCCAGTTTGGGATGTCCTCGATCATCGGAACTGAGGATCTGATCGGCGCCGGCTTCGGCGCGACCTTCGCCATCATCACGGTGGCCCTGATTTCCGGCGCCATCGCTGACCGGGCGAAGTTCACCGCGTGGGTAGTCTTCGTGCCCATCTGGGTAACGTTGGTCTACGCGCCCGTGGCTTACTGGGTTTGGGGCGGCGGCTTGCTCTCGGAGGATGGAGCCATTGGCAGCTGGGCCGGCGAGGCGATCGACTACGCCGGCGGCACGGTGGTTCACATCAACGCGGGTGTCGCCGCGCTCGTCTTGGCGCTCATCATTGGTCAGCGCAAGGGCTTCGGGCGTGACCCGGGGCAGCGCCCGCACAACATCCCCTTCGTCATGCTGGGTGCCGCTCTCCTCTGGTTTGGCTGGTTCGGCTTCAACGGCGGTGCAGCTTCTGATCCCGCCGAAGCGGGCTTGATCTGGATCAACACCATGGTCGCCCCGGCGGCCGCCATGATGGCCTGGATCGCGACGGAGCGCATTCGCGACGGCAAACCGACGTCGCTGGGTGCCGCGTCGGGCGTCGTCGCCGGCTTGGTGGCCATCACGCCAGCCTGCGCGAATGTCTCCCCGGTCGGTGCCATCGGTCTGGGAATTGTTGCCGGCGTTGCTTCCGCCCTCGCCGTCGGACTGAAGTACAAGTGGGGCTATGACGATTCGCTCGACGTCGTCGGCGTCCACTTGGTCTCTGGCCTGATCGGCACCCTGGCTCTCGGCTTTATCGCCCTCGATACCGGCCTGTTCTATGGTGGCGGCCTCGCCCAGCTGTGGGCACAGATTGTGGCGGCGGTCGTGGCGATGGCCTACACGGGTATCGTGACCCTCATCATCGGCCTAGCGATTCACAAGACGATCGGGTTCCGCATCAGCTCCGACGATGAGCAGGGCGGCGTGGACTACGCAGAACACGCCGAGACGGCTTACGAGTTCGGCGGTCTGGGCACCAAGTCTTCCGGTTTCGTGCCGCACCCGGCCACGTCCGGCCATCTGAATCTCAGCAAGAAAGAGGCAGCAGTATGAAACTCGTGACCGCTATCGTTCGCCCCGACAAGCTGGACGCCATTCGCGGCGCTCTGGAGAGCTACGGGGTTCAGGGGCTGACCGTTTCGGAGGCCAGCGGCTACGGCCGTCAGCGCGGCCACACCGAGGTCTATCGCGGCGCCGAGTACACCGTTGACTTGCTGCCGAAGGCGCGGGTCGAGGTCCTGGTGTCCGATGAATGGGCCAGCGACATCGTCGACGTCCTCGTCGCCACTGCCAATACCGGCCGCGCCGGCGACGGCAAGGTCTGGGTGGTCACCGTGGAAGAGGCCGTGCGGGTCCGCACGGGCGAGCGCGGTGATGCGGCGCTCTAGGCGCCTCGCGTCGCTAGGGAGACCGACGGCGGCTGGTGACCTCACCCGGTGAGGTCACCAGCCGCCGTCGTTTCTGGTGTCTACGGGCCGTCCGGCCTCGCTGCCGCGGTACGTCAGACGCGGCGGTTCTTGCTTGATAGGCTGGGTGGTTGAATCCGGCGGGTGACCCGCCACCGACAGCACTTTCACGAAGGAAGTTCCGGCTCACGTGTTTAATTCGCTTTCCGACCGCCTGACAGCCACCTTCAAAAACCTGCGTGGCAAGGGCCGCCTGACCGAGGCGGATATCGACGGTACCGTCCGTGAGATTCGGCGCGCGCTGCTCGATGCCGACGTCGCGGTGCCCGTGGTTCGCTCGTTTGTCTCTCACGTCAAGGAGCGGGCTCTGGGGCTCGAGGTGTCTCAGGCGCTGAACCCCGGCCAGCAGGTCGTGAAAATCGTCAATGACCAGCTGGTGGAGATCCTCGGCGGGCAAACGCGGCGGCTCAACTTGGCGAAGAACCCGCCCACCGTCATCATGCTGGCAGGCCTGCAGGGTGCCGGTAAGACGACGCTCGCCGGCAAGCTGGCCAAGTACCTGAAGTCGGAGGGGCACACGCCGCTGCTCGTGGCCTGTGACTTGCAGCGCCCGAACGCGGTGAAGCAGCTGCAGATTAACGGCGAGCGGGCCGGCGTGCCGGTCTACGCGCCACACCCGGGCGTTTCGAGCGAATTCGACGAGGTCACCGGTGATCCGGTGGTGGTGGCCCGTAATGGTGTGTCCGAGGCCCGGCAGAAGCAGCACGACGTCGTGATCGTCGATACCGCAGGCCGACTCGGCGTCGACGCGGAAATGATGGAACAGGCTGCGAACATTCGTTCGGCCATCAACCCCCACGAAGTGTTGTTCGTGATCGACGCCATGATCGGTCAGGACGCCGTGAATACGGCCCAGGCTTTCAACGAGGGTGTGGACTTCACCGGCGTCGTCCTCTCCAAGCTCGACGGCGACGCGCGCGGCGGTGCCGCGCTGTCCGTGACGCACGTGACGGGCAAGCCGGTGATGTATGCCTCCACTGGCGAGACGCTCGACGATTTCGAGGTCTTCCACCCGGATCGCATGGCTAGCCGCATTCTGGAGATGGGGGACATCCTCACCCTGATCGAGCAAGCGGAGAAGTCCTGGGATAAGGGCGAGGCCGAGCGGATGGCGAAGAAGTTCACCGATCAGGAGGACTTCACCCTCGACGACTTCTTGGCCCAGATGCAGCAGATCCGCAAGATGGGCTCGATGAAAAAGATGCTGGCGATGATGCCCGGAGCGGCCATTTCCAAGCAGCAGCTGGAGCAGTTCGACGAGCGGCAGATCGACCGCATCGAAGCCATCGTCCGGTCCATGACCCCGCACGAGCGGGTTGCTCCGCGGATTCTCAACGGGTCCCGGCGTGCGCGCATTGCCCGCGGTTCTGGCGTGCACGTCTCAGAGGTCAACCAGCTCATGGAGCGGTTCGGCCAAGCCCAGAAGATGATGAAGAAAATGGCCTCTCAGGGCGGGATGCCCGGAATGCCCGGCGGCGGCAAGCCCAAGAAGAAGCAGGGTGGCAAGTCGAAGAAGAAGCAGAAGTACGGCAATCCTGCGAAGGCGGCCCAGGCCGCGCAGGGGCAGCTGGCTAAGGAGCAGAAGCCCACAGGGGCGGCGTTCGGCCAAGCTTCCCAGGACTTCGATCCCGCGTCCCTTCCTAAGGGTTTCGATAAGTTCCTGCGCTGACCCGCCGTCGTGCCGCGCGGCACGTTCTGTACGTTCGCATCAGCCTCCCACGTCTGACATACTAGGGAGGTACTTGATCCGCGCGGCCCCTCTCACCGCGTGTGCATCTCGTCCTTAGGGTGCTGTGAGTACGTGCTGTCCCCACGGTGCGGAAACCTGCTGCCCGCCCCTTAATGAAACAGGAGTGACCACAACAGTGGCCGTTAAGATTCGTCTGAAGCGCTTCGGTAAGATGCGCGCCCCGTACTACCGCATCGTCGTCATGGACTCGCGCTCCAAGCGCGATGGCCGTGCCATCGAGGAGATCGGCAAGTACCACCCGATCGAGGAGCCTTCGTTCATCGAGGTCAACTCGGAGCGTGCCCAGCACTGGCTGTCCGTCGGCGCTCAGCCGACCGAGCAGGTTGCCGCGATCTTGAAGATCACCGGTGATTGGCAGAAGTTCAAGGGCATCGAGGGCCAGGAAGGCACCCTCAAGACCAAGGCTGAGAAGGAAGCTTACGTGGCTCCGGACAAGGGCTCGGTCGTGCTGCCCGAGGCCGTGACTCCGAAGGCCAACAAGGCCGAGGCGGAGGAGGCTCCGGCCGAGGAGTCCGCAGAGGCTGAGTCCACCGAGGCTGAGTAATGATGCTTGCTGAAGCCCTCGATCATCTGGTGCGTGGCATCGTCGATTCTCCAGACGATGTCCGGGTGGAACTCAGTGAGAACCGCCGCGGGGACCTACTCGAGGTTCGCGTTCACCCCGATGATTTGGGCCGTGTCATCGGTCGCCAAGGGCGCACGGCGAAGTCGCTGCGCACCGTGGTCGCCGCCCTCGCTGGCGGTCAGCCGACGCGCGTCGACGTCGTCGACACGGACCGGCGCTGACACGGGCTCAGGTGAGGCGCATGCGCCTCACCTGAGCCTCAGCCCTCCCGCATCGTGACGTATGGGTCCCGTGCCATCCCGGCGCGGGGCCCATTCGTCTGTCACCACTAGACTGATACCGGCTGAAGCATCGACGGCCAGTGCATAACCCAAGGAGACGACATGCGCCTGCAGGTGGCACGCATCGGCAAGCCCCACGGAATTCGGGGAGAAGTCACCGTTCAAGTGATGACCGATGCGCCCGAGGAACGCTTCGTTCCCGGTCAAGTTCTTGACGTTGAACCCTCGTCACGGGGCCCCCTGACCGTGGCGAGGTCCCGGTGGAACAAGAACATTTTGCTGCTCGCGTTCGAGGAGGTCAGGGACCGCAATACGGCCGAGGCCTTGCGCGGTTCCCAACTGTTCATCGACTCCGATGACACGGAGATGACTGATGCTGGAGACGAGTGGTACGCCCATGAGCTCGTCGGCTTGACCGCACTCGTCGGCGGTCGCCCCGTCGGGCACGTCGTCGCACTACAACAGGGCGAAGCCCAGGATCTGCTAGAAATCGAATTGAACGACGGCGCCACCGCGCTGGTTCCCTTCGTGGAAGAGATTGTTCCCGAGGTGGACCTCGAAGAACAGGTCGTCCTGCTCACGCCCCCGCCGGGCCTGCTTGAGCTCAACGCACCGGAGGCTGACGCTTAAGGTGCGCATCGACGTCGTCAGCATTTTTCCGGAGTATTTGGCCGCACTTGACCTATCCCTCATCGGGAAGGCGCGGCGTGAGGGCCTGCTCGAGCTCGCGGTACACGACCTGCGTGACTCCACGCACGACCGACATCGCACGGTCGATGACACCCCCTATGGCGGCGGGGCAGGCATGGTGATGAAACCACAGCCCTGGTCCGAAGCCCTGACGAACATCAGGTCTCAGTCGCCCGCGCCGCGTCCGCTGCTGGTGGTGCCCTCGCCGGCGGGCGCCGTCTTCACTCAAGCCATGGCCTATGAGCTCGCTGAGAAAGAGCATCTTGTCTTCGCGTGCGGTCGCTACGAGGGAATTGATGAGCGGGTCCTTGAGTGGGCCGCTGAACACTTTGAGGTCCGCCCCGTCAGCCTCGGCGACTACGTTCTCAATGGCGGGGAAGTGGCCGTCATGGCGATGGTCGAGGCCGTGGGTCGGCTCGTGCCCGGCGTCGTGGGTAATCCAGAGTCCCTCATTGAGGAGTCGCACTCGGACGGACTCCTCGAGTACCCGGTCTACACTAAACCCGCGGCTTGGGACGGACGGGACGTCCCCGAGGTCCTGCTCAGTGGCAATCACGCGCGCATCGCTCGCTGGCGTCGCGATGAGCAGTTGCGCCGGACCGCGGCGCGGCGTCCCGACTTGATCAGCGATCTGGCGATTGACGACTTGGACCCCGCAGACCTCGGCGTACTGAGCGTTTGCGGGTATCACACCGTCGACGGTCGCCTCGTGCGCGTGAACAACGCTCCAAGTGTGGAATAATAGGTGTTTGTGTCCGCTGGGTTTACCCCTGCCGCAGGGGGAGTGAGCTAACAGCGAGACGGCCGCGCGCCCAACACGCGCGCGGTGAAATCGCTTCGGTCAGCGCATTCCCCGGGAGGCCCGGGCCGCCTGACCGCAGACAAGGCGGGGGACCTGCGGCGCCCGCCTAGGGAGATGAGCTCAATGCATATCCTCGATTCTGTTAACGCAGCTTCGCTGCGTCACGATGTTCCCGACTTCCGTCCGGGCGACACCGTCAAGGTTCACGTGAACATCATCGAAGGCAAGAACACCCGTGTTCAGGTCTTCCAGGGCTACGTGATGGGCCGCCAGGGCCACGGCGTCAGCGAGACGTTCACCGTGCGTAAGGTGTCCTTCGGTGTGGGCGTGGAGCGTACCTTCCCGGTGCATTCCCCGGTCATCGAAAAGATTGAGGTCGCAGCCCGCGGTGACGTGCGCCGCGCCAAGCTGTACTACATGCGCGATCGCCACGGTAAGGCTGCCCGCATCAAGGAGAAGCGCGACTTCAACGGCGCCAAGTAAGGCCCGCCGCGAGTTGACGCGAGAATCCTCCGTTCCCGGCCCCGGCCGGGAACAGACCAAGCGCCGGTCCCGTTCTCGGGGCTGGCGCTTCGTCGTCCCCGCGCTGGCCATCGGGGCCGTCTTGGCAGTGCTGTTCCGCGCCACGCTTTTTGACGTGTTCTCCATTGGATCGGGTTCGATGGAACCCACCTTGACGGCTGGAGACCGCATCCTCGTGAACCGCCTGGCTGCCGACGAGATCCAGCACTCAGACGTGGTCGTTTTCGATGGAACGGGTACGCTGGCGCCCTACCGTAGCCCCGATCCGGTCCGGGACCTCCTGAAAGCGCTGCGGCTAACGGGTCACGACGAGTACTTCGTCAAGCGGGTCATCGGCCTCCCGGGAGACACCATCAGTTGCTGCACGGCCGATGGTGAACTCACGCGGAATGGTCGTATCCTCGAGGAGGAGTACGTCGCCGCCGACGGGCCGGCCAGCGACCTGGAATTTGAGGTCACCGTCCCCTCGGACCGCTTATGGCTGTTAGGGGATCACCGCAGCGCTTCGGCCGACTCGCGGGCGCTACTCGGCGCGCCGGGCGGGGGCATGATTCCGCTCGATCGGGTCGTCGGCAGGGTAGACAAGATCGTGTGGCCCCTCGACCGGGCCGGCGACATCGATGAAAACACGTCCCCGCACGTCCGTCAGTGACGTTCGAGGGACCCGCGGAAGGACGAATGTGACGCACGAAAGCACGGGCTCATCGCCCCGATCCCGGACGGGGCATGGACTGTGGACGTGGCTCAAGGAAATCGTGGTCATCATCGTGGCGGCGCTGGTGATCTCACTGATTGTCAAGACCTTCTTTTTCCGCGCCTTTTACATTCCGTCAGGTTCCATGGAACCGACGCTGGAAATTGACGACCGAATCTTTGTCAATCTCATGGTCCCCGGACCTTTTGACCTGCAGCGCGGCGACGTCGTCGTCTTCCGGGACGAACTCGGGTGGTTAGGTCCCCAGCCCGACGTCGATCTCAACCCCGTGCAGCAAACTCTCATGTTTGTGGGGCTAATGCCCGACCCAGCAAATCAGCACCTCGTCAAGCGGGTGATTGGGCTTCCCGGGGACACCGTGCGTTGTTGCGATGCCGAAGGTCGCGTGACCGTCAATGGCGTGGCCCTTGATGAGACGTATATCGCCGACGGCGCGGCGCCGAGTGATATTCCTTTCGAAGTTACGGTGCCGGACGGAAAACTATGGGTGCTCGGTGATCATCGCAATGCGTCCGCCGATTCGCGCTTTCATCAGGAGCGGGGTGAGGGTTTTATCGATCTCGACGACGTCGAGGGTACCGCTTCGGTCATTGTGTGGCCACTGGATCGCATCGGTGTCATCGATAGCCATGAGGAAGTCTTTGCACGTCTGGACGCGGGTGGCGCTCAGTGACCGTGCCGACGCTTGACGTTGAAATAGACCTCGCCCGCCGTTTTGGCCCCTGGGTGGCGGGCTGCGACGAGGTGGGGCGCGGAGCATTGGCGGGCCCGGTCAGCGTGGGCATGGTGCTGCTGCGGGCCACGGATGCGGCCGTGCTGGACGGCGTGCGGGATAGCAAATTAGTCTCGGCGTCCGCTCGGGCCGCACTGGCACCCGTCATCCAAGACTGGGCTGCTGGCTGGGGCGTAGGACACGCGACGGCAGCCGAGATCGACGAGTTCGGGATCCTGCCGGCCACGGGCATGGCGGGACGGCGGGCCCTGATCGACGCTCAGGATCGCGCCGGTGCGTCCGCCGATAGTGTGCTGCTGGACGGTAACTTCGACTGGCTGACGCCGCGTGATCAGGGCAGTCTCTTTGAGGCCCTGGAGCCGTCCGGAGAGTCTCCCGTCCCACCCGTGGTTACGCGCATCAAGGCGGACTTATCCTGCGTGAGCGTGGCGGCGGCGTCCATCCTGGCGAAGGTGGAACGGGATGAGTTGTTGTCGAGCTATCACGATGCCGAGCCGCATTTCGGCTGGGTCGACAACAAAGGGTATGGAACGGCGGCCCATCGCGCGGCGATTGCCGCACACGGCCCCAGCGAGAAGCACCGCCGTTCGTGGCGCCTGACGTGATCGCCGGGCTCGGTGAGCGGTCGGGCACAATAGACGTCTACCGGGAGGAAAGATGAGCGCAGAAGATCTCGAAAACTATGAGACCGACATGGAACTCCAGCTCTATCGCGAGTACCGCGACGTCGTCCACCTGTTCAACTACGTCGTGGAGACCGAACGTCGGTTCTATCTCGCCAATCAGGTGGACGTCACGCCACGTTCCTCAGACGGCGAGGTTTATTTCGACGTCACGCTCCAGGACGCGTGGGTGTGGGATGTCTACCGCACCGCTCGCTTTGTGCGGCAAGTTCGGGTCATCACGTTCAAAGATGTCAACGTCGAAGAACTGGCGAAGACCGATGATCTGACGGTTGAGAAGGCCACGGGTATGGATGGTGCTTAGGGCCCACTCGCCGTCCACAACCGCTCAAGCCTGACGAAGCGTCCACAGGGCCCCTGGATTCACTCCCGGGGCCCTTTCTCTGCCCACAGACTGGGGTGGGAGGTACAACATGGGACACAACCAGCGGGTTGGAGCGTGGGGCGAGGCAGTCGCCGCCGAATTTCTCGAGGCACAGGGCTACGTCATCGTCGCGCGTAACTGGCGCAGCACCGTCGGTGAAATAGATCTTGTGGCGGTCCGTGACGCGGTGTACGTCATTGTCGAGGTCAAGACGCGAACTAGTCGATGGTGTGGGTCAGCAGCCGAGGCCGTGACGCGCCCCAAGCGCCACCGACTCAGCTCGCTCGCGTGGGAGTGGTATCGAGCCCACGGGCAGCCCGGGAAGCGATGCCAAGTTGATGTCATCGCCGTTGAGGGCGACGCCAACTCCTACACGGTGGAGCACTTTGAGGGGATAGCGGCATGAGCGTCGCGCGGCTCGGGCGTAGCCGAGGTATAGCGCTCACGGGCGTCACGGGGCACGTCGTTGATGTCGAGGCAGACATCGGTGGCGGTTTGCCAAACTTCATCCTGCTTGGCCTTCCAGACGCTTCCTTGGCGGAGGCACGTGACCGCATCCGGTCTGCGGCTCGCAACACCGGAATTCCTCTGTCCCCGCGGCGGATCACCGTCAATCTGCAGCCCGCGACCCTACCTAAGCGGGGCTCGATTCTCGATCTAGCGATCATGCTGGCCACGCTTGCGGCCGAAGGCCTCATCGAGTCAAAGAATCAGGTCGTGTGTCTCGGCGAGCTTGGACTCGACGGCTCGCTGCGTCCTGTTCCTGGTGTCTTGCCAGCAGTCCTTGCGGGCCTGCAGGCCGGCTTCCACCAGTTTGTGGTGCCGGAGGACAACGTCGCTGAGGCGCGGCTCGTCCCGGGGGCGGAGGTTCGGTCGTACCGGCACCTCGCCGATGTGGTCGAGGAGCGGCTGGTCGACCCCGCGTTAGCTCGCTCGCTTCGGCGTTCCACCGGGGGTTCCTCGGATGCGCCGGAGGCCGCGCCCCGCAGTGAACCTGTGCCCGCCGCCCGGACAGCGGGCGACTTCGCTGATATTCGAGGACAGCAGCTAGCCCGATTCGCGGTTGAGGTCGCGGCGGCGGGCCGGCATCATCTGCTGCTTCGCGGAGAGCCTGGTGCCGGCAAGACGATGCTCGCCGAACGCTTACCAACGATTCTTCCGCGACTCTCCGACCAGGAAGCGATGGAGACAACGGCCATTCACTCAGTGGATGGTAGCGCGCGCGTCACTGAGCTTCTGCGGACTCCACCCCTCGTGGCGCCGCACCATACGGCCACCATGTCAGCGCTGGTCGGTGGAGGTAGTGGCCTACCTCGGCCAGGAGCCGCGAGTCGCGCCCACCACGGTGTACTCTTTCTCGACGAAGCCCCTGAGTTCCGCTCCGGCGTGCTGGATGCCTTGCGTCAGCCGCTCGAATCGGGCGAGATCTCGATTCATCGTTCATCTGGAGCCGCGCGGTTCCCGGCACAGTTTCAACTTCTTCTCTCTGCCAATATGTGCCCGTGCGGCCGGAGCGCGGCAGGTGTCACGGATTGTGACTGCACCCCCATGGCGCGGCGTCGCTATTTCGGCCGACTCTCGGGGCCACTACTGGACCGCGTCGATATTCAGATTCCAGTGCGACGCGTGCCGGCGTCGGAACTGATGTCAGCGGAGGCGGGCGAAAGTAGCCGGGAGATTGCGCATCGCGTGGCCACGGCTCGTCAGCAGCAGTTGGATCGGCTCACGGGGTTCGGTTGCCGGACCAACGCTGAGGTCCCGGGGCGCTTGTTGCGCGGGCCGCTCGCCCCGGCGGCCCCAGCGGTATCCAGCGTGGAACAGGCGGTCCAACGAGGCTGGTTGAGTGCCCGAGGCTATGACCGGGTCCTGCGACTCGCCTGGACGGTGGCTGATCTCGCGGGTGCGGGTGCCCCGACACGGGAACATGTGGACATCGCCCTGAATCTGCGCAAAAGCGAAGGGGAGTAGTGCTCATGGAACAGGAGAATCAACGGCTAGCGCGTGCTGCGCTGACCCGACTCATTGAGCCCGGAGATCTTTTGGGGGCTGCCCTGGTTGACGTTACTGGTCCGGAAGAAGCCTTGGAGCTGATGTGCGATGACTCGAGGAAACCCACCGCTGCGCTTCAGCAGTCCGTCTCCGACCGACTCGGCGATGCGGCCACCACACGCCGTGAAGTGCGTCTTGAAACAGGTTTTCAACGGTGGCGGACGCGGGTCCCTGACCTCGCCCCACAGCGCGACCTCGACACGCTCCGACGCGTCGGCGGTGGATTCTTGGGCCCCGAGGACCCCGACTGGCCCGAGGCCGTCAATGGGCTGGATTTGGCGCGACCGCTCGGCCTCTGGTGGCGAGGCCAGGTCTCGCCGGCCGTCGGATTGGCGAGGCCGCGAGTGGCGGTCGTGGGGAGCAGAGATGCCAGCGAGTATGGCATCCGCGCAACGCATGAACTCATTGCTCCCCTCATGGAGCGCGATTGTCAGATCGTCTCCGGAGGGGCCTACGGTATTGATGCCGCTGCCCATCGGGCGGCCTTGGGTGCCACGGCACGTGGAGAGGCGCCGGGGGTGCGCGGGGCACCGACGATTGCCATGATGGCCGGCGGCTTGGATCGTTTCTACCCGGCTGGCAACGAATCGTTGCTCCGGGAGGTCGCGCGAACGGGACTCTTACTGTCGGAGGTTCCGCCCGGATCGTCCCCGACGAGGTGGCGTTTCCTGCAGAGAAACCGTGTCATTGCGGCCCTGAGCACGCTGACCGTGGTGGTCGAGGCGCGGTGGCGGTCGGGAGCACTGGCCACGGCCCGGCGGGCTGCCGAACTGGGGCGGACCGTCGCGGCAGTGCCGGGATCAATTTTTTCAGCCAATTCGGCGGGCTGTCACCGGCTCATGCACGAGGTGGGTGCCCTGCCCGTCGTCTCCGGTGGCGATCTCTTAGAGCTGTTGTCTCTCGAACATTCCCATGTCTCAACGCCCCATGGGGGAATGTCAGGACGTCAGTACGACGATCTGGATGTGCCCGACCGGCTCCTCTTCGACGCCTTGCCGCTGCGGCAACTGACGACTGTCGATCAACTCTGTCGTGTGGCCGGTCTCAGTTTGGGGGCCGTCCTGAGCGGCCTGTCGCGTCTGAGGGCGTGTGGGCTGGCGACTGAAGCGGACGGCCAGTGGCGACGGTCCGCGGCGAAGTAGAGCGTCCAGGCCGGTGATGATCGATTCGGCGCGCCCCCGCTGCCGTGTCAGAATCCTGCGGCAGGCTTGGAAGCATGAGCAACAGTCTGGCTCCGGATTCAAGCGCGGCATCGCAGCCATGGTGGAAATCCACCGTGGAGGAATTTGTGCGCCACGAAAGCTTGGAGAAAGGACGCAGCGAGAACACGGTACGCGCCTACCGGCAGGACGTGGAATCGATGTTTCTTTGCGTTGACCGTCAGGGTGCGCGTGCGCTGTCCGACGTGGGCCTGGAGCACCTGCGCCAGTGGTTGGGGCAACAACACGAGGAAGGACTGGCGAGCAGCACGCTTGCACGCCGGGCGGCAGCAGTCCGTACTTTTTTTGCGTGGTGTCAACGGAGGGGACACCTGAATCAGAACGCCTCCGTGCGGCTCCAGTCGCCACGAACGGTCCGAAAGCTGCCTGGCGTTCTCCAACGACAACAAGTGGAACGATTACTCAGTGCATCCGAGGGCTCGCCAACAGCCCCCGAGGACCCACAGGCGGGCGGTATGGCGACTGCACGTCGGCTACGAGATCGAGCGATGCTTGAAGTGCTCTATGCAACGGGCCTTCGCGTCAGCGAGCTGGTCGGGCTCGATGTGGCAGACGTCAATCGTGAGCGTCAGTGCCTGCTCGTGACAGGAAAGGGCAACAAAGAGCGCATCGTACCCTTGGGCAGGCCAGCTTTGAAGGCGCTCGATAGCTGGTTGACGTGCGGACGCTCGGTCATCGTGGAAACCGCTCTTGAGAGGGGACGTCGGCCAGATCACCGCGCCATTTTTCTGGGCACGCGTGGTGGTCGCATCGATCAGCGACAGGTGCGTAGTATCGTCGCCGAGGCCTTGCGCGCCCTCGGTGATACCTCGGCCTCTGGTCCGCACGCTCTGAGGCACACGGCAGCGACGCACCTGCTGGATGGGGGTGCAGACTTGCGCGCGGTTCAAGAATTTCTTGGACACGCGTCGCTGCAAACAACGCAGTTGTATACGCACGTCTCCATCGAGAGGCTTCGCCACAACTATCAGCAAGCGCACCCCCGAGCTTAGGGGCCAGCAGCACATCGTGGGTGGCAGTACTGGCGTAAAGGTTCATGTTGAGGCAGAATGTTGCCCGGGCGTACAGCTCATGAACCACCAGAAGAGTCGTCGGTCGTAGGGGAAGACGTACCAACGGCAACTGGAGGAAGGCATGTCTGCACCCACAACTCGGGGCGTACTCTACGTACACTCAGCCCCGACTGCGTTGTGCCCGCATATCGAGTGGGCTATTGGCTCCGTTGTTGACCAGCGCACGGACCTGAGCTGGACTGCCCAACCGGCTGCTCCAGGAATGTACCGGTCCCACATTGAATGGATTGGTCCCCAAGGCACGGGAGCACGCCTTGCCTCCGCCCTGCGCGGCTGGGCACACCTTCGTTTTGAAGTGACGGAGGACCCAAGCACTGGCGTTGATGGGAGCCGCTGGTCTCATACGCCAGAGCTGGGCATTTTCCACGCGACGACGGACGCGTCCGGCAACATCGTGGTGGGTGAAGACCGGATTCGATACGCATACGAGCAGGGCCACGGAAATCCTGCCGCCGTCTACCATGAGCTATCTCTCGCCCTCGGTGAGGCGTGGGACGAGGAACTCGAGCCCTTCCGGCACGCTTCAGAGGGCGCTCCCGTACGTTGGTTGCATCAGGTTGGATAATCGACAAAGCCACTAGGCGCCACCTCCACCAGTCGCCGGATCTACGGGGAATGGGCGATACTCGTAGTTGCGCAAGTCGTCGTGACCTAGTTGGCTTGACCAGTGACCGAACTTGATTTTGTCTCGATTGACGCCTCGTCAAATATCCCGCCGTACCTGCAATTGAAGACGTCCATCGCGGAAGCTATCCGTGATGGTGTGCTGGTCAGTGGTCAAAAGCTGCCCGCGGTTCGCGCCTTGGCCGGACAACTGGGTGTTGCCGTGAATACTGTGGCTCGGGTCTATAAAGAGCTCGAGTCTGACGGGCTGGTGGACACACTCGGTCGGGCAGGCACCCGTGTGGCACAGGCGACGGAAACCTTCGACGCGGAACTCACGCGCGCCGCTGAGGCCTACGCCGCCGTCGCACTTAAGTGGGCCCAGGGGCCTGACGAAGCCGCCGCCCGCCTCAGTGCGGCGATGGAACGGCTGCGCAGTCAGTAGGGTTCGCGTGCGATACACCGACAAGACAACGTTCGAATGAGTTTTCGATTAGGATGACCACGTGGCTATTGATCCTGTGACCCCCGGAGAACCGCTCGACCCCAATCGTTTGGTGGTCAAGGGCGCTCGCGAGCATAACCTGCGGAATGTTGACGTCGATCTTCCGCGTGATTCCCTCATTGTTTTCACCGGCCTCTCGGGGTCAGGTAAGTCATCGCTTGCGTTCGACACGATCTTTGCTGAGGGCCAGCGTCGCTACGTGGAGTCCCTGTCGGCGTACGCCAGAATGTTCTTGGGCCAGGTCGACAAGCCGGACGTCGACTTCATCGAAGGACTCTCGCCAGCCGTGTCCATCGATCAAAAGTCGACCAGCCGAAATCCACGGTCGACCGTCGGTACGATCACCGAGATCTACGACTACATGCGCTTGCTCTGGGCCCGCGTGGGTCAAATGTTCTGCCCCACGTGCGGCGAGCCAGTCATCAAGCAAACACCGCAGCAAATTGTGGATCAACTCTTGGACATGCCGGAGCGGACGCGGTTTCAGGTGTTGGCTCCCGTGGTGCGGGGGAGGAAAGGGGAGTTCGTTGACCTCTTTCAGGACCTCGCGGCCAAGGGATTCGCGCGGGCCATTGTCGATGGCGACGTCGTGCAGTTGTCCGATCCGCCCAAGTTGGAAAAGCAGGTCAAGCACACGATTGACGTCGTGGTGGACCGTTTGGTCATCAAAGACGGCGTTCGCCAACGGTTGACAGACTCCATTGAGACGGCGTTGTCCATTGCAGACGGTCGAGTCGTGGCCGACTTCGTCGACCTCGAGGCCGATGATGACGATCGTCGTCGCCCGTACTCGGAGAACCTCGCCTGTCCCAATGAACATCCTTTGGCCCTCGACGAGATCGAGCCACGATCTTTTTCCTTCAATAATCCGTTCGGTGCATGCCAAGCGTGCTCAGGTATCGGTAGCCGGCTGGAAGTGGACGAGCAGCTGGTGGTCCCGGATGGTGCACTGAGCATCCGGGAAGGTGCCATTGCTCCGTGGTCCTTAGGCAAAGCGACGACCGAGTACTGGAATCGACTCATCGAAGGGCTCGGTCAGGACCTCGAGTTCAGTCTGGATGAGCCGTGGGATCGATTGCCAAAATCGGTCCGCAAGTCGATTCTGCACGGCAAGGATCACAAGGTCGTGGTTCAGTACCGCAATAGGTTCGGGCGTGAGCGAAAATACAGCACCGGCTTCGAAGGTGTCGTGCCATATATCCATCGCAAGCACGTGGAGACGGAGTCTGACCACGCGCGTGACCGGTACGAGCAGTACATGCGTCAAACACCGTGCCCAGAGTGCGACGGCGCGCGACTGAATCCAGCGGCGTTGTCCGTGCATGTCGCTGGCCGGTCCATCGCGGACGTGTCACGTTTGCCGATGCGGGAAGCGGAGGCCTTCTTTCTCGGTCTGGAGCTCAGCAAGCGGGATCGGCAGATCGCCGAGCAAGTCCTGAAGGAAATTTGTGCCCGCCTCACGTTCCTCCTGGATGTGGGACTCGAGTACCTGAATCTGGAGCGCCCAGCTGCCACCTTGTCCGGCGGCGAAGCCCAGCGCATCCGGCTAGCCACGCAGATCGGTTCGGGCCTCGTTGGCGTGTTGTACGTCCTCGACGAGCCATCGATTGGCCTGCACCAGCGGGATAACCGGCGGCTGATTGAAACGTTGGTGCGATTGCGCGATCTTGGAAACACGCTGATCGTGGTCGAGCACGATGAGGATACTATCGCCGAGGCAGATTGGATCGTGGATATCGGTCCAGGCGCTGGCGAGCATGGCGGTCGCGTCGTGCATTCAGGTTCGTTAGAGGGCTTGCTCGCCAATCACGACTCGATGACTGGCGATTACCTCGCGGGACGGCGTGAATTGACGATTCCGACAGAGCGCCGCACCGTCGATCCCGAACGCCAACTGACCGTCGTCGGTGCGAAGGAAAATAACCTACAGAACGTCACGGTGGACTTCCCGCTCGGCGTCCTCAACGCCGTGACAGGCGTTTCGGGGTCCGGAAAGTCGACCTTGGTCAACGACATCCTGTACAAGGTGCTGGCCAATAAGCTCAATGGGGCCAAGCAGGTCGCCGGGCGTCACACCCGCGTGCTGGGCGTTGACCTGCTGGACAAAGTGATTCACGTTGACCAGAGTCCGATCGGGCGCACACCGCGGTCTAATCCCGCCACGTATACCGGTGTCTTTGATCGGGTACGAAAGCTCTTCGCTGAGACTAACGAAGCCAAGGTGCGGGGCTATCAAGCGGGCCGTTTTTCCTTCAACGTCAAGGGCGGACGGTGCGAGGCATGCTCCGGCGACGGAACGCTCAAGATTGAAATGAATTTCCTGCCGGACGTGTATGTGCCGTGTGAGGTCTGCGAGGGCGCGCGCTACAACCGCGAAACCTTGGAGGTCCATTACAAGGGCAAGAATATCGCCGAGGTGCTGGACTTGCCCATCGAGGAGGCCGCGGAATTCTTCGAAGCGTTCCCGCCCATAGCTCGGCACCTCAACACGTTGGTCGATGTGGGACTGGGATATGTGCGCCTAGGGCAGCCCGCTACGACCCTTTCGGGTGGTGAAGCTCAGCGCGTCAAGCTCGCTGCTGAACTTCAAAAACGCAGCAATGGCCGTGCGATTTACGTGCTTGATGAACCTACGACGGGCCTTCACTTCGAGGACATCCGCAAACTGTTGGGAGTGTTGCAAGGCCTCGTCTCCAAGGGAAACACCGTGATCACGATTGAGCACAACCTCGACGTCATCAAGTCCGCGGACTGGATTATTGACCTGGGACCGGAAGGCGGCTCCGGTGGTGGGCAAGTCATCGCGGAAGGTACACCTGAGCAGGTTGCGCAGGTCCGCGCAAGCCACACGGGTGCGTTTCTTGCCGAGATTCTGCCCCAACCGTCTATGCCGTGAGAGGTATGAACCCGACAGTCTGATGAATCACATGGCAGAATAACCCGGTGATGAAATCTGCCCCACCCCAGCGTGCTGTCTTGTTCGACCTCGATGGCACGTTGGTCGACCCACGCAATGCCATCACGTCCGGCCTCAGGTCTGCCTTGAGCAGCCATGGAGTCCTTGCACCATCAGATCACGAGCTGGAGGCCATGATTGGTCCTCCACTCGCTGAGAGCCTTCAGTCGGTCTCCGGGGTCACCGCGGAGAATCTCCCCTCGATTATTGAGGCCTATCGTCGGCAGTATCGCGCCACGGGCATGGCCTCGAGTGCCGTGTATCCCGGAATCGAAGAGTTGGTGACCGAGTTACGTCGTGACGGCGTGCTGATCGGCGTCGCGACGTCGAAACCAGAGCCCTTGGCCGTCGAATTGCTGACGGTGATGCAGATTCATGAGGCGTTCGACGTGGTGTGCGGGGCCACTGCTCGTGAGGATGGGCCGCATGAGGGAAAAGCGGCCATCATCGCCCGCGCCCTACAGCGGCTTGGAGACCCGCCGCTCGCGGTCATGGTGGGCGATCGCCATTTTGATGTCGAGGGAGCCCGCGCTCATGGCCTCGCGTGCGTCGGTGTCGAGTGGGGATATGCCAGGGCGGGCGAACTTGAGGCGGCTGGAGCGGCGTACCTCGCGACAGACGCAGTGGCGGCCCGGCGAGGGATTACGGAACTATTGGATGTGGCAGCGAAAGGAGAGTGCCGATGAGTGTTTTTGACTCCGTGCGATTCACCGTGTCGGCCTCTCTGAAGGCAACCTGCCGCCCCACCGTGACGGGGCTCGAGAACATTCCGGATGAAGGACCGTTCATTGTCGCGTCGAATCACTTGTCCTTTTTGGACAGCGTGATTATTCAGGCGCTTTTGCCGCGGCAGGTGGCGTTCTTTGCCAAGGCCGAGTACTTCACCACGCCCGGATTCAAAGGGCGCGTGATGAAGTCATTCTTTGAGTCGGTGGGGTCCATCCCTGTCGAACGCGGTGAACAGGCAGCTTCTGTTGCGGCGCTGGACCAGCTGGTCGAAATCCTTGATGCGGGCGGGGGCATCGGGATCTATCCAGAGGGCACGCGCTCACGCGACGGTAAGTTGTACCGTGGCCGCACCGGCGTCGGTTGGTTGGCCCTGAGCACGGGTGCGCCGGTGGTTCCCGTTGGCCTCAAAGGGACAGAGAAGCTGCAGCCGGCTGGGTCAAATCGGATTCGGCCGCGGCATTTCTCCTTGACGGTTGGCCCGCCGTTGCAGTTCGATCACGTGGGTCCCAAGCATCCGCTGCCAGCGCGTCGGCAAGCCACGGACGCCATTGTTGACGCGATCGCCGAACTCAGTGGACAAGAAAGAACTGACCACTACAACCAGGCGCCGTCGGGGGCCTGACACCGGCCAACGGAGGGAGAGGGACGATGGCAGATCCGCAGAGCTACCGCCCACGGACGTCGGACATTCCTACCACACCCGGGGTCTACCGGTTCCGCGATCCACAGGGTCGCGTGATTTACGTGGGCAAAGCCAAGAACCTTCGCTCGCGCCTGAGCTCTTACTTCGTCAAGCCGGCACAGCTGAATCCCAAGACGCACGCCATGGTGCACACCGCCGCGAGTGTGGAATGGACTGTGGTGAGCAATGAACTCGAGGCCTTGCAGCTCGAGTACACCTGGATCAAGGAGTTCACGCCTCGCTTTAATATCGTCTTTCGAGACGACAAGTCCTACCCCTACCTTGCGGTCACCATGGGGGAAAAGTATCCGCGAGCTCAAGTGATGCGTGGAGACCGGCGCAAGGACGTGAAGTACTTTGGGCCGTTCTATCCGGCGAAGGCCATCCGCGAAACCTTGGACACGCTGTTGCGGGTGTTTCCCGTGCGAACGTGTAGCCCCGGGGTCTTCCGGCGGGCTCAACAGAGCGGCCGTCCGTGCCTGCTGGGGTATATCGACAAGTGTTCCGCGCCCTGTGTTGGACGGATTAGCGAAGCGGATCATCGGCAGTTGGCTGACGAACTGTGCCGCTTTATGGGTGGTGAAGGAACCGCCTTTATCCGCGATCTGGAGCGGCAGATGGGCGCGGCCGCCGCGGACATGGACTACGAACGAGCGGCGCGACTGCGAGACGACGTCCAAGCACTCCGGCGCGTCTTCGAGCGCAATGCCGTTGTTCTCGGCGAAGACACGGAGGCGGATATCTTCGCCGTGGCAGAAGACGAGCTGGAGGCTGCTGTACAGGTTTTCCACGTGCGCAATGGGAGAATCCGCGGCCAGCGCGGCTGGGTTGTCGAGAAGGTTGAAGACTTCGGACCCGCCCAGTTCATCACCCATTTGCTGCAGCAGGTCTACGGGAACGACGACGGCGGCGACCGGCTACCGCGCGAAGTCCTCGTGCCCGTCGAACCTGACGAGCGCGAACACCTTGCTGCGTGGCTGAAGACGCTACGCGGTTCAGCGGTCAACCTGCGCGTCCCCCAGCGGGGGGAGAAGGCCGCACTCATGGAGACCGTCCGGGAAAACGCCGAGCAAGCGCTGCGTTTGCATAAGTCGCGCCGAGCCGGTGACATCACGACTCGTTCGGCGGCGCTTCAAGAATTGCAGGAAGCGCTGGGCGTGCCCGTGCCGTTGATGCGGATTGAGTGTTATGACATCTCCCATGTCTCGGGAACCAACGTGGTCGCCTCGATGGTCGTGGTGGAGGACGGGCTGCCCAAGAAGTCGGACTACCGCAAGTTTTCGATTTCGGGCCAGGCCGCTCGGGACGACACCTCGGCGATGTACGACGTCCTGACGCGGCGCTTCAAGCGGTACTTGGACGAGCGTGAGGCCACGGGCACCCTCATCTCTGGTCAGGTAGAGGCTGAGACCGCCGCTGGTGCCCGGAAGTTTGCTTATCCACCGTCGCTCGTGGTCGTTGACGGCGGCCCGCCACAGGTAGCGGCCGCCAGCCAGGCCTTGACGGACTTGGGCATCGACGACGTGTACGTCGTCGGGTTGGCCAAGCGACTGGAGGAGGTCTGGCTGCCAGAGGACGAATTCCCGGTGATCCTTCCCCGCGCGTCCGAGTCCTTGTACCTCCTGCAGCGCCTGCGCGATGAAGCTCACCGGTTTGCCATTACTTTTCACCGGAAGAAGCGCTCGTCTTCCATGCTCGAGAGCGTCCTCGACGACGTTCCGGGATTGGGCCCGGCCAAACGTACGGCGCTGCTGAAGGAGTTTGGATCGCTCAAGAAGCTGCGCGCTGCATCTCGTGAGGAACTGCTCACTGTGTCGGGGATCGGACCGGCGCTCGCAGATCACCTCTACACCGCCTTGCAGGCCCCAGACCAGAGTTAGCCTGCGGGTCACGGATCGGCCGTGTCCGTCCTAGACTGGGCGGTATGGACAGTGAGTTGGAGACGGTCAAGCCCGCCGAGTCAGAGCTGCTCATTATTACGGGCATGTCGGGTGCGGGACGAACGACGGCGGCGCACGCCTTGGAAGATCACGGTTGGTACGTGGTCGAGAACCTGCCACCGCAGCTGCTGCGGCGCCTCATGGAATTGGAGACACCGGCGACCAAGATCTTCAACAAGCTGGCCGTGGTCATGGACGTGCGTAGTAGCTCGGTTAATCCCGAGCTGTCGGAGGCGCTGGCAGACCTGACGGCCGCCGGCGTGCAGTACCGAATCCTCTTCGTAGACGCTGCCGACGACGTCCTGGTTCGGCGCTTCGAACAGGGTCGCCGTCCGCACCCCCTCCAGGAGGAAGGGACGATCCTAGACGGCCTGCGCGCTGAACGCGAACTCTTGAGTGAACTGCGCAATCGAGCAGAGATTGTGCTGGACACAACGCACCAGAACGTCCACAAGCTCTCCACGGAGATCACTCAACTCTTTAGCGACGACGGCCCCATCGTCCTGCGCTTGAACGTCATGAGTTTCGGCTTCAAATACGGTCTACCAGCGGACGCGAACTATGTTGCCGATGTTCGATTTATCCCCAATCCACACTGGGTCGAGGAGCTGCGTCCCCTGACCGGACAAAATGAGGGAGTCAAGCAGTTCGTCTTCGATGCCGAGGGGACCGAGGAATTCATTGGGCACTACCTCAACGCGCTTAAGCCGGCGCTGGAAGGTTACCGGCGGGAGAACAAGCACTATGCCACGATCGCGGTTGGCTGCACCGGTGGTAAACACCGGTCGGTGGCCGTCACTGAGGAATTGGCGCGTCGGCTAGATCAGCTACCACGCGTCACCGTGAATGTCAGCCACCGAGATTTGGGCCGGGAGTAGGCATGACCATGCTGACGGGACAAATTCCCTTGGTCCCACCGCGGGGTGAGGACGGTCCGGGGGAACGAATCCGGGTCACTGCGCTCGGCGGTGGGCACGGCCTCTCCGCTTCGCTGTCTGCCCTGAGGCGCCTCACGCCGGACATCACCGCCGTCGTGACCGTCGCCGACGACGGTGGTTCATCTGGCCGCCTGCGAGCCGAGTTCGACGTGCTACCCCCGGGGGATCTACGGATGGCCCTGGCGGCGCTATGTGATGACTCCGACTGGGGGAGGACCTGGCGCGACGTGATGCAGCATCGCTTCCAAGGGCGAGGGGCCGTGCCCAGCAGCCTAGAAAACCACGCCCTCGGAAACCTGTTAATCGTCACTCTGTGGGAGCTTTTGGGTGATCCCGTGGACGGGCTGAAATGGGCTGGCGCGCTACTCGGGGCTCGCGGCACCGTCTTGCCGATGAGTACGACGCCGCTGGCTATCCAGGGTACCGTCCTCTCCGAATCGGCGTCCGGGGAACTGACCCGGACGGTCGTGCGCGGTCAGGCCAATTTGGCCCATGCCTCCCACCTCGGCACCATTCAGGCAGTTGAGCTTGAGCCTCAAGATGCACCCGCCTGCCGGGAAGCACTCGAGGCAATCGAGCTAGCGGACTGGGTCATCCTCGGGCCAGGGTCGTGGTACACGTCAGTCCTGCCGCACGTGCTATTGCCCGAGACCCGGCGCGCCCTGGAAGCAACCACGGCGCGTCGACTCTTGACCATGAATTTGAACACCAAGACCCGGGAGACGCCGGGGATGAGCGCAGCCGATCATCTCAGGGTCTTTAAACGCTATGCTCCCGATCTACGCATCGATGCCGTGGTGGCGGACCCCGGGGCAGTGGACGACGTCGAGGCTTTCCGCGCCGCAGCCGCAGAACTCGGTGCCGTCTGTTTCTTCGATAAAGTGGGGACGGCGTCCGGCCGTGCCGTGCACTCTCCATTGCGGCTCGCCAACGCGTACCAGGACGTCTTTACGTCCTTTATGAATCGTGAATCCGGTAGTGAGGAACCCTGAACATGGCATTGACCGCGTCGGTCAAGGACGAGCTCGCCCGGCTCGATATCAAAAAGTCCTCGGAGCGCAAGGCAGAAGTCTCGTCGACCCTGCGCTTCGCGGGCGGTTTGCACATCATTTCCGGTCGGATCGTGATCGAAGCCGAACTGGACTTGGCAGCCTCCGCACGTCGTCTGCGCCAAAACATTGCTGAGGTCTACGGTCATCAGGCCGAGATCATCGTGGTCTCTGGAGGAGGCCTCCGGCGCGGCAACCGTTACGTCGTCCGCGTCGTCCGCGAGGGAGAAGCCTTGGCCCGGCAGACTGGGCTCCTCGACGGGCGGGGACGTCCGGTGCGTGGGCTACCGTCGGTGATTGTCAACGGCTCGACGGCCGACGCCGAAGCCGTCTGGAGGGGCGCCTTCCTGGCCCATGGGTCCTTGACCGAGCCCGGTCGATCCTCAGCCCTCGAAATCACGTGCCCAGGTCCCGAGGCGGCGCTCGCACTGGTTGGTTCTGCACGCCGCCTCGACATCGTCGCAAAAGCTCGCGAGGTGCGCGGTGTAGACCGCGTGGTCATCAGGGACGGTGATTCGATCGCCGCCCTGCTCACCAGAATGGGCGCTCACGAGACGCTGTTGACGTGGGAAGAGCGCCGCATGCGCAAAGAAGTTCGAGCCACGGCGAATCGGCTCGCCAATTTCGATGACGCCAATTTGCGGCGATCGGCCCAAGCCGCGGTTGCTGCGGGAGCGCGCGTTGAACGCGCGCTGGAAATCTTGGGCGATGAGGTGCCCGAGCACCTTCGGTATGCCGGATCCTTGCGCATCGCCCACAAGCAGGCGAGCCTCGATGAGCTCGGGCGCTTGGCAGATCCGCCCATGACGAAGGACGCGATAGCTGGACGGATTCGCCGACTGCTGGCCATGGCGGACAAGCGCGCCGCCGAGCTTGCCATTCCGGGAACAGAGGACAGCGTAACAGCGGAGATGCTCGACGGATAAGTTCGTCGAGAATTGTTGCGCGGATTCGTCGTGTGGTGATGCGGTCCGCGCCGTGGGCCGCTAGGCTTGGACGTTGTGAGCTATCAATAGCGATGGTTCCCAAGAACGTCGACTGCGTCTCGTTCTTGTTATCCCCGTCACACTGAGTCAGCAATTGGCGTATGGTGTGGTGTAGGGACGTGGTTGGCCGGTCCGTCAGGGCATCGGGTCAACCGTCCGGCTAGCTGGGTGGATGCCCAGTTAGCGGCACAACGGAGTGTCCAATCTGTCCGCTGGTCACTCCGAGATGTTCTCATTTGGTTTCGAAGTGACCGCACATTCCGGCAAGGAGAAACCACGTGACAACCCGTGTAGGCATTAACGGCTTTGGACGCATCGGACGCAACTTCCTGCGTGCCGCCCACGCCGCTGACGCGAACTTCGAAATCGTCGCCGTCAACGACCTCGGCTCGATCGCCGAGTTGGCTAACCTCTTGAAGTTCGACTCGATCTTGGGCCGCTTCCCGGGCGAGGTGACCGTCGACGGGGATCAGATCGTCATCGACGGATCCCCTGTCAAGGTGCTCTCCGAGCGTGACCCCGCAGCGCTGGGCTGGGGTGAACTCAATGTGGACATCGTCGTCGAGTCCACCGGTTTCTTCACCAAGGCCGAGGGAGCCAAGAAGCACCTCGAGGCCGGCGCGAAGAAGGTCATCATTTCCGCGCCAGCCTCCGACGAGGACATCACCATCGTCATGGGTGTCAACGACGATCAGTACGATCCGCAGGCGCACGACATCATCTCGAACGCTTCCTGCACCACGAACTGCCTGGGCCCGATCGCCAAGGTGCTTAACGACGAATTTGGCATCGTGGAAGGTCTGATGACCACGGTGCACGCCTACACCGCGGATCAGAACCTGCAAGACGGACCGCACAAGGATCCGCGTCGTGCCCGGGCTGCGGCGCTGAACATGGTGCCGACCTCGACCGGCGCAGCGAAGGCGATTGGCCTCGTATTGCCCGAGCTCAAGGGCAAGCTGGACGGTTTCGCGGTGCGCGTTCCGACCCCGACTGGTTCCCTGACTGACCTCACGGTGAAGGTCGGCAAGGAGGCCTCCGTCGAGGAGGTCAACGCGGCCTTCAAGAAGGCTGCTGACGGCGGTCCACTCGCTGGCCTGCTGAAGTACTCCGAGGATCCCATCGTCTCGTCGGACATCACGACGGATCCGCACTCGGCGATCTTCGATGCCCCGCTGACCAAGGTGATCGGCAGCACCGTCAAGGTTTTGGGCTGGTACGACAACGAGTGGGGCTACTCCAACCGTCTGGTAGACCTGACCGACTTCGTCGGTGAGAAGCTCGGTCAGTAGGCACTGATCGGATAGCCTTTTCACATGACTTCTCACACTCTCAACGATCTTCTCGCTGATGGTGTCCGTGGGCGGCACGTTCTGGTTCGTAGCGACCTGAACGTGCCGCTTGACGGTTCTACCGTGACCGACGATGGTCGAATTCGTGCCTCCCTGCCAGTGCTGTCCCAGCTGACTGAGGCTGGCGCCAAGGTCATCGTCATGGCGCACTTGGGCCGCCCCAAGGGACAAGTGGACCCACAGTTTTCGATCAAGCCGGCTGGGCAGCGACTGGCCGATCTGGCGGACTTTCCCGTCACGGTTGCCCAGGATGTCGCTGGTCCGGACGCGCAGCGCTTGGCGAGCGACTTGGCAGAGGGCGAGCTGCTGCTCGTGGAGAACGTGCGTTTCGATGCGCGGGAGACCAGCAAAGACGAAGCCGAGCGGTTGACGTTCGCGCGCGAGCTCGTCGCACTGACGGGGGAGCAGGGCGCGTATGTCAACGACGCGTTTGGCGCCGTGCATCGCCGACATGCCTCGGTCTTCGATGTGGCTGGCCTGCTGCCGGCCTATCAAGGAGACCTCGTTCATACGGAGGTCGAAGTCCTCAAGACGCTCACGGAGGCACCAAAGCGGCCCTACGTCGTCGTGCTCGGCGGCTCAAAGGTCTCGGACAAGTTGGCCGTTATTGACAATCTTCTGGGGCGCGCGGACCACCTGCTCATTGGTGGCGGCATGGTCTTCACCTTTCTCAAGGCCTTGGGCCACCCGGTCGGTTCCAGCTTGCTGGAAGAAGATCAACTTGACGTCGTCAAGGGGTATCTCAAGAAAGCCCGCGAGCTGGGCTGCGAGATCGTCCTTCCGACGGACATCGTGATGGCCAGCAAGTTCGGGGCCGACGCGGAACACGAGGTGGTTGCCGCTGATGCGATGGAAGCTGGTTCCTTTGGTTCCAGCGGCCTGGGACTAGATATCGGCCCCGCGACCGCAGAGAAGTTTGCCAGTTTCATTCGCGGCGCCAACACCGTCTTCTGGAATGGCCCGATGGGTGTCTTCGAGATTGAGGCCTTCGCTGGCGGTACCCGAACCGTGGCGCAGGCGCTGTCAGACTCTGAGGCGTTTAGCGTCGTCGGCGGCGGCGACTCGGCTGCGGCCGTCCGCCAGCTCGGATTCAGCGAGGACAGCTTCGGCCATATTTCGACCGGTGGCGGGGCCAGCCTCGAGTACCTCGAGGGCAAGGAATTGCCGGGCCTGCGGGCCTTGGAAGGGTGATCACATGACGCAAAGTCAAAATGGCGAGTTTGTTCGTCGACCGCTCATTGCGGGCAATTGGAAAATGAACATGGACCACGTTCAGGGCATCACGCTGCTCCAAAAGCTCGCGTGGACCTTGGATGATGCTCATCATGACCACCGTCGCGTGGAGGTAGCCGTGTTTCCGCCGTTCACGGATCTACGCGGCGTCCAGACGCTCGTCGCTGGTGACGACCTCGACGTCGTCTATGGGGCCCAGGACCTCTCCGAGCATGATTCTGGCGCGTACACCGGTGATATTTCGGGCCAGTTCCTGAACAGGCTCGGCTGCACCTATGTCCTCGTCGGGCACTCAGAACGCCGCACCATCCACCAAGAAACGGATGCGACGCTGCGCGCCAAGGTTGAGGCCGCCTTCCGCCACGATCTGACACCGGTACTGTGCGTGGGCGAAGGACTGGAAATCCGCCAAGCAGGCACCCACGTCGAGCACACGCTGGAGCAACTGCGCGCCGACCTCGAGGGCATTACGGCGGAACAGGTGGCTCGCCTCGTGGTGGCTTATGAGCCGGTCTGGGCCATCGGGACAGGCGAGGTAGCGGGGCCTGAGGACGCGCAGGTAATGTGCGCCGCCCTGCGCGCCGAAATCGAGGAGTTGTACGACGCCGCCACGGCGGGGGCCGTACGCCTGCTCTACGGTGGATCCGTCAAGGGGCAGAACGCAGCACAGATTCTCCGCGAACGCGACGTGGATGGCGTTCTCGTCGGGGGTGCGAGCCTCGATGCCGCTGAATTTGCTAGCATTGTCAGGTTCGAGAACCACCTGGTGACCGACTAGTCTCCACGGAAGACGCATACCGAAAGGCCGTAGTGGACGCACTGAAGATTATTCTGCAGGTCCTGCTGGGCATTACCAGCCTCTTGCTCATTCTGCTTGTTCTCTTGCACAAGGGACGTGGCGGCGGCATGTCTGACATGTTCGGCGGTGGCGTGACGAGCAATTTGAGCGCCTCGGGTGTGGCCGAGCGCAACCTTAACCGCTTGACGGTCGGCATGGGTCTCACGTGGGGCGTCGTGGTCATCGCACTCGGCCTGATAGCCCGTTTCAACGTCGAGGTCTGACGGAGGCTGGCGTTCGCTAGCGCATCGTGAGACCACGGCAGAGGCCGCCTCCCCGGAGTTCCGGGGAGGCGGCCTCTGTGGTTCTGGCAACCGATGGACCTTCGCTGCCGGCCGGGCTTACCGTTCGGAAGCCACCACGCTGCGCAGGTTCGTCTTGCGTAAGCCCTCGGTAACGACTTCGCCAAAGACCTCATCCGGATCTAGCCGCCGCAGTTCCTCGGCCAAACAGTCGGAGAGCGGTCGCCGGGGCATGGAAATGCGCTGCACCGGCTGGTCCTGCTGATACAGCTCGGCCACGTGACCGTGGGGCCGGGTCAGGACGACATCGCCGTCCGCGCGGCTGAGCCGAACGCTGCGAACGCCAGTTCCCGGCGTCGTCGAGGCAATGGTCACCGGCACGTCGAGGGTCAAGGTGAGCCACGCAGCCAAGAGGTCTGTGCTCGACGAGTCTCCGGCCCCCTTAACCGTGACGGACGAAATCGACGCGGGATCGATCTGGTCGAGGACGGAGGCTAGCTGGGCGCGCCACAACGTGATGCGAGTCCAGGCGAGGTCTGTATCGCCCGCCACGTAGTGGTCGGAGATGCGCCAGAGTGCGGCTCGAGGTGCCGCCTCGACTTGGGAGTCGGTAATGCGGCGGTGAGCGATGCGACCAATCGGCGTCTCGCTGGCTTGCTCCGGGACGCCGTGCGGCCACCAGGCGACGATGGGCGCGTCCGGCAGAAGCAGGCCGGAGACGAGGGCTTGGTTGGTCGCGGCGAGTTCGCCTTGCCCCCGGAGGACTATCACCTCAGAAGCGCCGGCGTCGCCTCCGACGCGGATCTGCGCGTCTAGGCGGGTGTCCCGGTCCGCTGTTCCCTCGACCACCACGATGATCCGGCACGGGTGTTCCCGACTGGCCAGATTCGCGGCCTCAATGGCTGGCTCTTCGAATCCCTCGGTGGTCAAGACCACGAGCGTTAGCACGCGGCTGAGGGCGACGACGCCGCCCGCTTCGCGGAGCTTCTGGAGCTGCTTCGCGACCTTCGACGTCGTGGTCTTTTCTAGGTCAACAATCATGGGCGGCGCCACGTCCTTCCGTCACGTGCCATCAATTCGTCGGCGCTGGTGGGGCCCCAACTACCGGGTTCATAAGGATCCGGCTGTGCGTCGAGGGAAGCCCAATGCTCCTCGAACGGGTCGAGGATCTTCCAGGACAGCTCAACTTCCTCGTGCCGCGGGAACAGCGGTGGCTCGCCCAGAAGCACGTCGAGGATGAGACGCTCGTACGCCTCCGGACTGGACTCGGTGAAGGAGTGGCCGTAGCCAAAGTCCATGGTGACATCACGGACTTCCATCTGCGTGCCCGGGACCTTTGAACCGAATCGAATCGTGGCTCCCTCGTCCGGCTGAACGCGGATCACCACGGCGTTCTGCCCCATGGTCGCCTCGTGGTTGTCCCGGAAGAGCAGGTTGGGAGGACGTTTGAACACGACGGCGATTTCCGTGACGCGGCGTCCCAAGCGCTTGCCGGCGCGCAGGTAGAAGGGAACCCCGGCCCAGCGCCTGGTGTTGATATCGAGGCGCAGCGCCGCGTAGGTCTCCGTCTTCGATTCCGGGTTGAACCCTTCCTCATCCAGGAAACCGACGACTTCCTCGCCGCCCTGCCAACCGCTCGAGTATTGCCCACGAGCGGATGCCGCAGAGAGGTCTGCCGGAAGCTCGACGGCGGCCAGGACCTTCTCCTTCTCGGCCCGCAGGTGCTCCGCGTCGAAACTAATGGGCTCTTCCATCGCTGTGAGCGCCAAGAGCTGCAGCAAGTGGTTCTGAATGACGTCGCGGGCCGCGCCAACGCCATCGTAGTAGCTCGCCCGGCCGCCAATGCCAATATCTTCGGCCATGGTGATCTGCACGTGGTCAACATGGTTGGCGTTCCACAGCGGCTCGAATAGCTGGTTGGCAAAACGCAGTGCCAACAGATTCTGCACCGTCTCCTTGCCAAGATAGTGGTCAATCCTGAAGACGGCATCAGAGGGGAAAACCTGCTCAACGATGCTATTGAGCTCGCGTGCGGACTCGAGATTGTGGCCGAAGGGCTTCTCGATCACGACGCGCTGCCACGTGTGAGTGTCTTCCTCGACCTGGTCTCGCGTGGCCAGGCCGTGCTGAGACAACTGCTGGCAGACCTGCTCAAACGAGTTCGGTGGGATGGACAGGTAAAAGGCGTGGTTACCACGCGTCCCGCGGGAGCGCTCGAGCTCACGCAGGGTCTCTCCCAACGTCTCGAAGGCCGCGTCATCATCAAAGCCGCCGGTGACAAACCGAAACCCGGAGGAGAGCTGCTGCCACACGGTCTCGTCAAACTCCGTGCGGGCGTGAGTTTCAACCCAGCCGCGGACCTGGCTGACAAACTCGTCATCGCTCCAGTCGCGTCGACCAAAACCCACGACGGCGAAGCTGGGGGGCAACAAGCCGCGGTTGGCCAAATCGTACACCGCCGGCAGAAGTTTCTTTCGGGCTAGGTCTCCGGTGACACCAAAGAACACGAGGGCGGAGGGTCCAGCGATGCGATTGAGCCGGCGGTCGCGGGCATCGCGCAGGGGATTGGACGTACTGAGTGGCATGTCTACTTTCCTGACGAGGGCGGGTGCCTTCACAATGTGCACCCGCCCTCGTCATCGGGAGGACGGCGAAGCCGTCCGCGAGGTGGACGTTAGTCGTTCGCCAGGCTGGCGACTGCTGCACGAATCTGCGCTAGACCAGCGGTCCGATCGCGCGCGTGAAGCCGCACCACCGGACGTCCTAAGTCCACGAGGACTCTGGCATCGCCGGTTGCTTGTGCGCTGATCAATTCACCGAAGGTAAAGGGCCGCTCAGGAATCTCCACATCTACCTCCGTGCCGGCGGTGATCTGGAGAAAAGCCCCCACCCGTGGGCCGCCCTTATGGAACTGACCGGTTGAATGCAGAAAACGCGGACCCCAACCGAAGGTGACGGGCCGCCCAGCGGTCGCAGCGAGGGGACCCCGTACCTTGGCGAGTTCTGCGCAGCTCCATCGATCCGTATACGCCTGGATGCTGACGTAGCCGTCCTCGCTCAAGGCTCCCAGCAGGGCCTTGAGCGCATCCGTAACCGTCGTGACCTGACCGAATAGGTCGGCTGATCCTCGGATCTCGATGACTCCATCGACGGCCAACGGCGCCTCGGGCTCGGGCTGATCGTCGAGCAGACCCCGCGCAGCCGCCTTGGCCGCTTCAACATCGGGCTGATCGAACGGGTTGATGGACAACAAGCGTCCGGCCACGACGGTGGCGACTTCCCACAGGAGCAGCTGCCCTCCCAGAGACCCTCCGACGCGTACCTCGTTCGCCGTCGACGCGTCCCCAGTCTCAGCATCGGGGGCAACGAGGCGCACCACGAGGGTGTCCGCGGCGCCAGAGACCTCTGGTGCGTCTGGCTCAACCACCACAGGGAGAAGGCCAGTGGTCTCTTTGCCGGTCGATTCGGCGATGAGCTGTTCGATCCAATCCGCGAATCCCGTGATTCCCGAGCCCTCGTCCACAAAGACGATCTTGTCTCGCAGGGGATCAGTGCCACCCAAAGCGGCGCCGAGCGCTAGCCCGCTGTTGTCCTCATCGTCTTCGCGCAGAAACTCGGCGGCTTCCTCTGCATCGCTCAGAAGCTCATGAAGATCGACTCCAGTCAGGCCGGAGGGAACCAGTCCAAACGCGGTCAAGGCAGAGTACCTGCCGCCGACGTGTGGATTGGCATTGAAGACGGCGCGGTAGCCGCCCTCGCGCGCCATCTGGTCCATGGGCGAATCTGGATCGGTGACGATCACCACGCGCTGCCGGGCATCGAGTCCCGCCGCGGCAAAGGCCGCTTCGAAAGCGCGCCGCGCGGAGTCCGTCTCAACGGTGGAACCTGACTTCGACGACACCACCAGCACGGTCGATTCGAGCCGGTCGGCGAGAGCGGAGCTGACCATCGTGGGGTCAGTGCTGTCGAGGACCACGAGGTCGACCCCCGCGGTTGCGGTGATCACCTCGGGCGCCAGCGAGGAGCCACCCATTCCCGCGAGGACAACGCGGTCAATTCCCTCGGCTCGCAGTTCGTCGCGGAGGGCCACGATGGGCTCGACGAGACTGCGGGACTGCTCGAAGAGATCCACCCACCCCAACCGCATTGAGGCCTCGGATTCAGCCTCCGCGCCCCACAGCGCGGCATCTTGCTCAAAGAGCCGCGAAGCGAACCGCTCGGACACGAGTTGCTTGACGTGAGCCTCCACGGCTTCCCGGGCGACACCCGTGGCCTCGAAGCTGAGTGAACTCATCCTCACGCCCCCTTGGCGGCTTCAAGGGCCTGACGGACGTCGTCCAGCAACTCGCCCCACGCCACCTCGAACTTCTCGACACCCTCAGCTTCCAGCTGCGCCACGACGTCGTTGTAGCTGATGCCTTGAGCAGCGAGGTCATCGAGGACCTCATTCGAGGTGGCATACGTTCCGGTGATTGTGTCGCCCGTGACGGTGCCGTGATCGGCTGCGGCGTCCAGCGTCTTCTCCGGCATCGTGTTGACCACGCCGGGCGCGACGAGCTCGGTCACGTAGAGCGTGTCCGGAAGGTTCGGGTCCTTGACACCGGTGGAGGCCCAGAGCGGACGCTGCCGATTGGCGCCGGCGCTTTCCAGGGTGCTCCAACGTTCCGTCGTGAACTGCTCCTCATAGACCTGGTAGGCCAGGCGAGCGTTGGCCAGTCCAGCCTTGCCCTTCAGCGCCCGCGCCTCGTCAGTGCCAATGCTGTCCAAACGCTTGTCGATCTCCGTATCTACGCGCGAGACGAAGAACGACGCGACCGAGTGAATCTTGCTCAGGTCATGCCCGTTCTCGTGGGCCTTCTCCAGGCCCTCCATGAAGGCGTTAATCACGGCGCGGTAGCGATCGAGCGAGAAGATCAGCGTCACGTTGACGCTAATGCCTTCGGCGATGGTGGCCGTAATCGCTTCGAGTCCCTCGAGCGTTGCGGGGATCTTGATCATGACATTGTCGCGTCCCACCTTGGCGTGGAGCTTCTTAGCTTCCTCAGCCGTCTTCTGCGTTTCGGCGGCCAGACGCGGATCCACTTCGAGGGACACGCGACCGTCGTACCCGTCAGACGACGTGTACGTCTCAGCCAAGAGATCGCATGCCGCGGCAACGTCGGCGGTCGTGATCTCAAAAATTGCTTCCTCAACGTCGGCACCGGACGCGGCGAGTTCCCTGACCTGTGCGTCGTAGGCATCGTTTCCGCCAGCGACGGCGGCGGCGAAGATGGCCGGGTTAGTCGTCACGCCAACCACGTTCTTCTCCTGAATCAGCTGCTCCAGCGATCCGCTGTTCAACCGTTCGCGGGAAAGGTCATCAAGCCAGATGGAAACGCCGGCCTGCGAGAGGGCGGCAGTGTTCGTGTTGCTCATTAGTTAGTCCTTTACTGTTCGCTACTGCGTTGAACGCGCTTTACCGGGCGTCCGCAATCGACTCGTGCGCGGCTTCCACGACGGCCTCTGCGGTCAGGCCAAACTCGCGGTAGAGGGTCTTGTAGTCGGCGGAGGCGCCAAAGTGATCCAACCCGACGGTCCGTCCGGCGTCGCCGACGAACTCGCGCCAGCCCACAGTGGAGCCTGCCTCGATCGAAACGCGAGCTTTGATGTCCTTCGGCAAAACCGACTGCCGGTAGTCCGCGTCCTGCTGATTGAACCACTCAACACACGGCAGGGACACGACGCGAGCCGCGGTACCCTGCGCGGCGAGTGCCTCGCGTGCCTCCACGGCAATCTCAACTTCCGAGCCGGTGGCCAACAGCAGAACGTCGGGCGTGGTGACCGAGCCGTCGGAATCCAGCGCCTCAGCCAGAACGTAACCGCCCTTGGCAACGCCGGAGACGTCACCGAATCCGGGCGCGGTGCGGTCGAACACCGGCAAATTCTGGCGGGTCAGGACAATGCCGGCCGGATTGTTCGAATTCTCGAGCACCGACTTCCACGCCCACGCGACCTCGTTCGCGTCGGCCGGGCGCACGACGTCGAGGTTGGGAATGGCGCGCAAGCTCGCCAACTGTTCCACAGGCTGGTGGGTCGGGCCGTCCTCGCCGAGTCCGATGGAATCGTGAGTCCAGACGAAGATGGTCGGCACGCCCATCAACGCCGCCAGTCGAATGGCGGGGCGCTGATAATCCGAGAAAATCAGGAACGTTCCATTGAACGCGCGCGTCTTCGAGGACAGCACGATGCCGTTCGTAATCGCACCGGCGGCGTGTTCGCGAATGCCAAAGTGCAAGACGCGGCCGTAGGGATCGCCGGACCACTTGTCGGTAGAATGCGCCGCCGGGATGAAGGACTTAGCACTCGTGATGGTGGTGTTGTTCGAACCGGCCAGATCGGCGGATCCGCCCCACAACTCGGGCAACACGCCGGCGATGGCGTTAATGACTTTTCCGGAGGCAGCCCGCGTGGCGATCGACTCGCCGGCGTCGAAGACCGGGAGGCTCTTTTCCCAGCCAGCGGGCAATTCCCGCTTCTCGATCCGGTCGAACAAGGCCTTCTCTTCGGGGTGCTCGGTCGCCCAAGCATCGAAGGACTTTTGCCATTCGGCGTGCGCCGTGGCACCGCGCTCGACGACCTCGCGCGTGTGGGCAAGGACCTTGTCCTCAATGACGAACGACTGCTCGGGGTCGAAGTCGAGCACCTTCTTGAGGCCCTCGAGCTCCTCGGTTCCGAGCTTGGAGCCGTGGATGCCGCCCGTGTTCTGCTTCGTCGGAGCGGGGTAACCAATGATGGTCCGCAGCGAAATGATGGAAGGCCGCGCTGTTTCGCTCTTCGCCGCCGTCAACGCTGCGTCGAGTGCTTGAATGTCCTCGACGTAGCCGCCGGATTCGGTCCAGTCGACGCGCTGGGTGTGCCAGCCGTAGGCCTCATAGCGGGCCAAGACGTCTTCCGTGAAGGCCACGTCGGTGTCGTCCTCAATGGAAATCTTGTTGTCGTCGTAGATCACCACGAGGTTTCCGAGTTGCTGATGCCCGGCGAGGGAGGAGGCCTCGGAGGTCACGCCTTCTTGAAGGTCGCCGTCGGACGCGATGACCCAGACCGTGTGGTCGAAGGGGCTTTGCCCGGCAGGAGCGTCCGCGTCAAGCATGCCGCGGAGGCGGCGCTGACCGTAGGCGAAACCGACGGCGGAGGCGAGGCCCTGGCCCAACGGCCCGGTCGTGATCTCGACGCCCTCCGTGTGCCCGTATTCGGGGTGGCCTGGCGTCTTGGATCCTGCGGCGCGCAAGGAGGCAATGTCGTCCATTTCCAAGCCGTAGCCGGAGAGGAACAACTGCAGGTACAGGGTCAGGGAAGTGTGACCGGGGGAGAGGACAAAGCGGTCACGTCCGGCCCAGTTGGGGTCCTTCGGATCGTGCCGCAGGTGCTTTTGGAACAGCAGGTAGGCGGCTGGTGCCAAGCTCATAGCCGTTCCGGGATGGCCGCTGCCAACCTTCTCAACGGCGTCCGCGGCCAGGACGCGAATCGTGTCTACGGCACGCTCATCTTCCTGCGTCCAAGACAACTCGACAACTTCCGACTGTGGCGCCACGATGTGGTTCCTCTCTTGAGAGCTTCAGATGTGTCGCCGGAGAACACGGCGACTCGGCATCGCCCACCCTCAAACAGGGCCTTCGTTGGCTCCGGCGCGTGCCCACCACCATAGCCCGTTCACGTCACACACGCCTGCATGTGAACCCACGTGTAACGCCGGTCTCAGCTGACAGCGAAGAAGTGATTCACGACTCATGAGGGCGGGTGCGTCACACCCTCCGAGTTCTACAAGCTGTAAAAGGGTATGATGGTTAGTGTCTGTCCGTACCCCCGCAGAGAACTGAGTGGCATGTCCCTGAAGTCCGTTGTCAGCGACGACGCGCAGGTTGATCGCGCGCGCCGAATGCCGAATGAGCCATTCGGCCACTTCGCGCGACGCAAAGCGGGTGCGTACTTCGCCCTGACCAAGCCGCGCGTCATTGAGCTGCTTCTTGTGACGACGCTGCCGACCATGATCTTTGCCGAACGAGGTTTCCCCAGCGTGGCGCTGATCGTGGCGACCTTAGTGGGCGGCGCGATGGCCGCGGGCGCTTCCGGCGCCTTCAACTGTTACATCGATCGCGAGGCGGACAAACTCATGCGCCGGACGCAGGGCCGGCCGCTCGTCACTGGCGACGTCACGCCGCGCGAAGCCTTGATCTTTGCCTGGGCCCTAGCGATCGTCTCCATCGCCATTCTCTGGGCGGGAGCGAATCTCTTGACCGCCGTGCTAGGCGTGGCTGCCATCTTGCTCTACGTGGTGTTCTACACGTTGATTCTGAAGCGTCGGACGAGCCAAAACATCGTCTGGGGCGGCATCGCTGGTTGCATGCCGGTGCCCATCGCCTGGGCGGCCGTGACGAATACCCTTGAGTGGCCAGTCCTGATCCTTTTCCTCATCATCTTCTTGTGGACTCCACCGCACTACTGGCCCTTGTCGATGAAGTATTCCGAGGACTACGTCGCCGCACGCATTCCGATGCTGGGCGCCATCGCGGGTGCACGCACCGTGTCGGTTCAAGTGGTCTTATACGCGTGGGCGACCGTGGCGTGCTCCCTCTTGCTGGCGCCGCTGGGGTACGCCGGGATCGTGTACACCGTTATTGCTGCTGTCGCCGGGGCCTGGTTCATCCTCGAATCGCACGTGTTGTACCGCGAGGCGCAGCGGCATCATGAGCCAGCCGACATGAACAAGAAGGCTATGAAGGTCTTCCATATTTCCATCACCTACCTCACCCTCGTGTTCGTCGCGCTCGCGATCGATCCGTTTGTCGGGCAGCCTCTCTTCGGCTAAGCACGATTCGATACCGGGCACTGCCTGCGGTTAAACTAAGGGTCGGCTGACTGCGGCCGACGTATGCCGCAGGTGATGAAGCCCCACCTGCTTATTGAGGAGACCGAACGTGTCACAACAGCTCACCCTGACGGTTGACGGCGAATCTCGGGAGGTGGCGGCCGGGACGACCGGAGCGGAGCTGTTCCGAGATCAGAAGACCACTGTCGTGATGCGCGTCGACGGCCAACTGCAGGATCTGAGCCGCGAACTCGTCGCTGACACCCGCGTCGAGTCGGTGTCGATTGATTCGGAGGACGGCCTCAACGTCCTGCGGCACTCGACAGCGCACGTCATGGCCCAGGCGGTCCAAGAGCTGCGGCCAGACGCCAAGCTCGGGATCGGGCCCTACATCACGGATGGTTTCTACTTCGATTTCGACGTGGAAGAGCCCTTCACACCCGAGGACCTCAAGGTCCTCGAAAAGATGATGCTCAAGATCGTCAACAAGAACCAGCAATTTGCTCGGCGCGTAGTGTCCGACGCCGAGGCGCGTGTCGCCATGGCCAGCGAACCCTACAAGCTGAAGCTGCTGGATAAAGCTTCTGAAGCAGATGACGCGGGTGAGGGCGTCAACGTTGAGGTGGGGGCAGGCGAGCTCACGATTTACGACAACGTCGACCGCAAGACGGGCGAGGTGATCTGGTGCGATCTCTGCCGTGGTCCGCACTTGCCCAACACGAAACTCATCTCTAACGCCTTCGCTCTGACGCGCTCAGCCGCGGCCTACTGGCTGGGCAGCGAGAACAATAAGCAGCTGCAGCGGATTTATGGCACGGCTTGGCCGACCAAGGCGGAGCTCAAGGCTTATCAGGAGCGCATCGCTGAAGCTGAGCGGCGCGATCATCGCAAACTCGGCTCCGAGCTCGATCTGTTCTCCTTCCCGGACGAGTTGGGATCCGGCCTGCCGGTGTTTCATCCCAAGGGCGGAATCATCCGTAAGGCCATGGAGGATTACTCTCGGCAACGCCACACGGAAGCTGGGTACGAGTTCGTTTACACCCCGCATATCACGAAGGGCCGCCTCTACGAGGTGTCAGGTCACCTTGATTGGTACCGCGACGGCATGTTCCCAGCGATGCATATTGACGAGACACGCGACGACGATGGCGCGATCGTCAAGCCGGGCCAGGACTACTACCTCAAGCCCATGAACTGCCCTATGCACAACCTGATTTTCGGGTCCCGCGGACGGTCCTACCGCGAGTTGCCCCTGCGGTTGTTCGAGTTCGGTCAGGTATACCGCTACGAGAAATCGGGAGTCGTTCATGGCCTGACCCGCGTGCGCGGTATGACTCAGGACGATGCGCACATTTACTGCACGCGCGAGCAGATGAAGGACGAGCTGACGACGACGCTCAACTTCGTGTTGGGTTTGCTGAAGGACTACGGCCTCGACGACTTCTATCTCGAGCTGTCCACCAAGAACCCGGACAAGTACGTCGGATCCGATGAGGTCTGGGACGAAGCCACTCAGACGTTGGCGGATGTTGCGGCAGAGTCCGGTCTGGAGTTGGTGCCGGATCCGGGAGGCGCTGCCTTCTACGGCCCCAAGATCTCTGTCCAGGCCCGGGACGCCATTGGACGCACGTGGCAGATGTCGACCATCCAGTTGGACTTCAATCTGCCCGAGCGATTCGAGCTGGAGTACCAGGCGGCGGATGGTTCGCGGCAGCGCCCAGTGATGATCCACCGCGCGCTCTTCGGATCCATCGAACGCTTCTTGGGTGTCCTCACGGAGCACTACGCCGGAGCCTTTCCGGCGTGGTTGGCGCCCGTCCAGGTTCGCGCCATCCCGGTGGCTGACGCGTTCAACGATTACGTGTGGGACGTCGTCGAAAAACTCCGGGCACGCGGAATTCGCGCGGAGGCAGATCTGTCGTCGGACCGCTTCCCCAAGAAAATCCGTAATGCCTCCAAGGAAAAAATCCCCTTTACCATCATCGCTGGCGGCGAGGATGCCGACGCCGGTGCCGTGTCCTTCCGCTTCCGTGACGGCAGTCAGGATAACGGTATTGTGATCGACGACGCCGTGGAGCGCATCGTGAAGGCCGTGAAGAACAGGGAGGCTTGATTCCGTGGGCAGTGCCGGGGAAGAACACGCGGCGGCAGCTGCGTCATCGATGAGCCAGCACGACGACGACATCACTGACCGCCATGGTCTGGCCGGCGTGCCCGATGGCTTTCAACGACTCTGGACCCCGTATCGCATGGCCTACATTCAGGGTGGGCAGGGCCAAGTGAAGGATCCGGAGACCTGCCCCTTCTGTCAGGGCCCGCACCGCAGTGACGAGGAGTCACTGATTGTGCATCGGGGCACAACGGCGTTCGTAGTCCTCAACCTGTATCCATACAACCCCGGCCACTTGCTGGTCTGCCCGTACCGTCACGTCCCCAATTACACAGACGTGACGCCGGACGAGACAGCCGAGGTCGCCGAGCTGAGTCAGCAAGCCATGAGAGTCCTGACCCACGTCTCGCAGCCAGCCGGGTTCAATTTGGGCATGAATCAAGGCGCGGCTGGCGGCGCCGGCATCGCTGCTCACCTGCATCAGCACATCGTGCCCCGGTGGGGAGGCGATGGGAATTTCTTCCCGATCATTGCCCAGACAAAGGCCATTCCGGCAACACTTTCCGATGTGCGCCAGCAACTGGCCGATGCTTGGAACTCGGTGTCGTAGCGCTGATGCTCAACACGTACGCGCGCGATGTCGTCACCCGCATCATGTCCCCGTTGGCGCGCTGGCTCCTCGCGCACGGCGTCACACCCGACGCGGTGACCTGCGTGGGAACCGTGGGGGTCATGGCGGCTGCCCTCATCCTCTACCCCTTGGGCTATCTCTTCGCCGGGACCATGGTGATTACGGTCTTTGTTCTGGCGGATTTGCTGGATGGCACCATGGCTCGTCTACCGCAGTGGCGGGAGCGGTCTGGCTCACACGCAGCCGCGCGTCAGTGGGGTAGCTTCCTTGATTCGTCCTTGGACCGTCTGGCTGATGGGGCGATCTTTGGGGGGATCGCCCTGTGGTATTTCACGACCGGCCAAGCACCAGCCACCGGGGCCGCCGCGGTGGCCTGCCTCTTTTTGGGAAGCGTGGTGTCCTACGTGCGGGCCAAGGCGGAATCTCTGGGCTACGACGCCAACGTGGGCATTGCCGAGCGGGCCGAGCGCCTCGTCGTTGCGCTCACCGTCGTCGGCCTCGATGGGCTGGGGTTGCCACCGGTGATCGTGCTTGTAGCCTTGACGGCCCTCGCGGCGGCCAGCGCCGTCACCATTGTCCAACGGGGACTGCGGGTGCGGCAGCAGGTGCGCGAAGCTTTGTGATACATCCATCACCGGGGAGTATCATGGCGCTGCGGGAAAGGCGTGTCACGGAAGGTTATGTGGCAGTCCTCCGCCCCCAGAACATCCGTAGGCTGGGGAGCACCTCTTGAGACCCCTTGTGAAAGGACGTACTTCGTGTCCACTAACGAAGCAGCGCAGGCGCCGGTGACCGGAAGCAATCGCGTGAAGCGCGGTATGGCGGAAATGCTGAAGGGCGGCGTCATCATGGATGTTGTCACCGCCGAACAGGCCCGGATCGCCGAGGATGCCGGCGCCGTCGCCGTCATGGCACTCGAACGAGTTCCTGCCGACATTCGCGCCCAGGGCGGCGTCTCCCGCATGTCGGACCCGGACATGATTCAGTCCATCATCGACACGGTCTCCATCCCCGTCATGGCGAAGGCGCGTATTGGCCATTTCGTCGAGGCGCAGGTTCTGCAGTCGCTCGGCGTCGACTACATCGATGAGTCGGAGGTCCTTTCCCCGGCGGACTACACCAACCACATCGACAAGTGGGATTTCACGGCACCTTTCGTCTGTGGTGCCACCAATCTGGGCGAAGCACTGCGCCGTATCAATGAGGGCGCCGCGATGATCCGCTCGAAGGGTGAAGCGGGAACGGGCGACGTGTCGAACGCGACCACGCACATGCGCCAGATCCGTGCCGACATCGCGCGCCTGTCCTCGCTGCCGAAAGACGAGCTGTATGTGGCTGCCAAGGAGCTCCAAGCCCCTTACGAATTGGTGCGTGAGGTAGCGGACACGGGCAAACTTCCCGTGGTCCTCTTTACCGCGGGCGGCATTGCCACCCCGGCCGATGCCGCCATGATGATGCAGCTCGGCGCGGACGGCGTCTTCGTCGGTTCGGGGATCTTCAAGTCGGGCAATCCCGCTCAGCGCGCCAACGCCATCGTCAAGGCGACGACGTTCTACGACGATCCGACGACGATCGCGGATGTCTCACGAGGCCTGGGGGAGGCCATGGTTGGCCTCAACGTCGATGAGATCCCAGAGCCACACCGCCTGGCAGAGCGCGGCTGGTAATCCCTCTTCGCGCGGCGGGCTCCTCGTCCCGCGGTTTCGTGTCAAGCGATACCGCGGGACGACGTCGTCTGTGGCCCGTTTAGGCGAGCCGCAGGCGCCGGCCTCGCCCGAGGTGCTCCAGCCCACAGGCGCTGAAGAAGGCTGCCGACTGTGGAGTCCCGGCCGCGACGACGCGGGGGAGTGGTCGGCTCGCGTCGGGCTCTGCATCGACCGCCACGGGAGCGGTCAGCGCCTCCACCAGCGCCGCGACCATTCGCTGCCCGACACCTTGGCGCCGTGCCTCCGCGGCAACGGCCAAGGAATGCAGTGAGATGGCTCCGTCTACGGTGAATTGAGCGAATCCTCGTCCGACGAGTGTTCGATCCGCCCGCCGGGCGGTGACGTGCTCGATTCGGCGCGCTGCGGCGTCGGGGCGGCGACCCGAGGCGGGGTGTGGCTCCTTCCACGCGGAGGCGACGCGCAGCTCCGCGGCATCGACCCCAGTGGCCTCCGGCACGTCGAGGCTCACACGGGCCCGGCCCTGCCACCCAGTGGCAGCCGACGTGAGATCAGTGGGGTGGGGCGAGCCGACGTACCACAGCAACTGGGCGGAGTCGCGGAAACCAGCGGCCTGCAATTCTCGGTCGGCAGCGGCCGCATTAACGAGGGCGTCGACGCGCTGTGCGCCAAGGCGCGTGCCTTCGGCGAGTCCGGGGCGTAGCCCGGCCTCGGTGGCGGCGGACGGAAACAGCAGTACCAAGCGTCGCCGAGCCGGTTGCCACGCCCAGTCGCAACCGTGCGTGCTGAAGACCTTGCCTCCCGTCGCGAGTGCGAGGGCGCGCTGCCAATCGGCTTCGGCGTTTTGTGCTGCCTGCAAAGAGATCACCGCCCTATGCGCCTTCCTGCTCTGCCCCTCAATCGGTGAGGCCACGACGGATCAGGAGGGGCTCTACGCGTGGATCGCGGCCCCGCACGGCACGGAACGAGTCCATGGGGTCCCGCGTATTTCCACGGCTGAGCAATTGGCTGCGGAACTCGTCACCGCAGGCGCGCTGGAGTCCACCGTTCTCGGTAAACCAGTCGACGGTGTCCGCGTCGAGAATCTCGCTCCAAATGTAGGAGTAATAGCCGGCAGCGTATCCTCCGTCAAAAATGTGCTTGAAGTATCCGGTGCGGTACCGGGACGGAACGAGGTCAGGATCGAGGCCGGCATCACGCAGGGCCTCGTCTTCAAACGCCAGCGGGTCTTCGACCGTTTCCCCTGGACCGAGGCTGTGCCACGCCAAGTCGAGCACGGCGGCGGAGAGGTACTCAGTCGTGGCGTAACCTTCGCCCCACAGTGCCGCCGCCTCAATTTTCTCGAGCGTCCCGTCCGGCAATGCTGCTCCTGTTTCAACGTGCCGCGCATAGCCCGCGACGAGTTCAGGATGCAGCGCCCACATCTCGTTGACCTGCGAGGGGTATTCCACGAAGTCCCGCGGGACGTGAGTCCCGGCAAGTTGCGGGTACCGCGCCTCGGAAAAAAGCCCGTGCAGCGCGTGGCCGAACTCGTGAAAAAGAGTCCGGACTTCGTCGAGGCTCAGGAGCGACGGTGTTCCCGGCGCCGGGGGTGCGTAGTTGAAATTGTTCGTGACCACCGGCAACTCACCGAAGGCGCCGATCCCATCCCGGATGGAGTTCATCCACGCCCCGCCGGCCTTGGTGGCCCGCGCAAAGAAGTCTCCGAGGTAGAGGCCCAGTGCGCTGCCGTCGCCATTACGCACCTCCCACACGCGAACGTCTGGGTGGTAGACGGGCAAATCGAAGCGTTCGTGGCACGTGATTCCGTACAGGCGCCGGGCCGCCTCAAAGACGCCGTGCTCCAGCACCTGATTGAGTTCGAACCAGGGCCGCAGGGCGGCCTGATCCAGGTCGTAACGTTCCTGCTTGACCAACCCGGAGTAGTAGGCCCAGTCCCACGCGTGAACAGGCAACCCGGCATACTGCTCAAGCGCGAGGTGCTCGGCGCGCGCGTTCTCCACGGCGCGCGGGATCAGCGTGGCCAGCTGGTCTCGCACGGCCTCCAGATTGGGAGCGGTTTGCGCATCGATAACGTACTCAGCATGGTTTGAGTAACCCAGAATCCCGGCACGTTCGGCCCGGAGCTCCGCCATTCTGCGCGCGATGTCCAGCGTCGCGTGTTCACCGGCTTGGCCGCGGGTCACGCTGGCTTCGAAGAGTCGCTTCCTGGAGGATGCCTGAGTGAGGCGATCAAGCAAGGGTTGACCGGTCGGCAGCACCAGCGTCAGGAGGTAACCGCCGTCGTATCCTGCATCGACGGCGGCCTGAGCCGCCGAGGCGACGTCTGACTCGGATAAACCGGTGAGGTCGACGAGATCTTCAAAGTGGACTGCCGCCGCATTCTGCCCGGCGAGGAGTTTGCGCGAATAGGTGGACCCCAATTGGGTCAACTCGGCGTTTAACTCCTTGAGGCGGCGACGATCGGTACCTTGGACGTCCGCACCAGCATGCCGGAAGGCGCGCAGGATTTCTTCCCGGAGGCGCGCGTCCTCTCCCGCGAGGTCACCCGCATCCACCGCGGCCAGTCGAGCGTACAAATCTGCGTTGAGATGCAACGCATCGTGATGCTCGGTGACGAGCGATTGAATCTCCGCCGCCGCATCCAAGAGGTCGTCGGTGCCGTGGGACGGTTTGACGTTGTAGAAGGCCTGGAGTGCCCGGCGCAACGTCTCCCCGGACAGTGCGTAGGGAACCAGCGTGTTCTCAAAGGTTGGTTCACCAGCCGCCGTCGTGATGGCTTGAACCTCCGCCTCTTGCTCGCGAATCCCCGCCGTGACTGCCTCGAGGTAGTGCTCGGCGGTCAACACCGCGTAGTCGGGCATGCCAAACGGCAGAAGGCTTGGTTCTCGAAGCGGATTACTCATGCAGCAAGTTTTTCACAGATGGCGCCGTGTGTCGGGAATCATGCAGCATTAGGGCCCGCATTCGCGGCGAGGGGGACAACAACCGTAGTGTAGGTGCCTCTATCAGCTCCGCAGGAAGTACGCACCACGATGACCACGACACCTGATATTTCGCCGTCAGCGCTCAACAGCCCGCTCGTGGGGGTTCTGGCTCTGCAGGGCGACGTCGCGGAACACCAAGTGGCCTTGCAGGCTGGCGGCGCCGCGACACGCCGGATTCGGCGTCCCGAGGACCTCAAGGGAGTGGACGGACTCGTGATCCCTGGCGGCGAGTCCACAGCGATCGACAAACTGTCCCGGGCGTTCGGTGTCGCCGAACCCTTGCGCGCCCTAATTCACCAGGGATTGCCCGTCTATGGCTCCTGTGCGGGCATGATCTTGTTGGCCGACGAGATCGCGGATCCAGCCTGCAACGCGGCGGGGGAACCTCAGCAGACTTTTGGCGGGCTCGACGTGACGGTCCGGCGCAACGCGTTTGGACGTCAGGTCGACTCATTCGAGGAGGAGATCCCGATGCCCGCGCTGCTTTCGGTGCCGGGGGAGGCCTCGGCGGCGGACCCCGCCAACGTGCGCGCCGTGTTCATCCGTGCACCGTGGATCGAACGGGTAGGATCCGACGTCGAAATACTCGCCTCAGTGCCCCTGCCGGGGCGCGCGGGGAACGATGACGCCGCGCAGGTCGATAGAATCGTTGCCGTGCGCTCGGGGAACCTACTGGCCACGAGCTTTCACCCAGAAGTCACGGGCGAGCGCAGGATTCACCGACTTTTCATTCAGATGATCAAAGGAGACGCTTAGGTATGTCAGGCCATTCCAAGTGGGCAACGACGAAGCACAAGAAGGCAGCAATTGACGCCAAGCGCGCCAAGGCCTTCGCGAAGCTGACCAAGAACATCGAGGTGGCTGCACGTGCTGGCGGTCCGGATGTCGAGGGCAATCCGGCGCTCGAACTCGCCGTGCAGAAGGCCAAGAAGCAGTCTGTTCCCAACGACAATATCGACCGTGCGATCAAGCGTGGCGCTGGCTTGACGGGCGAGGCGGTGGATTACGCCGAGATCATCTACGAGGCCCGAGGACCGCAGGGTTCGGCACTTTTGGTCGAATGCTTGACGGACAACAAGAACCGCGCTGCAGCGGAAACCCGGACGGCCATTACCCGCTCAGGCGGGACCGTGGCGGACCCGGGGTCCGTGAGCTACCTCTTTGCCCGCAAGGGGGTCGTTGCTCTGCCCAAGGGGGATCTCTCCGAGGACGATCTGCTGCTGGCCGTCTTGGATGCTGGGGCTGAAGAGGTGCAGCTCTCGGGGGACACGTTTGAGGTGATCTCCGACCCCTCCGATCTGCGTGCCGTGGTGGAGAGTCTGGAAGAGGCTGGCATCGACTACGAGAGCGATGAGGCCGAATTCGTGCCCTCCATGAAGGTCGAGCTCGACGCCGACGCTGCGAGGAAGTTCCTCAAGCTGGCCGATGCTCTCGAGGAACTCGACGACGTGCAGAACGTGTACTCCAACGTGGACATTTCCGCGGAGGTCATGGCCGAGTTGGAGCAGGACTAACCTGTGCTCCGCGTCGTCGGGGTCGACCCCGGCCTGACCCGGTGCGGGTTGGCCGTGGTCGACGTCGAGCCCAATCGGCGAGCCACCCTCATCGACGTCACCGTCGTGGGCACCAGCGCCGAAGAGTCGCTCGATCAACGACTCTTGGCGATCGCGCACGGAATCGATGCGTGGCTGGACCGGCATCGCCCCGATGCCTTAGCGGTTGAGCGCGTGTTCAGCCATACAAATGTCAGCACCGTCATGGGCACCGCCCAGGCCTCGGGTATTGTGATCGCCGCTGCGGCCCGGCGGGGCATCGCCGTCGCCCTGCACACGCCCACTGAGGTGAAGGCTGCGGTCACGGGATCCGGGCAGGCGGACAAAGCCGCCGTCGGTCGCATGGTTGCCAAGATTCTGCGCCTCGACGCTCCTCCCAAGCCAGCGGATGCGGCCGACGCAGCCGCACTGGCGATCACCCATGGGTGGCGGGGAGCGGCCCCGGGATCCCACGCTTCGGCCACCCGGACCGGTGGCTCGAGTGGGCTGACTGCCGCCCAACGTGCGTGGGCGGAAGCCGAGGCCGCAGCTCGTCATGGTTCGCGACGCCGCTGACACGGCGCTCAAATGGCCAGTCTGCGAGCCTCGGCAGGTAAGCTCTTCGTAGATATGTTCGTATGGCGACTTTGAGGCTGTGAATGATTAGTTCCCTGAACGGCACCGTCGACGTCGTTGGCTTGCACTCCGCCGTGATCAATGTCAACGGCTTCGGCATGCTCGTCAATGCCACCCCCGAAACCCTCGCGGGCCTGCGCGAGGGGGAGCAGGCGCGGATCTACACCACGATGGTGGTGCGCGAAGACTCCATGACCCTGTTCGGGTTCACCGACACGTCAGCCCGCGAGGTCTTCGAAGTTTTGCAGTCGGTGTCCGGTATTGGGCCGCGACTGGCTTTGGCCGTTTTAGCCGTGCTGTCTCCTGAGCAAGTGCGCGTGGCCGTGACCGAGTCGGATACCAAGATGCTGACCAAGGTGCCCGGTGTGGGGCCGAAAGTGGCCCAGCGCATGGCCCTCGAACTCGCGGGCAAGCTGGCGCCAACCAGCACGGGGACAGATCACGCGGCCCAGCCGGCCGCCGAAGACCTCTGGCGCATCAATGTTCTCGATGCCCTCACGGGTCTGGGCTGGAAGGAACGAGACGCTGTCAAGGCCGTGGATGCGTTCGCGGAGGACCAGCCGGAGCTGGTGTCGAGCGGCGATCTTCCAGCGATCCTCCGCGCCGTTCTGGCCGGCATCGGCAAGAGCCGGGGAGGGCGCTAGCCCATGGGCGAGAATCCGCTAGTGTCCAGCACGAGCGAACCCGAGGAACGCGTTCTCGAGGCCGCCCTCCGTCCCAAAAATTTGCATGACTTCGTGGGGCAGCAACGGGTGCGTGAGCAACTTTCACTGGTTTTAGAGGCCGCGCGCATTCGTGAACGAACGTCTGATCACGTCCTGTTGTCCGGGCCCCCGGGGTTGGGCAAAACCACGCTGGCGATGATCATCGCCGCTGAAATGAATGCCCCGTTGCGCATCAGCTCAGGACCGGCGATTCAGCACGCGGGCGACCTCGCAGCGATCCTCTCCTCCCTCACTGAAGGCGAGGTCCTCTTCCTCGACGAGATTCACCGCATGAGCCGGCCAGCGGAAGAAATGCTGTACATGGCGATGGAAGACTTTCGGGTCGACATCGTGGTGGGCAAGGGCGCTGGCGCCACAGCCGTTCCCCTCGAGTTGCCTCCGTTCACGTTGGTGGGCGCTACCACGCGCGCCGGACTACTGCCCGGTCCGCTACGAGACCGCTTCGGTTTCACCGGACATCTCGAGTTCTACTCCGTTGACGAACTCGAACTCGTCCTACGGCGTTCAGCCATGCTCATGGACTTGAAGGTTAATTCGGCTGGCTTCACCGAAGTCGCGTCCCGATCGCGCGGAACTCCCCGTATTGCGAACCGACTCTTGCGCCGTGTGCGTGACTGGGCCCTCGTGCACCAGATCGAACAAATAGATGCCCGCAGCGCGTCGCAAGCCCTCGAGATGTATGAGGTCGATGCCAGAGGGCTGGACCGACTTGATCGGTCGGTGTTGTCCGCATTGTGCACCAAATTTGGGGGCGGGCCCGTGGGACTATCAACGCTGGCCATCGCCGTCGGAGAGGAAACCGAGACGGTCGAAACCGTGGCCGAGCCCTTCCTCGTCCGCGAGGGGTTGCTGGGGCGCACGCCTCGCGGCCGCATCGCGATGCCGGAAGCCTGGAGCCATCTGGGCCTCACGCCGCCCGCCGGCGTGTTTGACGTGGGGCAGTCCACGCTTGACGTCGACGAGTGATCTGACGGATCGCGCCCGGCTCGGTACAGTGTTAGGTGCAGCTATGGGTTCGCTCTGCGCGCATTGTCGCCGCGGTCACAGAGTGGGCCGCTAGACTGGCGTGCGGCCCGCTCAGCGCACCAGCCGTGCGTCCCGAGCCAGCTGGGGTGTCGCCAGCGTGCAAGCGCTGGCCACCCGCTACATCGTTTCAACCGTAGAACAGGTACAGACTCTTGACTTCGATTTCTCTGGCAGTCGCCGAGGGGACGAACGCCGCCGCTGGCGGGTTCAACCCGATGAACCTTATTCTTCTCGCCGCCTTTGCCTTGCTCATCTTCATGATGTTCCGCAGCCGGCAGAAGCAAAAGAAGGCGCAGGAGGAGTTGCAGTCAAAAATGCAAGACGGCGCCCGCATCATGACGAACTTTGGGTTGTTTGGCACGGTGGTGAGCCAGCGTCCGGAGGAGAAGCAGGTCATCATCGAGATTGCCCCCGGGACCCAGGTCACCATCCACTCGGGCGCCGTCGCCCGCGTGCTGGAGGAGACTCCTGTGGTATCTGACGACGAGGACACGAACTAGTCGTATGAGCTCAACGTCACCGGTGCGGCACGCTCGCCGTGCCTTGATCTGGCTGTGCGTGCTGACCGTTGGCTTGCTCGGAATCCTGATCGCTGGCGTGTCCAGTGGGCAGGCGCAAACGACGCCGAAGCTCGCCCTCGACCTCGAGGGCGGCACGCAAATGATTCTTGCTCCGCGCGTCGACGGCAATGAGAGCATCAACGACGAGCAGCTCCAACAAGCGGTGGAGATTATTCGCCAGCGCGTGGACGGTAGCGGTGTGTCCGAGGCCGAGATTTCCACGCAATCGGGGCGCAACGTCGTCGTCTCCTTGCCTGGAACACCGGATGCGCAGACTCGTGAACTGATCCAAGCCTCGGCCAATATGGAGTTCAGGCCGGTCATCATGGCCGGTAGCTATGGGGCGACTCCTGAGGCAGAGCGGTTGGCGGACGAGGAACTGCCGGAACCATCAGGCGAGCCCGAGAACGCATCAGACACCAACTGGATCACCCCGGAGCTCTACCGCGAGTTTGAGGCCTTCGACTGCGAGGCCGCCCTCCAAGAGCGATCCATCGAAGCGGCAGACCCGGAACAGCCCACCATCACGTGCGATCCGGAGATGATGGTCAAGTATATTGTCGGTCCCGTTGAGGTCGACGGCGATCGCATTGCCGATGCAAACTACGGCCCGGCGCGTAACTCCCAAGGCTTTCAGACGGGCGGATGGGCTGTTCAGCTTTCCTTTGACTCGACGGGGGCTTCCGAGTTTCGCGAGGTCACCTCGCGCCTCGTGACCCTTCAAGGGGCCCAGAACCAGTTCGCGATCATGCTCGATGGGCTCGTGGTCTCGGCGCCCACCGCTAACGCGGTGATCCCGGACGGAAACGCTGAGATCACGGGTAACTTTACGGAGGAATCCGCGCAGCAATTGGCCGAGCAGCTCAAATACGGCGCCCTGCCGATCAGCTTTGACATCCAAAGTGAACAACAGATCTCGGCCACTTTGGGAGCCAACCAGCTCCAGATGGGCCTCATCGCTGGCGTCATCGGCCTGGTGCTGGTGGCCGTGTACTCCCTCTTCCAATACCGCACTCTGGGCTTGGTGACCCTGGCCTCGCTCGTGGTCGCCGGCATTCTCACCTACCTCGCCTTGGTGCTCTTGGGGTGGTCAGCGAATTATCGCTTGTCGTTGGCGGGCATCGCCGGCATCGTGGTCGCCATCGGCCTGACGGCGGACTCGTTCATCGTCTACTTCGAGCGAATTCGAGATGAATTGCGCGATGGCCGAAACCTCGTTTCCGCCGTTGAGACCGGATGGTTGCGCGCGCGGCGGACGATCATCGCGTCGAAGGCTGTGAATCTCTTGGCGTCCGTCGTCCTGTACGTCATGGCCGTTGGCAACGTGCGTGGGTTCGCCTTCACTTTGGGGCTGACGGCCATTGCCGACCTCATTGTGGTGTTCCTCTTTACCCATCCCGTATTGCAGCTCTTGGCCCGGACCAAGTTCTTTGCCTCGGGGCATAAACTTTCTGGCTTGGATCCGTCCTTGTTGGGTGTCCAGCCGCTCTATCAGGGTGCCGGGCGCGTCCGCGGGCTCGGCAGCGCAGCAGCGCGTGGCTCAGACGGTAGTTCATCGCGAGCAGCAGGGGATGCCGGAGGACGTTTGACCATTGCCGAACGTCGCCGCGCTGCAGCTGCGGAGTCCGCAAAGGAGGACGACCATGCGTAAGGTCGCTCAATGGGGCAATGATCTCTATACCGGCAAACGCTCCTACGCCTTTGTCGACAAGAGAATGCTGTGGTTCGCGATCGCCGGGGTGCTGCTGATTGCCTCGATCCTCGTTCCGGTCGTTAAGGGCGGATTCAACCTCGGAATTGATTTCCGGGGTGGATCTGAGTTCACGGTCTCCTCGGTGGCAGACCCGGACGTGTCCATAGGTGAGGAGGCGGTCCTTGGAGTCGTCGACGCCGAAGGTCTGCGCGTCACGGAGCTGACGGGGGATTCGGTTCGCGTTCAAACTGACCGCATGTCCGACGACGAGACGTTGGCCGTGGCCGAGGCTCTCTCAGAGGCCTATTCAGTCACCAGCGAAGAAGTGACTAGTACCTACATCGGACCAACGTGGGGAGAGGACGTCTCCCGGCAGGCCCTGATCGGACTCGTCGTCTTCGTGGTGCTGGTCGCCGTGCTCATGGCCATTTACTTCCGCACATGGAAGATGTCATTGGCCGCCATCATCGGCCTGATGGTCGTCGTGGTGGTGACAGCGGGGATCTATGCCGTGACGGGGTTCGAGGTGACGCCCAGTGCCATTATTGGCTTCCTGACCATCTTGAGTTACGCGCTTTACGACACGGTGGTGGTGTTCGACAAGATCCGTGAGAACACGGCTGACTTCGAAGAACAACGTGAGCGGACCTTTGGTGAACAAGTGAACTTGGCCATCAATCAAACGCTGGTTCGATCAATCAACACGTCCGTCGTGGCCATCTTGCCCATCGGATCCATCCTGTTCATCGGAGCATTCCTCCTCGGTGCTGGCACCTTGCGCGACCTCGCACTGGCCCTCTTTGTGGGCGTGATCGTCGGCACCTTGGCGACCTTGTACATTCAAGCGCCGCTGTACGCGCACTTGCGCGCCAAGGATCCCAAGATTCTGTCCCACACTGCAGAAGTCATGTCCCAGCGCGAGTCGCGTCTCGCCTAGGGCCTGCATCAGAACAGGAACAGCGGGTTGCCCTCCAGATCCGGAGGGCAACCCGCTGTTGCTTTGTGCCGTCCTGCTCCATTGCATGAGGCCGTCGTGCGGTTGGCGCGTGCGCTCATTGGCCGGTACCGTGCAGTAATCTTGACGTACCGACGTCCCAGCGGTGCAGCCAGCACCGCGAGACCTGGGCAAGGAAAGGAGGCGTTCGTGGCCGATCATCGCGCCGGAGCTTCTACTGGTCAGGGCCGTCGTGGCCGCCCGTTGTCCCGTCTCGCTCGATTAGCCGGGCGCAGCCCGTCCGGTCAGCCACCCATCCTCGAACCGCTCTTGCGGACGGTTCGGGCCAATAGCCCGCGCGAGGACTTGGATCTAATTACCCGCGCCTTCACGGTGGCGGAACGCCAGCACGAGGGGCAGAAGCGCAAGAGTGGGGACCCCTACATCACCCATCCCGTCGCCGTCGCGACAATTCTCGCGGAAATGGGCATGACTGGTACCACGCTGGCCGCGGCATTGCTCCACGACACCGTTGAAGACACGGATTACTCGTTGGAGGACGTGACCAAGGAGTTCGGCGAGGAAGTCGCCATGCTGGTCGACGGCGTTACCAAGCTGGACAAGGTCAAGTTTGGCGATGCGGCCCAAGCGGAGACGGTCCGCAAAATGGTCATTGCTATGGCCAAAGACATCCGGGTCCTGCTCATTAAGTTGGCCGATCGGCTGCACAATGCCCGTACCTGGCGCTACGTATCACCCAAGTCGAGTGCTCGCAAAGCGCGCGAAACCTTGGAGATTTTCGCCCCGCTGGCGCACCGGCTGGGTATGAACACGATTAAATGGGAGTTAGAAGATCTCTCCTTCGCGGCGTTGCATCCCAAGGTGTACGAGGAAATCGTCCGACTGGTGGGGGACCGGACTCCCGAACGCGAAAAGTACCTGTCTACCGTCCGCAGCCGCATCGGCGAAGACCTGCATCAGCATCGCATCAAGGCCACGGTCACGGGTCGCCCCAAGCACTACTACTCCATTTACCAGAAGATGGTCGTCAAGGGTAAAGAGTTCAACGATATTCACGACCTGATGGGTGTCCGGGTCCTCGTTGACTCCGTACGCGACTGTTATGCGGCGCTGGGCACATTGCATGCCCGCTGGAATCCGTTGCCGGGGCGATTCAAAGACTACATCGCGATGCCCAAGTTCAATATGTATCAGTCGCTGCATACGACGGTGATTGGCCCCGGCGGAAAACCGGTAGAAATTCAAATCCGTACTCACGACATGCACCGGCGTGCAGAGTACGGTGTGGCAGCGCACTGGAAGTATAAGGAAGCCGCAAAGTCCGCGTCCTCTGGTGGCGGGGAGGATATGGGGTGGCTGAAGAGCCTCATTGATTGGCAGCAAGAAACCCGGGATCCGGGTGAGTTTCTCGACAGCTTGCGCTTCGAGATCAACGCGGCAGAGGTCTTCGTCTTTACCCCTAAGGGTGAGGTCATGGCGTTGCCTGCCGGTTCGACTCCGGTTGACTTCGCATATTCGGTCCACACAGAGGTGGGCCACCGGACTATTGGTGCGCGTGTCAACGGCAAACTCGTCCCCCTCAACTCGGAGCTACATCACGGGGATTGGGTTGAAATTTTTACCTCCAAGGCCGAGGGCGCCGGGCCGAGCCGCGACTGGCAGGGGTTCGTGAAGAGCGCCAGAGCGCGTAACAAGATTCGCCAGTGGTTCAGTAAAGAACGTCGCGAAGAAGCTATTGATAAGGGCAAGGATCTGCTCACGCGCGAATTGCGCAAACACAATCTGCCGCTGCAGAAGCTCATGACGCATGACACGCTGACCGCCGTCGCCCATGAATTGCGCCTCAACGACATTTCCGCGCTCTACGCCGCGGTCGGCGACGGACACACTTCGGCACAAAATGTCTTGGAGCATCTCCAGGCCATGCTGGTCGAGGCTCACGAAGATGAGTCCGAGTTTGATGCCGCATCGATTGCCGCTCACGCTACGTCCAAAGCATCCACGAGCGATTCAGGCGTCATTGTCACGGGCGCTGGAGAGGTGATGGCCAAGCTGGCCCGATGCTGTACGCCGGTACCGCCTGATGACATTGCCGGATTCGTCACGCGCGGGGCTGGAGTCTCGGTGCACCGCACGGACTGCACCAATTTCCAGGCGCTCGCCTCTGAATCGGAGCGTATCGTCCCCGTCGAATGGGCCCCCACGAAGACGAGCGTGTTCTTGGTGGAAATTCAGGTCGAGGCGTTGGACCGTAAGTCCTTGCTCTCTGACGTCACCCAAGTCTTGTCAGAGAATCACGTCAATATTCTCTCCGCCAGCGTGAACACGAGCCGAGACCGAGTGGCCATGAGCCGGTTCTCCTTTGAAATGGGCGACCCGAAGTACCTGAGTCACGTCCTCAACGCCGTCCGGCGCATCGACGGGGTGTATGACGTCTACCGAACGACGGCCAACGGCCCCCGCCGGTAGCCACATCTGGCGCGACCATCATCGCTCGGACGTACCGTGTGACTGATCGAGCTGATCTAACAAGTCCAAGGCGCGCACCTTGCCCGGCCTTCGCCGCGCGCGGTGGATGCGTTGCCGGAGTCGGCTGAGATCCACCGGCTCGCAGCCGCTGCGGTGAAGGGCCCCGACGTCGCGCACAATGTGTGCGTCGTCCTCCCCATAGAAGAGGAGGTCAAACGCCGTACGCTCGGGGGAGGTGATCGTAGCCCCAGCGACAAGCCGAAGGTCCTCCGGACGAAGGTCCCGCTCAACGCACCGCACGGGTTGAAGCCGCGACTGGCGGCCGCGCCGGAGGGGATGGGCGGAGGTGTACTCAATCACGTCGGGTCCTGGCCCCGCGGTATAAATCCAGGCGGCAGCTGCTCCGCACGCGGCCTGGGCCTGGCACTCGTTCAGCAGTGCCCAGATTCCATCAGCCCGCTGCTGGGCGGTCCACGGCGGCACGACGCTCGTCCAGAGACCACTGAGCATCGGATAGAGATCACCGGCCAACGCCATCGCTGAGAGCTCCCCAGCAGCGAAGGGTTGCCCCGGACGGTAAAAGCGGCCGCGCACATTCTCAGGTGAAATTCTCATGCATCGAGCGTGGCACGCGGCGCACCAACGCCAAGGGACGCTACCCACCGTTGTGGATAACGTCCCTTATGCGAACGGCTGTGGAGATCAGCAACTCCGCGGCAGAGCTCTCGAGGCTAGTTCAACTCACGGGCTGAGGCCTCAACCGTCTTCAGCCATGTCTGGCGAGCGTCCAGCGCCTCTTGGGCGGCACGAATCTTGCGTTCGTCCCCGCCAGCCTGAGCCTTGTCGAGCTCCTCTTGGAGCTGGGCGATCGAGTCTTCAAGCTGGGCCAGCATGCTGTTGGAGCGGGCCTTGGTTTCCGGATTCGAGCGGCGCCACTCTTGGTCCTCTGCGTCCCGCACGCTGTCTTCGACCTGGCGCAGTGCCGCTTCAATGCGTTGCATGTCCGCGCGCGGCACCTTACCCGCGGCATCCCAACGATCACGCACCGAGTCGAGGGCCCGCTTGGCTGCGGCGAGGTCCTTGTGCGGATCAATACGACGGGCCTCTTCGAGCAACGCTTCCTTGACCTTGAGGTTTTCCTCAAACTCCTTGTCGAGCTCGGCGTTGACCTGCTTTCGAGCGTCGAAGAAGACATCTTGGGCGGCGCGGAATCGCGCCCATAAGGCGTCGTCGTCCTTGCGCGAGGCACGCTTCGAGGCCTTCCACTCCGACATGAGCTTCCGGTATTCGCCAGCCGTGCGTCCCCAATCCGTGGACGTCTGCAGCTCCACGGCGCGCGCGATGAGCTCTTCCTTCACGCGCTTCGCCTCGGCGTGATCGGCATCGAGCTGGCTAAAGAACGCACGGCGGTGCTTGTCAAACGTCGTCCGTGCCCCACGGAACCGCTTCCACAAGGCGTCCTCGGTGCTGCGGCCCAACCGCATGCCCGACTTTTGTGCGGTCTTCCACGCTTCAAAGAGTTCGTTCATGCGCTGGCTGGACTGCTTCCACTGGACCTTCTCGGGATCCTTGGCTGCTAGCGCCTCGGCCTCAGCAACAATCTCCTCGCGCTCGGCGAGATGCTCAGCCCGCGCCTTCTCGTGCTCGCGCTGCTCGGCGGCCTGAAGTTCCTTGACGTCGGCACGGGCCTTTTCGATGCGGGCTTCAAGGGCCGGAAGATCCCCGACCATCTTTCGCTCGGAGACTGCTTCCGCCAGGTGATTGAGCGTCTTGTCCATGTCCGTCGTCGGAGCGTGTGCGGCAACCCGGTGCTCCAGCAGCAGTAGCTGGTTCACGACGTCGTCGTACTTCCGCACAAAGTAGGCCAAGGCCTCGTCGGCTGAGGCATCGGGATACTGTCCCACGGGGTGCTCGGTGCCATCGATCAGGACGAAGACGTGCCCGTCTTCGGCAACGCGCGCGAATCGACGCGCCTCGTCCAGAGCCGTGGAGTACGACGGCGGGGGCGTCACCGCCGGCTGGTTGGTTGCCTCGGCGGCGGGCTGCGCGGAGGACTTGACGCCCGACGGCTTGATGGCAGAGGGCTTGATGCTGGAGGGCTTCACCGACGCGGGGGTCGGGGGAGTGGTCCCGTTGTTCTGGTCGTCGGATTCTTGACTGTGGGTCACCGCTGTAACTCTTTCGCTCGTACCGCCGACGGCCTCGGACGCGGCGGGCTCGTGTTTCATCCGTCACTCTACCGATTCACTGAACCGTGCCCAACCGGACGCGGCCCGAAGACCGCTAGACTAGGGCAGTCTTCACGCGCGCGGCGCGTCGTTATGTACCCCACCCAAGGAGCTACAGCACCCATGGCACGCAAGGCCTCCCTGTCCGGTTTTCCCGAATGGCTCCCCGAAGAGCGGCTCGTGGAGAATCATGTCTTGGACACACTGCGGCGGACTTTCGAACTCCATGGGTTCAGCAATATTGAGACGCGGGCCGTCGAGCCCGTGGGGCAGCTGCTGCGCAAGGGAGAGATCGACAAAGAGGTGTACGGCATCTCCCGCCTCCAGTCGGAGGAGTCCGCGACGGCGGAAGATCCGAACGCCCTCGCCCTGCACTTTGATCTGACGGTCCCGTTCGCTCGGTACGTCGTGGAAAATGCCGGCCACCTGTCCTTCCCATTTCGCCGGTACCAAATTCAGAAAGTGTGGCGTGGCGAACGGCCGCAGGACGGCCGCTTTCGCGAATTCACGCAGGCGGACATTGACGTCGTCGGAGACGGTGTCCTGCCGTTCCGGTACGACGTTGAGCTCGCGCTCGTCATCGCTGAGGCGCTCGCGGCGCTGCCCGTCGGGGACTTCCGCGTGCGCGTGAATAACCGGAAATTGGCCGAGGGCTTCTACCTCGGTCTCGGCTTGACCGACACGGCGGGTGTGCTTCGCAACATCGACAAGCTCGAGAAGATCGGGGCCGACAAGGTCTCCGAATTGCTGCAGTCCGAGCTCGGCGCGACACCCGAACAGGCCGCCGCCGCGTTGGCGCTCGCTCAGATCCGTGCCGAGGACGCTTCCTTCGTGGAGCAGGTGCGCGAGCTCGGGGTCGATCACCCGCTCCTCGAGGAGGGACTAGCGGAGCTCAGTGAGGTCGTTTCGACGGCCGCGGAACGTGCTCCCGGCCGCATTATTGCCGACCTGAGCATTGCGCGCGGACTCGATTATTACACGGGCACCGTGTACGAAACCGTTCTGGTAGGGCGCGAGAAACTGGGCTCTATCTGTTCGGGCGGGCGGTACGAGTCACTAGCTTCCAAGGGAAACCGTTCGTTCCCGGGCGTGGGACTGTCCATTGGCGTGACGCGCTTGGTCTCCCGGATGCTCGCCGAGGGCCACGCCGTCGCCTCCCGCAAGGTGCCGACGGCGGTCTACGTGACATTGACGAATGACGACGCCTGGGCCGCCGCCCAGGACGTCGCCTCCCAGCTACGGGCTCGGGGCATCAGCGCCGAGGTAGCGGCGACCGCCGAGAAGTTTGGCAAGCAGATCAAGTTCGCGGACCGTCGCGGGATCCCCTTCGTGTGGTTTACCAACGCCGACGGAAGCCACGAGGTCAAGGACATTCGCTCCGGCGAGCAAGTGGCAGCGGATCCGCACGCGTGGGTTCCCGCTGCAGCGGACACCTCGGTCCAGGTCGGCGCTCTCACCGAGGCGGACTAGCCTCCCGGCGGGAGGATCAGCGCGTCGCCACCGCAGACGGTAAACTCTCCAACAGCTTTCACCACACACCCCTTATGAAAGGACCGCAGTGCTGCGCACTCACGACCTGGGAACCCTCCGGGCAGAGCACATCGGCCAGACCGTCACGTTGGCGGGTTGGGTAGGCCGCCGCCGAGACCACGGAGGCGTGGCCTTCTTGGACCTGCGCGACGCATCGGGCGTTGCCCAGATCGTCGTGCGCGACGAGGACGACTTCCACTCCCTGCGCAACGAGTTCGTCCTGCAGGTCACGGGTACGGTCGAGCGTCGCCCCGAGGGCAACGAGAACCCGGCCCTCGGGACGGGGGAGATCGAAGTGATGGCCCGAGAGGTCGTCGTCTTGAACGCCTCGGCACCTCTGCCGTTTCAGGTCGACGAGCACGTCGAGGTGGGCGAGGAGGCGCGCTTGCGCCACCGCTACCTTGACCTGCGCCGCCCGGGGCCCAACAAAAACATCCGCCTGCGTTCCGAAGCGAATCGGGTGGCCCGCGAGATCCTGCACGGCGATGGCTACGTGGAGATCGAAACCCCCACCTTGACCCGATCGACCCCCGAGGGCGCCCGCGACTTTTTGGTGCCCGCGCGACTCGCGCCGGGCTCGTGGTACGCGCTGCCGCAGTCTCCGCAGCTCTTCAAGCAGCTTCTGCAGGTTGGCGGGTTCGAGAAGTATTACCAGCTGGCGCGTTGCTACCGCGACGAGGACTTCCGCGCGGATCGCCAGCCCGAGTTTACGCAGCTGGACATCGAGGCCTCGTTCGTTGAGCAGGATGATGTCATTGCCTTGGGCGAGCAGCTGGTCACAGCGCTCTGGCAGCTGATCGACGTTGAGGTGCCCACGCCCATTCAGCGCATGACGTACGCCGATGCCATGGCCAAGTACGGCTCCGACAAGCCCGACCTGCGGTTCGGCCTCGAGCTGACCGAGCTCACGGAATTCTTTAAGGACACCACGTTCCGCGTTTTCCAGGCCCCGTACGTCGGAGCCGTCGTCATGCCAGGCGGAGCCTCGCAACCGCGCCGTACGCTCGATGCGTGGCAGGAATGGGCGAAGCAGCGTGGAGCCAAGGGACTGGCCTACGTGTTGGTCCAGGAGGATGGCACGCTGACCGGCCCGGTGGCCAAGAACCTGACCGACTGGGAGCGGGACAACCTCGCGACGACGGTTGGGGCCGAAGGCGGCGACTGCATCTTCTTCGCGGCCGGCAAGGCTACCGACGCCCGCGCGCTGCTCGGTGCCGCACGCGTTGAGATCGGTCACCGCACCGGCTTGATCAAGGACGGCGACTGGGCTTTCGTCTGGGTCGTTGATGCGCCGATGTTCGAGGCCGCCGAAGACGCTGTCGCCGCTGGCGACGTCGCGGTGGGCGCTGGCAAATGGACTGCCGTGCACCATGCCTTCACGTCCCCTAAGCCTGAGCACCTGGACACGTTCGATCAGGACCCGGCCAACGCCCTGTCCTACGCGTACGACATCGTCTGCAACGGCAACGAAATTGGCGGCGGTTCGATCCGTATCCATCAGCGTGATGTGCAGGAGCGCGTTTTCCGCCTCATGGGTCTCGACGAGGAGTCGGCGCAGACGAAGTTCGGATTCCTGCTGGAGGGCTTTAAGTACGGCGCACCGCCGCATGGCGGCATCGCGTTCGGATGGGACCGCGTCGTGGCGCTGCTCGCCGGCGAGGACTCCATCCGCGAGGTCATCGCGTTCCCGAAGACGGGCGGCGGCTATGACCCACTGACCGCCGCTCCAGCCGCGATCACGCCGGAACAGCGCAAGGAAGCCGGAGTGGATGCCAAGCCCCAGCCTCAGTCTGAGGCGACCCAGGCCCAGGCTGACGAGGCCTAAGGGGCGCGGCCTTGCGCCGGCCAGCGGGCCGGTTCACCAGGACGACGACGGCGGTGGCACCTCACACGGTGAGGTTCCCGCCGTCGTCGTTTCGTTAAGCCAGTTCGGCCGTGTCCACGATGAGGGTGAACGGACCAGAGTTGATGGATTCAACATCCATCATCGCCCCGAAGGTCCCCGTCTCCACGTGGGCGCCCAGCTGACGTAGCTGGGCGATGAACTCCTCGTAGAGCGGTTCGGAGTGATTGCGCCCTGCAGCCCGTGTCCAGCTCGGACGGCGCCCCTTGCGCACGTCGCCGTAGAGGGTGAACTGACTCACCACGAGGAGCGGTGCGCCGGCTTGTTGGCACGAGAGTTCTCCCTCCAAGATCCGTAGCCGCCAGATCTTCTCCGCGAGTTGACGCGCCTGCTCAGGGGTGTCTTCATGGCTCACGCCCAGCAAGATCAGTAGACCGACGCCGATCTCACCCACGGTGTGGCCGTCCACCGTCACCGACGCGCGGCTGACCCGTTGCGCAATCGCCTTCATGCTCCTCCTTCTCTGGGGCGTGTCGCCCATCCACACTCTCGCTCCGCTGGTCCCCGCGGCGCCGGGTCAGATGCTACACGGTGCGGGATGCTTGGCCTCGGGACGGATCGGTAGGCTGGGGTCGTGAATGACTTGTTCGGCAGCCTGGATGATGCGGCAGATTATGATGCGGAGCCATCGCAGACGGGCCAAGACGGTAGCCTTCGCCCGCGCCCTCCGTTGGCGGTCCGCATGCGCCCCCGGCGTCTCGAGGAGCTCGTGGGCCAGCAGCACCTCCTCGGAGCAGGGTCCCCGTTGCGCCAGCTGGCCCACGGTGGCCAAGCAGGTCCTGCGGGCCTGTCAAGCGTGATCCTGTGGGGGCCGCCGGGAACAGGTAAAACCACGATGGCACACGTGATCGCCCGGGGGCCCGGGCGGCGATTCGTCGAGCTTTCGGCCATCACCTCGGGGGTGAAGGACGTCCGCCGTGTGATGGACCAAGCCCTGTCGGATCGGGACCTGCGTGGCGTCACCACGGTGCTCTTCTTGGACGAGATTCACCGTTTCAACAAGGCGCAACAGGACGCCCTGCTCCCCGGAGTTGAAAACGGGTGGGTGGTCCTCGTGGCGGCGACGACGGAGAATCCCTCCTTCTCCGTGATCTCGCCCCTGCTGTCCCGATCGCTCATGCTGACGCTCAAGCCCCTAGAGGACGCGGATATCCGCGGCTTGCTCGAACGCGCGGTGGCCGAAGAGCGTGGATTAGACGACGCCGTCGTGCTCGATCCCGAGGCGCTGGAGCACCTCGTCAAACTCTCGGGCGGTGACGCGCGCCGATCCCTGACCGCACTCGAAGCTGCGGCAGCCGTGGCGCTGGGTTCGGCCCTGTCAGGTGCTGTCGACGGAGCATCTCCCGCGAGTACCGACGGCGGCGGCCCCGAGACTGACGCACTGGACGAGGACGGTCGCGTGCGCATCACGCTAGCCGATGCTGAGCGGGCCATGGACGTGGCCGTTCAGCGATACGACCGCGCCGGCGACCAGCATTACGACGTCATTAGCGCGTTTATCAAGTCCATTCGCGGTTCCGACGTCGACGCGGCGCTGCACTACCTGGCGAAGATGATCGAGGCAGGAGAGGACCCCCGGTTCATCGCGCGGCGGATCATCATCAGCGCTTCCGAAGACATCGGTATGGCCGATCCCACGGCGCTGCAGACGGCCGTCGCCGCGGGTCAGGCCGTCCAGATGATCGGGATGCCGGAAGGGCGGATTATTCTGGCGCAGGCCGTGGTGCATGTCGCTACTGCACCCAAATCGAATGCCTCATTTGAGGGCATCAATCGGGCCATCGCCGATGTGCGCGCGGGTGCTGGGCGCGGCATTCCCTTGCATCTGCGAGATGCTCACTATCAGGGGGCGCAAAAACTCGGCCATGGCAAGGGGTACATCTACGCGCATGACGCCCCGCACTCCATCGCCACGCAGCAGTATCCGCCGGACGATCTACAAGGCAAGAATTACTACGAACCCACGTCAAACGGTGCGGAGCGGCAGATCGGCGAACGCCTAGCGCGGCTGCGGGAGATCGTTCGGGGAACGTCCGGCGCGTAGCGACACCCCTCGTGTTAGCATTGATGGTTGGCTGGCAAGCCGCTGTTTGGTGATGCCCGGGAATCGTCCCGCGGCACCGACCGGGCCAGCGCGCTGCAGGAACACGGGGAGCGGCTCCCCGACACTCTCCATACCGGAGGCCAGCCATGCACAGCAGCCGCCGTAAAGAAAGTAGGAGTCACGTGGCTAACAACACCCGTGCCCGCCGCAAGGTTCGCATTTCGCGTGCCCTCGGCCTCGCTCTGACCCCCAAGGCAGAGAAGTACATGGAGCGTCGTCCGTACGGCCCCGGCCAGCATGGACGCGCCCGCAAGAAGCAGGATTCCGACTACGCAGTGCGTCTGCGCGAGAAGCAGCGTCTTCGCGCCCAGTACGGCATCCGCGAGGCGCAGATGACCCGCGTCTTTGAGGAAGCTCGCCGCACTTCCGGCCTGACCGGTGAGAACCTGATTGAGCTGCTCGAGATGCGTCTTGACGCCTTGGTGCTGCGTTCCGGCCTGGCCCGGACGATCGCCCAGGCCCGTCAGCTGGTCGTGCACCGTCACATCACCGTGGACGGCAAGCGCGTCGATCGCCCGTCGTTCCGCGTTTCCGAGGGTCAGACGATCGCCGTTCACGAGCGTTCCGAGACCATGGTCCCGTTCCAGCTGGCCGCCGCCGGCGCCCACCGCGACGTCCTGCCGGCCGTTCCGGGCTACCTGGACGTCAAGCTCGAGTCGCTGCAGGTGAAGCTGGTGCGCCGCCCGAAGCGCTCTGAGGTTCCGGTGACCTGCGAGGAAAACCTGGTCGTCGAGTACTACGCACGCTAAACCCCTCTCGCGGGGTTCTTTCAGCTCGACGAAAGACGCAAACGGGGCTCGTGGCGCATCAGCTGCGGGCCCCGTTTCCGCGTTAAGCGCAGCACGTGATCCTCCGCAGAGTCTCTCGACACCTCGTGGAGCCAACGTTAGGTAGGGTTGGATACCGGTGCCGCGCCCGCGCACCATGGACGAGGCCCACAAGGAGCAGTACATGTCTTGGTCTGATATCGCCGGATTGATCGCCGCACTGGCGTTCGTCGTTCTCGTCGGGCTGCTGGCGGTGCCCATCGTCAAACTCGGCAGGTCCTTCGACCAGCTGACAGAATTTATCCGAGACTCCCGCTCAACCTTGGACGAGATCACCACGACCGTGGCCTCGACCAATCAGCAGATCACCAAGGTCGACGGCATCACCACCAATGTCTCCGACGCTTCGGCGAATCTCACGGCGATCACGTCACTGGTTGCCTCCGTGGTGGGCCGGCCGCTCATTAAGGTCGCCGCCTTCAGTGAAGGCGTCCGGTCGGCGCTCAATAAGCCGGCGACCCGGGCCCGCCGTAGCCGGTAAGTCTGCGGGAAGGACTAGATCATGCTTAAGAAAATCTTCTGGGTCGGCATCGGCATCGGCGTCGGCGCTCTGGCCTACCGCAAGCTGAGCGAGGCCAAGGACATGGCGTCCCCTGCAGGCCTCAATCGTGCCGTGGGGCGCCTGGGCGATGAGGCGGCAGCCACCCTCGCCGCCTTCCGTCACGGCATGACGTCCAAGGAAGCCGAACTGCGCGCTTCCCTAGGACTCGATCCCACCGATTCTGGCTCGGCCGGCCGCCACGCGGCCAGTCGAGAAAACTAACGTTCAGACCCGCACCCGAAGGGAACTAGACAACGACTATGAAGTCGCAGGACATCGCCCGTACGTGGACCACCTTCTTCAGCGAACGCGGCCACACCCCTGTCCCGAGTGCCTCGCTCGTTTCACCGGATCCTTCGCTGCTCTTCACCGTAGCCGGAATGGTTCCGTTCATTCCCTACTTCACCGCGCAGCAGGAAGCCCCGTACGACCGCGCCGTCAGTATCCAGAAGTGCATCCGCACGGCGGATATTGAGGAGGTCGGCCAGACGGCCCGTCACGGCACGTTCTTCCAAATGGCCGGGAATTTCTCTTTCGGCGATTACTTCAAGGCGGAGGTCATTCCGTGGGCCTGGGCACTTTTGACCACTCCGCAGGGCGAGGGCGGATTTGGCCTCGATCCTGACCGTCTGTGGGTCACGGTCTATGAGGACGGCGATGAGCGAGACGACGAGGCTCGCCGGATTTGGGAAGACGTGGTCGGCCTACCGCGCGAGCGCGTGCAAGGCACGGGCAAGGCGGACAACTACTGGAATACCGGGCAGCCGGGACCGGGCGGCCCCTGCTCGGAGATTTACTACGACCGCGGTCCGGCCTACGGTCAGGACGGTGGCCCGGCGGTCGACGAGACGCGTTTCATCGAGATCTGGAACCTGGTGTTCATGCAGTTCCGGCTCTCTGCGGTCCGTTCAAAGGTCGACTTCGACGTCGCCGGTGAATTGCCGAAGAAGAACATCGACACCGGCCTGGGCCTCGAGCGTCTGGCGATGATTCTGCAGGGCGTCGAGAACATGTACGAGACGGATCAGGTGCGGCCCGTCTTGGACAAAGCGGCCGAACTGGCTCGCGTGGAGTACACCTCCACCGAGGATCCTCAGGACCCCAATCACGCCAACGATGTCCGCCTGCGCATGATTGCAGATCACGTCCGGAGTTCTCTGATGTTGATCTCCGACGGCGTGAGCCCCGGCAATGAGGGCCGCGGGTACGTTCTGCGCCGTCTCATTCGTCGCGTCGTGCGCGCCTTGCGCATCATGGGCGTCGAGACCCCCGTCTTCCCAGAGTTGCTTCCCGTGTCACGAGACGCCATGAAGGGCGTCTACCCGGAGGTCGAAGCGGACTTCGAGCGGATTTCCCGCGTCGCCTACGCTGAAGAGCGCGCGTTCCTTCGCACCATCGCGGCCGGGACCACCCGACTGGAGGAGGCCCTCACTGAAGCGCGCCGTGACAGCGGAAGCCTCTCGGGTGACGTCGCCTTCCAGTTGCACGATACCTATGGCTTTCCCATCGACTTGACGCTCGAGATCGCCGGCGAGGCCGGCCTCTCCGTGGACGAGGCCTCGTTCCGAGAACTCATGAGCGAACAGCGCCAGCGGGCACAGCAAGATGCCCGTGCCAAGAAGGCCGGACACGCCGACCTCACCGTGTTTTCCCAGCTCCACAGCGCTGGGGATGTGCGGTTCACCGGCTACGACACCCTCAGCGGTGAATCGCCAATCCGCGGCATCGTCAGCGGTGGTTCCCTGGTGGATGTAGCCGAACAGGGGCAGGAAATCGAGCTCGTCCTCGACGAGACGCCCTTCTACGCCGAGGCGGGTGGCCAAGCTGGCGACGTCGGGCTGATCACCGGAGACGGATTCGTCGTCGAAGTCTTGGACGTACAGGCTCCCATTCGGGGGCTCAATGTCCACCGGGCGGTGGTCCGCGAAGGCGAGCTTCCGGCCTCCGCAACCGTCAGGACGCAGGTCGACACCCAGCGCCGGCTTTCGGGCGAGCAGGCTCATTCGGCGACCCACCTCGTCCATGCGGCACTTCATGAAATCCTCGGCGACGACGCCGTGCAGTCGGGTTCCTTCAACAAGGCCGGTTACCTACGCTTCGACTTCACGTGGGCCGATGCGCTGTCTTCCGCGGCGCGCGCCGAGGTCGAGGAGCTGGCGAACCTCAAAATTCGCGATAATCACGAGGTGCTGACTCGCACCATGGCACTCGACGAAGCTAAGGCGCTCGGCGCCATGAGCCTCTTTGGTGAGAAGTACGGCAATACCGTGCGCATGGTGGAAATGGACGGAGCCTTCTCACGCGAACTCTGCGGTGGTACGCACGTCGGCTCCACGAGTCAGATTGGTTCCCTCACCCTGCTCGGCGAGCAGTCCGTCGGCTCCGGCAACCGGCGAGTGGAGGCCCTGGTGGGCATGGAAGCGTTCCGCCATGGCGCTGCTGAGCGCGCACTCGTGGCGGATCTGTCCGAAATGTTTCGAGTACCCACCAGCGAGTTGGGGGAGCGGATCCAGGCCACCGTCGCCAAATTGCGCAGTGCAGAGAAGGAAATTGAGCGCTTGCGTCGGGAACAGTTGGCGGCGCAGGCTGCAACTCTGATGGCTCAGGCCCGCGACGTCGGGCGCGTGCGTCTGGTGGCCCACGACGCTGGCGAGATTTCCTCGGCCGACGACCTGCGCTCGCTCGCCTTGGACCTGCGCGGGCGTCTGGGCTCCGACGCCGCCGCTGTGGCACTGACGGGAGTGTCGAAGAACCGACCGCTCGTGCTCGTCGCCACCAACGAGGCTGCGCGTCAGGCCGGGGTCAAGGCGGGCGCCCTGGTGAAGATCGCCGCCCAGATCCTCGGCGGCGGGGGCGGCGGTAAAGATGACGTCGCGCAGGGTGGCGGTCAGGATCCGGCCCAGTGCGGGCCGGCACTCGCCGCCATCACGGCTGCGGTACAGGAGATCGCCTAGCTCCATGACAGATCGTCTTCCGCGCCTGGGGATCGACGTCGGCCAAGTCCGCGTCGGGGTCGCTTTTAGCGACCCCGACGGGCTGCTGGCCTCGCCCTGGAAGACACTGAAACGAGACCCGAAAAAGAACTCTGACTTGCGCGTTCTGGTCAGATTCATCGTCGAGAACAACGTAGGCACCGTTTACGTCGGCCTGCCGCGCTCTTTGCGCGGTAACCACACCGAGTCCACCCTCATGGCGGAATCCTTCGCCATCGCCCTCGCACAGGATCTCGCCTCGGAACGTGTGGTGGTCGACGTGCGGTTGATCGACGAGCGGCTGACCACTGTCTCGGCCCATCGTGATCTCCACGCAGCCGGGGTCGAGGGGCGATCTCATCGAAAAATCGTGGATCAGGTCGCCGCAGTTGCTATTCTTCAGCAAGCGCTTGAAATGGAGAAGACACTCCGCGGGCCCGCAGGGTCCGCCGTTGACCGGCCCGCACGGCAGTCGACTGAGGAACACTGAAGGGTTCAACACCAGTGAACGAGAATGACCAGAGCCGCCGGCGGCGGCGGGCCGAGCCCTCCGCGCAGGAGGACTCGGGGGCAGGCGCCCCCTTCCGTCGCTTGCGCAGTGGTCGACGACGTTTAGAACCAACGGCCCCCTATGAGGTAGCCGATACGGACGACTCGTCCCCGTCCGGGCGGGAAGAGTCCGGCGCCAACCTAGCGTCGGCTGAAGACGTCGAATCGCCATCGTCCGTGGCAGCCGGAGACGCGGCCGTTGAGGCAGAAGCTGAACCTGATCGGGCTCAGCTTCCTCCCGGGGATGTCCCTGCCGCCGATGCCGACCGCGAACACCGTCTGCAAGAGGGTTTGGCAGCGCGCCGCCGGCGGCGCCGGCGTCGCAACATCGTCATGCTTTCCGTCTTCACCGTGTTCGTGCTGGCCGCCACGTCTGTTGGTCTCTTCATCAACAATCTCCTCAATGCCGAGCCCGAGGACTTCGCGGGGCCCGGCGAGGGTAATGTGACCTTTATCGTGGAGTCTGGCTGGGGCCCCAATCGCGTGGGGTCGGAATTGGTGGCGGACGGCGTCGTCGCGTCCCAGGACGCCTTCTTGGAGGCTCTCGCCGCCTCGGATGCGGAAAATACAGAGATCCACCCGGGGGAGTACGAGCTACAGACCAAAATCCCGGCCAGCGAAGCGGTGGAGGGCCTTCTGGGCCAAGCGAATTCTCCCGTGCACTACGTAGCCATCCAAGCCAATGCCCGCCTCGGAGCCGTGCTGAGCAACATTTCCGATGCCACGGGTATCAGCCTGTCCGAGCTGGAGCAACTCGCTGTGCAGCCTGATACTTTTGGCCTGAGCGCGGACCTCGACAACCTTGAAGGCTTCCTGCACCCAGGTGAGTACCGGTTCGACGTCGATTCGAACGCCGAAGACATCCTGCAAATGCTCGTCGATGCCACGAATGAGGTGCTCGCGGACGAGGGAATCACGGACGCCGACGAGGCCTACCGCACCCTCAAGATCGCGAGCATCGTTCAGGCCGAGTCGCGTCAGAACGATTATCCGACGGTGGCGGGAGCCATCGAGAATCGCCTCGATCCGAACAACCGGGAGACCGGGGGGTTCCTCCAGGTCGATTCCGCCGTCGTGTACGGCCTAGACCGGTACTCGCTCGAGTTCACGGCCGAGGAAAAGGCCGACGAGTCGAATCTCTACAACACCTACACACACGCCGGGCTGCCACCGACGCCGATCGGTTCCCCGGGGCAGGCGGCCATTTCCGCGGCCGCGAATCCGGATGAGAACGACTACTACTACTGGGTCACCGTCAACATCGCGACCGGCGAGACCAAGTTCACGGATAATTATGCTGAGCATCAACAGAACCAGCAGGAGTACCGGGACTACTGCGCCGCCAACCCCGAGGTCTGCGGTTGATGACATTGCAACGAGCCGCGGTCGCCGGCTTTCCGATTAGCCACTCGCAGTCCCCCCTGCTGCATGGTGCTGCATACGCTGCGCTTGGCGTGGAGATTGACTACACCAGGCTGGAGGTTCCTGAGGAGGACGCCGCATCGCTCGCTCAGCGGTTGCGGACTGAACCGGGCTGGCGAGGGCTCTCTTGCACCATGCCGTTGAAGGCAGCACTCGTTCCGCACATGGACGTGGTGTCCGAACGGGTGGCCAGCCTCGGGGTGCTCAACACGATCATCGTGGAGCGCGAGCACGGTCGCGTGTCGCTGCGCGGCGAGAACACCGACGTTGATGGAATCATTGGCGCGCTCCAGCTCGGCGCCGACGCCCCGCGCAACCGGCTGGCGGTGCTGGGAGGCGGAGGCACGGCCGCGGCCACCGTCGCAGCTGCGGCCCAACTCGGCTTTGCGCAGCTCGATGTCGTGGTGCGCAATACCGCCCGCGCCACCGAGGCGCGGGCGTTGGCGGACCGTCTGGGCATGGACTGTGAGGCCCTGGGAATCGACGATGCCCTCGAGCGCGCCAGCGACTATGACGCCGTCGTATCCACCCTGCCTCCCCACGCTGCGGACGCGTGGGCCGGCCCCCTCTCGACTGCCGGTGTGCGGCCCGGTACGCCGCTGCTCGATGTGGCCTACGATCCATGGCCGAGCCAATTGGCCCGCGACTGGGCCTCAGCAGGTGGAACAGTCGTTGATGGGCTCGCCATGCTGGTGTATCAAGCCGTGGAGCAGGCCCTCCTGTTCGCTCGGGCTGATGCGACAGATCGTGAAGCAGTCACAAACGTGATGTGTGACGCCGTCGGACTGCCTCGTCGCCTGTTCTAACGGGTATCCGTGGCAAGATTGATGCCATGTTGCGTTGGTTGACTGCGGGCGAGTCTCACGGACCGTCCCTCGTTGGAATTCTTGAAGGCCTTCCGGCTGGCGTGCCGCTGACCACGGAGGATGTGCGGTCTGCCTTGGCGCGTCGTCGACTCGGGTATGGGCGCGGTGCTCGGATGAAATTTGAGCAGGACGAGGTGACGTTTGTCGGCGGCGTCCGGCACGGCAGCACGCAAGGCGGACCCGTTGCGATTGAAATTGGCAACACTGAATGGCCGAAGTGGGAAAAGGTCATGAACGCCGATCCCATCCCGGCCGAAGAACTTGACGGCCTCGCGCGCAATGCCCCGCTCACCCGGCCGCGACCGGGCCACGCGGACTTTACCGGTATGCAGAAGTACGGATTCGACGACGCACGCCCCGTTCTTGAGCGGGCCAGCGCGCGCGAAACCGCCGCGCGCGTCGCGCTCGGCACCGCTGCCTCCCAATTCTTGAAAGAGCTGGGCGTGGGCCTCGTCAGCCACACCACCGCCGTCGGCACGGTTTCCGTGGCCGAGGGGAGCGCTCTACCCGTTCCGAGCGACGTCGTCGCGCTCGATAATGACCCGCTACGGTGCCACGACCGCGAGACCTCGGACGCCATGGTGGCCGAGGTCGACGCCGCGCACAAGGAGGGCGAAACCCTCGGCGGCGTGGTTGAAGTCATCGCGTACAACTTGCCTCCTGGGCTCGGTTCCTACGTTCACTGGGATCGACGGCTCGACTCGCGTCTCGCCGCGGCGCTCATGGGAATCCAGGCCATCAAGGGCGTTGAGGTCGGTGACGGCTTCCTGACGGCCGCTCGGCGCGGATCGGCTGCACACGACGAGATCGTGCGCAACGAAGCCGGCGAGGCCGTTCGCCGGACCAACCGTGCTGGCGGTATTGAGGGTGGCATGAGCATCGGCGGTCCGCTCCGCGTCCGCGCCGCCATGAAACCAATTGCCACCGTTCCCCGAGCCTTGCAGACGATTGACATTGCCTCGGGTGAGGAGGCCAAGGCGCACCATCAGCGCTCCGACGTGTGCGCGGTGCCTGCCGCGGGCGTCGTCGCTGAGGCCATGGTGGCTCTGGTTCTGGCCGAAGCCGTCCTCGAGAAGTTCGGTGGCGATTCGGTGGCCGAGACACAGCGCAATCTTGAGCAGTACCTCGCAGCGATCCCCGAGTCGCTCGCGTCGGGTTCCTAGGCAGGGATCCGCCACGTGACGGACCCCTCTGATATCCCGCCGCGTCGCCCCAGTTCCTCCACCGCCCCGGTCCTGTGCCTCATCGGACCCATGGCCTCCGGTAAGACCACGCTGGGGCGGGCGGTGGCCCGGCTGCTCGGGGTGCCCTTTATCGACACCGATGCGTTGATTGTCACGCACCACGGTCCCATTGCGGACATTTTTCGTGACCAGGGAGAAAGTGAATTCCGGCGCATCGAGACGGAGGCGTTGCACCTCGCCTTGGACACGGCCGATATGCACGGGGGAGTGGTGGCCACCGGAGGCGGAGCCGTCGTCACCGCCGAAAACCGGCGGCTACTGCACGGACGCTTCACGGTCTACCTCAATATTGACCTCGACACCGTGGCCCCACGCATCGAACGCGAGCGTAATCGGCCCCTGCTGACAGAACCTGGCGCGGAGTCGCCCGTGGACAAGTGGCAGCGAATTATGGGCGAGCGCGAGCCGCTGTATCGTGGGACCGCCCGACATTTGATTGACGTCCGAACCGGCAGCGCTGCCGAGAATGCCGAGAAAATTGTCGGCGCGTATCGCCGCGAACATTCCTCACTGGGAGGCACATAAAACATGACTCACACCACCATCGCCGTCACCGGAGCGGGCGCGGGAGCTGACTACGACGTCGTCGTCGGCCACGGCCTGCTGCCTGAACTCCGCGGCGCCCTCGACGAGCGCGTCCGCAAGGTGCTCGTGATCCACCCGCGCGCCCTGCGCGCGACGGGCGACGCAGTGAAGGAGGAGCTCGACGCCGCGGGTTTCACCGGACTGACGGCCGAGATCCCCGATGCCGAGGAGGGCAAGCACATTCAGGTGGCTGCCTTCTGCTGGCAAGTTCTCGGCCAGAACGACTTCACGCGATCCGACGCCATCGTCGCGGTGGGCGGTGGAGCGGTGACTGACGTCGCGGGCTTCGTGGCGGCCACCTGGCTGCGGGGCGTCAAGGTCATCCACATGCCCACGACATTGCTGGGCATGGTCGATGCCGCGGTCGGCGGCAAGACCGGCATCAACACGGCCGAGGGCAAGAACCTCGTGGGGGCCTTTCACCCGCCGGCCGCCGTCCTGGCGGACTTGGATTCACTCGAGACGTTGCCGAAGAACGAGCTGGTCACCGGCCTCGCCGAGGCCGTGAAATGTGGATTCATAGCCGATCCGCGCATCTTGGACCTGATCGAGGCGGACCCTGACGCCGCATCGACCGCCGGCACCGTGCAGCTTCGGGAAATTATTGAGCGCAGCATTCGGGTCAAAGCCGAGGTCGTCTCGGAAGACCTCAAGGAATCCGGTCGGCGGGAGATCCTCAATTACGGGCATACGTTGGCACATGCCATCGAGCTCGCGGAACGGTATCAAATGCGTCACGGTGCGGCCGTCTCCATCGGACTCGCCTTTGCCGCCGAACTGGCACGCTCCGTGGGGCGCATTGACGACGAGTTGGCGGATCGCCACCAGCGCGTGCTGAAGTTGTTGGGCTTGCCGACCACGTATCGCGCGGATCGCTGGGCCGCCTTGCTGGACGGGATGCGGAGGGATAAAAAGGCTCGCGGGGACCTGCTCCGCTTCGTCGTGCTTGAGGATCTCGCCAAGCCGGGTATCCTCGATGTACCCGACACTTCACTGTTGTTCGCTGCCTACCAGGAGATCGCCGAGTAGTCATGGCCCTGCCGTGGATTGAAACTGGCATGGCGGGCATCAAACGGGACCCGGAGTCCCTCTTGCCCGTCATTGTCGACGAAGCCCAGGCCGACGCGTTGGTCGCGGGAGATGATCCGTGCGACGCCGTCGTCGTGCACATCGCCCGCGAGCAGTACCGCGAGGCGGCCGAACTCGTCGCCGAGACCCGGCTGGCTGACCCGCAAAACATTCGCATGCGCATGCTCGACACCGACCTGCAACGCGCCATGGGTAAGGCGGATGCCGCCATCAGCCGGCTCCGGGCTCTGCTCGAAGAGTTCAAGGGCTCGAGTCACGAGCCCATGCTGAACCAGTATCTGGGCATTCTCTATTACTCCGTCGGTGATCTCACAGGCGCCGAACACCGCTTTCAGAGGGCTCTTGACCTCCATACGGCGGCTGGCTCAACACCGCGGCGAGCAGAGCTCGCTCGACGTTCGCTCGAGGCCGTGCATCGCCGGGCATCGCTCGTGCGCTAGAATTGAATCTGGATTTTTGACATCAGTCGTCGTCGCGGGTGGTTCCTCCTGAGCCCTCCGTGCGCGGCGCCACATACAGGAAGAGTGCTTCGTGGCAGATACCACCGACATTAAAAATGGCGTTGTCCTGAAGATCGACGGTCAGCTCTGGCAGATTACCGAATTCCAGCACGTGAAGCCGGGCAAAGGTGGCGCTTTCGTGCGCACCAAGATGAAGAACGTGCTGACCGGCAAGGTCGTCGATAAGACGTACAACGCCGGAGCCAAGATCGAGACCGCTACCGTCGATCGCCGCGATTACCAGTACCTGTATCAGGATGGGGACGACTACGTCTTCATGGACCTCTCCGACTACGATCAGATCATGGTTCCGGGCGCCGTCGTCGGCGACGCGGCAGGCTTCATGTTGGAGAACCAGAACATCACCGTGGCGATGCACGACGGCGCTCCGCTGTACGTCGAGCTTCCGCCGTCGGTCACGCTGGAAATCACCTACACCGAGCCGGGCCTGCAGGGCGATCGCTCGTCCGGAGGCACCAAGCCAGCCACCCTCGAGACGGGCCGCGAAATCCAGGTTCCGCTGTTCGTGGAACAGAACACGCGCGTTAAGGTCGACACCCGCACCGGCGATTACTTGGGGCGTGTCACCGAGTGAGTACCCGCAGTAAAGCCCGCCGGCGCGCGCTGGAAGTCCTCTTTGAGGCCGAGCAGCGCTCTGTCGACCCGCTTGCGGCCTTGACTCAACGCCGAGAGAAGATGGCCCAGGTGGTCAATCCCTACACGGCGACGCTCATCGAAGGCACCCTCGCACAGCAGGAACGCATCGATGAAATTCTGGGCACCTATGCCAAGGGCTGGACTTTGGACCGGATGCCATCAGTCGATCGCAGCGTCCTTCGCCTCGGCGCCTGGGAAATCCTTTTCAACGATGAGGTCCCGGACGGCGTCGCGGTCTCGGAGGCAGTGGCCCTGGCCCGCGAGTTCTCCACCGACGAATCGCCTGAATTCGTCAACGGCCTCTTAGGCCGAATTCAGCAGCTCAAGCCGACGCTCTTGGCCTGACCCCAGTCAGGGTCCAGATGGCGCCCAAGCTCCTCTCGAGAGCCTGGGCGCCGTCGGCGTTTAACCCTCACGACGCGTCAGGGGCGTTGGCCAGGATCAACTGATCCTGGCCAACGCCCCTGAACTGTTCCGCACTACACGCTGCGGATGGCCACCACGGCGTTATGACCGCCGAAGCCAAAGGAATTGTTCAGGGCGACGATGCTGCCGCCTGGGAGCTCGCGTGGCGTCTTGGTCACGACGTCGAGGGGGATATCCGGGTCCTGATGTTCCAGATTGATGGTGACGGGGGCTCGGCGCTCGTGGACCGCGAGGACCGTAAGCACCGACTCGACGGCACCCGAGGCCCCCAAAAGGTGACCCATCTGTGACTTGGTTGCGGAGACGGCGACGTCGTCCACGCGGCTTCCAAGCGCTGCGTGAAGGGCCGTAAATTCAGGCTTGTCGCCGACGGGCGTCGACGTGGCGTGCGCGTTGACGTGAACGACGTCCTCGGGCTGAATGCGGCCGTCGAACATCGCGGCCTTCAGCGCGCGGGTGGCACCGAGGCCCTCCGGATCGGGAGCCGTAATGTGGTAGGCGTCAGCCGTGACCGACGTTCCGGCCAGTTCGGCGTAAATCTTCGCCCCTCGAGCGAGCGCGTGTTCCTCGGCTTCGAGGACCAGCGCGCCGGCGCCTTCACCCATCACAAAGCCGTCACGGTCGACGTCGTACGGCCGTGATGCATGCTCCGGATCATCGTTACGGCGGGAGAGCGCCTGCATCGAGGAAAACGCCGCGAGCGGCATGGGATGAATCGCGGCCTCGGCTCCGCCCACCATCACCACGTCGGCCTTGCCAGCGCGAATCAAGTCGAGGCCCACGTCCATGGCTTCCGTGCCGGAGGCACAAGCGGAGACCGGAGTGTGGGCGCCAGCGCGGGCGCCCAAGTCGAGGCTGACCGCCGCGGCGGGTCCGTTGGGCATGAGCATGGGCACGGTCATCGGCAGGACGCGGCGAGGCCCCTTTTCACGCAGCGTGTCCCACGCGTCGAGAAGGGTCCATACTCCACCGATTCCAGTGGCGAACGCGACGCCGAGGCGCTCCTTGTCCATCTCCTCGATACCGGCGTCGGTCCACGCTTCCCGCGCGGCGACGACGGCGTACTGCGTCGACGGATCCATGCGCTTCATTTCCACCCGGGACAGCTTCTCGCTCGCCGGCTCGGCCACCCGAGCAGCAAAGGTTACGGGGAGCTGGAATTCCTCTACCCAGTCGTCGGTCAAGGTGCGGGCGCCGGAGGTGCCCTTGAGGGCGTTCTTCCAGAGGGTCGGGACATCCCCGCCGATCGGTGTGGTGGCTCCCAGACCGGTAATTACGACTTTGCGGGCCATCAAAAGTCTCTCTTTTCGCGATGGAAACTGTTCAAGGGGTCTCAGCGAAACGCCGAGGGCCGTGGTGGACGGCGGAATATCGCCGTCCACCACGGGTGGCGTGGCCGCCAAGCAGCCGACGCCTCACGTTGCGGTTCCTGCCTGAAGGTGCGGTGAACCGCCGCGCGGCCGTCTTAGGCCTGCGCGTTAGCGATGTAGTTGACGGCGTCGCCGACGGTCTTGAGGTTCTTGACCTCTTCGTCCGGAATCTTCACGTCAAACTTTTCCTCGGCGTTAACCACGATGGTCATCATCGAGATGGAATCGATGTCGAGGTCATCCGTGAAAGACTTGTCCAACTGGACGGCCTCGGTCTCAAGGCCCGTCTCTTCATTAACGATTTCAGCCAGGCCGGCCAGGATCTCTTCGTTGCTCGCCATGTCGGCTTCCTTTCTGTTGTGCCGGGGTGGTCCCGACGTGTAGTCCCGGACTCTCCATGAGCCGGGGAGAACTCGGAGGCTTCTCCTCGTGGACAAGCCTAGGGCAGGCGCACCACCTGGGCGCCGAAGACAAGGCCAGCACCGAAGCCGATCTGCAGCGCCAACCCGCCGGACAGCGACGGGTCCTCCTCGAGAAGGCGGTGCATCGCTAGCGGGATCGAGGCTGCGGACGTGTTACCCATCTCCGCGATATCACGTCCGATCGCTACGGAATCCGGCAACTTCAGTTGCTTCGCGAGCTCGTCGATGATGCGCATGTTGGCCTGGTGGGGGATGAAGGCCGTCAGATCGTCGCTCGTGATCCCGGCATCATCGAGTGCCTTCTTGGCCACCTTGGCCATCTCCCAGACGGCCCAGCGAAACACGGACTGGCCGTCTTGGCGCAGCGTTGGCCACAGCTTGGCCTCCGTTTCCGCGACGACGGCGGTGCCCTCAGGATCCGCCTCGGCGGCCATGGCAATCGCGCGCAGGTCGAGAGCCGAGTGGGTCATCCCGATGGTGTCCCACTTCGAACCGTCTGATCCCCACACGGACGGAGAAACACCCGGCTCATCACTCGCTCCGAGGACGACGGCGCCAGCCCCATCGCCCAGCAGGAAGGAAATGGTCCGCTCGTGATTGTCAATGTAGTCGGAGAGCTTTTCCGCGCCGATCACCAAGACATACTCGGCGGCGCCGGAACGCACCAGAGCGTCCCCCTGCGCTATGCCGTAGCAGTACCCAGCACACGCGGCGGAAATGTCAAAGGCTGGTGCCGGGGTGGCACCGAGACGTTCGGCCAATGCTGCCGCCGCCGACGGCGTCGCATACGGGAAGGTCACCGTCGAGACAATGACTGCGCCGAGCTGATCGCCGGAGATCCCCGCGCGCTCAAGGGCCTCGCGCGCGGCCTGCTCGGCCATGTCGAGCAGGGTGAAATTCTCTGAGGCCCGACGGCGGGTGACGATGCCGGTCCGCTGACGAATCCACTCATCGGAGGAATCGATCCACTGACACACGTCGTCATTCGTCACGACGACGTCGCCGCGGGCGGCACCGATGCCAAGAATTTGGCTGCCTGCCCGGGTAGGCGACTGGTTCAGGGTGAGCGTCATGCTAGTTCTCCTTCGCTGCCTCAAGGTGTTCGGACGCGAAGGCACGGGCTGCCTCCAGATCCTCCGGCGTTTTCAGCGCAAACGATGCCGTGCCGCGCATGCCACGCTTGGCCAAGCCCACCAGCGTTCCTGCGGGGGCAAGTTCCAGAACGCCCGTCACGCCCATCGCAGTGAGCTGCTCCATGCAGCGGTCCCAGCGCACGGGACGGGAAACCTGAGCGATGAGGCTGTCGAGGTTGTCGGTGCCGGAGGCGACGGGGCGACCGTCGAAGTTACTCAAGAGCGGCAGCCGCGGGTCGCGAGGCGACAACTCCGGCCGCAGGCGTTCGAGGACGTCGACGGCGCTGGCCATGTGCTGCGTGTGAAAAGCGCCAGCAACCTTCAACGGGATGACCCGGGCACGCTCCGGAGGGTTCTGAGCCAAAACCTGAAGCTGATCAACAGTCCCGGCCGCGACAACCTGGCCCGCGCCATTCGCGTTAGCGGCGGTCAGCCCGGCCGAAGCAATCGCTGCAGCAACGTCTTCCGGTTGCCCTCCGACGACGGCAGTCATGCCAGTCGGCGACGCGTGGGCTGCTTCCGCCATGGCGTTGGCGCGCGCGCGGACGAGCCTCATGGCATCCTGCTCGGAGAGCGCTCCCGCCACCGCGGACGCCGTGATCTCCCCGACGGAGTGACCGGCCACCACGCCTCCGTCCGCCGCCGCCGCGGCCTCGGATCCGGCCAGCGCGCGGTAGGTCACCAACCCAGCAGCGACGATCAGCGGCTGCGCGATGGCCGTGTCCTTGATGGTCTCTTCGTCCGACGTCGTGCCGTGCGCGATCAGATCGCGTCCGGCCAGCTCGGAGAGCGCCGTCAACTGTTCTTCGACACCCGTCAGTTCAAGCCACGGGGACAGGAAGCCGGGGGTCTGAGATCCCTGTCCGGGGCACACAATTGCAAGCACTCTTCAAGCTTTCCAATAAATCAGTCAACAACCGGGTGGTTGGAGACACCAAGCTCCTCGGAGCCTCTTGTAGGGATCCTACAACGTCACTCAGCCGTTCCGCCCTCGGCGAGCCGTCCGACGGCCAGAGCAGTGTGTAGCACGTACGCTTCGCGGGGCAAGAGCGGGTCCCAACCGGTGATTTCTGCAACCCGCTTGAGGCGATACCTCACGGTGTTCGCGTGAACGAATAATTCGCGTGCTGTGCCTTCGAGCGAATGGCCGAGGCCAAGGTACGTCGTCAACGTCTCGATCAGTCCATTGCCCGCCTTGACGATCGGTCCGTAGACGTTGGCCTGCAACGCGCGTTTGGCACTGTCATCGCCGTGAATGACGCGTTCGGGCCACAAATCGTCGGCGGCCGTCGGACGGGGCGCTTGGGTCCACGCGGGGGCCGCCGCGAGCCCGGCGAAGGCGGCCTGAGCCGACAGCGTAGCCGCCCTAAGTGACTCGGCGCGGGGACCATAAACCACGGGGCCGTCCGCGAAATACTCCGCGAGGCGCTCGAACCCGGCCGCCGCGTTGTCTCGAATACCGCCGAGCATCACGATGAGTCGCTCGCCTTGAATTCCCACGAGGCAGTCGTGCGCGTACCTAAGGGAAGCTCGGCGCAGTTCGCCCACGAACGGGGCCGTGGACTGCTCCGGCGCACCACCGACCATCACGTGAATTCCGGCGCGGGACTTCCACCCCACGGCGGCAAAGCGTGAACGGAGCGTGTCCGTGCTTTCGCCCCGTAGGACGGCGTCAACCACGAGAGCCTCCAACCGGCTGTCCCAGGCACCGCGGGTCTCGGCCGCGCGAGCATAGACATCCGCCGCGGCGAAAGCGACCTCACGGGAATAGCGCAGCACCGCTTCTCGCAGCCGGACTTGCTCTGCTTCACTCGCCAAGTCCGGCACCTGATTCTCGACCACTTCGACGATGGTGCGAATCAACTGCAGCGCCTTCTGCAGACTGATCGAACGGGTCAATTCCGTCGGAGCGGCTCCGAACACGTCGTTGAGAACCCATTGCGGACTGGCCGGCTGCTCATACCAGGAGACGAACGAGGCGATGCCCTTCTGGGCCACCAGTCCTAGCGCCGCACGCTCTTCGGGCTCGAGCCCGCGATACCAGGGCAAGGACTGGTCTAGGTGCTTCAGCGCCGCGGTCGATAGAACGCCAAGATGCGACTTGAGGCGCTCGAGAGTTTCCTGGCTGGGTTGAGGTTGTCGAGGCACCCGGGGCTTCGCCGAGGTCGAGCGCGAATCGGTCATGTGACGACCCTACTCTGCGACGGCCACAGCACCGGGTCGCGACGAGCCGATTTTGTGGGAAGACTACAAACACAGCACAAGGGGCGGGGCCCACAACATCGACGAGTTGTGGGCCCCGCCCCCGTGAACGCGGTGGAGACGATCCTTAGGCGTCGCCACCCGCGTTTCCCGACGTACCGGCGTTGACGTCGTCGAGCTGGTACCGCTCAAAGGCTTGCTGCGGGGCGTCGGCCGATACCTCGCCGCGTCGAGCCAGCATCTGCAGGGTACGCACGACGATGCTGTGCGCGTCGATCTTGAAGAAGCGACGAGCGGCTGCGCGCGTATCGGAGAAGCCGAATCCGTCCGCGCCCAAGGAGGCCCACTCGTTGGGTACGTACTGGCGCACCTGATCCGGCACGGAGGACATGTAGTCGCTCACAGCGACCACCGGTCCCGTCGCACCGGCCAGCTGCTGAGCGATGAACGGCGTGCGCGCCTCGCTCGACGGATTCAAGAATGACTCCTCTTCGGCAGCCAGCGCGTCGCGCCGCAATTCGTTCCAGCTGGTTACCGACCAGACATCGGCTGACACGCCCCACTCATCGGCGAGCATCTTCTGCGCCTCGATCGCCCACGGCATGGCGACACCGGAAGCCAGCAGCTGGGTGCGCGGCCCGTCGACCTGCGCCGGAGCCGCGAGATAAATGCCCTTCAGGACTCCGTCAACGTCGAGCTCCTCCGGTTCGGCGGGCTGGGAGATCGGCTCGTTGTACACGGTGAGGTAGTACATGACATTCGGGTCGGCGTGCTCACCGCCGTACATGCGCTCAAGCCCGGCGCGCACAATGTGCCCGATCTCGTAGCCGTACGCAGGATCGTAGGTGACGACCGCCGGATTGGTCGAGGCGAGGATCGGGGAGTGCCCATCCGCGTGCTGCAAGCCTTCACCGGTCAGCGTGGTGCGTCCGGCGGTGGCGCCGATGATGAATCCGCGCGTCATTTGGTCCGCGGCCGCCCAGAACTGATCGCCCGTGCGCTGGAACCCAAACATCGAATAGAAGACGTAGACGGGAACCAGGGGCTCACCATGCGTGGCATAGGCCGTCCCAATGCCGGTGAAAGCGCCGAGCGCGCCGGCCTCGTTGATGCCGGGGTGCAGAATCTGACCAGCCGGAGACTCTTTGTAGGCCAACACCAAATCGCGATCCACCGACAGGTAGTTCTGTCCCTTAGGGTTGTAGATTTTCGCCGTCGGGAAGAACGAGTCCATGCCGAAGGTCCGCGCCTCATCCGGAACAATCGGCACAATGCGATCACCGAAGTTCTTGTCCCGCATGATGTCCTTGAGCAGACGCACAAAGGCCATCGTGGTTGCCGCCTCTTGCTTACCGGAACCGCGTTTGGCGATGGCGTAGGCCTTCTCATCTGGGAGGGTCACCTCTTGATGCTTCGACCGGCGCTCTGGAACCGATCCGCCCAAGGCCGCGCGGCGCTCCATCATGTACTTGATCTCCGGCGAGTCACTGCCTGGATGGTAGTACGGAGGACGGTACGGATCGGCTTCGAGCTGCTCGTCCGTAATCGGAATCCGCAAGTGATCGCGGAATGCCTTCAAGTCATCGAGGGTCAGCTTCTTCATCTGGTGCGTGGCATTACGCGCCTCGAAGTGCGGTCCGAGGCCGTAGCCCTTGACCGTCTTAGCCAAGATGACGGTCGGCTTCCCCTTGAACTCCATCGCTGCACGGTAAGCCGCATAGACCTTGTGGTAGTCGTGGCCGCCGCGCTTAAGGTTCCAAATCTCGTCGTCAGACATCTCCGCGACGAGCTCCTTGGTCTCGGGCGACTTGCCGAAGAAGTGCTCCCGAACGAAGGCTCCGGATTCCGCCTTGTAGGTCTGGTAATCACCATCCGGAGTCTGGTTCATGATGTCCACCAGTGCGCCCGTCTTGTCCTTCTCCAACAGAGCGTCCCATTCGCGGCCCCACGGAACCTTGATGACGTTCCAGCCGGCGCCCCGGAAGAAGGCCTCGAGCTCCTGCATGATCTTGCCGTTGCCACGCACGGGACCATCGAGCCGCTGCAGGTTGCAGTTGATGACGAACGTGAGATTATCCAGCTTCTCGTTGGCGGCCAGCTGAAGGAACCCGCGCGACTCCGGCTCGTCCATTTCGCCGTCGCCTAGGAACGCCCAGACGTGCTGGTCAGAGGTGTCCTTGATGCCGCGGTTGTGCATGTAACGGTTTGCCTGCGCTTGATAGATCGCGTTGGCCGGACCGATGCCCATCGAGACGGTCGGGAACTCCCAGAAATCTGGTAGGTTCCGCGGGTGCGGGTAGGACGGCAAGCCGTGCCCGCCCTTGGACTTCTCTTGCCGGAACCCGTCCAGGTCATCTTCGGAGAGGCGCCCCTCCATGAAGGCACGCGCGTACATCCCCGGAGAAGCATGTCCCTGGAAGAAGATCTGATCACCGCCGCCAGCGTGATTCTTGCCGCGGAAGAAGTGGTTGAAGCCCACCTCGTACAGAGTGGCGGCGCCAGCAAAGGTGGAGATGTGCCCACCCACGCCAATATCCGGCTGCTGTCCTCGGTGAACCATCACGGCAGCGTTCCAGCGCATCCACGCCCGGTAGCGCCGCTCCACTTCTTCGTCGCCCGGGAAGTCCGGCTCTTGGTCCACCGGAATCGTATTGACGTAGTCGGTGGTGGTCACCATGGGCACACCAACGCTCTTGGCGCCGGCGCGCTGCAGCAACGAGCGAACAATGAACTGGGCCCGTTCGGTTCCCTGTGCCTCGACCAAGTCGTCAAAGGACTCCAGCCACTCGGCCGTCTCCTCCGGGTCGCGGTCCGGCAACTGGCTGGTCAAGCCAGACCGGATGTGTGAAATGTGATCGTCAGCCACGTCCAAATTCTCCTTGCAACGGGTTACAGCGTGGGGCAGGCGGCGGCCTGTCCCGTCCTGCTGCGTGGGACACTGGCCGTGGCAAGAAAGCCGCCATGCGATTTTTGCCTTGATCGCGATCAGCGCTCAAAGCTATCCACGCCACTCTAATCCGCCGGTGGCTGAGATGCGTAGCCGAGACGCGCAATACTGCTGCCCGAAAGTGCTATCTACGTCACGGAGCCGTGTACGGCGGCGTGTCAATGAACGTACGCTTGAAGCTACCGCGGAAAAGGTGTTGTCTGGTGGAGATGAATACTCAAGGGAGGAACACCGTGAGCGAGGCCGCTGCCGCGACATCGAAGGCTGCAGCCAAGATGGGTTTCACTGAGGGAAGCCTCATTCAGGAACTCGGCTACGACGACGACGTCGACTTTGACCTGCGCGATGCACTGGAAGACGGCATCGACTCGGAGCTACTCACCGAGGAGGACCAGGACATTGTTGATGCCGTGATCCTCTGGTGGCGGGACGGGGATGGAGACCTCGTCGACGCGCTCGTCGACGCACTGACGTCGCTGGACGACGGCGGCATCGTGTGGCTTCTGACGCCGAAGAACGGACGCGATGGGCATGTCACCCCCGCGGAAATTCTTGAAGCCGCCCCCACGGCAGGACTGCACGTCACCACGAGCGAGGGCGTCTCGGAGGACTGGGCGGCCGCCCGTTTGGCACCGCGCCGCAAGAGCTAACCGTCCCGTGGACCTCTTGCCCGTGGGCACCCCCGTGCCCACGTTCTCTGCGGTGAACCAGTTTGGCGAGCACGTCGGCGACACCACGCTTCCGGGTGCAGCGTTTCTCGTCTTTTATCCCTTCGCCTTTTCGCGCGTCTGCACCGCTGAGCTCGGAGTCTTGCAGCGGAACCTCTCCGCGTTCGAGGACCGCGGAGCCGCGGTACTCGGCGTGTCCGTGGATCATCGCTTTGCCCTGCGCGCTTACGCCGCCCAAGAGGGTTTAACCTTTGAGTTGCTCTCCGATTTTTGGCCGCACGGCGAGATCGCCCGGGCCTTTCAGTGCTTCGATAGTCAGCACGGTCGCGCCGGGCGAGCGACGTATCTCCTGACCAACGGCCACATCGCCGACGCTTTTTTCAGTGCACCGGGGGAGCCTCGGCCGTGGGCCCGCTATCAACAGGCCCTCGCTAGCCTCCCGGCGTAAGTCTGAAACCGTCCGATTTGTCCCGTCAAGCGCAGGACGATTAGGATGAAGTGGCTCAAGGGTCTTTAGCTCAGCTGGTAGAGCGCCACGTTTACACCGTGGATGTCATCGGTTCGATCCCGGTAGGACCCACCTCTGGTGTTACTCACGTAACACACCACGCAGCAAACCCGCCAAAGGTCATACTTTTGGCGGGTTTGCTGCGTTTGTGGGCTAGGGTGAACGTGCGGCGTCCGCAGTTGACGTCGGTCGAAACTACTCACCGTTGAAGAGGATCATTCCGTATGCCTGCACAGATTGGCGTGACCGGCCTGGCCGTTATGGGCGCTAACCTCGCCCGCAACTTCGCGCGCAACGGGTACACCGTCGCCGTCCACAACCGCTCGGTGGGGAAGACCGACGCGCTGTTGGAGGCCCATGGCAGCGAGGGCGATTTCATCCGTACCGAGTCGCTTGAGGAACTCGTCGCCAACCTGGAGACCCCGCGCCGGGTCATGATCATGGTCAAAGCCGGTGGCCCAGTCGACGCAGTCATCGAGCAGCTCATCCCGCTGCTCGAGCCCGGAGACATCGTGATCGACGGCGGCAATTCGCACTACGAGGACACCCGCCGGCGCGAGGCCGAGTTGGCCCAGCACGACTTGCACTTCGTCGGCGTCGGCGTCTCCGGGGGCGAAGAGGGCGCCTTGCTGGGCCCATCGATCATGCCGGGCGGCTCGGCCGAGTCTTACAAGGCTCTCGGCCCCATGCTGGAGAAGATTTCGGCGAAGTACAACGATGAGCCCTGCTGCACCTGGATCTCCACGGACGGAGCCGGCCACTTCGTCAAGATGGTCCACAATGGCATCGAGTACGCAGACATGCAGGTCATTGGTGAGGCCTACGATTTGATGCGTTCGGCCGCTGGGATCGAGCCCGCGGAGCAATCGAAGATCTTCGAGGAATGGATGGGCACCAGCCTCTCGTCGTTCCTCATTGAGATCTCTGCCGAGGTTTTGGGTCACGTCGACGCTGCCACGGGCAAGCCGCTGGTTGACGTCATCGTCGACTCCGCGGGCCAGAAGGGCACCGGCCGGTGGACGGTTGTTTCCGCCCTGCAACTCGGCTCACCCGTTTCCGGCATCGCCGAGTCGGTCTTCGCCCGCGGTTTGTCCTCGCAGCGTTCGCAGCGCGAACAGGCTCAGAGTGTCCTGGCCGGGCACGAGTCCACGGTGGAACTTCCAGAGAACTTCGTTGAGGACGTCCGCCAGGCCCTGTTTGCTTCCAAGCTCGTCTCCTACGCCCAGGGCCTCGACATGCTGGGCAGCGCGGCCGCCGAGTACGGCTGGGAGCTCAAGCTGGACGAGATCGCCTCGCTGTGGCGCGCCGGCTGCATCATTCGCGCAGACCTGCTCGACGAGATCATGAAGGCTTACGCGGACGGCAACAAGCCAGAAAATCTTCTGCTGGCCCCGGCCTTCGCCGAGGCCATCGCTGAGGCCGTACCTGCTTGGCGCCGCGTGATCTCCACCGCCGTTCAGCTCGGCATTCCTGTCCCGGTGTTCTCCGCGTCCCTGGCCTACTACGACGGCCTGCGCCGCAAGCGCTTGCCGGCAGCTCTCATTCAGGGCCAGCGGGACCTCTTCGGCGCCCACACCTACGAGCGCATCGACCGCGAGGGGACGTTCCATACCCAGTGGAGCGGGGACAAGACGGAAATTGCCGCCGTCTCCACCCACTAGTCCCTTCCCCATCGTGGGCGAGAGGCCGGTGGCCCGGCACCCCTCGGGGTGCCGGGCCACCGGCCTCTCGTCGCGTACGCGCCGGGACAAACCACCGGCGCAGTGACGCCTTAGATCCAGATCGCCGGATCGATATACGCCGCGGGATCGACAGCCGGCTGATGCTCCGAAGGTTTTCGGGGACGATTCGTCGCGGGAATACCCGTGACAATGGAGTGCTGCGGCGCGTCCTTCACCACGACGGCGTTTGCCCCGACCGCTGAATCGGCACCAATCGTGATCGGGCCGAGGATCTTGGCCCCGGCCCCGACGACCACGCGATCCTCGAGGGTGGGGTGCCGCTTGGTTTTGGCCAGCGAGCGCCCACCCAGGGTGACGCCGTGATAGAGCATGACGTCGTCACCGACTTCGGCGGTTTCGCCGATCACCACGCCAGCACCATGGTCGATGAAGAAGCGACGACCAATCGTCGCTCCCGGATGAATCTCGATGCCGGTCAGAAATCGGCCGAACTGCGAGACGAGGCGCGCGGCGAGGCGCCACTGCGGACGTAACCACAAGCGGTGAGAGAAACGGTGAATCCAGACCGCGTGCAGCCCTGAATAGGCGAAAAAGTTCTCCGCGGTGCCCCGCGCTGCGGGATCATGCGACCGCGCGGCGTCGAGGTCTTCGCGAAGACGGGCAAGAAATGTCACGAGTTCAGGCTGCCTAGCTACCGCTTAGCCGCGGATATCGTCGTAAAGCAGGGTCGAGATGTAGCGCTCACCGAAGTCCGGGACGACGACGACGATCAACTTGCCGTCGCTCTCCGGACGGGCCGCCACCTGCAGGGCACCCCAGACGGCTGCACCGGAGGAGATACCGCCCAAGATGCCCTCCTGCGTGCCGAGGGCACGCGCCGTGGCGACGGAATCCTCGACGGAGGCGTCGAGCACCTCGTCGTAGACGGTCGTGTCGAGAATCTCGGGGACGAAGTTGGCGCCGAGGCCCTGGATCTTGTGGGGCCCCGGAGTGCCGCCGTTGAGAATCGGGGAGTCGGCGGGCTCGACGGCGACGATCTTGACGGACGGCTTGAGCTCTTTGAGCAGGTTGCCTGCGCCCGTGATGGTGCCGCCGGTGCCAATGCCCGAGACCAGGACGTCGACCTTCCCGTCGGTGTCATCCCAGATCTCCTGACCCGTCGTGGCGCGGTGGACCGCCGGGTTGGCCTCGTTAGCGAACTGCTGCGCCCAGATGGAATTCTCCGTGGTGGCCACGATCTGTTTGGCCTTCTCGACGGCCCCGCGCATGCCCTCGGCTCCCGGGGTCAACACGATTTCGGCACCGAACGCGCGCAACATCACGCGCCGCTCCGTGGACATCGTTTCAGGCATCGTGAGAATCACCCGGTAACCGCGGGCAGCCCCGACCATGGCGAGCGCGATGCCGGTATTTCCCGACGTGCCCTCAACGATTGTCCCGCCCGGGCGCAGCGCGCCGGCCTTTTCAGCGGCGTCAACGATCGAGACGCCGATCCGGTCCTTCACGCTGTTGGCCGGGTTAAAGAATTCGAGCTTCACGGCGACGTCACCCGGCAACCCTTCGGTGAGGCGGTTCAGGCGAACCAGCGGGGTCCCGCCGATCAGCTCAGTGACGTCCTGATGAATCTTCCCCATGTCCTCTTCCTTCAATGTTTCGACAAGTCAGTCAGTGTTCCCGCGGGAACGGTGAGTGCGCGATTAACCCTAAACCCGCGGCCCACCTGCCTTACCCCTGGAGCCATGCTGCGTAATATCGGCGCACTTTGGCGAGTTTTGGGTTAATGATGACGTTGCAATACCCGGCCATCGGGTTGAGCTCATAGTAATTCTGGTGCACCGGCTCCGCTTCGTAGAACGGCGTCGCTGGTTCGATGGCTGTGACGATGGGATCTGCAAAGTTCTCTTGATGCTTCTCGACCGCGCGCTCGAAGTCAGCGCGCTCGGCGTCGTCCCGAAAGAACAGCGCCGAGCGGTACTGCGTGCCGACGTCGTACCCCTGACGGTTGAGGGTGGTGGGATCATGCGAGGCAAAGAAAATATCCAAGATGACCTCGCGGGGGACTTGTTCCGGATCAAACGTCACGGCGACGACCTCCACGTGGCCGGTGGTCCCAGAACAGACCGCTTCGTAGTAGGCCGTGTCAGCGGCGCCGCCCAGATAACCGGACACCACCGACGTCACGCCGCGCACTTTCCGGTACACCGCGTCGAGACACCAAAAGCAGCCCCCGCCGAGGTAGTAGGTCTGCACTGCGTGGCGCGCTGAGGCCATCGTGATCTCCCGATTCGAGTCGTCTTCCACTGGGCGTGCAATCTACCGATACGGTAGTTCCATGCACGATGCCATGGAGAACGACGAAGTGACTGCCGAACATTCCCCGGCCACCGTTGAGGAATCCCCGTCAGCGACGCTAGGGGACGTCTTGGTCGCCATGGAGGAGTTGTGGCCGCGTTCGCTCGCCGAGGACTGGGACCGAGTCGGGCTCGTGGCAGGACGCACTGAGCGGCAGATCAAACGGATTGTCTTCGCCGTCGATCCAACCCTCGAGGTCGTGCGCGACGCCGTCGCGCGTGAAGCCGATCTGCTCATCACGCACCACCCCTTGTTGCTGCGCGGAGTCAACTCTGTGGCCGCCAGTGATGCCAAAGGCGAGGTGGTCCACGAACTCATTGAAGGTCGCTGCGCGCTCGCCACCGTCCATACCAACGGCGACTCGGCCGTCGGGGGTGTTTCCGACGTCCTAGCCGACATCTTCGGCCTCACGGACACGGAACCACTCTCGGCAGCGCCGGAGGGCCTGCCCGAGGAGGGGATTGGCCGCGTGGGGAATCTGCCGCAGGCCGTGAGCCTCGGCGACTTCGCGTCGACCGTCTTCTCAGCGATGCCCGCCGTCGCCGGCGGCGTGCGCGTCGCCGGCGATCGCGAGGCGGTCGTTCGCCGCATCGCGATTTGCGGGGGAGCGGGTGACAGCCTGTTCGACGCCGTCCGCTCCAGTGGCGCCGATGTGTACGTCACCGCGGACCTTCGGCACCACCCGGCGTCTGAGGCACGTGAGACGGCGCGGGGCGGACGTCCATACCTGATTGACGTCTCCCACTTCGCGAGCGAGTGGTTGTGGCTGCCGGCAGCCGCCGAGGCGCTGCAGAATGTTCTCACCGACCAGGATTTCGAGGTCGAGATTCTGGTGAGTTCGATCAATTCTGACCCGTGGGACTTCCTTTTAACCCCCTGAGTCTTTCGAGAAAGCAGGATCACGATGGCCAAAGCATCTCCGCAGGAGCAGCGCAAGCTCCTGACCCTCGCGGAACGCGACGCCGACGTCGCACGCGCCGAGCAGGCTGAACAACGGGTCTGGCAACACCCTGACCTTCCGGTCCGTGAGCAGCGCCTGGCGGAGGCCGCCGAGGCCGCGGTCGCCGCGGACTCACGGGTCAATGACGTTCAGTCACGGCTTGCTGCTTCCGAGGCGGCGGTGGCCAAGGTGCAGGCCCACCGAGACAAGGATCAGCGTCAATTAGATGCCGGTGCCGGGACGGCCCAAGATCTGATGGCGCTGAGCCACGAACTGCAGACCCTTGGTGACCGGCAGAACGCGCTCGAAGAGGAGGAGCTCGTCATCATGGAGGAGCTCGAGGACGCGCAGTCCGGGGCCGCCGAAGCCACTCAGGAACGTGATGCCTCGCAAGCACATCTCGAGGCCTTGCGCGCCGAGCTCACCGAGGAAGCCGCCGCGCGCGCTGAGGAGCTCCGCACGGCGCACGCGGCGAGGGCCGCATGCGCCCAAGACATCGAACCCACCTTGCTGGCGCTGTATGACAAGGCACGGGCCCGGCGCGGCGTGGGGGCGGCGCGGCTGTATCACGGGGTTTCGGAGGGCTCCGGGCTGAAGCTCGCGCCGGGGGACCTACAGGAGATCAAGAACGCGGCGGATGACGACGTCGTGTACTGCCCCGATTCCGGAGCGCTTCTCGTGCGGGACCCCGAGTGGATGGGGTGATCTTGATCATCGATTGCTTCGCCGCCTGAGTCACTCCCACCTGACGAGGACGTTTCCCACTAAGGTCGGGAAGTCATCGGCGAGAGGTGGTCCCAAGTGCTCGGGGGCAATCATGCGGCGTGGGGCGCCGCGGCCTGGGTAGCGGTCGCTTCCCCGGCACAGTTCCACGTGGGAACCCTCCGCGAACAATTCCCCCACGTCGCCGCCCACCTTCCGGCTGAAATTCCGCTCGGCTTCGGCCTGTTTCCCGACGCGCCGGGCGGAGTGGCGACGGGGGCGATGGTCTGCGCTGGAGCGGCGTTGCTACCGGACATCGACCACCGGCGTGCGTCCATCGCGCGGGCCCTGCCGCCCGTCAGTTCAGTGCTCTGCGCGGCGATCGGACGGGCCGCGGGCGGGCATCGTCAGGGCACCCACTCACTCTTCGGACTTCTCGTGGCGATGGTCTTGGCCTGGCTGCTGGGACTGTGTGTGATCGACGTCGGCGGTCACACCGTGGCGGTCGGCGCGGGCATCGCCGCGATCCTGTTGGTCAGCTTGGCGGCCAAGGCGCTCAAGTTTATTCCGGATTCGATGCAGAAGACGCCGTGGGCCGTGGGCCTCGCCTCCGGCGCAGCAGTTGCTCTGCTCCCACCGCCCGATCCCCGGTGGTTCGTCGCCGCGGTGGGATTGGGCTATTCCGCCCACCTCGTGGGTGATCTCCTGACCGTGGGCGGCATTAACCCGCTGTGGCCTGTGAAGCTGCGGCGTCCCCACGCCCTGCGGCACGTTTCCTCGGTCCGTGCCCTGTGGCGGCCGAACGGGCACGTGAGTCTTCCGATCGTCGGAGTCACTGGCTCGTGGCGCGAATGGGTCCTGTGCGTTCCGCTCGCCCTCTACGCGGGCCTCGGGGTAGCCGTCAGCGTCGCCCGGCTCCTGGCCCACCTGGTGGGGTAGGCAAGCCGGGAAATTGGGCTCCCGACGTCGCTAGTCGTCCAGCCGGCCTAGGCGCGTGAGACGGACCACCGGTTGGCCGGCCTCGTCCGAGGCCGCGAGGTCGATCTCGGCGTCGAAGCCCCAGTCCCGGTGTCCCGCGGGATCCTTGAAGATTTGGCGAGCCCGCCACGACGACGTCCCTTGGGTCAACAGGAAGTAGTCCTGACCGCGGCCACCGGGGCCGTCATCAATGTCCTCGTGCTCGTCGAAGTAGTCATCCATGACGGCACCCCACGCGTCGGCATCGAATCCCGACTCGCCGTCCAGCGCACCAAGGGCGGCTTCTTGCTCGTCCGCGAAGAGCACCACCCGGCGAAACAGCTCGTTCCGGACCATGACGCGAAAGGCCCGCGCATTGCTCGTCAAACGTTCCGGCTCCGGCGGCACGATCTCCTCCGAGTGGTCCTCCGGCGCTGCGCCGCGAGCGAGCTGCTCCCACTCATCCAGCAGGCTCGAATCGATCTGCCGAACCAACTCGCCGAGCCAGGCGATGAGATCTTGCAGATCTTCGCGCAGGGCATCGTGGGGGACGGACTGCTGCAGTGCTTTGTACGCGTCCGTGAGGTAGCGCAACAGCACGCCCTCGGAGCGAGCCAGCTGGTAGTACTGCACGTAGTCGGAAAAACTCATGGCACGTTCGTACATATCGCGCACCACCGACTTCGGGGCCAGCTCGAATTCGGACAGCCACGGGGCTCCCTGGCGGTACGTTTCAAAGGACTGGTCCAAGAGGTCTTCGAGCGGCTTCGGGTAGGTCAGCTCATCGACGATGTTCATGCGTTCGTCGTATCCGATGCCGTCGGCCTTCATCCGGCCGATCGCTTCCCCACGAACCTTCTTTTCCTGCAAGCTCAACACCTGGCGTGGCTGGTCAAGGGTCGACTCGATCACCGAGACCACGTCCAGTGCGTAGGAAGGGGAGTCCGGGTCGAGCACGCCGATGGCGGCCAGCGCGAAGGGGGAGAGCGGTTGGTTGAGGGCGAAGTTTTGTTGGAGGTGCACGGTGAGGTTGAGGTGGTTGCCGTGCTCGTCCGGCTCGTCTTGGCGAATCACGACGCCGGTTGCGATGAGCTCGCGCAGAATGCCGAGCGCACGGCGTATGAGGGCACGCTGGCGTGCCGGGGGCTCATGGTTCTCCGTCAGAATGCGCCGTGCCGCGGCAAAGGAGTCTCCGGGACGCTCCAGCAGGTTCAAGATCATCGAGTGAGTGATCTGAAAGCTGGAGCTCAGGGGCTCGGGATCCGCCTGGACCAGCTTGTCGAACGTCTTGTCGCTCCACGAGACAAAGCCCTGCGGGGGCTTCTTCTTGGTCACTTGCCGGAGCTTCTTGGGGTCATCGCCAAATTTGGCTTTGGCTTTCTCCAGCGCCTTCTTGTTTTCAATGACGTACTCGGGTGCCTGGACGACGACCGTGCCGGCCGTGTCGAAGCCTGCCCGCCCGGCGCGTCCGGCAATCTGGTGGAACTCGCGCGCCTTGAGGGCACGCATCCGCGAACCGTCGAATTTGGTCAGCGCTGTCATGAGCACGGTGCGGATGGGAACGTTGATGCCGACTCCCAACGTATCGGTGCCGCAAATGACTTTCAGCAGACCCGCTTGGGCAAGTTGCTCCACGAGGCGCCGGTATTTGGGAAGCATTCCCGCGTGATGGACCCCGATACCGGCGCGGATCAAGCGGTTCAAGGTTTTGCCGAACCCCGGGGCAAAACGGAATCCGGCGATCAGTTCGGCGATGCGGTCCTTCTCTTCGCGCGAGCAGATGTTCAGGCTCAGCAGTCCCTGAGCGCGCTCGATGGCGTCTAGCTGGCTGAAGTGCACAATGTACACGGGCGTCTGACTGGAGTAGATCAGCTCATCCACCGTTTCCTGCACGGGCTCTTCCGAGTAGTTGAAGTGCAGGGGGATCGGCCGATCGGTGTGCGCCACCGTGGTGGTCTCCCGCTGCGTGCGGCTGGTGAGGTCGTCCTCGAAACGGCTGACGTCCCCCAGCGTCGCGGACATGAGGACAAACTGAGCTTGCGGGAGCTCGATGAGCGGGACCTGCCAAGCCCAGCCCCGCTGCGGGTCGGAATAAAAGTGGAACTCGTCCATGATGACGGTGCCGACGTCGGCCGTTTCGCCCTCTCGCAGCGCAATGTTCGCCAGAATCTCGGCTGTGCAGCAGATGATCGGGGCGTCGGCATTCACCGACGAGTCGCCGGTGACCATGCCAACGTTCTCGGCGCCGAAGGTCTCACAAAGGGCGAAGAACTTCTCCGAGACCAGCGCCTTGATCGGCGCCGTGTAAAAGCTCACCTCGCCCCGGGCCAGCGAGTGGAAGTGTGCTGCGACGGCCACCAACGACTTCCCCGAGCCCGTCGGCGTCGCCAGAATGACGTTGTGCCCTTGGACGATCTCCATCGCGGCCTCGTCCTGGGCGGGATACAGTTCGATGCCCCGATCTTCGACCCAACGGATGAAGGCTTCGTAGGTCGATTCGGGAGTAGCCCCGCGCTGTCCGGTCGGCAACAGATCGATGAGATTCATGATGCCTCCACCCTATCCGCCGCAGGTGACCCGTGGGGTCCGTCGTGCAGCAGCGCGCTTACCAGCCGCGGGCCTTCCACGCGGGTAACTGCCCGCGCTCGGCCTCGAGGGTGGTTCCGGCGCCATGCCCGGGGAGCACGGTGGCGTCGTCGTACACGCCGAACAGGCGTTCGGTGACATCGCCCAGCAACTGGGCGAAACGCTCCGGATCTCCCCAGGTATTGCCCACACCTCCCGGGAAGAGGGCGTCACCGCTAAAGATCAGGGGACGTTCGAGTCCCTCGGTGAGCACGTAGGCGATGGACCCGGGAGTGTGCCCGCGCAGATGGACACAGTCCAGCGTGAGGTCTCCGCTCGAGATCCGCTCGCCGTGGATGAGGTGACGGTCCATCGTGACCGATTCGGCCTCGGCGATCGCGTCGGCGTCGTCTGCTCCTGCGGCGATGCGGGCACCCGAGTCCTCGGCCACAGCGCGCAGGGCGCGCACGTGATCCCAGTGCTGGTGGGTCGTGAGAATCCACTCGAGCTGCACGGACTGTTGGGTGTCCTCAGCGCTCTCGCGGCGCAGCCGCCCAATCGCCTCGACGTCGTCGGCCGCGTCAATCAGCACCTGGCGCCCCGTGCCGCGGGACGTGATGAGGTAAACGTTGTTGTGCATCTCAGAAACGCTGATGGTGCGGACGGTGAACTGTGCGGTCTCGGCGACCAACGTGGATGTGCCCATGGCACGTTCATATGTCAGGGTTGAGGTTCCGCGCAAGCATCCGCGCATCGCGGTGAACGAACGCCATGAGAGTGGCCACAGGGGCACGTGCGAGCCGTCACCTGAGGACGCCGCATCTGCCGACCGGCGACACGCCGGACGCCGACAACACGCCAGAGATTGAATCTGTGCACGAGCCCTTCCACACACTGTGGATAGCGGAGCCCGAACGGCGTCGTTCCGGGGCTGAAAAGTCCAAAGATCTCCACAGAACCTGTGGACGATGCGCGTGGGTAATGACATACTTGTAAGACAAGATCTAGGGGTGCTGACGCGCCCCGCCCACTAGATGTAGTATCGATTTCACGGCGGGGGCAATCAACGGCTCCGCTGGCATGAGAGAATTTTTGGCCCCGGGAGGCCGGCCGTCACGACGGCACATGAGGCACCTCGGACAGCACGTCAAGACCGAGTAACCAGAGCCCACTACGTGAGAGAACAAAGAGGGGAAGAGGCCATGACCGTCACGGTTTACACCAAGCCTGCCTGCGTTCAGTGCAACGCAACCTACCGCGCACTGGATAAGAAGGGCATCGTGTATCAGAGCGTCGATATTTCCCAAGACGCCGATGCGCTGGAGCGGGTCCGGGCACTGGGCCACATGCAGGCCCCGGTCGTGGTCACCGACGCCGATCACTGGTCCGGCTTCCGCCCGGACAAGATCGAGGAGCTGGCCACCTCCGCCGCCTCCTCCGTTGCCTGAGACGAGCACTTCGCACCGACTCATTTACTTTTCGTCGGCCTCGGGCAACACCGCCCGATTCGTTGAAAAGTTGCACCTGGATGCAACGCGGATCCCGCTCTACCCCAAGGAGCCGGCGGTCATCGCGGCTGCACCATTCGTCCTGCTTTTACCCACGTATGGGGGAGAGGACGGCAAGCACTCAGTTCCGCCGCAGGTCCTGCGCTTCCTGAAGGATCACCGGAATCGCGACCAGCTGCGCGGAGTCATCGGGGCCGGAAACACGAACTTTGGTTCGGCCTACTGTCTCGCTGCACGGAAAATCGCCGCTAAGTGCGACGTACCGCTGCTGTATCGCTTCGAACTCATGGGCACGCCGGAAGACGTGGCCAACGTATGCCAAGGATTGGAAGAGTTTTGGAAACAACCGTCGCGGAGCCGACCGTGAGCCAAGACAGCAAGGAACTGCCAGCGGCATGGCAGGGGCTCGGCTACCACGAGCTCAACGCCATGCTGAATCTGTACGACGGCGAGGGCAAGATTCAATTCGGTGCCGACCGAGCCGCCGCGCGCCAGTACTTCCTGCAGCACGTCAACAACAACACCGTCTTCTTCCACGATCTCGACGAGAAGCTCGAGTATCTGATCAAGAACGACTACTACGAGCGTGAGACGCTCGACCAGTACTCGATGAACTTCATCCGGGACCTCTACAAGCTGGCGTACGACAAGAAGTTCCGGTTTGAGACCTTCCTGGGCGCGTTCAAGTTCTACACCAGCTACACGCTCAAGACGTTTGACGGCAAGCGCTACCTCGAGCGCTACGAGGACCGCGTGTGCATGGTCGCACTGCATCTGGCCCGCGGCGACGAGGACCTCGCCCAGCGACTCGTCGAGGAAATTATCGACGGCCGCTTCCAGCCGGCCACCCCGACGTTCCTCAACGCCGGCAAGAAGCAGCGTGGCGAGCTAGTCTCCTGCTTCCTCCTGCGCATCGAAGACAACATGGAGTCGATCGCGCGTGGCATCAATTCCGCCCTGCAGTTGTCCAAGCGCGGCGGCGGCGTCGCCCTCTCGCTGACCAACATCCGCGAGCACGGCGCCCCGATCAAGCAGATTGAGAACCAGTCCTCCGGCGTCATCCCCGTGATGAAGCTCCTCGAAGACAGCTTCTCCTACGCCAATCAGCTCGGCGCACGGCAGGGTGCCGGCGCGGTGTACCTCAACGCTCACCACCCGGATATTTACCGCTTCCTCGACACGAAGCGGGAGAACGCGGATGAGAAGATCCGCATCAAGACCTTGTCCTTGGGCGTGGTCATCCCGGACATCACGTTCGAGCTCGCGAAGAAGAACGAGGACATGTACCTGTTCTCGCCCTACGACGTGGAGCGCGTCTACGGCACGCCGTTCTCGGAGATCTCCGTGACGGAGAAGTACTACGAGATGGTCGACGACCAGCGGATCCGCAAGCAGAAGATCAACGCCCGCGAGTTCTTCCAGACCCTGGCCGAGATCCAGTTCGAGTCCGGCTACCCCTACGTCATGTTTGAGGACACGGTCAATCGAGCCAACCCGATCAAGGGCAAGATCACGATGAGCAACCTGTGCTCTGAGATCCTGCAGGTCTCCTCGGCTTCGAAGTACTCGGATGACCTGGGCTACGAGACCATCGGCAAGGACATCTCCTGCAACTTGGGCTCGATGAACATCGCGAAGACCATGGACTCGCCGGATCTGGGGGTGTCCGTGGAGACGGCCATCCGCGCGCTGACCGCCGTGTCCGACATGTCATACATCGGTTCCGTGCCGTCGATCGCGGAGGGCAACCGCCAGTCGCACGCCATCGGCCTCGGGCAGATGAATCTGCACGGCTACCTGGCCCGCGAGCGCGTCCACTACGGCTCGGAAGAGGGCTTGGACTTCACGAACATCTACTTCTACACGGTGCTCTACCACGCCCTGCGCGCATCGAACCAGATCGCGATCGAGCGTGGCGAGACCTTCGGAGGGTTCGAAGATTCCAAGTACGCCTCCGGCGAGTTCTTCGACAAGTACACCGAGGCCGAGTGGACCCCGCAGACGGAGCGCGTGAGGGAACTCTTCGCGAACACGCACCTGCCGACGCAGGAGGACTGGCGCGAGCTCAAGGCGTCCGTCATGGAGCACGGCATCTACAACCAGAACCTTCAGGCGGTGCCGCCGACCGGCTCGATCTCCTACATCAATAACTCGACCTCCTCGATCCACCCGGTGGCCTCGAAGATCGAGATCCGCAAGGAAGGCAAGATCGGCCGCGTCTACTACCCGGCCCCTTACCTGACCAACGACAACCTGGAGTACTACCAGGACGCGTACGAGATCGGCTACGAGAAGATCATCGACACCTACGCGGCCGCCACCCAGCACGTCGATCAGGGCCTGTCGCTGACGCTGTTCTTCAAGGACACCGCCACCACGCGGGACATCAACAAGGCGCAGATCTACGCGTGGCGCAAGGGCATCAAGACCCTCTACTACATCCGTCTCCGCCAGCTCGCGCTGGAGGGAACGGAAGTCGAGGGTTGCGTCAGCTGCATGCTGTAGCACTCGCCACAGCAACCGGTACGACGGCGGCAGCAGCCGCCGTCGTACCCTTTACCCGGGCAAACATCACCGTCTGACGAAAGTGCAGGGCGACATGACCGAGTCGGTCAAGCTACACGGCCACGTACAGGCCATCAACTGGAACCGCATCCAGGACGATAAAGACGTCGAGGTGTGGAACCGCCTCGTGAATAACTTCTGGCTCCCCGAAAAGGTGCCGCTGTCCAACGACGTGCAGTCGTGGAACACGCTCACCGCCGAGGAACAGACCCTGACCATGCGCGTGTTCACGGGCCTAACCCTGCTGGATACGCTGCAGGGCACGGTCGGCGCCGTCTCCCTCATCCCGGACTCGCTGACTCCGCACGAGGAGGCCGTCTACACGAACATCGCCTTCATGGAATCGGTCCACGCGAAGAGCTATTCGTCGATCTTCTCCACGCTGTGCTCCACGAAGGAGATCGACGACGCGTTCCGCTGGTCGCTGGAGAACGAGAACCTGCAGAAGAAGGCGCAGATCGTCGAGTCCTACTACCACGGCGATGATCCGCTGAAGAAGAAGGTGGCCTCCACGCTGCTGGAGTCCTTCCTCTTCTACTCGGGCTTCTACCTGCCGATGTACTGGTCCTCCCGCGCCAAGCTGACCAACACGGCAGACCTGATCCGCCTCATCATCCGTGACGAGGCCGTGCACGGCTACTACATCGGCTACAAGTTCCAGAAGGGACTCGAGGGTCTCTCTGAGGCGCGCCAGCAGGAGCTGAAGGACTACACGTTCGAGCTGCTGTTCGAGCTGTACGAGAACGAGGTGCAGTACACGCACGACCTCTACGACGGCGTGGGCCTGAGCGAGGACGTCAAGAAGTTCCTCCACTACAACGCCAACAAGGCGCTCATGAACCTCGGCTACGAGGCCATGTTCCCGGCGTCGGTGACGGACGTGAACCCGGCGATTCTCTCCGCGCTCAGCCCGAACGCGGACGAGAACCACGACTTCTTCTCCGGCTCCGGCTCCTCCTACGTGATCGGCAAGGCCGTGAACACGGAAGACGAGGACTGGGACTTCTAGCCGCCGCTTCACCCCGATAGTGCCCCGCTGCCCGTGCCATCCGCACAGGCAGCGGGGCACTGTCGCTAGGAACGCTCGCCGCGCACCTCACCCCGACGACGGTGAGCCGCCGCAAGCCAGTCAACCAGCCCGGCCGCGACCACTCCGGCCGCGTAGGCCAGGAGATCGGCCCACACGAAGGACGAGCCCAACACGAGGGCGATCGGAGGGAACCACTCAGCCAAGGTACTGGGGACCGGCGTGAGCTGAAAGAACTCAACGGCGAAGCAGCTCGCCAGCGCCGCCGCGCCCAGGGCTGCTGGCCGCCAGCGGGGCACAACGAAGGCAACGAGCAGGTAGATCAGCACCGCATACAAGGCGCCTCCAGCCACATCGCCCACGCTGCCCGGCAGTAGGTAGCGCGCGGCCAAACCCAGGGGGATCACGCCCACGCCGGCCGCGGCCAGGGCGACGCGCCGCCTCACCGTGGGGGAGTAGCGACGGTCAAACTTCACACCCGAAAGTCTAACGTCGGCGCCCGGTTGGCAGCCGCGCGTCACCGAGGCAACTGGGCGTTAGGGAGCATTAACGTTTTCGCTTCGGACTCACTAGGCTGGTGCCGACGTCAGTGACGACGACCCACAGCAGCGAGGAGCACAGAGCATGTCAGCCGAGAAGACCGCAGCCTCCACCGGCCAGCCCGAATTGCCCGACTTGGCGGTGGGCGACTTCTTCTACGAGGACCTCGGCGACGGCCACTACCGGTCCACCGTGCACGCCCAAGGCGCGTGGAACCCCCACGAACAGCACATGGCCCCGGCCACCGGCATCATGGTTCACGAGCTCGAGAAGTTCCAGCCACGCGACGACCTCCGCATGGCCCGCGTCAGCCTCGACATTCACGGCATCATTCACGGCGGGGACATCACCATCGATACCCGCGTTATTCGCCCCGGCCGCACCATCGAGTTGATCGAGGCGGAAATGATCACCGCCGGACGCACCTCCATCGTTGCGCGCGCCTGGCGCCTGGCCACCGGTGACAGTTCGGCCGTTCACGCCGTGGAAGACACCCACGTGACGCACCCTGAGGACCTGCCCGTGTGGGATGGCATGTCCCCGTGGCCCGGTGGTTACATCGAAGCCCTCGACTTCCGGGTCGATGCCGGCCACCGCCCGGGCCGAGGCACCGTCTGGCTTCGCCACGATCTAGAGATGGTCTCTGGTACGACGACGACGACGTCTCTGGTTCGGCTGCTGGGCATGGCGGATACAGCCAATGGCATTGCGCCCCGCGTCGAGCCCGGCCCGGAATCGTGGATGTTTCCCAACGTGGACCTACAGATCCATATGCACCGCGCACCGGTCGGCGAATGGCTTGGCATCCAGGCCCAGCAGACCTACGGCACCGATGGCATCGGCCTGACGTCAGGAGTGCTGCACGACGTTCAGGGCCCCTTCGGCCGGACCGAGCAGATTCTCACCGTTCGGCCCATGCCCGGGCACAAGCGCTAGCCTCGACGCTTACGCGAGCGAGGCGAGCAACTTTTTCACCGCGGGCTTGCCAAGTGGCACGAATCCGGCGTTGAGGTAGCGGGCGCGCAGGGCCCCCTCAGCCCGGTACAGCGCCCATCCTCGCTTCAGCAGGAATCCGATCGGTTTCCGCCGTTCGGCCACATCACGCGCCAAGCGCCGCAGGGCCGTGGCGAGTGGCGGCGTGTCCACGTAGATCGCCTGCACGGCTACGCCCTGTCGCCGAAGCGGGGCCAGCACCTCGCTGCCAAAAATTCCCTCGGCGATGACCGGCCCCCGATCCATCTCCACCAGAGCGTGCCCGTCGTAGGAGGAGGTCGAGAGCGAGTAAGCGGGCACCTGGGTCTGCCCCGTCTCGAGGAGCTCCACGACGCCGTCGACGGCCGCCTGCGTGTTCCACGTCCCCGGGTGGTCCCAGTCGATCTCTCCATAGGCAGTCTGGGGCAGAGGAGAGGCCTCCGTGTGCTCAGAGGCTTCCCGGTAGAAGTTATCCAGCACCAGATGCGGGCGGCCATACTTCGCGGCCAAGTAGGACTTTCCGGCGCCCGAAGCGCCTCCGAGCAGGATGAGGGTTGAGGACGGCGAAATCACGGAGTCCATCCTAGAATCTTTTGCGTGACTGCTTGGAACTCAACTGCGGTGAGCCCGCTCATCGTCCGGCGCGAGCGCGCCTCGGCCGACCCCGCAGCGGATCTGGCTGGCGGCGTCGACCTCCTCCGCGCTGTCGCCACCGGCGACGCCCCACCCACACTCCGGCTCTACCGGCCCAGCCCCACGCTGGCGTTTGGCCAGCGGGACACCCGTTTGGCTGGGTACGACGCCGCCGCACGGCTCGCCGCGGAGGCTGGATTTGCGCCGCTGATCCGGCGGGCCGGTGGCCGGGCCGCCGCCTATCACGAGGGCACCCTGATCGTGGATCACGTGGAGCCGGATGCGGACGCCATGCTGGGCCATCAGGGCCGCTTTCGCTCCCTCGGTGCGCTCTACGCTCAGGCCCTGACCACGGTGGGAGTCGACGCGCACGTGGGGGAGCTGCCGGGCGAGTATTGCCCCGGGGAGTACAGCGTGCACGGTCGCCCCTCGGCCAGCTCGCCCGTCCAGAACGCGATCAAGCTCGTCGGCACCGCGCAGCGCGTGGTGGCCGGAGCCTGGCTCTTCGCGTCCGTCATCGTCGTCGAGAATTCCGCCCCGCTGCGGAGCGTGTTAACGGACGTCTACGACGCCTTGGAACTGCCCATCGATCCGTCGACGGCGGGGGCCGTCGACGACCTAGCGCCCGGGGTGACGGTGGGGGACGTTGAGCGGGCGCTGATCGCCGCCTACGGCCACGACATGGCGATTAACGACAACGGCTGACCGGATCTGGCCATCACGAGCCAGATTCGGTCAGCCGGTGCGATAATTCGATGCCGCTTAGCGCGGCGTTGAGTTAGTGGCCGCGCTGGATCCACTCGTCGAGGTGCGGGGCCTCCGCGCCGATCGACGTCGAATCACCATGGCCTGTGCGGACCACGGTGTCAGACGGCAGCGTGAAGAGGTGGTCGCGGACCGAGGCGATGATCGTCTCGAAGCTGCTGAACGAACGGCCCGTAGCCCCCGGACCACCATTGAAGAGTGTGTCACCGGAAAACACCGTGCCGAGGTCTTCGGCGTAGAGGCACGTCGAGCCAGGGGAGTGGCCCGGCGTGTGGATCGCGCGCAGCGTGATGCCGGCGACCTCGAACGTCTGGCCATCCGTGATCTCGTGGTCCGGCCGCGTGCCCGGGTACACCATCTCCCAGAGCATGAGGTCCTCCGGGTTCAGCCAGATCTCCGCGTTGAAACGCTCGGCCGCGGCCCGTGCGTACCGGATGTGGTCATCGTGCCCGTGCGTCAGGAGGATCATGGTCACAGTGCGCTCGCCCACGGTGTCGGCGATCGCCTCGACGTCGTGCGCCGGATCGATGAGGATGACCTCGGCGTCGTCACCGACGATCCACACGTTGTTGTCGACGTCCCACGTGCCGCCGTCGAGGCTGAACGTTCCGGAGGTGACGACGTTTTCGATGCGCGCGCCCATCACTGCTCACCGACCATGACGACGGAGCGCAGGACCTTGCCGCCGTGCATCTTCTCAAAGGCGGCCTCGACGTCGCCCAGACCGATGCGCTCGGTGACGAACGCATCCAGGTTCAGGCGGCCCAGCTTGTACTGGTCCACCAGCATGGGGAAGTCTCGGCTCGGCAGGCAGTCCCCGTACCACGAGGATTTGAGCGAGCCGCCGCGGCCGAAGACGTCGAGCAGCGGCAGCTCGATCTTCATCTGGGGTGTGGGGACGCCGACGAGTACCACGCGGCCGGCGAGGTCCCGGGCGTAGAACGCCTGTTCATAGGTCTCCGGACGCCCCACCGCCTCGATCACGACGTCGGCCCCAAAACCGCCGGTCAGCTCGCGGATAGCTTCCACGGGGTCCTGTTCGCGCGAGTTCACGCCGTGCGTTGCGCCCAGCTGCTTGGCCATCTCGACCTTCTCCGGGTCGATATCCACCGCGATAATCGTCGTCGCGCCCGCCAACGCGGCGCCGGCCACGGCGGCGATGCCCACGCCGCCACAACCGATGACGGCGACCGATTCGCCGCGCTTAACCTCTCCGGTGTTGATGGACGCGCCGATGCCGGCCATCACGCCGCAGCCGAGCAGGCCGACGGCGGCCGGGTCGACGTCGTCGTCCACCTTGGTGCACTGGCCGGCGGCCACGAGGGTCTTCTCCGCGAAGGCGCCGATACCGAGCGCGGGGGAGAGTTCGGTCCCGTCCTCGAGAGTCATCTTCTGGCTGGCGTTGGCGGTGTTGAAGCAGTACTGCGGCTGGCCCTTGGCGCACGCGCGGCACTGCCCGCAGACGGCGCGCCAGTTGAGGATGACGCGGTCGCCCACGGCAACCTCGGTGACCCCCTCACCCACTTGGGACACGACCCCGGTGGCCTCATGGCCCAAGAGGTAGGGGTACTCATCGCCGATGCCGCCCTGCTTGTAGTGCAGGTCCGTATGGCACACGCCACACGAGATGATGTCGACGACGGCCTCACCGGCGGCCGGGTCCGGGATGATGATGGTTTCGGCCGTAGCCGGTGCGTCCTGTGCGGTGACGACGATGCCTTGGACCTTCTGCGGCATGGTGCTCTCCTGCGTGTTTCGGGGGCCTCTGATGCACTACGTGTGCTGTAGCGACACCTGCGCGCGTCGTTGCCGCGCACGGTTTCATCCAATCACATGCCGGGAACTCAACGAGAGCCGGTACTGACGAAAAAGACCGGCTTCCGTCATGGAAGCCGGTCTTCATAATCCCGAAGGATTTCCGTGCGCGAGGGGGGACTTGAACCCCCACCCTCTAATACGAGGACTAGCACCTCAAGCTAGCGCGTCTGCCTATTCCGCCACCCGCGCAGGTGATGTGTTTTCGCTAGTCAGGCCGGGTTTTGAACCCGCCATTCCGCGTCAGCAGCGAGTAATACTCTACACCAGTTCACAGCAGATACAAATTCACGTGATGTGTCCTGCATCGCTAGGGTAGGAGCACAGCCCAACTCCCCGGAAGGACGCTCTCATGACGACGCACGCAAGCGGTGCCGGATCCGACGCCACACAGCGGTTTGAGCAGGCCGAACAGGAAGTCGTGGAGATTTGCCGGAAACTCATCCGGATCGACACCTCAAATTTTGGCAACAATGATTCGCGCGGCGAACGTGAGGCAGCAGAGTATGTCGCCGCGCTCATGGAGGACGCCGGCGCTAACCCGCGCATCTTCGAATCCTCACCAGGGCGCGCGAGCGTCGTAGGACGGGTCAAGGGCTCAGACGCGTCCCTGCCGGCGCTGGTGGTGCACGGGCACCTCGACGTCGTTCCGGCCCAGGCCGAGGACTGGAGCGTGGATCCGTTCTCCGGGGAGCTGAAGGACGGCATGATCTGGGGCCGCGGCGCCGTCGACATGAAGGACATGGACGCCATGATTCTTGCGGTCATGCGGCACATGCACCGCACGGGCCAGCAGCCGAAACGGGACATCATTTACGCGTTCTTTTCCGACGAGGAGGCTGGCGGCACCTACGGCGCCGGCTGGCTCGTTCAGGAGCACCCCGAGTTGTTCGAGGGCGCCACCGAGGCCATCAGCGAGGTCGGCGGATTTTCCACGACGGTGGGCGGGCAGCGAGCCTACTTGCTGCAAACGGCAGAGAAGGGCATCAATTGGTTGCGCTTGCAGGCCACGGGCCGCGCCGGCCATGGCTCCCAAACGAATGACGACAACGCGGTCACGCGCTTGGCCCAAGCGGTGAGCCGGATTGGCGAACACCAGTGGGACTACGCGTACACGAAGACGACCCGCGCGTTCCTCGAGGGCGTCTCCGAGATCACGGGGGTGGCTTTCACCGAGGACGATCCCACGGCGCTGCTCGACGAGCTCGGCACCGTGGCCCGGTTTGTCGGAGCCACGCTGCACAACACGTCAAACCCGACTGCGCTAACCGCCGGCTATAAGCACAACGTCATTCCGGGCAAGGCCGAAGCCATGATTGACTGCCGCACTCTGCCCGGGCAGGACGAGATGGTGCTCGACACGCTCCGCCGGCTCGCCGGCGAAGGCGTGGATCTCATCACGGACCACGCCGACATCTCCCTTGAAGTCCCCTTCTCCGGCGATCTGGTCGAGTCCATGGTGGCGAACCTCAAGGCCGAGGATCCCGACGCCGTCGTCCTGCCCTACATGCTCTCTGGCGGCACGGACAACAAATCGCTGGCACGCTTGGGCATCACCGGCTATGGGTTTGCCCCGTTGCGCTTGCCCGACACTCTCGACTTCACGGGCATGTTCCACGGGGTGGATGAGCGGGTGCCCGTGGACGCGTTGCAGTTCGGCACGCGCGTGCTGTATCGGCTCATCTCGTCGTATTAGGAAGCTCTAGGAGGCTGAGGTGAGCACCATCCATCCTGCTGAAGAACGGTCCGCGCGCCGCGTCCTCAGCGGTCCACTGCTGGAGGGCCTGCGCAGCAGAGCTGGCCAGCACGACGCCGAGAATACGTTCGCGCATCAGGACTTCGAAGCCCTCGCGGGCGCTGGCTATCTCAAGGCCATGCTACCGGCTGACCAGGGTGGCTCCGGGTGGGGGTTTGCGGAAACGACGGCAGCACAGCGACTGCTGGCCGCTCACGCGCCCGGGACCGCGCTAGCCGTCAACATGCACCTCGTGTGGGCCGGTGCCGCTCGTGTCCTGCAGGCCAAGGGAGACACGCGCTTGCGCTTCGTGGCGGACTGGATCGCCGGCGGTGAGGTGATGGCGTTCGGGATTTCGGAGCCCGGCAATGACGCCGTGCTCTTCGATTCGGTCACGCGTGCCGAGCATACCAGCGACGGGGTGGCCTTCACCGGGCGGAAAATCTTCACGTCCCTAGCTCCCGTGTTTACCCGCCTGGGCGTGTTTGGCAAGGATGACGCAGGAGAGCTGATTCACGGATTTGTCGACCGCCAGGATCCTGGTGTCCGGGTGAACGACGACTGGGACACCCTCGGCATGCGGGCCAGCCAATCCCATTCCACGGACCTCGACGGTGCCGTGTCGCCACACGCATGGGTCCACACCCGATTGCCCACCGGCCCACAGGATGATCCGCTCATCTTCGCGATCTTCGCTTCCTTTTTGACCCTCACCGCTTCGGTCTACGCCGGAATCGCGGACCGCGCCGTGGAATTGGCAGCAGCCCACCCGGCGAACCGCGTTTCGCTCGTCTCAGGTCAGAGCCGTGACCAGGATCCGGATGTGCGGTGGCGCGTGGCGCAGGCCGGGATGGAGATCCTGTCCCTCGATGGGTTCCTGACGCAGACGGCACGGGATATCGATGCGCGCGTGGATCACGCTCACGCGTGGTTTCCCCGGCTGGTCACCTTACGCACTCGCGCGGGTGAGGTGGCCCGTTCCACCGTCGATGCCGCTCTGAATGTCGCTGGCGGCGGGCAATATTTTCGGGGCAGCGAGCTCGAGCGACTCTACCGGGATGCTCTCGCGAGTCTCTACCATCCCTCCGACGCAGCCTCCGCGCACCGCACGGTCGCTGCGTGGTTGCTGGGGCCGCTGGAGACCCCGTCATGAGCCGCCGCTTCTAGGGCGTCAGCACCGTGAGGGTTCGTTCTACCCGCATGACGCGCCGGCGCAGCCAGTAGCGGTAGACGCCGCCGGTGTACTTGACCGTCCGCCTGAGCTCCCACTTGCCGTATTCGGCGTGTTCCACCAAGCCACGGCGGGCCTCGGCAAGCGACTCGCCGGGGTACACGGTCACCACCAAATACTCGTAGGGTTCCGCCGGATCGCGCAGACGTTGGGCTTGGGGGAAACGGGCGGGCGGCTGAGCTGGCTTCTGCATATGAGGCAAAAGACTAGCGCGAGCACACTGATTTGCAAGGCCCCTACCCAGCGAACGGTTTCGGCGGTACCGTCAAACCATGACTACTGATCCGCGCGTTGCCCTCGAAGCGCTGAAGGCCTCGCTGGACGAGCACCTGAGCGCCGTTGTCTCCCGCCGCAGCGACTCTGATCCCGCGGTGGAAGCCGCCTTTTTCGCTGTCGCCGACAGCTACGAAGTCTACGAGGACGCCCTCTACGAGGCGTATGACGAATCGCTTCCGCTTGAGCTCTACGACGACGGTGAAGACGACGACGAGTACTAACGGCGCCCCCAACGGGACGAACATCACCCGCTGACGGGTGTCGTAGCCGATGTGCTGGCGCGTGCCTCAAGTAGGGTCGAATCCGTGAATTGGATCGAAGCCATCATCTTGGGCCTAGTACAAGGCCTCACCGAGTTCCTCCCGATTTCCTCCAGCGCCCACGTGCGGATCGTCGGCGAGTTCCTGCCCGGCGCGCAAGATCCGGGTGCCGCCTTTACGGCGATTACACAGCTCGGCACCGAGGCCGCCGTCGTCCTGTACTTCTGGAAGGACATCGTCCGGATCATCACGCAGTGGTCCAAGTCCCTCGTGGGCAAGGTCGACCGCTCCGATCCCGATGCCCGCATGGGCTGGCTGATCATCATCGGTAGCTTGCCGATCGCGATCCTGGGCTTGCTGCTCGAGGACTTCATCGACACCACGTTCCGCAGCCTGTGGATTACTGCCACGATGCTGATCGTCTTTGGTCTCTTCCTGGCATGGGCCGACACGTATGGCCGGCAGCAGCGCGAGCTCAACCAGCTCACGTACAAGCATGGCATCACGTACGGCCTGTTCCAGGCGCTCGCCCTGATTCCCGGCGTCTCCCGCTCCGGCGGAACCATCACCGGCGGCCTGCTCTTGGGGTACACCCGTGAAGCGGCAACACGCTACGCCTTCCTGCTGGCCATCCCCGCCGTAGTGGCCTCCGGCTTCTACAAGTTGGCGAAGTCGCTGGCTGAGCCCTCCACCAACGGCCCCTATTCGCTCGCCGAGACCCTCGTCGCCACCGGCATCGCTTTCGTCGTCGGCTACGCGATTGTGGCATGGCTCCTGCGCTACATCTCCACCCATAATTACCGCGTTTTCGTCTGGTACCGCATCGGCCTAGGCTTGGCGATCTTCGTGATGCTCGGTTTCGGGATTATTCAGCCCGTCTAAAGCGCTAGTACCCATGGTGCGGTTCGCCGCGCTCTTCACCAAACTTTCGAAAGGATACCCCGTGCACGCATGGCCGATGCCCGACGTACCCGCTGTTGCGCCCCAGCAGGATCAGGCTGCTTCACTTCTCATCCATGATTCTTCGGCTCACCGAGACGTCGACGTCGCGGCCGGAACCAGCGCCAGCCTCTACGTCTGCGGCATCACTCCCTACGACGCCACTCACATGGGACATGCGGCAACCTACGTCGCCTTCGACACCCTCAATCGGTGGTGGCGCGTGACCGGCCGGCACGTAGCCTACGTGCAAAACGTCACCGACGTTGACGATCCGCTGCTCGAGCGCGCCGCCGCCCGCGGCGTCGACTGGCGCGATCTTGCAGCAAGCCAGACCGACCTGTTCCGCACAGACATGGAGGCCCTACGCGTTATACCGCCGGACCACTATGTCGGCGCGGTGGAGTCTATCGACTGGCTCGTGCCCGTCGTGGAACAGATGCTGGAGGCCGGAATCGCCTACCGAGTCACTGGCGGCGCGGGCGAACCCGACGGCGATGTGTATTTTGACACGGCGGCCGCGGCCAACGACGCATGGCGTCTGGGAAGCATCAGCGGATACGACGCCGCGACGATGGACGCATTTTTTGCTGAGCGCGGCGGTGACCCGGGGCGCCCCGGTAAACGGCACGCGCTCGACCCCTTACTGTGGCGGGTGGCACGCGACGGTGAACCGACCTGGGAGGGCGGTCGCCTCGGTACGGGACGCCCTGGCTGGCACATCGAGTGTTCCGTCATCGCCCGGCGCTTCCTTCCGGCGCCGTTCACCGTCCAAGGTGGCGGCAGCGACCTGATCTTTCCGCACCACGAGTTTTCCGCCGGTCATGCCAGCGCCCTCGACGGAGCGCCTCTGGCAGAGCACTTCGTCCACACCGGCATGGTGGGCCTCGACGGAGAGAAGATGAGCAAGTCCAAGGGCAACCTCGTGCTGGTATCCGAGCTGCGGGCTGCGGGCGAGGACCCGGCCAACATTCGGACCGTTCTCTTGGGTCAGCACTACCGCGACGAGTGGTTCTGGACCGATGACTTGCTCGCCACCGCCCGTGAGCGCCGTGCGCGGTGGATGGACCGACTGCCGCTGACGACGGCGGCAGAGACGGCCGACTTGTCGGCGCGCCTCGTGAGTCTGGTCGGCCGCGACCTCGATACCCCGGCGGCCCTCGACGCGCTGGACCTCTGGGCCTCCACCGAGCCGAGCGGCGAGCCTGACCTGACGGCGGCACGGGAGCTCGCGGACCTCATCGACGCCCTCTTGGGACTGGTCCTCACCCGCTAATTCGATCCGCCGGGCTCCCATCCACGGCCTTGGTCGCGGCGCTTCAAGTAGCGTTCGAACTCCCGGGCGATCGACTCACCGCTGGCCTCCGGCATCTCGGTGGCGTCGGTCGCCTCCTCCAGCTGCTTAACGTAAGCACCGATTTCCTCATCGTCGCTGGCCAGCTCATCGACTCCGCGCTCCCACGCTTCGGCGTCCTCGGCGAGCGCCGAAAGATCCATGCTGATGTGCAAGAGATCTTCGAGCTGGCGCATCAGCGCATAGGTGGCCTTGGGCGAGGGCGCCTGCCCGACGTAATGGGGGACCGCGGCCCACGTCGAGACCGTCGGCACGCCGGCGGCATCAGCCAGAGCGGCCAGAACCCCAACGATGCCCGTCGGCCCCTCATAGTCCGAGCGCTCGGCGTCAATGATCTCCCGCAGCTGCGGATGCTCACTGGTGCGCGTGACGGGGATGGGGCGCGTGTGGGGGCTGTCTGCCAACAGTGCTCCGGTCAGCACGATCGCTCGCACGCGATGCTCGGCAGCGAGGGTCAGCAGTTCGGCGCAGAATTGCTTCCACCGGTACGTGGGCTCGACGCCGGTCACTAAGACGAGGTCAAACGGATGCTCGGGCAGGTCGGCGGTGAGGACCCGCGTGAGCGGCCAGCGCACCACCCGTTGCCCCGCCGCATTGCGTTTCACGGAGGGCCGGGAGAACTGGTAGTCGTAATAATCATCCTCACCGAGCACCACCCGCTGCACCGCGTTGTAGGCGCGCCCGAGCAAGGCCACCGCGTCGGACGCGGCGCCGCCGGCGTCGTTCCACCCCTCGAAGGCCACGACCATCACGGTGTCTCGGTCACCCGACGGATCAGGAGGCTCTAGCGAAGCGTCGGGCGCGGCTGACCGGTCGGTGTGCTCGGTCAACGCAGCGAGCGCGTCCACGAGATTGCCATGCCCGCTAGGTGGGGGAGTGGAAGGGGGATCGTCCTGGCCGGAGGGCTGCTGACTGTTCGGATGCTCTACCACGCTGTCAGCCTAACGCGTGCGCGGTACGAGCCACGGCGAGCGCCCGCGTTCGCTCTCGGCACGCGCCATCGCACCCACTCGTCTGCCGCGTGACCAGTGGGCCGCGACTAGACTTTTGGCTATGCCTTCGACTCATCGCGCGGCCTCCCGTCCCGACAACGTCTTTATTCGCGATTCTGGCCTGCAAGCGGTGTTGTGGGATATGGATGGAACCATCGTGGACACGGAACCGTATTGGATCGAGGCCGAGGAAGCTCTGGCCGGTGAGTACGGAGTGGAGTGGACGCACGAGGACGCCCTCAAGATGGTCGGCAACGCGCTCATGGACAGCGCCATGATCATCCGGGAGACCATCGCCGCTGGCGGTGGGCCAACGCTGGACCCGCGCAGCATCATCGACCGCCTGTCTGGCTCCGTGATGCGCCGCGTGCGTGAGCGCATGCCCTGGCGTCCTGGGGCGTACGAGCTGCTCGAGGATCTCACCGCCTCCGGTGTCCCGTGCGGCCTCGTCACCATGTCGGAGGGCCCACTGGCCAGCCTCGTAGCGGAGGCGCTGCCCGCCGGCACCCTCCGCTTCAAAGTCACCGGGGATATGGTCTCCCGCGGTAAGCCCGACCCCGAACCCTACCTCCAAGGCCTCAGCCGCCTTGCCGAATGGGTGCCAGGCCTCGCGCCCTCCCGCGTCATCGCCATCGAGGATTCCATTCCCGGCGTTGCCTCGGCGGCGGCCAGCGGCGCACTGACTCTCGCCGTGCCCCACTTCATCGAGTTGCCCGAGCCGGATGGGTGGGTGCAATGGGACAGCCTCGAGGGGCGCACGGCCAAGGATCTGAATGAGTTGGTCCTGTTTGGGGCCGGCGCGTGAGCCGAAGCCAAGAATCACCGGGCGGGATCCGCCTCGGAAGCATCGGCGGGATCCCCGTCACCCTCGCGTGGTCATGGTTCCTCATTGCCGCATTCATCGTTTTCGCGTTCGGGCCGGACGTCGCCCAGCTGATGCCACAGCTCGGCGCCGGCGCGTATCTCGTGGCGCTCGGCTACGCCGTCTTGCTCCTCGCCTCCGTCTTGCTCCACGAGCTCGCCCACGCCTGGTGCGCCACGGCCTACGGCTACGGTCACGCGCGGATTGTGCTGACCCTCTGGGGTGGGCACACCCAATTCACCACGGGAGACACGACGCCCGGGCGTTCCCTAGCCGTCGCCCTCGCGGGCCCGGCCGCGAACTTCATCTTGGCCGGCCTCGGGCTACTGATCGAAACCGTGGCGGCACCGGGCGGAGTGACCGGGCTGCTCATCAGTATCCTGATCCTCGCCAACTTCCTTGTTGGCTTGTTCAACGTCCTGCCGGGACTGCCGCTGGATGGCGGCCGCCTAGTGGAGTCGGCCGTATGGAAGATCACCGGGTCGCAGGCGAAGGGCACCCTAGCCGCCGGCTGGTCCGGTGTCGTCATTGCCGTCGTGATCGCGCTCATCCTGATCGGCCGGCCACTGTTGCTCAACGGTGCCGTCGACCCCCTGATCGCCGTCGTCACGCTTCTGGTTGCTGGTTTCCTCATCATGGGCGCCCTCGCCTCCATTCGCGGCGCCATGTTGCGTTTGCGCCTGCCCCGCCTGCAAGCTGCGACGCTGGCCGAACCGGCCAGCGGGGCGCTCGCCGGGGTCATGGTGGACGAGCTCCCAGCGCCCGCCCAACACGGTCACATCCTGCTCGTTGACCCGCACGGGATACCGACCGCCGTCGTCGACCCCTCCTCCTTGGCGGCCGTACCGCGGGAACTCCACCACACAACGCCCGCGGCGTCAGTGGCACGGCACCTCGCCCCCGGAGCTTGGGTCCGGAGCGACGCCGCAGGGCAACCGCTCGTCGAATATCTCTCCTCGCTGCCGGGCTCCGAGTATGCGGTGCTCGACGCCAACGGGCAGGTGTGCGGGCTCCTGCGGCGTAGCACCGTCATCTCTGCCATCACGGGCCGCTCCCGCGCCTAGGATTCCGCGGTTCGTTAATCGGGACCGCGTGCGGGAGAATCAATCCGAGCAGTCAACGACCACGCCCGCGAGGGCCCAGACGAAGCGAGCACAATGACCGAATTCTTGTCCCCGCAACACCACGCCGAATCCGCCGACGCTCGGGGAGCCCGCATGCGGCGCGGGCCGCTCCGGTCCGGAGACCGCGTGCAGCTGACGGATGAGAAGCGCCGGATTAATACCATCACCCTCGGCACCGATGGCGAGTTTCACACCCACAAGGGCGTGCTCAAGCACAATGATGTGATCGGCCTGCCGGAGGGCTCCGTCGTGGAGAATTCCGTGGGTCACCGGTACCAAGTCCTTCGGCCTCTGGTTAAGGATTTCGTCCTGTCCATGCCCCGCGGAGCCACCGTGGTGTACCCCAAGGACGCGGCACAAATCGTGCAGATGGGGGACATCTACCCGGGTGCGCGGGTTGTTGAGGCCGGCGTCGGCTCCGGCGCCCTCTCCATGTCTCTGCTTCGCGCCGTCGGCGATGGAGGATACCTGCATTCCTTCGAGCGCCGTGAAGAGTTCGCAGATATTGCGCGCGATAACGTTCAGGCCGTCTTTGGCGGCCCGCACCCCGCGTGGCGCATCAGCCTAGGCGACTTCCAAGAGCAAGTCGTCGCCACCGAGAAGCCGGGCTCCATTGACCGCGTGGTGCTGGACATGCTGGCCCCGTGGGAGTGCGTCGACGCCGTGGCCACCGTGCTGGCTCCCGGCGGCGTATGGGTCAACTACGTGGCGACGGTGACGCAGCTGTCCCGAGTCGTGGAAGCCATCCGGGCCACCGGCCAGTTCACCGAGCCGGAATCGTTTGAAACCATGGTGCGCGGTTGGCACGTCGACGGGCTGGCGGTCCGTCCCGACCACCGCATGGTGGCGCACACGGCGTTCCTCGTGACCTGCCGCCGCCTGGCGGACGACGCCGTCGGCATCCCCGGTTCGCGCCGCGTCAAGTCGGCGCAGTTTGCCCCGGAGGACGTCAGCGCGTGGACCAAGGATCATGCCCCCGAAGAGTGGACACCGGAGGCCCTGGGGGAGCGCGGCGTGAGCGACAAGAAGATTCGTCGCGCAGCCCGAGACGCCTCCCGCATTTTCGATGGCGCCGAGGCGTCACACGAGGGCTTCGAGCCAGCGGGGGACGGTCATGATGTTCGGCCTGAACCGCCACGTGACTAGCATGGTGAGTGGGGCACCGTCCGCAAAACGGTGAAGAGCCCCGGCAACCCATTCGAAGGAGACGCGAGATGGAGCAGCAGCCCGTCGGGGCCGAGTCCGAGCGGACTCAAGCAGCCGTGGCCGCCGCCGAACGCGAGGCGAACATACAGCGCGAAAAGGCCCGCTCCCTCGATCGACAACTGGCTGCCGCTGCGAGCAACAATCAACGTCTGGCCGGTGTCCTAGAGCGCACCCGCGAGGAAATCGCCACCCTGCGCGCCGGGCTCGACCGGGACGGTGAAACGCCTTTTAGCTTCGCCACCGTCGTCGCCGTGCACCCGGCCGGCTCCACGCCGACGGACCATCAAGCCATCGCCGCGGTCAAGCTGACCAGCGTGGACGTCATCCACGCCGGGCGCAAAGTCCGCGTCTCGCTCAGCCCGCTTCTCGATGTGTCCCGGTTGGCGCCGGGACACGAGGTGCTGCTCAACGAGGCCCTCGTGGTGGTCGCCAGCCTGGGCCTTGAGGGAACCGGGGAAATCGTCACGGTCAAGGAGGTGCTCGACGACGGTCGGATCGTGGCCATCGGTCGCGGGGACGACCAACGCGTCGTCCGGCTGACCCCGTCGTTGGCGGCGCACGCCGTGCGCGTGGGCGACGCCGTCGTTCTGGACGCCAAATCCGGTCTTGCCGTGGAGCGGGTGCAGCTGACCGAGATGCAGTCCCTCGTGCTCGAGGAAGTTCCGGAGATCTCCTACGCGGACATCGGCGGGCTCGGCCCCCAGATCGAGCAGATCAGGGACGCCGTCGAGCTGCCCTTCGCCCATCAGGACCTCTACGCCGAGCATGGTTTGACCGCGCCGAAAGGCATTCTGCTCTACGGCCCGCCCGGCTGTGGCAAGACGCTCATTGCCAAAGCGGTGGCCCATTCGCTCGCGGAACGCGCCGCAGAAGGATCCAGCGCGGCGACGCCGCGCAGTTACTTCCTCAATATTAAGGGGCCCGAGCTCCTCGATAAGTACGTGGGAGAAACGGAGCGCCACATCCGGCTGATCTTCGCCCGGGCCCGGGAGAAAGCGGCCACGGGAGATCCCGTGGTGGTGTTCTTCGACGAGATGGACGCCCTGTTCCGGACTCGCGGCTCCGGCGTTTCCTCTGACGTGGAGACCACGATCGTTCCGCAGCTGCTGACCGAGATCGACGGCGTCGAGCAGTTGGATAACGTCATCGTCATCGGCGCGTCCAATCGCGAGGACATGATCGACCCTGCCATTCTGCGCCCGGGCCGTCTGGACGTGAAGATCAAGGTCCAGCGCCCGAATCGTTCGGGCGCGGCCGAGATCTTTGCCAAGTACCTCACGACGAATGTGCCCCTGCACGCCACGGAATTGGCGGACCATGCTGGTGACGCGGCCGCGTGCGTACGCCACCTCATCGAGGTGACGCTGGAGCGGATGTACGCACAATCTCCGGAGAATGAGTTCCTCGAGCTCACCTTCGCCAGTGGCGAGCGCTCCATGCTGTACTTCCGCGACTTCGCGTCGGGCGCCGTGATTCGCAATATCGTCGACCGCGCCAAGAAGGCTGCCATCAAGGACCTGCTCACCTCGGGGGAGCGGGGCGTCCGCGCCCACCACCTACTGCGGGCCGTCGCGGACGAGTTCCGGGAGCATGAGGACCTCCCGAACACGTCGAACCCCGACGATTGGGCCCGCATCACCGGCCAACGCGGGGAGCGGGTCACGCACCTGCGTCCCGTGGCACACGAGCATCCGCCCGCCGGGACGATGGGCCCGGACGGGGCGGCCGGGGCAGCGTCGTGAGTGTCCGGCGTGTCATGGGCCTCGAGACCGAGTACGGGATCCTCGCCCCGGGGCAGGAAGGTGCCAGCTCCACGGCTCTCTCCGCCGCCGTCGTCGGCGCGTACGCTCATGGGCTGCGGGGTGAACCGGGCCTGGCCGCGACCGTCTGGGACTACTCGGACGAAACCCCCCTTCAGGATGCCCGCGGTTGGCGCCTCGCCCGCGAGGCCGCCCACGCCTCGCAGCTGACCGATGAGCCGCGGGAGCTCACGGCCGAAGAAGTTGCCCTCGCGGCTCCGCAGGAGGGTGCCAGCACCGCGGCACCGCCGTCGAACGTGCTGTACGACGACGCCCTGTACCGCTCCTCGCCTCACGCGCCGATGACGGCGGCAGGCCGGCTCGGGGAGCATCTGGGTGCCGAGCACGTCGTCATGAATATGGTGCTTGGCAACGGCGCCCGCCTCTACGTCGATCACGCGCATCCGGAGTATTCCAGCCCGGAGGTCACCAACCCGCTCGACGCCGTGCTGTGGGACCAGGCCGGCGACGCCATTACGCTAGCGGCTGCGGAGCGGCTCGCGGAACACGGGCACGAGGTGCTGCTGTACAAGAACAACACGGACAACAAGGGCGTCAGCTACGGGGCTCATGAGAACTACCTCGTTCCCCGGGACGTGGAATTTGGTCGACTCGCCGCGGGACTGCTGCCCTACTTTGCGACGCGGCAGGTCTTTTGCGGCTCTGGCCGCGTGGGCGTGGGACGCGAGGGCCAGACACCCGGCTTTCAGCTGAGCCAACGCGCCGACTTTTTCGAAGCACAAGTCGGCCTCGAAACCACCGTACGCCGGCCGCTGGTCAATACGCGCGATGAGCCACACGCCACGTGGACGCGTTCGCGGCGGCTCCACGTGATCGCGGGGGACGCCAATCTGGGCCAGGTCTCGACCTATCTCCGCGCGGGGGTCACCGCGGTCGTGCTCACATTGATCGAGGCGGGAGCCGAGCCCGCCGTCGAGCTGCGCGATCCCGTCGCGGCCGTTGCAGCGATCAGTCATGATCCAACCTTGCGTGCCACCGTCGAGACGGTGGATGGGCGCCGCCTCACGGCGTTGGACATTCAGCAGCTCTATCTCGACGCTGCCCGCTCCCACGACGCGGCACGGCAAGATCAGTGCGCCGCCTCGGACCCACAAACCTCCGACGTTCTGGACCGTTGGCAGGCCACGCTCGACGGGCTGCGCCGCGATGTTTTCTCCCAGTCAGCGACCGTCGATTGGGTCACCAAGTTTCACCTGATGGAGTCCTACCGGCAACGCCATGGATTGGGGTACGACGACCCTCGCCTCGCCGCCATGGACTTGCAGTGGGCGGACCTGCGGCCCAGCACCGGGTTGTACCGGCGGCTTCAGGCACGCGGCCGGGTCGAGCAACTGGTCAGTGACGACGCCATCGCCCGCGCCGTTCAACTGCCGCCGTCGGACACTCGCGCCTACGTCAGGGGCCGCACGCTCTCGCGCTACCGCGAACACGTCGTCGGGGCGAACTGGGATAGTCTCGCCCTAGCCGTCCCGGGGCGTCGCGGCGTGCAGCGCGTTCGGCTCCAGGACCCAGACGTCGGCACAGCCGATCACCTCGGGGACGTGTTCGAGCGCGAAATGGAGCTCGCAGAATTTGTCGACACAGTAGCGGCGCGCCTCGACGCGGCCGCGCCGCCCGCCGCACGAAAGGGACAGCCATGAGCCAGCATCAACACCACCAGCAGCAAGGACGCGCCCAGCACGAGCAACAGCAAGAACAGCACGTTGACGCACCAGCGGGGAATTCGGCACAGGCGCAAGCCCACCTCAACGAAGTCGACGATTTGCTCGACGAGATCGACGGCGTCCTCGCGACCAATGCCGAGGAGTTCGTCAAGGGCTTCGTGCAGAAAGGCGGCCAGTAAGGGTGGATCGCCGCGTCTATGGCCTAGAGACGGAATTCGGCCTGACCTACGCGCCACGCGAGGGCGGACGGCTGATGCCGGAGGAGGTGGCCAAGTACCTCTTCCGCCACGTCATCGACTATGGACGCAGCTCAAACATCTTCCTCACCAATGGGGCTCGTCTCTATCTCGACGTCGGGTCGCACCCCGAGTACGCCAGCGCCGAATGTGACTCGTTGACGGACCTCATCTGTCAGGACGTCGCGGGGGAGCAGATCATGCATGATCTGGCCCTCCGCGCTGAGCGGGCGCTCGCAGCTGACGGGTACGACGGCGACGTCTACCTCTTCAAGAACAACACCGATTCAGCGGGAAATTCTTACGGCTGCCACGAAAATTTCCTCATTCCGCGCAGGGTTGAGTTCGCTCGCCTCGCTGAGATCCTCATCCCTTTCCTCGTCACCCGGCAGCTGTTCACCGGCGCGGGCGGGATAGCCACCGTGGACGGGCAGCGACAATGGGTTTTTTCGCAGCGGGCCGATCACCTCTGGGAGGGCGTCTCCAGCGCCACAACTCGCTCCCGGCCCATTATCAACACCCGCGACGAGCCCCATGCTGACGCCCAGCACTACCGGCGCCTGCACATCATTTCCGGGGACTCAACGATGTCCCAAACAACGCAGCTGGCCAAGATCGGTGCGACCGATCTGCTCTTGCGCATGATCGAGGCGGGGGTTCCGCTGCGGGATTACTCGATCGCCCATCCCACCCAGGCCATACGCGACGTTTCTCACGACACGACGGGCCGCGCCCAGATCGAGCTGGCCTCGGGTCGCCGCATGACCGCGCTGGAACTCCAGCGAATCTTTTACGATCGAGCCGTTGCGTTCGTCGCTGCCGAAGGCGCCCATCACGATCAGCTTGAGCGCGTGCTGGACCTCTGGGGGCGCAGCCTCGACGCGGTCGAATCCGGCGATGGCACGTCCGTAGCCACTGAAATCGATTGGGCGATCAAGCACCAGGTACTCAGTCGCTACGCGGAGCGAAACCAGCTCAGCGTGGATCACCCGCGCATGGCCCAACTCGATTTGGCGTATCACGACGTGCATCCGGAACGCGGGCTGTTTCATCTCTTGGAGCGTCGCGGCGCGGCGCAGACCGTGGTGGACCGAGACGCCGTCGCACGGGCCGTAACGACTCCACCGCTTTCGACCCGCGCCAAGCTGCGCGGCGAATTTGTCCGGGCAGCGCGGGCCGCTGGGCGCGACTTCACGGTGGACTGGGTCCACTTTCGATTAGACGACGACCGCGGCCGGACGGTCGCCGTCAAGGATCCGTTGAGCGCCCAGAACGACGCCGTCAGCGCGCTGATCGATTCGATCGAGGCAACCTGACCCGTGCTCGTGCGAAGAACGCCCGCACGCCGCACCCGCCCCGCCGCCTGACCTGCAGGATATTCACAGGCACTGCACCTAGGCTGGATCGGTGGTGTCTCGCGACGAGACAGTCCCTCCTGACCCGAGAAGAGAAAGTGGAATCTGTGCGCAAGCTACTCTCCGCCGTCGCCATCGCCTCCATTGTGGCGCTGGCTGGTTGCGGCAGCACCGAAGGCCGCACCGTCGGCAACGCGGAACCGCTCGCCTCCGTGACGGCAACGGCCAGCAGCGAAGACCTGACACCGCCGGAGGTTTCTTTTGACACCCCGCTGACGGCCACGGAGGCTGGCGCGCGCGTCGTCGCTGAGGGGGACGGCGAAGAGATCTCCGAGGGGCAGAACGTCTTCATCAATGTCGCCGGATACAATGCCGAGGACGGCGAACTGCTGGGCCACGATTTCGATCAGGATCCCCAAGCGCTGCCCGTCGACGACGTCATGCAGGAACAGCTGCCGATGATGTACGAGGTCCTGCTGGGGACCACGGTCGGTTCCCTCATTGCTTACATTCCGGACCCGGACACTGCAGCGCCCGAGCCGTCGGAGGATTCATCCGGCGCGGCCTCGGAGCCGGCCACCGCGTCACAGGTGCTGATCCTGCAGGTCCAGCGGGCCGAGGACATCCCCGAGCCGTCGCCCACGCTGAGCGAGGACGAGGTGTCCGAGCTCGAGGACGCCGGGGCACTCCCGACGGTGGAGTTTGTCGACGGCGTCCCGGAAATCACGATTCCCGAGGATACCGAGGCCCCTGACGGGCTGGCCGTTCAGGTCCTGGAAGAGGGCGATGGCCGCGAGGTCACCGCGGAGGACGAGGTCACAGCTCACTATTACGGTGTGCGGTGGGAAGACGGTGAGCGCTTCGACGGTTCCTACGAAAGCGGGGAGCCGGTTCCGTTCGCACTGAACCAGGTTATTCCGGGCTGGACTCAGGGCCTAGCCGGGCAGAAGGTTGGTTCCACGGTCACCCTGACCATCCCGACCGACCTTGCCTATGGCGAGGATGCCGAGGCCATGGGGCGCCCAGCTGGCCCCCTCGTGTTCGTCGTGGAGATTGTCGACGCGACGGGCCCCGCCGACGCCGAGTAACGCGCACCCGTAACGCCGCGTTACCTGGTTGTAGGCTAGAGGTAATGGGCGAAAGCGTCGGCTGACTGCCGACGGCCCGCGTACAGACACCCCCACAGAAAGCTGAGGATTGCCATGTCTTTTGGACAGCGTGATTACGACCGCACCAAGCCGGAGATCGATTTCCCCGGCGAGACTCCACCCGAGGAACTCGTGGTCGAAGACCTCATTGCGGGCACCGGTGCTGAAGTCACCGCCGGTACCGTGGTCTCCGCTCACTATGTAGGCGTCGCGTGGTCCACCGGTGAGGAGTTTGATGCCTCGTGGAACCGCGGGACCCCGCTGGATTTCACCGTCGGCATCGGCCAAGTCATCAAGGGCTGGGACCAGGGCCTGCTCGGCATGAAGGTCGGCGGCCGACGGCGTATTGAGATCCCCTCGGAGCTCGCCTATGGCGAGCGCGGCGCGGGCAACGCGATCGGCCCGAACGAGTCGCTCATCTTCGTTGTTGACTTGATGAGCGCGCGCTGATTTCACGCCTCGCGTCATTCACGAGATGACGACGCGGGCCGGGTATGACACGCGATGGCGTGTCATACCCGGCCCGCTTCGTAGTAACGTGTCCACCTGTGGGTGGGAAAACAAACTCTGACAACACCGAACGCTTTGCCAGCCTGCTCGTCACGCTGCTGCAAGGTCCACGGCGTGGTCTCTCGCGCCAGCAGCTGAGGCACGCCATCGATGGATATCGGGGCCTCGACGATCACCTGTTCGACGTCTACTTCCTTCGGGACCTCGATGACTTGAAAGAACTCGGTGTCGCAATCAACAAATCCGCCAGCGGCACGCGTGCCGAGGACGACTTTCATGGCAGCGGCGCGCTCTACCGCGTGGACCCGGAACAGACTTTTCTTCCGAAGATTTCCTTCACAGCGGCCGAGTCTGTTGCGTTGAGCGTCGCAACACGCCTGTGGACCGACCCCAAGCTCGGGGGAGAGGGGCACCGGGCTCTGGCCCGGCTGCCTCGCCTCCATCAGCTGGACGCTTCGTCGAGCCGCTTCGCTGCACGGATGACGGTTCGCGAGCCGGTCTGGGCTCCTCTGACCCGCGCGGCGAATGCCCAGTCGGGCGTCTCGTTCCGCTATCGGCGGGTGGACGGAACGGAAAGTGACCGGCGGGTTCTGCCGTGGGGCCTCGGGCAACGGTTCGGACTGTGGTACCTCATCGGGTTCGACCTCGACCGACAGGCCGAACGCGTTTTTCGACTCTCTCGCATTGTGAGCAGGGTCAGCGATGCCGTCGTCCCTGAAGGCCACGAACGGCCGGCCGGCTTTTCGCCGTCCGATTACCTCGCCCGGCTCTCACCCGAACGTTCGATGACCACGGCGCGCGTGCGCCTACCGGCCGGGCGCGGCCAAGACATTCGCCACCGAGCCATCTCGACGGAGTCGACGGGACACGGGGACGACGTCGTCACGTACCAATTTCACGACGCGGAGTCCGCGGCCTCGCGGCTGGCCATGCTGGGCCCCGAGGTCAAGGTCTTGGCACCGGATACCCTGCGCGAGGCCGTCTTACGCCGATGGCGAGGCGCGCTGGAGGCCCACACCGCGTCCATACCCGAGTACAAGCTCAGAAAAACGATCCCCACGGGGCGTAGTTCGGGAACGCTGATGGCTGCACGGGCGCTGAGCATCGTGGCGTACGTGCAGCAGCACGGCGCGGTGAGCCGCGGCGACCTGTGCCGGGAATTTGGTATCAACGAGTCAACCCTGACCTCGGACCTCAAGCGCATTAGCTTTTTGGGACCGGAAGACGTCTCGCTCGGCATCAGGCTGGACGTCGATTTCGAGGCGGACCCGGTGCAGATTACGGTCCCGCCCGAGTTCTCGGCTCCGCTGACGTTGACCCTCAATGAGGCGCTCGTCGTGGTCGTCGGACTCCGGTGGCTCGCCGCCAGTGGTCACTCGCAAAAGGACGCCGCCGCCTCCGCCTTGACCAAGCTCACGGCGGCCACGGCTCATTTGCCCGTCCTCGACGCCATCGAACTGCGCCCGCGCGCCGACGATGACTCGGGCATCAGCCGAACGCTCCGCGACGCGGTCCATGCGCGGTCCTGCCTCTGGATCGACTACTACCATCCCGGACGGGACGAGATCAGTGGACGGGTCATCGAACCCATCCAGATCCTCGAGTCTGGTCACGTGGCCTACGTTTTAGCCTTCTGCCGCGAACGGCAGGATCTCCGCGTCTTCCGGCACGACCGAATCGTCGGCTTCGACACGCTGGAGGAGACCTTCGCCCTCGACGAACGGCACGAGCGGTCCGCGTCTTTGGCCGAGCGGATCTACGCGCCGCGAGACGAAGACGACGACGTGGTCCTGGCTTTCGCGGATCACCTCGAGGAAGTGTTCCGGGATCATTCGCCGCGTGGTGTAGCCGTGACCCGCGAGCAGCCTCCACGATTCATCGGCCAAGTAGCACTCGCAGGGCCAGCACAGGCCCGCCGGCTGGTCGCCGAACACGGCGGCGACGTCGTCGTCACCGAACCCGAGCAGCTAGTCCAGGAAACGGTACAGTGGCTTCGCGCCGCGTGCGCGGCCGCGAGCGAGGAGGAGACGTCATGAGTGTTGGGTTGTGGATTCTCCTCTGGACCGTCATCGTCCTCCTCGGGCTCGTGTTCCACGCGGCAGTTCTCTTCAAGGTCGGGCTCAAGGGCAAGCGGGTTCTCGACACAGCATCGCAGGTCGCAGACGAGCTCTCGACGGGCATGAAGAAGCCGTCAGAGGCACAGCCCAGCTCGCGGGTGAGCGGGATGGCAGCGCTCTTCGTCGATCCCGCGCAGGCGCGGGAGGCCTACCGAATCGAGCGCGAAGAACGGCGCGAAGCACGGATTCGTCGTCGAATCGACAACAAACGTTTACGATCCCAACCGCAGCGCTACGGTGATCTCTACCGGCCGTGACATAGACTAGTAAGCCGACGAAAGGAAACTTCTCATGGGTATTCAGGGCTGGCAGTGGCTCATCATTATCGCGCTTGTCCTTCTGCTCTTCGGTGCGCCGAAGTTGCCAGCGCTGGCTCGCTCGATGGGTCAGTCGCTGCGCATCTTCAAGACCGAGGTGCGGCAGATGAAGGATGAGGGTCAAGACAAGAACGAGGACGCCTCAGCCGAGGGTGAGAGCGAGGCCCCTGTCGAGGGGAAAGTCATCGACCCGAAGAACAAGTCCACGCCCAAGCGCGACGACGCGTAGCCGGTGAAGTGATCTAGAACCTCACGTGGCACGCACAGCAGCACGCAAGAACCCCGAGGGGCGCATGTCCCTCAAGGAGCACCTGATTGAGCTCCGTAACCGCCTGTTCATCGCCTTGGCAGGGCTCCTCGTGGCGACGGTCGGTGGCTTTTTCCTCTACTGGCCGGTCATGGATATCCTCATGGATCCGCTCCAGAACGCTGGGGGACAGGGAAACTTTTCCTCGGCCGTGTCGCCGTTTGACATCATGATCAAGGTCTCCGTGTTCTTGGGCTTGATCATGTCCTCGCCGATCTGGCTCTACCAGCTGTGGGCCTTCATCGTGCCCGGGCTGCATAAGAAGGAAAAGTGGACGGCGGTCGGCTTCATCGCCGTGGCCGTCCCCCTGTTCCTCGGGGGCATCGTTCTCGGCTTCTGGGCGCTGCCCTACGCTCTGTTCTTCTTCTTGGGGCTCACCCCCGGAGATGCGGAGAACCTCATCACGGTCCCGGAGTACCTCTCCTTCGTCCTTCGCCTGCTGCTGGCGTTCGGCCTCGCCTTCTTGCTTCCGGTGCTGCTGGTCGGCTTGAACATGATCGGCATCCTGCCCGGTAAGCTCATTGTGAAGAACTGGCGCATCACAGTGTTTCTGATCTGTTTGGTCGCGGCCATGGCGGCCCCGGGCGGCGATGCCCTGACCATGTTCGTCTTGGCTGGACCGCTGCTCCTCCTGTTCGCTGCGGCCACCGGATTCTGTCTCTATAACGACAAGCGCCGCGCTAAAGTCGCAGCCGCACGTGAGCAGGAGTTCGACGAGAACGCGAAGCAGGCCAGTTCCCTGCCCGACTAATCATCAACCGCTAGGAGACGGGCCGCACCATGACTTCCCCCGCAGAGAAGTACGCGGCCGCGAAGCAACGCGCCGCTGACGCCAAAACGGAGCTCTATGCCTTCCGTGAATCCCTCAGTTTTGAGCTGGACCCGTTCCAAATTGATGCCTGCCGCGCCGTCGAAGCCCGCCGCGGCGTCCTGGTCGCCGCCCCGACCGGCGCCGGGAAGACGGTGGTCGGCGAGTTCGCCATCCACCTCGCGCTGGCTCGTCAACAGAAGGCCTTTTACACGACGCCGATCAAGGCGCTGAGCAACCAGAAGTTCCAAGAACTCACCGACCGCTACGGCGCTGACCGCGTCGGCTTGCTCACCGGTGATACCAGCATCAATAGTGAAGCCGACGTCGTCGTCATGACCACCGAGGTCCTGCGCAACATGCTCTATGCGGAGTCAGATACCCTCGCCGGGCTCGGGTTCGTGGTCATGGACGAAGTGCACTACCTCGCGGATAAGTTCCGCGGTGCCGTGTGGGAAGAGGTCATCATTCACCTGCCACAGGATGTTCAGGTGATTTCCCTCAGTGCCACGGTGTCCAACGCTGAGGAGTTCGGCGGATGGCTCGACACGGTGCGCGGGGATACCGCCATTGTGGTCTCCGAGCACCGCCCAGTTCCGCTGTGGCAACACGTGATGGCCAACGGGCGGATCATTGATCTCTTTGCCTCCGATGTCTCCTTCGACGAAGCCGCCGACGAGGAGGAACACGGCCCTCAGGTCAATCCTGAGCTCGTCAAGTTCGCCCAACGCGACGCTCGTGGCGGCCCGCAGGGGCGGTACCGCGGCGGTCACCGCGGAGGTAGTGGAAGGGGACGACGCGGGCACGGCCATCAACGTGGCGATCGTCCCCAGGTCAGCCACAAAGTCTCGCGTCCTGAGATGATTCTGTCACTGGACCAAGCCGGCTTGCTGCCGGCCATCGTGTTCATCTTCTCCCGCAAAGGATGCGACGCCGCCGTGGATCAGTGCGTCCGCAGCGGGCTGGCACTCACCACCCGCGAGGACGCTGCCGTTATCGCCGAGCGCGTCGACCGCGCGGCCGCCCAAATGCCAAGAGAAGATCTCGAGGTGCTGGGCTTCTGGAGCTGGCGAGAGGGGTTAGTGCGCGGCTTGGCCGCCCACCACGCGGGGCTCCTGCCCAACTTCAAGGAAGTGGTCGAACAGCTCTTCGCTGAAGGCCTCATCAAGGCCGTCTTCGCCACAGAAACGTTGGCGTTGGGCGTGAACATGCCCGCCCGGTCCGTGGTGCTGGAGAAGCTCGAGAAATTCAACGGAGAGTCTCACGTGACGGTCACGGCGGGGGAGTACACCCAGCTAACGGGACGGGCCGGGCGCCGGGGAATCGACGTCGAGGGCCACGCCGTCGTGCAGTGGCAACCGGGCACAGACCCTGCCGCCGTGGCGGGGCTCGCATCCCGCCGCACCTATCCGCTGAATTCGAGCTTCCGGCCCACGTACAACATGAGCCTGAACCTCTTTGCGCAATTTGGACGCGATCGTGCACGCGCCATTCTCGAATCGTCTTTTGCGCAGTACCAGGCTGATCGCTCCGTGGTCGGCCTCGCGCGCCAGGTGCGAAGCCGACAAGAGTCCCTCGCTGGCTATGCCAAAGCGATGCAGTGCCATCTCGGAGACTTTTCGGAGTATGCGAATCTGCGCCGGGAACTCACCGACGCCGAAAAGAATGCCTCTCGCGCCGCGAGCCGGGCTCGCCGCGACGCGGCGGAGGAATCGCTGCTCCAGCTGGCCGTGGGAGACGTTGTTGACCCATCCGGGCCGCGTCACCTCGGGCGGTGCGCCGTGATCAAACTGTCCGATTCACATCGTGATCCACGACCCACCGTGCTGACAGAGGACAAACAGATCCGCCGCCTGAGTGCGCATGATTTGGACGGTCCCGCGCGTATTGTCTCCCGTATCAAAGTCCCCAAGAGCTTCACCGGAAAGTCTCCGAAGGAGCGCAGGGACTTGGCAGCCACGATCCGCAACGCCCTCCATGACGGCCGGCCGCCGCGCCGAAACGCTGCCGGCTTCGAGTTCGCTGGAGGCAACGCGCGGCAGGAGGAGCGCATTGCGCAGCTGCGCCGCCAGCTCAAGCAGCACCCCTGTCACGGCTGCTCCGAGCGCGAGGACCACGCACGATGGGGAGAGCGCTGGACCAAGCTCAAGGCAGAAACGGATCACCTCACCCGGCAGATCCGTGGGCGCACCAACACCATCGCCAAGACGTTTGACCGCGTCTGTGCCGTCCTCGAGTCCTACGACTACCTCCACACAGATGCCGATTCCGGTGCCATCAATACGACTCCTGCAGGAGACCGCCTCCGGCGTATTTATGGCGAGCGGGATCTCTTGACCTCGCTGGTCTTGGAGTCCGGGGCGCTCTACGAGCTTGATGCCGCGGAACTGGCGGGGGTCATCACGGCCCTCGTCTATCAGGCCAAGCGCGAAGACCAGGTGGTCCATCCACGGCTACCGACGCGCGCGATGACCGCCGCATGGGACACCGCGGTGCGTCGCTGGAGCGAGCTCAGCGATGCCGAACAGGAGCAGAAACTCCCCGAGACCGCCGAACCCGAGTCCGGCCTCATCTGGCCCATGTTCAAGTGGGCTCAAGGTCAAGACCTCAAAGAGTGCCTGCGCGGCGTTGACTTCGCCGCCGGCGACTTTGTGCGCTGGGCCAAGCAGGTGATCGACTCGTTGGATCAGCTGGCCAAAGTGCCCAACGTGCCGGCCACGTTCACCGCCACCTGCCGCGACGCCGTCGATCTGGTGCGTCGCGGCGTCGTGGCCTATTCCAGCGTCGCTGAATAGCGACGCACGTATCGAAAGAGGACTATTCGTTTGTCACGCCTCATGTACCGCAATGGATCCATCTACTCGCCAGCGGACCCATTCGCGACCGCCATGCTGGTGGTAGATGGAACGATCGCGTGGATTGGGCAGGATCCTGCTGCCTCAGCGCTGATCGACGAGGACACGCTGCACGTGGATCTAGAAGGCGCGCTCATTGCACCAGCGTTCTTCGACTCGCACGTGCATCTCACGGAGGTTGGGGCGGCGCTGGATCACCTCAATTTGATGTCGATCGGCTCCCGCGAGGAGTTGCTGGAAGCCGTGCGGGCCCGGGCCGCCGCTGAACCGGGCTCGCCCATCGTGGGTTACGGATGGGACGAGAGCAATTGGTCAGATCCCACCCTCCCGACCCGCGCAGAGTTGGACGCCGCCGGCGCCGGTGCGGACGTCTACCTAGCCCGCGTCGATGTCCATTCCGCGCTGGTGGGTGGGCCGCTCGCCGCCGCAGAATCGCTGCCCAGCGCATACGTGTCGGGAGAGGACCATTTGCCGGTGCGCGCGCGTGCGCTGGACTACGACGACGCGCAACGCCGCCGCTATCAGCGTGCCGCCCTGACGCATTTCGCCTCCCATGGCTATGCCGGTGTCGCGGAGATGTCAGCACCGCACATCAGTGGCCGGCACGATGCTGCCTTGCTGGAAGAACTACTCGCAGCGGAGGGTGACTCCGTGCCGCTGGTTCGCCTCTACTGGGCCGGGTTGACCTCAGATGAGAGCGAGGCCCGGGACCTGGCTTCCTCTTTTGGGCCGGCTTTTGCAGGGCTGGGCGGAGACCTCAACATCGACGGGTCCATTGGTTCGCGGACCGCGGCACTACACCGCGACTACGCCGACGCCCCTGGGGAACGAGGGACGCTCGCGCTGAGCGCCGAGCTGATTGCCACTCACCTCGTTGCCTGCACGCGTGCTGGCATTCAGGCGGGTTTCCACGTCATCGGCGACGCCGGCGCCGCCGCAGCGGCCTCGGGCTTTCGGTCCGCTGCGGACATTGTCGGCGCCGAGGCGTTACAACGCGTCGGACACCGCCTGGAGCACGCAGAAATGATCGACGATGACACCCTCGACGTCTTGTTGGCTTACCGGGTGACGCTGTCCATGCAGCCCACCTTTGACGCCGCCTGGGCGGGCCCCGGAGGGCTCTACGAGGAACGGCTCGGAGCAGAGCGCGCGGATCGGATGAATCAGATGGGGCGCCTGCTCAGTGCTGGTGTGCCGGTGTGCACTGGGTCCGACGCACCCGTACGCCCGGTGGACCCGTGGGGGGCCGTGAAGGCCTGCCTCGAGTTGCGCGCCGCCGACTCGCGCATCTCGGCTCGCGCGGCCTTTCTCGCCCACACCAGGGCTGGCTATCGCGCCGCTGGGGCGCAGGTACCCTTCGATGGTCAACTCGTTCCGGGAGCAGACGCGACCTTCGCCGTTTGGTCCGCATCAGAGCTCATGGTCCAGACCCCGGACAGCCGAGTGGCGTCGTGGAGTACTGACGCGCGGGCCGGCACCCCCATGCTGCCGGCACTAGACAGTGAATTTCCCCACTGCCTTTTGACCGTCCGTGCAGGGCGCACGTTGTATTCTGCAGGCGTGCTGAGCGGCGTGTAATGGAGATTTAACGCGGGCCGCATTTTCCGCAACTGACTAGGTTCTCGACCTGTTTTTGCTGGTCACCTAACGGTTGACAGTCCCGTCTGAGCCACTAGGCTGGTGAATCACCGGCAGGAACCGATCTGGGCTCTCCATAGCTTCGTGGACCTGCTGAGCCGGAGCGCCGGCAACTTAATCAGGGGAAAGCCCCGATGGCATTAGAAAACAATGGGGGAGTGTGCCGCCATTGGTCCGAAGTCATCGGGGCTTTTCCTTGTCGCCCCCAAGAGTCGCGCATTGCGCACCCAGTGACGCACCGCGGGCCTTCGACGCCCGTATACTTGTCGCTTGACCACCACCCCTGAGCAAAGGACAGACCTGTTCCGTGCGCGTACTGACGATCATCCCGACCTATAACGAGATTGAGGCGCTCCCGGTGACTCTGGCGCGCCTGCGTGCCGCCGTCCCCGAATCGGACGTGCTGATCGCCGACGACAACAGCCCGGACGGCACCGGGGCGTGGGCCGATCAGATCGCTGCCGAGGACTCACAGGTCCACGTGATGCACAGAAAAGGCAAGGAAGGCCTAGGAGCGGCCTACATCGCCGGGTTTCGTTGGGGCCTAGAACGCGACTACGACGTCCTCGTGGAGCTCGACGCGGACGGTTCCCACCGCCCGGAAGACCTCCCACGCCTGCTGGCCAAGGTGCCTCAGGCACACCTCGTGATCGGGTCCCGCTGGGTTCCCGGCGGCAGCGTCGTCAACTGGCCGGTGTTGCGCCAGTTGATCTCGCGGGGCGGCTCTCTGTACGCACGCACGCTGCTGGGGCTCGGGGTGCGGGATATAACGGCCGGCTTCAGGGCTTTCCGCCGCGAAACACTCGAGGCGATTGACTTCGACACCATCGAGTCGGTCGGTTACGGGTTCCAGGTGGACATGACGTTCCGCGTGGCCCGGCTGGGATTCCGAATTGCCGAGGTGCCGATCACCTTTGTCGAGCGCGAGTTGGGCGTCTCGAAAATGAGCGGAAACATCGTCGTCGAGGCGATGCTCAATGTCACACGCTGGGGCCTGGCAGCCCGTTGGGCACGATTGCGCGGCCAGGAACGCTCTTCCCGCTAAGGTCACCTTTGCCCGCACCAAGAGGGTGGGGCGCCACACCTTGGATGGTGTGGCGCCCCGCCCTTTGACTTCTCTGCCCCGATCGGCGAGGTGTGGATTAGACAGCCTCGCCGCGAGCCTCACGAATTTTCTGGAGTCGATCCTCCAGAATCTCCTCGAGTTCTTCCTCTGAGCGGCGCTCAAGCAGCATGTCCCAGTGGGTGCGTACCGGCTTGGCGTTGTCCTCTTCCGGCTTCTGGCCGTTGACGAGCAGCGCTTCCTTACCGCTCTTCGAGACCCAGGTCGCTGGAATCTCCGCCTCGGAGGAAAAGGTGACGAAGACCTGTTCACCGTCTTCGGTCCGGTATTCAACGCGCTGGCGCGGCGCGGGCTCGACGCCGGCCTCGGACTCCATGCTCTGCGCGCCCAAGCGCATTCCCCGCAGACTGCGATCGCTCATTACTCTCCCTACTGCGTCAGTAACGCTTCACGACGTTGTTCTATAACGTACGCGGAGCCACCAGTTCTTCCCAGCAGGTCCACGCAATCCAGCCATCAATTATACGCAGAAGCTAGCTTGCTGTGTGCTGACCGTTGCCAGCGCTTCGATCTGGCTGCACATTTCCGAGGACACCGCCGATGCCCTTCAGCGCCTCGCCGAACTCGCTGGGGATGATCCACAACTTGTTCGATGAGCCTTCGGCAATCTTCGGCAACGTCTGGAGGTACTGGTAGGCCAACAGCTTTTGGTCTGGATTGCCGGCGTGAATGGCGTCAAAGACCTTTTGGATGGCCTGCGCCTCGCCGTCGGCCCGAAGAATCGCCGCCTTGGCGTCACCCTCAGCCGCAAGGATCGCCGCTTGCCGCTCACCCTCCGCGGTCAGAATTTCCGACTGCTTGGTCCCTTCGGCGGTCAGGATGGCCGCGCGTCGATCGCGCTCGGCACGCATCTGCTTCTCCATCGAGTCCTGGATGGACAGGGGAGGGTCAATGGCTTTCAGCTCAACGCGCGAGACGCGGATGCCCCACTTGCCGGTCGCTTCGTCGAGGACGCCACGTAGCTGGCCGTTGATTTGGTCTCGGCTGGTGAGCGCTTCTTCGAGATTGAGCCCACCGACCACATTGCGCAGCGTCGTCGTGGTCAGCTGCTCGACCGCTTGGATGTAGTTGGCGATCTCGTAAGTCGCGGCGCGCGGCTCGGTGATCTGGAAGTACACCACCGTGTCGATGGAAACCACGAGGTTGTCCTCGGTAATCACAGGCTGGGGCGGAAAGCTCACGACTTGTTCACGCAGATCCAGCATGGGCAGCAAGCGGTCGATAAACGGGATCAGCAGCGTCAGCCCCGGACCAAGCGTGCGGTGATACTTCCCGAGCCGTTCGACGATGCCGGCCCGTGCCTGCGGAACAATCCGGATGGACCTCAGCAGAACTACGATCACGAAGATCGCTAAGACGATCAGGACGATCGCTGTGCCAAGACTGGACGTTTCGGACATGTTCAACCCCTCGTGTTGGTGGCCCGCCGGCGGTGGCGGCCCGTCGGAGACCGATGGTCAGTCGGTCATGGCCTCTCGTGGCGTGATGTAGGCGGTGGCACCGTCGATCCGATTCACTCGGCCGTAGGTCCCCGGTTCGAGCGTCCCCTCGCCGTCGTGGCGAGCCGTCCACGTCTCTCCGCCGATTTTGGCGCGTCCAGCCAGCCGCGTGGTGGGCTCCAACACCAAGGCGTCCAACCCGATGAGGCGGTCGACGTTGGTGAGCTGATCGGCCGGACCACGCTGGAGATGCCTGAGCGCAATCGGCCTCAGGAACAGGATCATGATGAGGGAGACGACGGAAAATACCAACGTCTGTAGCCAGAATTCGCCCCCCGCCAGCGCGGTAAAGACTGACGCAAGCGCACCGGTGGCCAGCATGATGAAGTAGAGGTCCAGAGACATGACCTCGATGATCGCCAGTATGAGGAAGAGCGCCAGCCAGAAAACCCAGCCGTTGGCGACGATCCATTCGAACATCGATACTTCACCACTCACGTCTAGTGCGGACGCCTTTCGCCCCACGCAACCTATTTTGCCCGATCAGTCGCGCCAAAGCGTCCCTCTTCAGGACGATTTTGCTTCGGCCTACTGACGGCACGCCGGCGCAGAACCTGAATGCGGAAGGCAGCAGTCGCTCGAAGCGGTTCAGGAAGCCCACGCAACCGCGCTTCAAGCGAAGCCGGATCCACATGATGCCCCGCAGGCCCCATCACGGACAGGCGCACCGCGTCGGTCCGAGACAGTTTGAGTTCACCACTGACGCGCTCGCTGGCCACCTCCTCGAACAGATCGCCGAGGCGCTCACGAACGGCTCGCTCCTTATCGTCGGCCATCTCGAGCAGTTCCAGCGGTTCAGCCACTTCACGCAAGTGATTCGCCAGGGGAGTAACGACGACGGCGAGACCGCCTGGCCGCACGGTACGAACGAATTCGTCGCCGTTGCGTGGCGCAAAGATATTGAGGACGACGTCGGCGCTGGCGTCCGCGATGGGCCACGCCCGCCAGACGTCCCACACCACCGCGAGGACACCGGGAATCTTGGCGGCTCGGCGCATCGCATACCGGGAGATGTCCATCGCGATCGCCCTGGGCGGTGGTTCGCTCTGCTGCACCACCGCGCCCTGACGGTCACCGCTGGGCGCCGTCATGCGCGTGAGTACGCGTCCTAGGTAATAGCCGGTCCCTGCTCCCACATCGAGGACTTTGACTTGTCGCCCTTCGCCGGACTCGGCGCCGGCAACCGTGAAATGTTCCGCGACCAGTTCGGCCACGCGATCGGCGAGCGGTTCGTAGTGACCGGCGGACTGAAAGTCCGCACGCGCGGCCACCATGGACGCCGTATCCTCGCGAAAGGTGGTCCCGCGTCCAGTGAGGAAGTTGAAGTACCCCTGCTTTGCCGCGTCGAACCGGTGACCGGAAGCGCATTCCAACCGACGAGCCTCCACCCGCTGCAGTTCTCGCGTGCACACCGGGCACCTGAGCCACTCGTCCGTTCCGGGAGTGATCCCCGTACCGCTAGGCTCGCTCGACTGCGCGTTCTCCACGCCACCTCCCGATGTATCCGTTGCGCACGGTGACTCCGCCGCCATGGCATCACCCTATCCGCCGGCCACGGCACCTCACGGAAAGCATCCGCGTCATGTGGATCATGCGGCGGCGAAACCGGATCTTCACGAAAACTGCCGAAACTCCTGTTCTGTGACCTGTGCAACACATAGCGTTTTCAGCGCCACTTCACGCACCTCGAAACGCAGGGGAGTGGGAAGGCCAAACACAGCCTTCTCTTCACTGAGAAGGAAGCGATGAGAAGTTCATCGCGCCGGAAGATTTACTGGTCGTCACGGCTATCGAACAATAGGCAGTTGAATACTCAGGCGCCTGAAGGCGACTCGCGCCAAAATGCCACCCGACCCGCCACGCTTTATGGCGTAGCGCGTGGTTGAGCCCACCCGTAGCCAGGGCAAACCTCAGGAGGCTCTGGTGACGGCGCGGAAGTCTGCGGCGAGCACACGGAGGTGCTGGAGCCGGCCTCTGGTGGTTTCGACGGGCCAAGACAACTAGCCCTCATGACTATTGACGCAAAGTGCACTAAGAAGTTAGCTTCAAAGAGTTCCCAATGACCCGAGCAGCACATCGTCTTGGCAAACACACCGACGAAGGGGTGTCCATGTCTCGAAAACGACGGATCGCACTTCTCGTCATCAGCATGATTGTCCTGATGGCAGGAATGGCACAACTCCTCACTGGCTCCGGAAGGACTTGGCTGGGTGTGTTTTTGCTACTGTCCGCGCTTTGGCTCCTGGTGACCTCCGCGCGAGCGGTCGAGAGAAAACGATAGGCGTTTGTCTCAAACTCCCGCCGAGCAGGCACCATCCAATGCGGCACCGAGACAAGGAACGGCGCCGGAGCTGACAATCTTCCCTTGTCATTTACTGCTGCCTCGTCGCAGATCGATGAGATGGATGCGTCGCAGGCCAAACTTTCACTTTCCCGCTGCGCCCAAGCCACCGGACCATCTTGCGGACGGTTCATTCGCTTGTGGTGACCAATCCAGCGTCAGGAGTAAAACCAGCGGGACTCGGGCGGCGTCGTCGTGTGTTTGCTGTGGCTAACACCCAAAGGCCCGAGTTCAACCGAGGCGCCGCCGAGGAATAGTTCACCACGCTAGGACGCGTAGGCCCGAAACTCCGGGCCTCTCACCCACCTGACTATGTCACCGATAATGTACATTATGTCAACTAAATGGCGCGGAGCCCCGCTCTCCATGTCCACCTGATGCGTTTGCAGCCGCCTCGACCGGGCTGCCGACTAGATGAGAAGCAGCCCGACCCCGTAGGCCGCGCAGGCCCAGAGGACGCTCGCGAACGTACCGAGAATGAATTGCTCGGCAGCAGCGTGCTGCTTGAGCTCGGTAAATCGACCTAGGCCTTTGACAGCCAAAACAACTGCCAACCCCTCAGGCCAGCCCGCCCAGAGCGTTGAAGCAATAGCCACCCGTTCCATGAGGCCGATCCAGAGCCCTCCGCGCAGGACATGATGGGTCACGTCCCCTTCGTCAGACGCTTGTGCTTCGCCCCCACGGAACGACGCCCAGCGAAAGATCACTTCAGCCACAGGCCCGCCGCCGACCGTCGCCACCGCCACGGAGGCGATCACCGCCACGGTGACCGGCAATCCGTCGTCGACACCCACAGCCCCACTGATCCCGGCTCCGGCGAGGAGTATCAAGGCTGTCACGGCAACGGCGGTGTGCGGACGTGGCGCTGCCGGTCGCCACGAGCGGATGATCACGACGACGGATAGTGCGGCAAGAGCCGCCAAGAGACCTAAACCAAGCCAGTGCACAGCATTCCTTCCTTGACCCCTCTCCGCGAAGCATCAATCATCACTGTCTCACTGACTTCCCTCACGATGGGCGCACACGTGGCGACGTGTTGCCGCCGTCCACACGAGCGTTCAGATCAGCAGCAGCTGCGAGCGCGCAGTCCAGGAGCCGCTGGGTCTCGTACCACAGGCCTGACGCCAACCGGCTCGAGACGGCCTGCTGGCTGATTCCCAAGCGTTCGGCCACGTCGCGCTGCGTGAGCCCTGAGGCCAACAACTCCCCCGCCTCCTGCGCCGTAGCCGTCCGCCGCAAGGCAACGGTGGCGATCATTTGCAGTTCCGCCTCGAGACGATCCGCGCCCGCCTCGGCCGCCGTCAGGGCAAGCCGTCCATTGGAGGACTTGGCACGCTCCACAGCATCGCGGGCCATTTCGAAGGCCTCCCCTCGCCCGGCGCGCGTCTCCCGGGGCAATGGCACGTCCACCCGTCCGATGCCGATACCAACGCTCCAGTCCCCCATCGACACAGCGTCCAAAGACACTCGAACGGCTTCCTCGGCTTGGTCGAACACGGCTTGGACCTCATCACCAGCGGTCCGCTGGAAGGCGCGCACCGGCGCACTCGCACCATTGAGGCGGTCCAGCAAATCGTCGACTAAGTCAGGGCGGCGCCGGGAATTGCGTTGATCAATCGTGACTACCAGCATTCCACAATGCTAGCTCTTTGTTTCTGACTATACAATGGTTAGGGCTTGTTGGATGAGATGGATGGACTGGTCAGCACCTAGACTGACACGATGCGCTGGACCCTGAATTTACTGCTCGATGCCGTTCTCATCATCATCTTTGCCGCCATCGGCCGGCGTACTCATGAACACGGGCTGGACGTGCTCGGGGTTCTCGGCACCGCAGCCCCCTTTCTCTTGGCACTTCTGGCCCTCGCATCCATGACCCGCTACCCCGTCACCAGCGATCGCTTGTGGCCGCAGGGTGTGATGACCTGGCTAGGCGTCGTCGCATTTGGTCTCGCCTTGCGCGTGATTTTTGGCGACACAGCGGCACTGGCGTTCGTGATCGTCACGACCGTCACGCTGGGTATCCTGCTGCTCGGCCGACGCCTCGTGACAGGCTTCCTGGCCCGCCGGAAGTCGCCGGATGCATCACCTAAGCTGTAAGGGCAACGCCGCGGTCCGCGGTGTCGAGCGCCCTCCCCGCTGATCAAAGGAGCCTGAAATGGTCACCGCCTTCGTCATGATTCACGCCCAGACCGATAGCATTCCGGAGTGCGCGGAGCGCCTGTCCGAACTTGATGGGGTGAGCGAGGTCTACTCCGTCGCCGGCGAATGGGACCTCATCGCGATTGTGCGTATTCCGCGCTACGAAGACCTTGCGGAGGTCATTTCCCACCGCGTCAACAAGGTGGATGGCGTCGTGGAGACCACCACGCACCTCGCCTTCAGGGCTTACTCACAGCACGACCTGGACGCGGCGTTCTCGCTCGGCCTGGAGTAACTCCTACGCGTCCTGACTGGCCGTCACCCAGCGCTCGAGGGCGCCTCGGGCCAATCCCTCGTCGATCGACCTCTCGGCACGCTGGATGGCCCTGATCAGCCGATCGGCCAGCTCGCCGTCGGCAGTCGAGTCGTAAGCCACCAGACCAGCCGCGGCATTCAGGACGACGGCGTCACGCGCCGGCCCACGGGCCCCGGCCAAAACATCGCGCACCACTGCCGCGTTGAACGCGGCGTCTCCCCCGCGTAGTTCGTCGATCGACACTCTCGCGAGCCCAAAATCGGTCGGATCAATAACGTGTTCCGAGATTTCCCCTTCACGGACCTCCCACACCCTGTTCGACGACGTCGTCGTCAGTTCATCCAGGCCGTCGTCGCCACGGAACACGAGCCCGCGACGCCCCCGCTGAGCGAGCACACCAGCCATGAGCGGAGCCATGCGCGCGTCGGCGCAGCCGATGGCGGAAGCGGTGGGGTGCGCGGGATTAGTCAGCGGGCCCAGAAAATTGAACACCGTGGCCGTGCCGAGCCCGCGCCGAGCGACCGCTGCATAACGCATCGACGGATGGAACACCTGCGCGAAGCAAAAAGCAATGCCTGCCGCGTCGAGAATCTGGGGCAGCGCCTCAGCCGGGGTGTCGAGCCGGACCCCCAACGCCTCAAGTACATCCGCCGATCCGGACGAGGAGGAGGCTGCCCGATTCCCGTGCTTGACCATCCGGGCACCTGCCCCGGCGCTCACCAACGCAGCCATGGTCGAGATGTTGACCGTATTCTGCCGGTCTCCCCCAGTACCCACGATGTCCAGCTTTTCCCCGGCAATGGTGAGCGGCTGAGCCGCCTCCACCATGGACTCCACGAGGCCCGTCAATTCATCAACGGTCTCCCCCTTAGAGCGCAAGGCGACCAGGAAGCCAGCGATCTGAACGTCGGTGGCACTGCCCCCCATAATCTCTCTCATCGCCCACGACGCATCGTCGCGGCTGAGGCTCTCTCCGGCGATCAGCGCGGAGAGGATCGAGGGCCAGTTCTGGAACTCTGCGGAGGCGTTGAACGTTGACACGCCTACAGGTTATCTACGTTTTGTAGAAAGCGCGGAATTGTTTCTGCCCCGTCATTCCGGGCCTACACGGCCCGAGAGGCGTCAAATCGGGGCACACAGCGCGATCTGCATTGGTGCGAAGCGCCCTTTTTTAGACATAATAGGGCTGTGACAACTGCGACTCATGCCATCAATGCCCCGGTGCACGCTGCACCGAACCGTCCCAACATGGTGTCGGTGGGAACCGTCGTCTGGCTTGCCAGCGAGCTCATGTTCTTCGCCGCGCTCTTTGCCATGTACTTCACGCTCCGTGCGGCGTCGCCGGAGATGTGGGCGACGGAGACCGACAAGCTGAACGTTCCGTTTGCTCTGATCAACACGATCATCCTCGTTTCAAGCTCGTTCACCTGCCAGTTCGGTGTCTTCGCTGCTGAGAATCTTCAGCCGCGTCGCACCGGAGGCCTGTGGAACCTGAAGAAGTGGGGCATGATCGAGTGGTTTATCCTCACGTTCATCCTTGGCGCCATCTTCGTCTCCGTTCAGGCCTTCGAGTACACCGAACTCGTCCACCACGGCGTTGCCTTGAACTCGAACGCGTACGGTTCCGTCTTCTACATGACGACTGGCTTCCACGGCCTGCACGTCACTGGCGGACTCATCGCCTTCCTGCTCATCATCGGCCGCGCCTACATCGCGAAGAAGTTCGGCCACTTTGAAGCCACTTCGGCGATCGTGACGTCGTACTACTGGCACTTCGTCGACGTCGTGTGGATCGCCCTGTTCGGCATCATCTACTTCCTGAAGTAGACGACGGCTCGGTAGCCCACACCGCACCACCAACTTCCAAGAATTTAGTGAGGAACCAGCAAGTGAAGGCACTTTCGCATAAGCGCCGGCATCCACTCGCCGCAGTCGCGCTGCTCCTGATGGGCCTGCTCGTCACGGGCGGCCTCTACGCGGCAGCGACCAGCGTGAACGAGGCCCAAGCCGCTACCGGCTACAGCGCAAGCGACATCGAGGAAGGCGAAAAGCTCTTCCTGGCCAATTGCGCTACCTGTCACGGAATGAATGCTGAGGGCACCAACTCTGGTCCTTCACTGATCGGCGTGGGTGCCGCGTCGGTGGACTTCCAGGTGGGTACGGGCCGCATGCCGATGCAGATGCAGGGCCCGCAGGCCGAGGCCAAGCCGGTCCAGTTCGACGACGAACAGATCTCCCAGCTCGCCGCCTATGTCGCCTCCCTCGGCGCCGGTCCCGCAGTGCCGGAAGCCGAGTACTTGGACACGTCGCTGGGAAATTCCGCCAAGGGTGGCGAGATCTTCCGCGTCAATTGCGCGATGTGCCACAACGCGGCCGCGGCCGGCGGCGCACTGACCCGCGGCAAGTTCGCCCCGGCCTTGGCTGGCGTCGAAGAAAAGCACATCTACGAGGCCATGGCGATCGGCCCCCAGAACATGCCGGTCTTCAATGATTCGAACATCAGCCCCGAAGACAAGCGCGACGTCATCACCTTCCTCAAGGAAATTGAGAGCCAAGGCTCCCCCGGTGGCGCCAAGCTCGGCTCCTTGGGACCCGTTGCTGAGGGGCTCTTCATCTGGACGGCTGGCCTGGGCATCATCATTGCCTTCACCATCTGGCTGACGTCGCGACCCTCCTAAGCCTTATGCGGCGGCTCGATGCCGCATCACTACGTACCGAGAACATTTGAAACAAAGGATGAGAGACAACATGGGCGACCATAGTCACGGCGGTCCGGATCAGCCGGGCACCGTAGCTAAGGCTCAGGAGGGTGAGCTGGACAAGATCCAGGACCCGGGCCTCCCGCCGCATCGGGCTCGACTGACCGATACGGATCCGCGGGCAGCAAAGCGCGCAGAGCGCCACGTGGCGATCCTCTTCGCGATCTCCATCATTGGCACCGTGCTCTTCTTCGTCGGCTACTTCGCCGTCGGGCACACCGAGTCAATTGCGGAGCTTCGCCTGCAGAACACGCTGCTCGGCCTCGGCACTGGCTTCGCCATGCTGGGTATCGGCGTCGGCATTGTCCACTGGGCACGCACCCTCATGCCGGATCACGAGATCGCTGAATCCCGGCACGCGGTTCGCACTGAAGAGGACCGTAAGGACGCCGAGGCGATCGTCAACACCATCATTGATGAGTCCGGCATCCAGCGCCGCCCCCTCATCCGCAACACCCTGATTGGCGCACTGGCCTTGGCGCCGCTTCCCGGTGTCTTCATCCTGCGCGATCTGGACCTGACGAAGGAAAGTGCCGGTCAGATTGTTGATCGACTCCGGCACACGATGTGGGACAAGGGTGTCCGCCTCACCCGCGATCCGTCCGGTACGCCCATCAAGGCCTCGGACGTGCAGATCGGCTCAGCCTTCCACGTCATTCCCGAGGGCCTGATGGAGGCCGAAGACTGGCTCAACCAGAAGGCCAAGGCCGTCGTCCTCCTCATGCGGCTGAACCCGGAAGATCTCAATATTTCCGAGGGTCGCGAGGATTGGCACCACAACGGCATCGTCGCCTACTCGAAGATCTGCACCCACGTGGGTTGCCCCGTGGCGCTCTACGAGCAGCACACGCACCACTTGCTGTGCCCCTGCCATCAGTCGACGTTCGACCTCACTCAAGAGTGCAAGGTCATCTTCGGACCGGCAGCCCATGCGCTGCCGCAGCTGCCGATTACGGTCGACGATGAAGGATTCCTGGTCGCCCAGAGTGACTTCCATGAACCTGTCGGCCCCGGATACTGGGAGCGTGGATAATTTCAATGAGCTCTGAAACCGTCTACCAGCCCAAGACCCAGTCGGGCCGCATCGCCAACTTCGTCGATCAGCGAGTCGGCGCCTCGTCCATCGTCAAGGAATTCGGACGCAAGATCTTCCCGGACCATTGGTCCTTCATGTTCGGCGAAGTGGCGCTCTACACCTTCGTCATCTTGCTGATCTCGGGTACGTTCTTGACGCTCTTCTTCGATCCGTCAATGACGCATATCACCTACACCGGGTCCTACAACCCGTTGAAGGGTGTCGGCATGTCCGTCGCCTACCAGACGGCACTCGACATCAGCTTCGACATCCGCGGTGGCCTGTTCATGCGTCAGGTCCACCACTGGTCGGCTCTCCTGTTCGTCGCCTCTGTCTCGGTGCACATGCTCCGCGTCTTCTTTACCGGCGCATTCCGCAAGCCACGCGAACTCAACTGGGTCGTCGGCGGCGTCCTGTTGGTACTGGCCATGGCTGCCGGATTCACCGGCTACTCCCTGCCGGATGACCTGCTCTCCGGTAACGGCCTGCGCATCATCGATGGCATCATCAAGGCCATTCCGTTGGTCGGTACGTACGTTTCGGCCTTCCTCTTCGGCGGGGAATTCCCAGGTACGGCGGTCATCCAGCGCTTGTACATGATGCACATCATGCTGGTTCCGGCGTTGATTTTGCTCATGATCGCCGTACACCTCTTCATGGTCGTGGTCCACAAGCACACGCAGTGGCCTGGCCCAGGCCGGACGGAAGAGAACGTTGTCGGATTCCCGGTCGGCCCGGTGTACGCGGCGAAGGCTGGCGGCTTCTTCTTCATCGTTTTCGGTGTCGTGGCCTTCATCTCCGCCTTCTTCACGATCAACCCGATCTGGAACTACGGCCCGTACGACCCGTCACCGGTGTCCGCGGGTACCCAGCCGGACTGGTACATCGGTTGGGCCGATGGCGCGCTTCGCCTGATGCCAGGACAGCTCTGGGACTTCAGCTTCGACTGGATCATTCCGTTCCCGTGGGGTGACAACCTTCTCGCCATGGGCGTTTTGGTTCCGGCCGTTGTGCTGGTGCTCATCTTGGTGGGCATGTTCATCTGGCCCTGGGTTGAGCGTTGGGTCACCAAGGATGATCGCGAGCACCACCTGCTGGATCGGCCACGCAACGCGCCGTTCCGCACCGGCGTCGGCGTCGCGGGCGTGATCTTCTACTGTGTCCTGTGGGCTGCGGCCTCGTCGGACCTGACTGCAACGCACTTCGGAGTCGCGCTCAACGACGTCACCTACTGGCTGCGGGCTATCCTCTTCTTGGGGCCGATCCTCGGCTTCATGATCGCCCGGCGCACCGCGCTGGCACTGCAGCGCAAGGACCGTGACATCGTTCTCCATGGCCGCGAGGCCGGCATCATCGAGATGTCCCCGGAGGGCGGATTCAGCGAGCGGCATGAGCAGGTTGATCCCTACAAGCTCTACAAGCTGACGGCGTTCACCTCACATGAGGTCCTCCCGGCTCAGGCTGATCGCGCGGGACACGTCACGCGCACCGAGAAGCTTCGCGGAAAGATCTCGAAGTTCTTCTTCGAAGATCGCGTGGCGCCGGTGACGCAGTCCGAACTGGATGAGGCGCACGCCCACCATCACGGACATCACGCCGTTGAGTCCGACGAGAAGAAGGGGCTCGACCAGTAGGTCGGCCTTCCTCTCCCCAACGTGGGGTGGGTTCCATCGTGGATGGAACCCACCCCACGTTTGTTTTGTCCGCGCCCTTAAGGCAAGCGACTCAGCCGACCCTATTAACACGCCGCTAGCCACTTTGGGCCGGAGACGGGCACCGCTGCCATCACCTCTGCATCGGTCAGGAGCTCAGGAGCCGCCAGGACACGTGTGATGGTCTTCAGTAGCTGCCACAGTCTCCGGCGGAGTCCCAGTGCGGGTTATCCCTGCCCTCTACCCTCCGTAAGCTGCTGTGCGTCGCGTCCCGGGGCGTTGCAACGGTACCCACAGCTTGTAGCGGTCCGCTCTGTAGTATGAGATCGAATAGTCCACCAATTCACGGCGAACGTAGGCATGGCGCTGAATCTTCAGAAGCGGTGCCCCGTGGTCGACCGCGAGAAGTTGGGCGTACTCGGGGGTTGCTGCCGTCGCCTCGATCTGGTCCTCCCCCCACTGCATCACCAGTCCGTAACGCTCTTCAAGACTGCTGTAGAGGCTGCTGGGTGCAGGCTCATCCAGAAAGCCCGGCACGCGGTGCGCAGGCAAATAATTCTCATCCACGCTCATCGGCATGCCGTCGGCCAGCAAGAGGCGACGGAAACGCACCACCGGGGCTCCGTCTGTCAGTTCCATCTCGCGCGCCAAATGGCCCACGGCCGGCACCTCATCGAATCGCAGCACCCGCGCCGCCGGCACCATGCCCCGTCGCTGCATTTCTTCGGAGTAGGACGTCAGTTTGACCTGCAGATCCATCTTGGGGCGTGCCGCGAAGGTTCCAACGCCGACCACGCGCTCAAGAGTTCCCTCCTCGACGAGAAAATCGACCGCCTGACGCACCGTCATGCGCGCGAGTCCAAAGCTGAGAGCCAGGTCGCGCTCTGAAGGCAGGGCCTCCCCCGGCCGGCAGGTCGACTTCGCGTGCCGCCGTAGGATGTCCCTGAGCTGGACGTGCTTCGGCTCATCCCTCGTGGGGTCGATGGTTCCAGCAATGGGCTGGGCCTTGTGAAGAACCACGGAGCTCCTTTGCCAGGGTTCACGACGTCGTCTAGACCACTATCCTAGACCCCGGACCGCACTGTGGTTCCCACAGTGAGTGAGGACATAAAAAGGCTGGGGCCTCACCCGTGAACGGGTGAGGCCCCAGCATGAAACGGCCAGTACGTGCCGAGTTAGTGAGCGTGGTCTCCGCGGCTGTACTCGTAGGTCCAACCAATCACGGCAATGACTGAGAGTGCAGCACCGATGTACAGGACCCACCAGCCGATGGCCAGCCCGAGGAAGCCAATCGCTGCGCTACCGGCGACGAAGATGGGCCACCAGCTCCACGGGGAGAAGGCACCGACGACGCCGGCGTTCTCGTGAATCTCTCCGTCGTTGCGGTCCTCTGGTCGGTTGCCAATCCGCTTGGCCGTGAACATCAAGTACCCGCCAACCATCAGCGACAGTGCCACGAGCATGAACAAGCCCGGAATGCCGACCCACTCGCTCCATTCGGTCATGAAGCCGTACACCAGCGCGATGGGCAGGAAGAAGAACGTTCCGCCGAGGAACAGCCAGGATTCAATCTTCATGGTTACTTGTCCTTCTGGTCAGCCGGGCCGAAAACCTTACCCGCTGCGCTGGTCGGGGTCGTGCGTCCCGTCAGCTCAGGGTGGTGCAGATCCAATGCGGGACGCTCGGAGCGGATGCGTGGGATCGAGTGGAAGTTGTGACGCGGCGGCGGGCACGACGTGGCCCACTCCAGCGACCCTCCGAAGCCCCACGGATCGTCTACCTCAACCTTGCGCCCGTGACGAGCGGTAATCCACACGTTCCAGAAGAACGGAATCATGGACAAGCCGAGGATGAAGGCGAACACCGTGGAGAACTGGTTCATGGTGGTGAATCCGTCCTCGACGAGGTAGTCGGCATAGCGTCGCGGCATACCCATCACGCCCAACCAGTGCTGAATCAGGAAGGTGCCGTGGAAGCCGATGAACAAGAGCCAGAAATGGATCTTGCCGAGGCGTTCGTTGAGCATCTTGCCCGTCCACTTGGGCCACCAGAAGTAGAACCCGGCAAACATCGCGAAGACCACAGTTCCGAAGACAACGTAGTGGAAGTGCGCCACGACGAAGTAGGTGTCGGAGAGGTGGAAGTCCAGCGGCGGGGCCGAGAGAATAATGCCCGTCAGACCGCCGAAAAGGAACGTGGCCATAAACCCGATGCTCCACAGCATCGGCGTTTCGAACGTGATGGAACCTCGCCAAAGCGTTCCGATCCAGTTGAAGAACTTCACGCCCGTCGGCACGGCGATCAGCATCGTCATGAAGCCGAAGAACGGCAGGAGCACGGAGCCCGTGACGTACATGTGGTGTGCCCACACCGCCACGGAAAGCGCCGCGATACCAATCGTTGCGTAGACCAAGCCCTTGTAGCCGAAGATCGGCTTGCGGCTGAAGACCGGGAAGATCTCCGAGACGATGCCGAAGAACGGCAGCGCGATGATGTAGACCTCGGGATGGCCGAAGAACCAGAAGAGGTGCTGCCACAGGATCGGCCCGCTTGACTCGGGGTCAAAGATGTGTGCCCCGAAGCGGCGATCGGCACCGAGTGCGAACAGCGCGGCAGCCAGTGGCGGGAAGGCCATCAGCACCAGAATGGCGGTGATCAGGACGTTCCAGGTGAAGATCGGCATACGCCACATGGTCATGCCCGGCGCACGCAGGCAGATGATGGTGGTAATGAAGTTGACGGCGCCCAGGATGGTACCGAAGCCGGACAGTGCAAGTCCAAAGACCCACAGGTCCCCACCCACGCCGGGGCTGAAGGTGGTGTTCGACAACGGGGCATACGCAAACCAACCGAAGGACGCGGCGCCCTGCGGGGTGAGGTAGCCAGCCACGGCGATGCTGGATCCGAAGATAAAGAGCCACAAGGCCAGTGCGTTCAAACGCGGGAAGACGACGTCCGGCGACCCGATTTGCAGCGGCATGATCACGTTGGCAAAGCCCGCAAAGAGCGGCGTGGCAAACATCAGCAGCATCACGGTGCCGTGCATCGTGAAGAGCTGGTTGTACTGCTCCTTGGACTGCAAGATGTTCATACCCGGCTCGAAGAGCTCGGCGCGAATCAGTAGCGCCATGACGCCACCGATGCAGAAGAACAAGAACGAGGCGATCAGGTACATGTAGCCGATCGTCTTGTGGTCCGTTGAGGTGATCCAATTGACGATGATGCGTCCCTTGGATTGCGGGACCACGCGCGGCGCGACGGCCTTCGCCTCATCCGTGGCGTATTCGTAGGTAGTCATGTTCTCCTACTCCCCTTCGCCGTGGCTCGTGCTGAGCTGGGCGACCTCGCCCGGCTTGCGGTCGTACTCCTCGCCCAGGTGACCCTCAGGCAGGGAGTCCAAGTGCTGCTGGAATTCGGCTTCGGAAACCACCTCAACGTTGAAGAGCATCTCCGAGTGGTACTCGCCGCACAGCTCCGTGCACTTGCCCTGGAAGGTGCCCTCAACTTGAGGGGTGAGATAGATGTAGTTGGTCTTCCCGGGAATCATGTCCAGCTTCTGCAGGAAGGCTGGGATCCAGAATGAGTGGATGACGTCACGGCTGTTGAGTTCGAACGTCACCGGGACATCGACCGGCAGGTACAGCGTCGGCAGCTCTTCCTCGACGCCCTCCTCACCGGTGAGGTGTCCCTGAATGCCCGCGTAGTAGGCCTCTTGGCCTTCGTACGAGTAGTTGAAATCCCAGGACCATTGCTTGGCACGAACGTCTACCACGAGCGGCGAGTCGACCGGCTCATCAACCGTGCGCTGCGTCGAGTCCGAGAAGATGAACAGCGTGATGACCAGCATGAGCGGCACAGCCGTGTAGAAAATCTCCAGCGGAAGGTTGTAGCTGAGCTGGCGCGGGTACCCCGTGTCGTTCTTGCGGCGCCGATAGGCGACGATGCACCAAATGATCAGACCCCAGGTCAGGAGTCCAATGGCGAGAGCAGCAATCCACGAGTTGACCCATAGGTCCTGCAACATCCCCGTGTGATTGGTGGTATCCCGATCTTCGTTCGGCAGCCAGCCCCGCTGGACCTGCTCCGAACAACCCGTCAACAACAACGCGCCGGCGGCACCTAGGGCGACTACTTTGGCCCTCGCCGAGCGACGGCTGCTGGTTCGGTCTTGCGAACTCACAGACGGCCCTTCCTCTTCTTTTTGTGCTGAATGACTCTCCGACTTGGCCATCGCCGCAGGACCCTCGGCCCTTAGTAGACGCACCTCTGGCTTCGCAGGAGCAAGCATAGTTTTACTACCCGCTGTAGAGCTTACCTTGTGACGCCGCTCTTTGCCGACTGAAACTCCGGCGGGCCCAGTTTGTTGCTACTGGTCCCGCCGGAGTGACTCCCCGCGGGGAACGAACTCAATGGAACGAATCGCCGCAAGCGCAGGAGCCGCCTGCGTTCGGGTTGTCAATCGTGAAGCCCTGCTTCGAAATCGTGTCCTCGAAGTCAATGGCTGCACCGTTCAGGTAGGGCACGCTCATCTTGTCGACGACGACCTCCACGCCGTCGAACTCACAGACAGCATCGCCGTCCAGAATGCGCTCGTCGAAGTAGAGCTGGTAGATCAGGCCGGAGCAGCCGCCCGGCTGGACGGCGACGCGCAGGCGAAGGTCCGTGCGTCCCTCCTGCTCGAGTAGGCTCCGCACCTTCTCTGCCGCGACATCTGACAGTTGAACCTCGTGTGATGGCAGCTCGGTGGCGTCCGCAGTGGATTCATTGGTTGTGGCGGTCATTGTTCCTCCATAACTGGTGTCGGTCGCTGCGGGGACGGCCGCAGCGGCCTTTCGGTATCTATTCTACGGGTGCGGCGCCCTGTGACATCCCCTGAATATTCATCTGGGCTAACAGCAGCGCCTCGGCCGTCACAGCTCGTTCGAAATCACCCACATGCAAGGACTCATTGGCGCTGTGGGCTCGCGAATCCGGATCCTCGACGCCGGTGACCAATATTTGCGCGTCAGCGAAGACGTCGCGCAAGTCCGCGATGAACGGAATCGATCCGCCGACGCCGATCTGCACGGGAGCAACGTCCCAGGCCTGTTGCAGGGCCCACAGGCACGCCTGGGTCACCGGTTGCGTCGTGTCCGCGGCAAAGGGCTGCCCGGACTCCGTGATGTCCACCGTCACGTGTGCGCCGAAGACCTCCTGAGCTTCGATGTGCCGGGTCAAGGCGTTGGCCGCTTGCTCCGTGTCCTGGCCGGGGGCGAGGCGAATGCTGACCTTGAACCGTGCGACGGGCAGCAAGGTGTTGGACGAGACCTCAACGGCCGGGATATCCATGCCAATGATGGACAGTGCCGGTTTATTCCAGAGCCGATCCGCCAACGCCCCCTTGCCGGCGAGCCGGTAGCCCTCGACGACGGACGCATCCTGCCGGAAGTCGGCCTCCGGATAGTCCACCTCGGCGCTCTCGTGACTGACCAGTCCGTCGATAGCGACCGCACCGTCGTCGTCGTGGAAGGTACTGATCAACCGGGCCGCAATAGTCGGGGCATCCAGCACTGGACCGCCAAACATTCCGGAATGCACTGCATGCTCCAGCACACGAACCTCTACCTCGGCGGCACACACCCCGCGCAGGCTGGTCGTCAAAGCTGGCGTGCCAACCTTCCAGTTGGTGGAATCGGCGACAACGATGGCGTCTGCCACGAGCAGGTCCCGGTACTTTTCAAGGAAGTGACGGAAGCTCGGAGAGCCGGCCTCTTCTTCGCCCTCAAAGAAGAACGTCACGCCGACCCCAAAGTCCTCGACGACGTTCAAGACCGCGCGCAGCGAGGCAATATGGACCATAATGCCCGCCTTGTCATCCGCAGCCCCGCGACCGTACAACCGGTCCCCCACCTGCGTCGGCTCGAAAGCGGGCGTGTTCCAGAGCGAAGCATCCCCGGGCGGCTGCACGTCGTGATGCGCGTACAGCATGATCGTGGGTTTGCCAGCTTTTGCTGGCCGGCGGGCCACGACGGCCGGGCTGCCGGTGCCTCCACCTTCCTTTTCCGCGGTGAGGATCTGAACATCCTCGATGCCGGTGCTGCGCACAAGAGCGGCGACTTCTTCGGCACTGCGCGCCAAGTCCTCGGCGTCGAAGGAATCCCACGCGACGCCTGGAATCCGGACGAGTGACTTCAGGTCATCCAGAGTGCGGGAAAACTCCTCCCGGACCCGCGCGGCGATCGCCTCTACATCTACGGTTTCTGCTGGTGTGCTCATGATGTCCAGCCTAACGCTGCTGCCCTCTGCTCCTCCCCCACCGCCGTGATGAAGACCACCGCCGCATTCGGCGCTGCGGCCCGGGCCGGATAGACTTCTGGGGTGTTTGGACGCAACAAGGATGAGGCCGCCCAGGAACCCGCGGCCGTAGAGAACCCCGCAGAGACCCCCGAGCCGCGCCCTGCTGGCAAAAAGGGCCCCACGCCGAAGCGTAGTCAACAGGAGGCCCTGAATAAGCGCCCGCTGGTGCCCTCGGATAAGAAGGCGCGCAAGCAGGCTGAGCGTCAGCGTCGGATCGAGGCCCAAGAGCGGCTGCGCTTGGCCAACGAAACCGGCGACGAGCGCTACATGATGCCGCGCGACAAGGGTCCGCAGAAGCGATTTGCACGGGACTTCGTGGACTCTCGCTGGATGGTCGGCGAGTTCCTCATGATCATCATCTTCGCGTTCCTCATCTTTTCCTTCACGATGGCCAACAACTTGGCCGTGCAGGCCAACATCACCATCGCCCTGTGGGTCATCCTGCTGATCACCGTCATCGACGCGTTCATCATGACGCGCCTGTTGAAGAAGCGCCTCATTGCGAAGTTTGGTGAGAATGAACGCGGCGTGCTCTGGTACGCCGCAATGCGCGGGCTGCAGTTCCGGAAAATGCGCCTGCCCAAGCCACAGGTCAAGCGCGGCCAGGCGCCTCGCGAATAGGCCTCCACTGCAAGCAGCGACTTCGTCCCGCAGACGACGGCGGCCGGTCACCTTGAGGTGACCGGCCGCCGTCGTCTGGAGAACCCGCGCACGCCGCAGATGTTCCCGACACGCTAGCGCAGATGCCGGGCCAGATACCTGTTGATGTGGGCTGCCCAGAGCGGACCTTCATACAGGAACGCCGTGTATCCCTGCACCAGATCCGCGCCAGCACGCAATCGCGCGTGCACCTCCTGTCCCGTCTCAACACCACCGACGGAGATGATGACGGCATCCTCGGGCAGTTCGCGGCGGAGTTGTTTCAGCACGGCCAGAGAGCGCGTTTTGAGCGGTGCGCCGGAGAGCCCGCCAGCTCCGATCTCCTGGATCCGCGCATCCGCGGCGCGCAGTCCGGTCCGTTCGATGGTCGTGTTGGTGGCGATAACGCCGTCGAGCCCGAGTTCGCCGACCAGCGCCGCCACCTCGCTGAGATCAGCATCGGCCAAATCAGGGGCAATCTTCACCAGCAGCGGCACCCGCTGCTTCGTGACGGCATCGGCCTCCTCACGAACGGCGACAAGCAACGGGCGAAGTGTTTCCACGCTTTGCAGCAAGCGCAGCCCTGGCGTGTTGGGCGAGCTGACATTCACCACGAGGTAGTCGGCATGCGGGGCCAGTTGCCGCGTGCTCGCCCGGTAGTCTTCGACTGCCTCGTCGAGGTCCACTTTTTTGGTTTTGCCAATGTTGACGCCCACGACGGGGCGGGCCGTGCCAAACCGCTCGGCGAGGACCGGCCGGACTGCTTGGATGCGTGGCGCCACAGCGCTCGCCCCGTCGTTGTTGAATCCCATCCGATTAATGACCGCCCGGTCCTCAATCAGGCGGAAGAGCCGCGGTGCGGGATTGCCCGGTTGAGCGTGTGCGGTAATCGTGCCCACCTCGATGTGGCCGAACCCGAGATCGGCCAAGGCGGCCACCCCGTGTCCCTGCTTGTCGAAGCCAGCGGCCAGCCCAAAGGGGGACGGGAAGTCGATCCCCATGACGGTCCGTCCCAGCGACGGGTCTGGCCGCGTGAATCGGCGGAGGAGCGTTGACGCGCGAACCCGTTCAGCGGCTCGGATGGCGGAGAACGCTAGGTGATGGGCCCGCTCCGGATCCATACGGGAGAAGACAAGACGGAAAACGGCGGGATAGATGCGCATGGGCAACAGTTTCTCCCGTGGCAAGCGAAGTCGCCAACTTCCCTCCCTCACGTGTAGTCCTTCGGCACTGCTGGCTCATGGCACGCTGACCTGTCCCGCCGCACGACCCGTCGCAGGTGAGGAGGCTGATCGATATGCTCGTGGCATGGACCAAGTTTCCGCTGCGACGATGACTGACTACGCGCCGACCGTTCCCGCCGGGCAGTGGCGCGACGACGTCTTGGGCTCTGGATACACCTACACGCACCTGCACCTCGGTGAGGATCCGGACGCGGGGCACGCTAGCGCCGCCGAGCGTGAGCGCTACGGCACTGACCTCGTCGCGGGGCTCGTCCGTTACCGGCGCGACGCGGAGTGGTTCGAATTTCCGCGGTGGCCGTTCGCCCGGCGCCGCCCGCGCACCGCCGTGCTGTACATCCACGGATGGAGCGACTACTTCTACAACACTGAGATTGCCGAATTCTTCGATGGGCTGGGAGCGCGGTTCTATGCCCTCGACCTGCGGCGTTACGGGCGCGGTCTGCGCCCATGGCAAAACGCTGGTTTCACGGACCGGCTTCAGGAGTACGACGGCGACATCGGTGCGGCCATCACGGCGATCCGCACGGATGTGCCCGACGTTGAACGCATCATTCTCGCTGGTCATTCGACCGGCGGGCTCGTCGCCAGCCTCTGGGCAGACCGACACCCAGGTGAGATTCACGCGCTCATCCTCAATTCGCCGTGGTTGGAGACACAGGGTAGCTGGGTGGTTCGGCTGGCGGCCACTGGAATTATGGAGCGGGTGGCTCGGCGCCGCCCCCGGGCGATTGTGCCCCTGCCGGAGGTGGATTACTACTGGCAGTCCCTGAGTAATCAAGCCTTCGGCGCCTGGGACCTTCACCCCCTCTGGCGACCGCGCTACGCCTTCGACGTGCGCGCCGGGTGGATGGCAGCAATACTCGAAGGCCACGGCAAGGTCGCGGCAGGGCTCTCCATCGAGGTGCCGGTACTGGTCCTCACCAGCGATCACACCGTCATCAGCACGCACTTCACGCTCGAGCACCTCTCCGGAGACACCGTCATCAACGTCGATGACACGCGTCTGCGTGCGCTCAAACTCGGGCACAACGTGAACATTGTGAAGATCCCCGGGGCGACCCATGATGTCTTCACGTCCAAACCTGAGCCGCGGCGGCAAGCGTTTACGGCCATTCGCAGCTGGGCCACCGGCTACGCCAGTGGGCTCTCCGCGCCCGAATGAACCGCCGTCAGGACTGCTGCGGCTGGTCGATGGCCCCACCGTAGCGTCGATCGCGGCGTGCGTAGATCTCGACGGCTTCCCACAGCGTGCGGCGATCGACGTCGGGCCACAGGACGTCAAGAAACACCATCTCCGCGTAGGCCGACTGCCAGAGCAGGAAGTTTGACGTGCGTTGCTCTCCCGAGCTGCGCAGGAACAGGTCAACATCGGGTAGCTCGGGCGCGTAGAGGTGCTTCGCGAGGCTTCGCTCGTTAAGACCCTTGGGTGAGACGCGCCCGGCCGCGACGTCATCGGCGATCGCTCGCACCGCGTCAACGATTTCCGCCCGCCCTCCGTAGTTCACGCACATGGTGAGCTGGCAGGTGTCATTACCGCTGGTCAACCGTTCGGCGCTCTTGAGCTCCTTGATGACGCTCTTCCACAGCCGCGGTTCCCGCCCGGACCATTTGATGCGCACGCCCCACTCATTCAATTGGTCGCGGCGGCGGCGCAGCACGTCTCGAGAAAACCCCATCAGAAACCGCACTTCATCCGGACTCCGTCGCCAATTTTCCGTGGAGAACGCGTAAACGCTCACGTACTCAATCCCCAACTCAATAGCCCCGGCCACCACGTCGAGAAGCGCCGCCTCACCGGCCCGGTGCCCTTCAGTCCGTGGCAAGCCTTGCTGGTTGGCCCAACGCCCATTGCCATCCATCACGATGGCCACATGCCGCGGAATCAGGTCCCTCGGAATCTGCGGCGGTACGGCCCCGCTGGGGTGCGGGGCTGGTCGCTGGACAGCCGGCTGGCGGCCGGCGCTTCGCTGAATCTGCATCATGCTCTTTCCACGTGCTTGAGTGACTTCACCGCTCGTTCGAGGTGCCACTGGAGGTAGTTTCCGACGAAAGCGGCCGCCTGTGCGCGGGCCTGTGGCTCTGCGGCCTCGGCCCGGGACCAGTCACCCCTGAGGAGCGCGTCCAGCAGGTCCACGGTGGCCGGCGCCGGGGAGGCCGACCCCGCGGGACGGCACTCGGGGCACACAGAGCCTCCAAGGGGCACGTTGACGGCCCGATGCGGGCCAGGGGCGCCGCAGCGAACGCATGCCGCGAAGCTCGGAGGCCATCCCGCCGCCGCAAGGGCCCTTAAGAGGTAGGAATCCAGCACCAAGGAGGGATCTTTGGTGCCACGCGCGAGTGCGGCAAGGGCGCCGTGCAGGAGCCGGTACTGGGCGGCCGTATCCTCATCTTCCGTGAGGTGTTCGGCCACCTCCACCATGGCGTGAGCGCACGTGTAGGCCCGGTAGTCGGCCACGAGCGCCTGGCCGTAGGGGGTGCGCAGTTGGGCTTGGGTGACGATGTGCAGGCTGCGTCCGGTGGAAATCTGGGCGTCAACCAGCATAAAGGGCTCCAGCGTGGCACCGAGTTTTGAACTGGTCCGCCGCACGCCCTTGGCCACGGCCCTCACCTGTCCATGGCTCGGAGTCAGGAAGACGATGATCCGGTCGGCCTCCCCCAGCTTGTACGTGCGCAACACGATCGCGGGGGTGCGATACGACGTTGAGGCGAACGTGGAGCGAGGCATTGCTCCATTATGGCCCATCGCCGTCGCGCGCCGAGTGTGGCCAGACGGCCGTAGCCGACGACGCCGCGCACCCCATGGTGCGGCGGCGTCGTCGTGCGTCGGCCCTCGCCCGGACTACTGGTCCCGAATGGCGCGGTTCACGGCCGAGATGACGGCCTTCATGGCGGCCGTGGACGTATTGGCGTCGATACCGACACCCCACAGGACGCGCTCACCGATGGCGCACTCAACATACGCCGCCGCGGTGGCCGTTCCGCCTTCGGAGAGCGCATGCTCGGTGTAATCCAAAACGCGGACGTCGACGCCCTCACGGGCCAGGATCGACACCAGCGCATCGATGGGTCCGGTGCCGCCGGAGGTTCGGTGCGTGGGCGCGCCGTCGATGACCAGATTGGCATCGAGCGAAAACGAGCCGTCTTCCCGCGTCGTGGCCGTCGCGGAGGCCAGCTTGTAGTAGCCCCACGCCGCGCGTTCAGCGCTGTCCGTGGTGGGCAGGTACTCGTCCCGGAACGCATCCCAAATGGCAGCGGCGGACATTTCACCGCCCTCGCCGTCCGTCTGACGCTGAATCACGCCAGAGAACTCAATCTGCGCCCGGCGCGGCAGATCCAACGAGTAGTCGTGCTTGAGCAGGTAGGCCACACCGCCCTTACCGGACTGGGAATTGACGCGGATGACCGCCTCGTAAGAGCGGCCAATGTCTCGGGGATCCACGGGCAAGTACGGCACGCCCCAGACCAAGTCGTCGACGGACTGGCCCGCTTCTTCCGCCCGGCGCTCCATGTCCTCGAAGCCCTTCTTGATGGCATCCTGATGGGACCCCGAGAAGGCGGTAAAGACCAGGTCTCCGGCCCACGGAGAGCGCTCGGGGACGTTGAGCTGATTGCAATATTCAGCCGTGCGGCGGATCTCATCCATGTTGGAGAAGTCGATCTCCGGGTCCACGCCCTGCGTGAAGAGATTCATGCCGAGCGTGACCAGGTCCACGTTTCCGGTGCGCTCACCGTTGCCAAAGAGGCACCCCTCGATGCGGTCCGCGCCCGCCATGTAGCCGAGTTCCGCGGCGGCGACGCCGGTGCCCCGGTCGTTGTGGGGGTGCAGCGAGAGAATGATGGAATCGCGGTTGGCGAGGTTGCGATGCATCCACTCGATCGAGTCCGCATACACGTTCGGCGTCGCCATTTCGACGGTGGCTGGCAGGTTGAGAATCATCGGCTTCTCGGGCGTCGCCTCGAGGACCTCTCCCACCGCCTCAGCGATCCGCCGGGCAAAGTCCAGCTCCGTTCCGGTGAAAGACTCCGGCGAATACTCGTAGGTCAGGTTCGTGCCCGGGTCGAGCATCTCCTCGAACTTTTTGCAGAGGCGAGCCCCGCTCGTCGCGATGTCGATAATGCCGTCTTGATCCTGATGGAACACCACCCGACGCTGCAGGATGGAGGTCGAGTTGTAGAGGTGAACGATGGCATTCTTGGCCCCGTTGATCGCCTCGTACGTCCGTTCAATCAGGTGTTCGCGGGCCTGCGTCAAGACCTGAATCGAGACATCATCCGGGATCTTGCCGCCCTCGATCAGTTGCCGCACGAAATCGAAGTCCGTCTGCGAAGCGGCCGGAAAGCCCACCTCGATCTCCTTGTACCCCATGGAGACCAGCAAATCGAACATCTTATGCTTGCGTTCGGGGCTCATCGGATCGATGAGCGCCTGGTTGCCATCCCGCAGGTCCACGGCGCACCAGCGCGGGGCCTTGTCGATGACGGCATCCGGCCACGTGCGATCCGGCAGCTTCACGTCAATCTGCTCGTGAAAAGGAACGTACTTGTGGATGGGCAGTGAGGAGGGCTTCTGCATATTGCTCATGGGTCTTCGCCTTATCGTTGTTGCATCAGTGGTGTCGCTCGCGTGGAGCTGGCCGGCAGCACGAAGTCTCCGCAGTGAGGGGGTCGGCTCTCCGGGCGTTACGCCCGTGGACCCTCACCGCGGCGGCGTAGCAGAAGCGTGAACATGCGCATATCGGCACCCTAGCACCGGGCGAGAAGGAACGCTGATTCGGGCGCGAGAATATTGCACCGAACCGAGCGGTTCCCGCTCAGAATCCCAGTCGCCCCAATTGCTTAGGGTCACGTTGCCATTCCTTGGCCACCTTGACGTGCAAGTCGAGGTAGACCTTCGTCCCCAGCAACGCCTCGATACTCTTGCGAGCGCGGGATCCGACCTCGCGCAGGCGCGCGCCGCCACGACCGATGACAATGGCCTTTTGGCTGGGGCGTTCGACGAACACGTTGACGTGAATATCCACGAGGGGACGGTCCTCACTACGGCCCTCGCGCGGGAGCATTTCCTCGACGACCACGGCCAGCGAGTGCGGCAATTCGTCGCGCACGCCTTCGAGGGCGGCCTCTCGGATCAGCTCCGCCACCATTTTGATTTCTGGTTCGTCCGTTAGCTCACCCTCTGGATAGAGCGGCGGCGACACCGGCAAGTGGCTGACGAGCACGTCGGCGACCGCGTCCACCTGATAGTCACCGGTCGCAGACACGGGAACGACGTCGGCCCATCCGCCGTCGACGAGATCCTCACCGAGGCGAGTCACCGCTATCAGGTGAGCGCCGAGTGCGTCACGCGAAACCAGATCAGCCTTGGTCACCACAGCCACGATGGGCTTGCGCCCCAGGCCGGAGAGCTGCTGCGCAATGAAACGGTCCCCGGGCCCGACCTTTTCGTTGGCGGGCAGGCAGAACCCAATGACATCAACTTCCGCGAGTGTTTCCTCGACAAGATCGTTGAGCCTTTCACCCAAGAGTGTCCGTGGGCGGTGTAGGCCGGGCGTGTCGACGAGCACCAACTGCGCGTCGGGCCGATGCACGATGCCACGAATGGTGTGCCGCGTCGTCTGGGGTTTATTCGAGGTGATGGCCACCTTGCGGCCGACGAGCGCGTTCGTCAGCGTGGACTTGCCCGCGTTGGGGCGACCCACAAAGGAGGCAAACCCCGCACGATAGCCGTCGGGCAGGTCCGTCAGGAAATGTCCTGTCGCTTCGCCCGCGCTGACCGGCCGGGCCGCGTCGTCGTGCTTCTTCGTCATACCGTCTCCTCCGAAATATCATCGGCGCTGCGGCGCCCGCGGGAGCCGTCGTGGGAGCGCTCTTCACCGAGCTCGTTCGTCTCCGGCGAGGCCGCCCAAGCGAGTACATACCGCACCCGGTTGCGCCGCCCCTCCAGATCCTCCGCATGCAAGTTCAACCCGCGTACCGAGACCTCGGAACCAACAATGGGGACCCGGCCCAAGCTCTTGGCCAGCAACCCGCCCACCGTGTCGACTTCGTCATCGTCGAGGTCCAAGCCAAACAGTTCTCCGAGGTCGTCGATGGACATGCGGGCGTCAACGCGGAAAATACCGGCCTCAACCTCTTGGGGTTCGAGGCGGTCGGCGTCGTACTCATCGTCGATCTCGCCGACGATTTCCTCGATGAGATCCTCCAAGGTCACCAAGCCGGCGGTGCCACCATATTCGTCGATCACAATGGCCACGTGCGTGGACTCATGCTGGAGCTCTTGGAGCAGCTCAGCCACGCCCTTGGAATCGGGGACGTAGCGCACGTCGCGGGCGAGCGCTTCCACCGTCCGTCGATCCCCCTCGGACGCATGTAGGGCCGCGGCAAGGTCCTTCAGGTAAACGATACCGACGACGTTATCCGCACTGTCCTCAATGACAGGAATGCGCGAGTATCCGGAGCGCAAGAACAAACTCATGGCCTCGCGCAGTCCCGTGCCGGCCTCGACCGTGACCATGTCGGTCCGTGGAACCATCACGGCACGGACCCGGGTGTCCCCCAGTTCAAAGACGGAGTGGATGAGATCCGCCTCAACGTCTTCCAAAACGTCCGCTTCGTTCGCGCGGTCCACAAACTCGCGAAATTGCTGCTCGGTGAAAAAAGCTTCCTCGTCCGCGGCGTCGCCGGGACTCAAGCGTGAGCCGAGGCGGACTAGCCACGTTGGAATGGGGCCAAGAATGAGCCGCAAGAACCGGACGAGCGGAGCAGCCAACACGACCACCGAAGCAGCGTGGACCTGACCCAGCCGGCGAGGAGAAATGCCGACGAGGACGAAGCCAATCGCAGCCATGGATGCGGTGGCGAGGAGGCCGGCGAAGAACAAATGGTCGAGGACATCGTGGTAGAGGATGCCGAGCGCCACCGCCGACGCCATCTCAAACCAGATACGCCAAAATCGCACCGCGTGCGTATGCGGGGCGGGATCGGCCAGAATCGCGCGGAGACGCGGACGCGATTTGCCCGCGAGCATCTGTTCCGCTTCCTGCCGCGGAAGGAAAAAGAAGGCCGACTCCGCGGCCGTCAACAGTGCGGCGCAGACGATACACAGGGCCGCGAGGACGGCCAAGACCAGCACGATCATTCGATCGTCTCCCGCGGCGCGGGACGTCCCAAAAACTCGGTCAAGAGATCGCGCTGCAGTCCGAACATCTCCTCACGTTCGGCCGGTTCGGCGTGGTCGAAGCCCAGCAGGTGCAGCAGGCCATGAGTGGCGAGCAGGAGCATCTCATCGGCCGTCGTGTGGCCGCCGCGCTGCGCCTGTTCAGCCGCGACCTGCGGACAAATGACGATGTCTCCAAGGGTGCCAGCAGGCGTGAGGGCGCCGGGCCGGCCAGGCGTCAGCTCATCCATGGGGAAGGACATCACGTCCGTCGGACCTTCGAGATCCATCCACTCGATGTGAAGGCGTTCCATGGCGTCCTCATCAAGCAGGATGATGGACACCTCGGCCTGCGGATGCACGTGCAGCCGCTCCAGGATGTGCTTTCCGAGGCCGGAGAGCGAATCGAGGTCCGCCTCCATCGAGGACTCGTTGTTGACGTCAACCGCCATGCTCAGTCCTCCTCGGACTGCGGACGACGTCGTTCAGACCGAGCGCGCGCCTGAGGGGAAGCACGGCGCTGGGCGCGCTTTTCAGCGCGCCTCTCTTCAGCGTCGGACCACGATTCGTACGCTGAGACGATGTCGGAAACGAGCCGGTGACGGACGACATCGTCCGCGCCCAGCCGGCAAAACGCGATGTCTTCGACTCCGTCCAGAATGTCGGTCACGATGCGCAGACCGGACTTCGTTCCGCCAGGCAGATCCACCTGAGTGACGTCTCCCGTGACGACAATTTTGGACCCGAACCCCAGACGCGTCAGGAACATTTTCATCTGCTCCGGCGTGGTGTTCTGCGCCTCATCGAGGATGATGAACGCGTCGTTGAGCGTGCGTCCGCGCATGTACGCCAAGGGCGCCACTTCAATCGTTCCTGCGGCAATGAGACGCGGAATGGTTTCCGGGTCGATCATGTCGTGCAAGGCATCGTAGAGCGGTCGCAAATACGGATCGATCTTGTCCGTCAGGGTGCCCGGCAAGAATCCGAGCTTCTCCCCCGCCTCGACGGCGGGCCGCGTCAGGATGATCCGACTGACTTCCTTTTCCTGCAAGGCCTGAACAGCTTTAGCCATGGCCAGAAACGTCTTACCGGTTCCCGCTGGACCAATCCCAAAAATCACCGTGTTCTCGTCGATGGCATCGACGTACGACTTTTGGTTGACCGTCTTCGGCCGAATGCTGCGGCCGCGGCCGGACAGGATATTGAGCCCAAACACGTCTCCGGCGCCGGCGGGGACCGCGCGATGATCGTTAACCATGCGGACAAGCTGCTCCACCAACTGCGGATTCACCCGCGTGCCCTTGGCGGCGAGCGACCGCGCCTCCTGAACCACTCGGAGCGCTCGACCCGCCTGCTCGGCCTCGCCCGTCACCGTCAACTCATTGCCCCGCACATGCAAGACGGTGCGGGGGTACACGCTTTGCAGGATGCGAAGCACCTCATCGTGCGCACCGAGCGAGGCCACCATTTCCTCGGTCGACGCGAAGGTCACGAGTTCGGGCGCAGCGCTGGCACGCGCTCGCTGGACTCCAGCGTCCGAGTCGTCAATCGAGGACAGCGTGCCCTGCAGTTTGGCACCCAAAGGTGCGTCGGCGTCGTGAGTCATCGGTTGGGCAGTTCCTCCTGAAAAGTCGTCGCGCGGCGCGCCCTACGCGCCGCCTGAGCCGATTGATCACATTCTACGTGACTCGCCTCGTGAGGCCATCGCGAAGATCTACGGCACCAGCGCTGAGAGGTTTATGAAACACCGCATAACTACGCACTCTCGAGTATCAGTACGGCAACGGTTATCCCCAGCACGGGATTTTCGCGCGCAAGCAGCACCCTCGTATGGCAATCTGAAAGACCTGTGCCAGAAATGGCTTGTCCGCTGTCCACCGCCCGAAAGACCTCACCGAGTGCCCAGTATCCACCTCAGCAGATCACTCCGCCTGACCGGTGCCGCGGTCGCAGCCGCTGTGGTTGCCACCGCGTGTGCACCCCAGGCAGCGATCGCACCCCAGGCGGACAGCATGACGAGCGCTCCTGCGGTGACGCTGGATCAGGAGTCCGCCGCACGCAGCGCGCGGCAGGAATCGGTGACCTCCACCAAGCTGACCCCGGTGTACTGGTTCGGGGACGTTGACGGCGCACCACGCCTCTACCGCGAGTTCGTCCACGGCCAAGACCACGGGGATCCGATCGCGACCAGCATCCACTACATGCTCTCGGCCCAGCCGTTCGATCCGGACTACTCATCCGTATGGCAGGCCACGGAAGACCTCGGCACGTCCATCAGCACGGACAACGTCATCACGGTCGACATCGGTGGGGACGCCTTCGATGCTGATCTCTCACCCGAGCGCGCCGATGCAGCGGTACAACAACTGGTCTTCACCGCCACAGCCGCCGCGTGGAACGCGGGCCTACTCTCTGAGGGCGCCCAACCTCGTGTGCAGCTCTTAATCGACGGCCGGTCGGACCGCCCCGCATTTGGCCACGTCAAGCTCAATCGCCCCATACCTCGACGCGGTGAATATCAGGCCCCCGTCTGGCTCATCTCTCCGCAACACGGAAGTGAACGCTCCAGTGGGGAGCTTGAGATCTCTGGTGTGGCGGAACACTTTGCGCAGGGGCTTCGCTGGCGTGTCCGGCCCCTCGACTCCGACTCAGCGCAACAGTCCGGGGCCGTTACGGAGCAGGCCGAGGACGGCCTGTATGCGCTGGCGTTGGACCTCCCCGCCGGAACGTACGAAGTCTCCGTGTGGGGGCTCACGGAAGAGGGCGAGCGACGGGCTGAGGATTCCAAGACCTTTAGCGTCGGCGGAAAGGGCTCATGACCCACTGCACCCGCTCCATGCACTCCCCCGGGCTAAAGCTCCCCCACCAGATGCCGGACGAGAACGACTCCCGCCGGGCCGGCGGTTCCTGCGCGAAGCACATGCTGGCCCAAGAGGACCGGCCGAGCACCGGCACGCGTGAGCTGCTCTAGCTCAGCCGGCGAAATACCGCCCTCGGGGCCGACCACTAGCCCCAGCTCCGTCAGGTCTGGTTGATCTGCCATCAGGTCGGTGACCGCCTCGGCGAGCGGCTGAGTCGCGGCCTCGTGCAGGACCAGCACCGCACGCGCGGCGTCAGCGGCAATCCACGCGCTCAGTTCCGTCGTCGTCACCGCAGCGTCGACGTCCGGCTCATAGGCGCGGCGGGACTGCTTGACTGCTGCGCGCACCGTTGCGGCCCACTTCGAGCGGCCCTTCTGGGCCTTATCCCCGGACCAACGAACCACGCAACGCTCCGCTTGCCAGGGCACCACACGACTGACGCCCAGCTCCACCGCTGCCTCGACGGCCTGCGTGTCTCGATCCCCCTTAGCCAGAGCCTGAATCAGCGTCACCCGCCGGGCGGGGCGAGGTTCGTCCATGACCTGCTCCACCCGCGCCTCGAGGTGGCGCTTGGAGACCGTCTCGACAGTCGTCACCAATCGGCGACCTCTGCCATCCATCAGGTCAATTCTTTCGCCCGCCCGCACCCGCTTAACCGTGACCGCATGATGGCCTTCGTCGCCAGACAGCGCGACGACGTCGCCGACCGCCGCATGATCCGCGACGGCCGGCTCAATGACGAAGGCCTGGTTGCTCATCAGCCGCGGTGACCGAACTTGTCCCGCAGCCGCGTGAAGACGTTCCCGCGATCGGCGAGGCGCCCCTCGGCATGCTCTTCACCGCGCAATTCGGCGAGTTGCTCAACCAACGCGCGCTGCTCATCGGTCAGCTTCGTCGGGGTCTCCACTTGGAAGTGGACCACAAGGTCACCGCGGCCTGAGCCGCGCAGTCGTGGCACGCCCAGCTCTCGGAGCCGCACCTTGGTGCCGGACTGCGTTCCGGGGTCAACCGTGATGTCCTGCTCACCGTCGAACGTCTCAAACTTGAGGTCCGTGCCGAGCACGGCGGCGGTCATGGGAATGGGCATGGTCGCGTGGAGGTCGTTGCCGTCACGTTCGAAGATCTTGTGGCGGCGTACCTCGATTTCGACATACAGATCGCCGTTAGGCCCGCCGCCCAAGCCGGCCTCACCCTGCCCGCCGAGGTGGATGCGCGTGCCGGAGGCCACGCCGGCCGGGATCTTGAGCTGCTTGGTCACACGTTCGCGGACTCGCCCTTGACCATTGCACTCGTGGCACGGATTCGGAATGGTGTTGCCAAAGCCGCGGCAAATGTGGCACGTCTCGAGGCTCATCATGGTGCCCAGCATGGATCGCACCGGCCGCTGGACTTGGCCGCGGCCCTGGCAGTTGGTGCACGTTTCAGGTTGCGTGCCCGGCTGGCAGCACGACCCCTCACAGGCCTTGCAGGTGACGGCCGTTTCGATGTCCAGCGGGTGCACGACACCCTGCACCGCGTCCTTGAGGTCGATCGTGGCCGTAATCAGCGCGTCCCGGCCCGGTTGGGTTCGGGAGACAGGACCCTGCTGTGCGCCGCCGCCGAAGAATTGCTCGAAGATGTCTCCGAAGCCCCCAAAACCACCGCCGCCGAAGCCGCCGCCGGCCGGAGCACCGTTCTCGTCGCCAGTGGCATCGTAGTTCTGCCGCTTTTGCGGGTCGGACAGAACTTCATAGGCCCGGCTGACCTCTTTGAACTTGTCGGCGACGTCCTCGCCCGGATTCACGTCCGGGTGAAGCTTCCGGGCCATCTTACGGTAGGCCTTCTTGATCTCCTCGGCGGAGGCGTCTTGGGCCACGCCGAGGACGTCATAGTAATTGCTCACGGTGTTCGCAAGGTCCTTTCGAACTGGTCTGAAGGATGCGACGCGGGTTCTCGCGCGCCGAACAGGTCTAGGTGGAAAGTATGCGGGAGAGGTATCGAGCGATAGCTCGCACTGCGGCCATCGAAGAACTGTAGTCCATGCGGGTCGGTCCCAGCACGCCGACCTTGGCGGCTTGGTCCGGGCCGTAGGCCGTGGCCACGAGCGAGGTCTCCTCGAATCCGTCGTAAAAGTTCTCGCGGCCGATCCGCACAGCGATTCCGCGACGGTCGAGTTCTAGCTCCGAGAGGAGCCGCAGCAGGACCACTTGCTCCTCAAGGGCTTCCAGAACCGGGGTGATGGTCAGGGAAAAATCTCTGTTGGAGCGGGCGAGGTTGGCAGTGCCGGCCATGACGATCCTGTCCGTCACCCGGTGATCCGAGAGGGCAGCTAGTGCCGTTCCCACCCGGGTACCCGCATCGTGCAGGTGGTGGGGCAGGGTCTCGACGACGGCGGCACAAAGCCGAGCGATCTCCTCGAGCCGAGCGTTCGCGAGACCGCGCAGCAGCGCGTTCTTCACTAGGTGGAGGTCATCTTCGCTGAGTTCGGGATCGAGTTGGGCCACGCGCTGATCAACGTGCCCATTGGAGGCAATCAGGACCACCAGGGTCCGTCCACCGCCCAGGCCGACCAGCTCGATGTGGCGCACCACACTGCGACTAAACTGCGGCACCTGCAACACGGCCACTTGGTTGGTCAGCTGAGCTAGTAACCGAACCGTGCGTTCCATGACCTCGTCAACATCGCTGGCCCCATCAATGAGCGCCTGGATGGCACGTCGCTCCGCCGCAGACAAGGGCCGAACGTCCTCAATCCGGTCGACGAAACGGCGATAGCCCTGCTCGGTCGGGATTCGCCCCGAGGAGGTGTGCGGGGCCACGATCAGCCCTTCCTCTTCAAGCTGGGCCATGTCATTGCGGATCGTTGCAGCCGAGACGCCTAGCTGATGGCGGTCCAGCAACATCTTGGACCCCACCGGCTCTCGCGAATGTACGAAGTCCTCGACGATGGCTCGCAAGACTTCGAGGCGGCGTGCTTCCGACATCGTTCCCTCCGTCCCCGCTCACTTAGCACTCGACACGTTCAAGTGCTAAGTCTAATACGTTGGACCCGTTGTTAGCATGGTCAGCATCTCACTGCTGGCGAACAGACGCCGCACCGGTGTCCGTTGGCCCCTCGGGCCGCGAGACCTCAGTCCCCCGCGAGGGGCTGTCCGCCGCCCTGTCACCCCGGAAGGATGCGCGTGTTCGACTACTCGTGGGGCGCTCAAGAGCTCACGAAACCGAAGCCACAGCAGCTCACTCAAGTGCCCGTCGAACGTGGGATGGTCCTCGAGGACGCTGAGTCGGGTTGGGTCGGCGCCGTCGTTGGCCTCGAGAAGGCTGGGGGAATGATGGTGATGGCCCTCGAAGATCGCCGCGGGCGCACCAAGTCATTCCCCGTCGGGTTTGGGTTTCTCCTGGACGGACAACCGGTCGAGATCGTCCCGCCCCGTCCCGCCGCCTCGACCGCAGCCCAGAGACGCACAGCCTCTGGATCGGTTCGGGTAGAGAGTGCCCGCGCACGCACCGCACGAGCCAGCCGCATCTGGGTCGAGGGCAAGCACGACGCCGAACTCGTTGAGAAGGTCTGGGGTGACGACCTCCGCGTAGAAGGCATCGTCGTCGAGCCCCTGCACGGGGTCGACGACCTCGCGGGGATGATCAGCGACTTTGCGCCAGGACCCGGGCGGCGGCTCGGCATTCTGGTCGATCACCTGGTGGAAGGCTCGAAGGAATCGCGCATCGCCGCCGAGGCCCTCCGGGTTCCTGGCGCCTCCTCCCACGTCCTCATCGTCGGCCACCCCTACGTCGACGTCTGGCAAGCCATCAAGCCCAGTACCCTCGGAATCACCACGTGGCCCACCGTGCCGCGCGGCACAGATTGGAAGACCGGGATCCTACGTGGGCTTGGATGGCCCCATGAGTCGGCGGCCGACGTAGCGCTGGGCTGGAAGCGATTGCTGGGTTCCGTCAACTCGTACGCAGACCTCGAGCCGTCGCTCCTCGGCCGCGTGGAAGAGGTCATCGATTTCTTGACCGCCCCGCGCGAGTGATGTGCCTCTCACATCCTCTGCTGCACACTTCGAGCCATTCGCAGCGTTAGAGTTGACCCTGTCGAGCGGACTCGCGCTCCTGCGAGCCGTCGTCGTCAAGACATCGTGAAGGAGTACAGGTGAACGAACAGAGGCCTGGTTCCCCCGGGGATTCCCATGCTGGCCCGTCGGGCGCCCAATTCGAGGGTTCCTCATCCGCGGCAGCGCCGCTGACCCCAAGCCAAGACCGGCAGTGGGCAACGATGGCCCACTTTGGTGCGATCCTCGGTTGTGTTCCCGCAGCGGTCATCTACTACGTCTATCGCGAGCGCGGCGCCTTCACGGCTCAGGAATCCAAGGAAGCCCTGAATTTCACATTGCCTCTCACCATCGCCGCGGTGGTGTTCAATATTTTGACCTTGATCCCTGTCGTCGGCGGCTTCTTCGCCCTGCTCGCGGTGGCCACGTGGGTTTTCGTCTCAGTCTCTGGTGTCGTCGCCGGCCTCGAGGCCAATCGGGGGCGCCCGTACCGCTACCGCTTCAACCTGCGCCTGATTCAGTAGCCAAGCCATCTCAGGCAGAAAACTGGGCTGCGGTTCTAGAAACCCAGCACTTGACGAACGACGGCGTCGGCCAACAGACGTCCCCGCAGGGTCAGCTGCAACACCCCGCTAAGGGCCTGACGCCCGTCAATGAGCCCGTCCGCAATCAGGGCTCCGACACGCGGTCGCGCTGCATCCGGGAGCACGTCGAGTGGCAGTCCCTCACGCAGGCGAGTACCGAGCATGACGCGTTCGAGCAGGCGCGCCTCTGCATCTGGTTGCTCGCGACCCGCGGCCGGAGATTCTCCAGCAGCGACACGCTGTTGGTACGCGGCAGGGTGCTTGACGTTCCACCAGCGCACTCCGCCAACGTGCGAGTGGGCACCGGGCCCGACGCCCCACCAGTCGGCGTCGCGCCAATACGCCAAGTTGTGCCGGCATTCTGCTTCCGCCTGCAGCGCCCAATTCGATACCTCGTACCACCGGTAACCGGCGCTCGAGAGCATCTCTTCGGCCAATTCATACTTATCCGCGTGGTCGTCGTCATCGACGTCGGGCACCTCGCCGCGGCGGATCTGTGCGGCGAGCTTGGTCCCCTCTTCAATGATGAGGGCATACGCCGAGACATGGTCCGGAGCGTAAGAGATGGCCTCGCTCAGGCTGGTGCGCCAGTCCTCGAGGCTCTCGCCCGGCGTGCCGTAAATGAGGTCCACGCTCACGCTCAGTCCAGCCTCACGCGCCCACTGCACGGCTAAGGGGACTCGTGACGGCCGATGCGTCCGGTCCAATACACGCAGCACGTGCGGCACCGCAGACTGCATGCCCAAGGACACGCGCGTAAACCCACCCGCTGCGAGGGTTCTAAACGTCTGCGGCGTCACAGATTCCGGGTTCGCCTCAGTCGTAATTTCAGCATCCTCAGCCAGCCCCCAGGACTGCCGAATGGTCTCGAGGATGCTGACAAGGTCCTCCGCGGGCAGCAACGTCGGCGTACCGCCGCCAAAAAACACCGTGCCGGCGGGACGAGGGACCACACCAGAGCGCTCGAGGGCGGCCGCGCCGAACCGCACTTCCGCCGAGGCCGCCCCAGCGTACGTTGCTTGAGAGGCCCCCGAACCAAGTTCAGTGGCGGTATACGTGTTGAAGTCGCAGTAGCCACACCGCACCGCACAAAAGGGAATGTGGACGTAGACAGAGAAGTCACGCTCAGCCGATCCGGTCGCCGCACTTTCAGGCAACAGTCCGTCAGCAGGGGCGGGATCGCCCAGCGGAAGGGGTCCGGGCATGCCTACTTCTTCTTGTCGTCGCCGCCCGTGCTGGACAGCGCCGCGATAAAGGCCTCTTGCGGCACCTCGACGCGGCCGACCGTCTTCATCCGCTTCTTGCCTTCCTTCTGCTTCTCGATCAGCTTGCGCTTGCGGCTGATGTCACCGCCGTAGCACTTCGCCAGCACGTCCTTGCGGATGGCCCGAATGTTCTCGCGGGCGATGATGCGCGAACCGATGGCGGCCTGAATCGGCACCTCGAACTGTTGCCGAGGAATCAGTTCTCGAAGCTTTTGCGTCATCATCACGCCGTAGGAGTAGGCCTTATCCTTATGCGTAATCGCGCTAAATGCATCCACTTGGTCGCCTTGGAGGAGCACGTCAACCTTAACCAAGTCAGCGACCTGCTCGCCATCAGCTTTCCAGTCCAGCGAAGCGTAGCCGCGTGTGCGAGATTTCAGCTGGTCGAAAAAGTCGAAGACAATCTCGGCCAGCGGAAGGCGGTAGCGCATTTCCACGCGATCTTCGGATAGATAATCCATTCCTCCCATTTGACCGCGCCGATTTTGACACAGTTCCATAATGGCTCCCACATATTCGCTGGGCGCCAAAATGGTCGCAGAGACCATGGGTTCCCGGACCTCAAGAATCTTGCCCTCCGGGAACTCACTCGGGTTCGTCACCTGGACGATCTGCTTGTCTTCGGTCATCACCTCGTAGATCACGTTGGGTGCCGTAGAGATCAAATCCAAGCCAAACTCACGTTCGAGGCGCTCACGAATAATCTCGAGATGCAGGAGCCCGAGGAAGCCCACACGGAACCCAAAGCCCAACGCCACAGAAGTCTCCGGCTCATACACGAGGGCGGCGTCGTTCAACTGCAGTTTGTCGAGGGCGTCGCGCAAGGTCGGATAATCAGACCCATCGATGGGATAGAGGCCCGAAAACACCATGGGCTTCGGTTCCTCGTAACCGGCTAGCTGCTGCTCGGCCGGCTTCTTCAAGTTGGTGACGGTGTCGCCGACTTTTGACTGCCGCACGTCCTTGACGCCCGTGATGAGGTAGCCCACCTCCCCCACGCCGAGGCCCTTCGTGGGCGTCGGCTCCGGCGAGCTAACGCCGATCTCCAGCAGTTCGTGACTAGCCAAAGTGGACATCATTTGAATCCGCTCGCGCGGTTCGAGCTTGCCGTCAACCACGCGGACATAAGTCACCACGCCGCGGTAGCTGTCATACACCGAATCGAAAATCATGGCACGGGCCGGCGCGTTGGCCTCGCCGACCGGACGCGGCAGTTCGCGAACGATCTGGTCCAGCAGCGCCTCGACGCCTTCGCCCGTCTTCCCGGACACCCGCAAGACGTCCTCGGGCTCCCCGCCAATCAGGCTCGCGAGTTCCTCGGCATACTTGTCTGGCTGCGCGGCCGGCAGGTCGATCTTGTTCAAGACCGGAATGATCGTGAGGTCGTTCTCCATGGCCATGTAGAGATTGGCCAGCGTCTGAGCTTCGATCCCTTGGGCCGCATCCACGAGCAGGATGGCCCCTTCACAGGCGGCGAGGGACCGCGACACCTCATAGGTGAAATCCACATGGCCTGGCGTATCGATCATGTTGAGGGCGTACGCTTGACCGTCCACTTCCCACGGCATGCGCACGGCTTGTGACTTGATGGTGATTCCGCGCTCACGCTCGATGTCCATGCGATCAAGGTACTGGGCCTTCATTTCCCGCGGTTGAACGACGCCCGTGGCCTGCAGCATGCGATCAGCCAGGGTCGATTTGCCGTGGTCGATATGCGCGATGATGCAGAAGTTCCTGATAATCGCCGGATCAGTGGCGGCGGGCACCGGCGCGGTGCGGGCCAATGGAGACACGTTGTAGACCTCGTTGGTAATGCGGACACGGGGACGTAGCCGGCCGATCTCGGCCGCAAAGGCCCATTGTCCCATGAATTCGCCGCCGTGACGTCCCTCCGCGGTGGGCCACGGGCTGGGGCCGTCGTCGTTGTCAGCCTGAAGAGCGTGTTGACGCTCCTCCTGATATTTTGCCGTTATGCGATTCAACGTGAGCTACGTCCGGCGAGCCATGCGCCTGCTCTCGCGCATTATGCGCGAGGCCAACAAGGCCGGTCAGAGAAGTGACTCCCGACGGCGGCACCGGCCGGATAGTGTTCGCGGCGGACTCGGCCGCGGTAGCTGGGAAGAGGGCGGCTACCCTGGAGATTTCACGGGACGGGTACGACCCGAATACTCACCCCGCGCTGACCGTCGCCCCGATCCCGGAGAAATTGTCTGGGCATGGGTGCCCTTCGAGGAGGACTTCGGGCAAGGTAAAGACCGCCCCGTCCTCCTCGTCGGCAGGGACAGGGGTTACCTCTTGGGGCTTATGCTCACGAGTCGCGACCGCAATAACGCCCACGCCTCGGATCCTCGCTATGTCGATATTGGCAGCGGAGCCTGGGATCAACAAGGCCGGGACAGTGAAGTTAAACTAGACCGCGTGATTCGTCTGCTGCCAGAAGGAGTACGGCGCGAGGGGGCCATCTTGGGGCGCAAAGAGTTTCAGGTGGTGGCGGATCGGTTGTCCCACGTGCGCTAGCGGCACCGCGCATTGCTCCCAGGCTCGCCGAAGGGTAGACTGAGTGGCACTGTGCCCGTGCAGGTCGACGGGCACGTCTAGAGGGTCGCCAAAGGCATCCCCACGCCACTCAGTCAATGGCCCTCCTAGAGCACCCTCAGACCTTATCCGCGATATCAAGAGAGTTTACCTAAGTGGCAAACATCAAGTCCCAAAAGAAGCGCATCCTCACTAACGAGAAGGCGCGTGCGCGCAATGCCGCGTACCGTTCCGAGCTGAAGACCCTGATCCGCAAGGTTCACGAGGCTGTGGCTGCCGGCAACAAGGAGGCCGCTACGGCCGCCCTGGCCTCGGCTAGCCGCAAGCTGGACAAGGCCGTCAGCAAGGGAGTTCTGCACAAGAACCAGGCTGCTAACCGCAAGTCCGGTATCGCACAGCGCGTCGGCTCCCTCTAAGCCTCACGCGTTTTCAATCAGGGCGGCTCCCCGTTGCGGGAGCCGCCCTGATTTTTGCTGTCTACCGGTGAGCCGCCGCGGCGATGCGAGCCACGGCCCGCTCGACCGCGTACTCGGGATCTCGCGCGGCACCCTTGACCATGTGATCCGTCTCCGCCAAAAGTTCAAGGCACGCCGCGAGGTCTGGTTGCGACCAGTACCTCGCTTGTTCTTGCGCCTGCTGGACCTGCCACGGCGGTAGCCCGAGCTCTTGAGCCAGCTGACCGGAAGACTTGGGTTCTCCGATCACCTTGGCGACTTGGCGCAGCTTCACGGCGAGAGCGGCAACAACGGGCACCGGATCGGTTCCCGTGGCGATCGCGTGACGCAGAGTCGACAGTGCCGCTTCCGACCTGCCTGTGAGGGCGGCATCGGCAACTTTGAAGCCGGTCGCTTCAACCCGTCCGCCAAAGTACTCATCGACAACCTGATGCGTCACCTCGCCGGAGACGTCCTGTACCAGTTGTGAGCACGCCGCACCCAGCTCGGCAACGTCTGACCCGACGGCGGCCACGAGGGCCCGCGCGGCTTCGGGCTGGATCTTACGGCGCCGGGACCGAAACTCCGCCATGACGAAGTCCAATTTGTCGGCATCCTTCTTCAACGGTTGGCACTGGACGGTGACAGCCCCAGCCTTCTTCAGCGCATCGAGAAGCTTTTTGCCGCGGTTGCCGCCGCCATGATGCATCACGACCGTGACATCGGCGGGCGCTTCGGCGGCAAACTGCAGAGCATCGTGGAGAAAGTCATCATTCATCCCCTCGAGGGAGCGAATCTCCAAGTGCTTGGATTCACCGAAAAGGGATGGGCTGGCCGCCATGAGCAGCTGCCCGGCTTCATAAGCCATCGCGTCGAGACGAGTCACTTCGGTATCCGGCTCCCGCTCGAGAACCTGGCGCCGAACAATCTCGAAACTGCGAGCAGCGAGATAGCTCTCTGGACCACTGAGGAGAATAAGCGGGGCGAGCTCGAGCTGACGCCACGCGTGCGGGTCATTCGCTCCGCGCGTCGAACCCTGACGTGAGCGCGTTGCGGCCATGAGCTTCCTCTTCCTGTTGGCTGCTGACACCAGATCTTATCGCGCCCGCTTGGCCTCACCTCTCCCCTGACCGAGGGTGCTGGTGGGGCATCCCTCACGGTTGCGGATGCCCTCGCAGTTGTGCGCGACCTTCAGTGGGGAACGTGATGGTCACGAGGCCGTGACGATCTGTTCGTCCGACGGCGACCCCACGCTCGTCCAATCCCTCGACAATCACTGTCGCCGGGTGACCGTAGCTGTTCCCCGCGCCCACTCCGATCAGCGCCAGGCGTGGCCGGACCGCGTCGGCCGTTTCCAAACCGCCATTTCGCGCCCCGTGGTGTGCCACTTTGAGGACGTCCGCCGACAGATCGGGGTGGTGCCTCAGAAATTCACGCATCGCCTCTTGTTCAATATCGCCCGTTGCAAGGACACTCAGGTTGCCCTGCGGCACGGAGAGGTGAAAGCGAAGGACTAACGAGGCGTCGTTCTCTTGCTCCGGTATCCGCTTCGGTTCGGGCCACAGCACACTCCACGCGAGCTGGCCTGGCCCGTGCCGAGGCCCTGCCTGCACGTCAACGTGTCCCACATCTCCCGCGATGGCGCGACGAATCTCGAGCGAGCCGACGCCCGACCCACTCAACGCAGGCGGCAGGTCCTGCGGCGATTGATCGACTGGTCGGGAAGTCGAATAGTAGACCCTTCTGATTCGGATCTCAGCAGCGATTCCGTCCAAGGCACCGACGTGGTCAGCGTGCAAATGACTAATGAACAGAACCTCCAACTCGTCAATTCCCAGTCGGTGGAGGCACCCAAGATAGGCATCCGCATCCGGCCCGACGTCGACCCCGACCGCGCTGTGGGTGCCAGTCCTCATGATGAGGGCGTCCCCTTGGCCGACATCACACATCGCCACCACAGCGGATACGCGTGGCTCGATATGCGCCGTCACCGGGGCCACGGTGCCTGCTACCAGCGCGCCGGCAGCAAGAAATGCTCCGATGGCGAGCCCCGGCGCCTTGACGCCTAGTTGTCGCTCGGCAAAACCTCGACCTGCACCCATCCCATAGCTCGCAGCCCCCGTACCGAGTGCGCAGAGTGCAGCCAGAGCCGCAGCCAGGATCACTCCCAGCGCTCCCTCGGGCCAGGCCACCGCAGCACTCGGCCAGTGGCTGATCTCTAGGGCCAGCAGTCCCACGGCGTGCGCGGGCACCCCTGCCACCCAGACCAACGGCATCACGAAGACAGCTGGCATGCTCGAGAGGACGAGCCCCAGTGTTCCGGCGATCGTCACCACCGGGACTGCGGGAGCCACCACGAGGTTGGCGATCACCGCATAAGTCGCCAAACGCGGCTCGATCAGAACCAGCACCGGCTGGCAGAATAACTGTGCAGCCACGCTGATGGCGACTCCTTGCGCGAGCCATGACGGCATCACCCGGCTGAGCACATCTGCCAACGGACGACCCAGCAGGACGATCCCGGCGGTTGCCAAGACCGAGAGTTGAAATGCGACGTCCGTCGCGAAGTCCGGAATCCACGCTAAGAGAACGACGATGCACAGGCAGAGCGCAGCGAAGGCCTGACGTCCGCGTCCTGCAAAGACGGCAACCGCAGAAATCGCGCCCATGACTGCCGCGCGAACAATACTCGCCTCCGGCCCCACCAAGACAACGAACCCACCCAGAGCGCCAAGAGCCACAAGCGCGGCTAAAGCCCTCGGGACATCAACCAAACGCAGGATCCACAGGACGAACCCCATAATGAGAGCGCAATTCGCACCGCTGACGGCGGTCAGGTGTGCCAAACCCGTCACTTTCATAGCCTCATCGAGCTGTTCCGTCTGGCCGCTCCGATCCCCCATCACCATTCCCGGCAGCAGTGCTCTGCCTTGTTCTGGAAGCACCGCTGCGGCCTGCGTGAATTGATCCCGCAGACGCTCGGTCCACGCCGCTCGACGGGGTTCGATCACCGCCGGCGTGCCCGTCGACCGCCCCCAGTACCCGTGTTTCATTGACGGGTCTGCCGGGTCGAGACGAACGAATCCGATGACCCGGGTCCCCTGATGCCAGACGTCCGGACGCACACCAGGCGCTGACTCGACAGGAACCGCGATGAACACCTGGACTCTGACCGCCTTCCACTGGTGACCCTCCCGAATCCGGGTCAACTCCGCTAGGCCTCGTTGCTCCCATGTCCGCACACTCTGCGCCGAGGATGGCCACTGCGGACTGTTTGATTCCGGCCTTGCCTCCTCTGACCCACCAGGCCACTGCCCCGTGCTGGGACGCACCGTCGCGTCCGCACTGAGGACGACTTCGGCCCGCACCACCGCCCCCTCACCCATCAGATCGTCGACCCGTTGGGCGCCGGCCGCGTCTGGCGGGGACAGGGCAAGGGTCGTGGCGACGAGCGTGGCCGCGCCGACGGCGGCAAACACCGGTCCCCACAGGTGATGTGACCATGCGATGATCCCGACCCCGCGCAGAAGGACGTACAGAGCGCCAGCGGTGAGCACGAGACCCGTCGCTGCCGCGATGGAGGCAACGTCACTGGCGGGTTCGAGGAGCGCGGCTGGCCACGCGCCGGCAACAGCCCAGACGGGCCGCAGGTCCAACGGCGGAGAGCTCACCCGGCGTGCTGTGAGCGCTTCTGGGCTCAAAATGTCACCGCATCCGCCAGCTCCTCCACGAGCACGGGACCAATCCCCGACACGGCGTCGAGGTCAGCGAGCGCGCCAAACGGGCCATTGCGTTCGCGAAACTCGACGATTCGTTCCGCCAAGGCCGGCCCAATCCCCGGCAGTTCTTCGAGTGCACCGGCATCCGCGAGGTTCACGTTCACCGTCTCTTCCGCCGCGTCGGCTTCTGACCCGCTGCCCGGCCCTGTCGGCGGCCGCGCCCCGGCCGCCTCATCGAGAGTTGGCACGTAGAGCTGCTCCCCATCGTGGACCTCAGCCGCCAAGTTGAGACTTGCGGGCGAGGCCTCCTCGGTGGCTCCGCCCGCTGCGGTCAGGGCTTCGTGAACGCGCGCGCCCGGCGGCAGCTTATACACGTCCGGATGGTGCACGGCGCCCGCTACATGCACGAGGATTAGGTCTGCATCAGCCGATGGTTGCTCCCCCACCCCGCTTCCAGTCGACGGTTCGTCAGCGGTGAGGGTGCCTTCCTCGATTTCCGGTTGCGGCGGAGCACTCGAGGCGGCGGCCGACGGGTCCGACCGTTCGAGATCGACCGCTCCGATGACCTCTCCCTCGCCGGCCCAGGGCCGCACCAATAAACTCACGAGGGTCCAGACGAGCACACAGATTCCGAGGCAGAGAAGTGCTCCACGGCCGATGGACCAGCGCACGCGAGACCGCGGTAATGAACGCTCTGTCCTTGGCTGCGTCTGCCATCGATGCCGAACCATGCCACGAACGTACGCTCACATGCCGCGAGCACACCGGCTAGCACCAGCGCCTGTGGGTATCTCGTTCGTGTCGCTCCGTTGGGGACAAAGAGTCAACGCACGACGACGGCGACGACGCCAGCGCCCGTATGCGCCGCCAAGACGGCGGGTAGATCCACCAGCACCACCTCTTCGCGAGCGAACGCGGCGAGCTCATGGGCCAGTTCCTGCCCCACCTCGCCGCTGCCGTAACTATGAATGGCCACGCGCGGCTTACGGCCCGTTTCCCGCTCACACTCCAGGGCGCGTTGGCGGCTCAGTTCCACTAGGCGATCCACCGCGCGGCTGGTCGACCTCGCCTTCTCGCGGATCTCAATGCGCCCGTGATTGAGCGTCAGAATGGGCTTAACCGAGAGCAGTGTTCCGAGGACAGAGGCCGCGAGGGTGATGCGGCCTCCACGACGGAGTTGTTCCAAAGTGGGCAGGACGAAATTGATCATGCCAGCCTCACCCCGGCGCGCTGCGGCCTCTACTTCCTCAGCAGCTAACCCGGAGCTGGCTGCCTCCGCAGCATCCAGCACCGCGAACCCCTCAGCCATACCGACAGTTCGTGTGTCGACCACACGTACCTCGCCGTCGACCTCGCGCGCCGCGGCACGGGCTGCCTCAGCGGTTCCCGACAGTTCGCCCGAGAGGTGGATCGATACGACGGCTTCAAATCCCTCGGCCAGCAGATCGCGATAGCAGCGAGCAAACACACCCGGGGCCGGGCGTGAGGTCGAAATACGTACCGCAGCGGCGAGACCGTGGGCCAAGGCCGCCGCGGCGTCGTCGTGCCCCTCGGTAAAAATCTGCCCATCGATCATGACGGGCATGGGGACGACTCGCACCACCGATGCCCACCGCTCAATATCGCTCGCCCGCAGTGAAGCGGCGCTATCGGTCACCACAGCGACGCGCGGACGGATCGGCGGCTGCGGTCCGTCGGCGGTCTCGCTGGAGGCCCGCCGACGGATCCGGTCCAGCCAGCCTCGCCCGGGCCGGCCGCGCGTCGCCATGGTGGACCCCCTACGCCGGGACGATGTTGACGAGCTTCGGTGCGCGGACAATCACCTTGCGCGGCGGTTCTCCGCCCAGCACTCGCTGTACGACGGGCGACGCCATCGCGGCGGCCTCCAGCTCGGATTCGCTGATCTCGGGCGAGACCTCCAGCCGGTCCCGGACTTTCCCCTTAATCTGAACAACGGCGGTGACCGTCTCATCCACCAGCAACGCCTCGTCGACCGAGGGCCACCCGGCGCGCGCGACGGACGGTTCGTGCCCTAAGCGTGCCCACATGTCTTCCGCGGTGTAGGGCGCGAAGAGACTCAAGACAATCGCGATGGCCTCAACCGCCTCACGGGTCGCCGGATCGGCGCCTCCCGCCCCGGAGTCGATGGCCTTACGGGTGGCGTTGACCAGTTCCATCACCTTGGCGACCACCACATTGAATTTGCCGTTTTCGATGAGTTCCGTGGCCTCGGCAACGGCCTTGTGGGTCACCGAGCGCAGAGCGGTGTCCCCCGCAGAGGCGTCGCACCCCGGCTCACTGGTGACGTCGCCCGCGAGTCGCCACGCCCGCGCGAGGAACTTCGCGGAGCCCGACGGCGAAACGTCGGCCCAGTCCACATCGTCTTCCGGCGGCGAAGCAAAGACCATGGTCAAGCGCACGGCGTCGACACCGTACCGATCCAGTTGCTCGCCGAGGTCGACACCGTTGCCGAGCGACTTGCTCATCGCCTTGCCCCCGTTGAGCACCTGACCCTGATTCAGCAGCGCGGCGAAGGGCTCCGTAGCGTCGATGAGCCCGAGGTCGTAGATCACCTTGGTAAAGAATCGCGCATAGAGCAGATGCAAAATGGCGTGCTCAACGCCGCCGACGTATTGGCCGACGGGCATCCACTGGCGGACTGCCTCCGGATCAAACGGGCCATCCGTGTACTGCGGCGACACGAAGCGCAGGAAGTACCAGGACGAATCGACGAAGGTGTCCATCGTGTCGGTATCACGCGTGGCGGCCCCACCACACGACGGGCAGTCCACGTTGACCCAGTCTTCGGCCGCCGCCAGCGGGCTCGTGCCCTTCGGGGCGAGCGCCTCACCGCGGAGATTATCCGGCAAGCGCACCGGCAGCTGCTCATCCGGAACGGGCACCTCGCCGCAGTCACCGCAGTGAATGATCGGGATCGGCGTCCCCCAAAAGCGCTGGCGGGAGAGCAGCCAGTCGCGCAGTCGATAGTTGATGGTCTTCTCGCCGGTTCCGGCCTCGCTGACGAGGGCAATGGCCCGCTCGATGCCCGCCGCCTTGTCGAGTCCGTCGAGCTCGCCAGAATTGATCAGCTGACCGTCGCCGGCTGTGGCAACGCCCGTCTGGGCCGGGTCCTCTTCGCCCGTATCCACGACGACGCGCACGGGCAGGTCGAAGGTTTTGGCGAAGTCCAAGTCACGCTGGTCGTGAGCCGGTACCGCCATGATAGCGCCGGTTCCATAATCGGCCAGGACGTAGTCAGCGGCCCACACGGGGAGCCGCTCACCGGAGAGCGGGTTGATGGCGTAGCGGCCGGTAAAGACGCCCGTCTTTTCTCGCTCCGTGGATTGGCGCTCGATCTCGCTGAGGGCCTTCACCCGCTCTTGGTAGTCGGCCAGCGCTCCGGCCTGTTCGTCGGTGACGAGCCGATCGGCGAGTTCCGCGTCCGCCGCGACCACGAAGAACGTCGCTCCGTAGAGCGTGTCGGGACGCGTGGTGAAGACGGTCACTGATTCCTCGTCGCGGCCTGCGGCGGCCTCGACCCGGAAGGTGACGTGCGCGCCGGCCGAGCGTCCGATCCAGTTCTTCTGCATGGTGAGGACGCGTTCGGGCCAGTGGCCCTTCAACTGCTCCATGTCTTCCAGCAGGCGGTCAGCGTAGTCGGTAATTTTGAAGTACCACTGGTTCAGGCTCTTCTTGGTCACGGCCGTGCCGCACCGCTCACACGCACCGTCAACCACCTGCTCATTGGCGAGCACGGTCTGGTCCTTCGGGCACCAATTCACGGGGTGGTTCTTGCGGTACGCCAGCCCCTTCTCGTAAAAGCGGTTAAACAACCACTGCGTCCATTGGTAGTACTCGGGATCCGAGGTGTGGAGCCGCCGGGACCAGTCGGCGCTGATGGCATAGCGCTTGAACGACGCCGCCTGGGTATCGATGTTCTTGTAGGTCCACTCGGCGGGGTGGGCGTCCCGTTTGATCGCCGCGTTTTCGGCCGGCAAACCGAAGGAGTCCCACCCAATGGGATGCAGCACGTCATATCCGCACTGGTTCCAGTAGCGGGCCACCACATCACCCATGGCAAAGGCTTCGGCGTGGCCCATGTGGAGGTCGCCGGAGGGGTACGGGAACATATCCAACACGTAGCGACGCTCACGGCTTCCGTCGTCGGCCGGCGTGAAGACACCGAGGTCCTCCCAGACCGGTGCCCACTGAGATTCGATGTCGCGGAAGTCGTACGCGGTGCCGCTGGGGGTCGCTTCGCTGGGCTGCGTGCTCACGTGTTGTTTCACCTTCACTGTCGGTACGTGGTGCGTCGGCTCGTCCCACTCTCGGGACCGGCCAGGCATGGCCAATACATGCAAAAGCCCCTTGCAGGCAAGGGGCGAACCGCGCGTCGACGTCCCCTCGGGAGCGTCTCCACGCGGTCAACGTAGGGCTAGGCGCAATACCATGCCCGCCAGTTTACAGCACCCCGAGCGGACGACGACGGCGCGGCACCGCCGTCGTCGTCCTCCGTGGGGCTGGGGTCGCCGGAGGCCCTCCGAGGACCTACTTCACATCCTCGTCGACCCAGTCCAGCGTGCGGTCCACGGCCTTCTTCCACAGGCGCATCTGACGATCGCGTTCTTCGGAGTCCATGCTCGGCTCCCACCGCTGATCCTCGGCCCACTTGGCCGTCAGTTCACCCAAGTCATTCCAGAACCCGGTGGCCAGACCCGCCGCGTACGCGGCACCGAGGGCTGTTGTCTCGATGATCTTCGGACGAACCACCGGCACCCCGAGGATGTCCGACTGGAATTGCATGAGCGCGTCATTGGCAACCATGCCGCCATCAACGCGCAGTTCGTTCAGCGGCACTCCCGCGTCCGAATTCACCGCGTCCAGCACCTCGCGGGTCTGGAAGGCTGTGGCCTCCAGTGCCGCGCGCGCCAGGTGATTCTTGTTGGCGAATCGGGTCAAGCCGACGATGGCTCCGCGAGCCTCGGGGCGCCAATGGGGCGCGAACAGACCCGAGAAGGCCGGGACAATGTACACACCGCCGTTATCCTCGACTTGGTCCGCCAACTCCTCGATCTCCGGAGCGCTGGAAATGATCCCCAGCTGATCCCGGAACCATTGGACGAGCGAACCGGCCACCGCGATGGATCCCTCGAGCGCGTACACCGTCTTTTCTTCGCCGAGCTTGTAAGCGATCGTGGTCAGCAGGCCGTTCTCGGAGTGGACGATCTCCTCGCCCGTGTTGAAGATCAAGAAGCAGCCGGTGCCGTACGTGTTCTTGGCCGCGCCCTTGCCGAAGGCCGCCTGCCCAAACGTGGCCGCCTGCTGGTCACCGAGGATGCCGGCCACCGGCACTTCGCGCAGCAATTGTGACCCCGCGACGTGCCCGTAGATCTCGGACGAGGAGCGGATCTCGGGCATCATCGATTCCGGCACCCCAAAGTCCGCCAGGATGTCCGTGTTCCACGTCAACGTGTCCAGATCCATAAAGAGGGTGCGCGACGCGTTCGTCACGTCGGTAGCGTGGACGCCGCCGTCGGTTCCGCCGGTCAGATTCCACAGCACCCACGAATCGGTGGTGCCAAACATCAGATCGCCGGCCTCGGCGCGCTCCCGCGCTCCGTCGACGTTGTCGAGGATCCACTTGATCTTGGTGCCTGAAAAATAGGTCGCCAGCGGCAAGCCGACGCGGTCCTTGTACCGGTCAGTCCCGCCATCGGAGGCGAGCTCATCAACGATGCTCTGGGTCCGCGTGTCTTGCCACACGATGGCGTTATAGACAGGCTCACCTGTGGTGCGGTCCCAGACCACCGCCGTTTCGCGCTGGTTCGTGATGCCGACCGAGTCGATGTCGTGGCGGGTCAGGTTCGCCCGAGACAGCGCTTGGCCGACCACCTCACGAACGTTCGTCCAAATTTCCGCGGCGTCGTGCTCCACCCATCCGGCCTTGGGCAGGATCTGTTCATGTTCCTTCTGGCCGACCGACACGATGTTGCCTTCGTGGTCGAAGACGATCGCCCGGCTCGACGTGGTTCCTTGATCGATCGCAATGATGTAGCTCATGTTGGGTCTCCTTTGACGTACTGGTTGATCTATCAGACTGCGGGAGCGGAATTAGAAGACGGCCCCAGCGGCCAGGCCGCCGATGATGCCGCCCACGAGGGGACCCACGATCGGGACCCACGAATAGCTCCAATCACTACCGCCCTTGCCCTTGATCGGCAAGAGGGCGTGGGCAATACGTGGACCCAAGTCACGGGCCGGGTTGATGGCGTATCCGGTCGGGCCACCCAGGGAGGCACCAATCGCCAGCACCAACAGGCCGGCCGCCAGCGGTCCCAACCCGTGTGGCGTTCCGCCGAAGGCGCCCAGCACGAAGACGAGGAAGAACGTGCCCACAATTTCCGTCACTACGTTCCACGGCTTGTTGCGAATCTCCGGACCCGTGGAGAACACCGCCAGTTTCCCTGCGGCATCGGTCTCCGGCGAATCGAAATGATTCTTATAGGTCAGCCAAGCGAGGACGGCACCCAGGAAGGCACCGATCATCTGCGCAACAAAATAGAGCAACGCATTCGCGAACGTCGCCGGGACGCCGTCGGCGAATTCAGAAATGTCAGGGTTCGACAGCAGCCCGACGGTCACGGCCGGGTTCAGGTGGGCGCCTGAGCTCGCGGCCACGAACACACCGGAGAACACGCCGAGACCCCAACCAAAGTTGATGAGCAGCCACCCGCCGCTGTTGCCCTTTGTCTTAGCGAGGACGACGTTGGCGACGACGCCACAACCGAGGGCCAAGAGGGTCATGGTGCCGAGCATCTCGGCGATGAATATGTGAACGGTCATGCGATGACTCCTTTGTCAGTTACTGATGGGTTGGGTTCAAACTCTCAGGGGTGGCTCTAGACCAGCTCCACCTGGTGCAGGTCGAGCAGGACCTTCTCGCACCCGCGGATCTCCTCCGCCCGGCGATCGGCGTCCCAGCCGAGGCGCCTGGCGAGCTCGTCAGCGATGGCAGCAACAAGCTCACGGTTCACGAGCCCGCGGAAGGCGAGGGCCGTCCGGCGCACCAACACGTCAATCAGGTGGCCGATCTGCTCGTGGTCGACCATGTACGCCAGCTCCGCTGTGCTGAGCTCGTTGGGGTCGCCTAGTCCGGACACGGGCGCGTCGTCGTGCTGGAGGTAGGGCAAAACGTCATCGGCGCGGGTGCCGTAGCGCTCCAGAAGAACGTGGAGACGTTCTGTGCTGGCGTACTCAGTGCGCGCCGCCACCCAGGCGCGGCGGCCGTCGTCCGTGGTCGGGTAGTTGCGGCCGCCGCCGATCGGCAAGCGGGTGGTCTGAACAGAACGGGACAGGCCCACCTCCCCCAACACGTGGTCCGTCAACTCCTCCGCTACGGCGCGGAACGTGGTCCATTTGCCTCCGACCAAGGACAAGACAACATTGCCCGCCTCACGCCGCTCAATGCGGTAGTCGCGAGAAACAAACCCCGGAGCAGTGTCGTCGTGGCGCGGGAGTGGACGAACCCCGGAGAAGCGGTAGACGATCTGTGATCTCTCGAGGCGGATCGCAGGAAACACGTGGCTCACGAGGTCGAAGAAGTAGTCCACTTCCTCCTCCGTGCAGACGGCGTCGACACTCATGTCGGCATCGATGTCCGTGGTACCCACGAGGACGCGATCGCCCAGGGGGTAGATGAGAACGATCCGTCCATCCGTGTGCTCGAAGAAGATCTCGCGTCCGGCGCAGGCGGCGTGCAATTCAGGATGATCCAAGACGATGTGGGACCCCTTGGTGCCGCCCATATAGCGGGTTGGGGCGCCCATGTCGGTATTGGTCTGGTCAGTCCACGCGCCGGTCGCATTGACGATCACGTCCGCGGCAAACTCAAACGTTTCACCCGTCAGCTCGTCGCGTAGCGTCGCGGCGCCGCCGTCGTTGCCCACCAGCGAAACGTAATTCACGGCGCGTGCCTGCGGATTGGCAGCGAGGCCATCGCGCAAGACGTCCAGCGTGAGGCGCTCCGGGTTGTGCACCGAGGCATCGAAGTAGGTGGCGGTGTACTTTACGTCGTCGCGCAAGTGCGGGAGTGCTGCCAGGCTTCCTCGGCGGCCGACGAACGTGTGCCACGGCGTATTGCGCTTGATGCCCGCGAACGCGTCATACATCATCAGCCCGAGCTTGATGAGGACGGCACCTCGCTCGGTCGGTTTGCCGGAACGGTGCGTCAGAAAACGCAGCGGTGCCGAAAGGATCCCCGAGAACGTCGAAAAGATCGGGATCGTGGTGCGCAGCGGCTTGACGTGATGCGCAGCCACTTCCAAAAGATTGTTGCGCTCCTGGACCGACTCATGGACGAGCCGGAACTCGCCATTTTCCAGATACCGAATACCGCCATGGATCATATGGCTCGAGGCGCCGGAGGCACCTTGGCAGTAGTCCCCCCGCTCGACGAGCGTCACGTCCACCCCCTGAAGCGCGAGGTCGCGGAAGGTCGCAACGCCATTGATCCCCCCGCCCACCACGAGCACCCGGGCCCGGGGACGCTGGTGGAGATGGCGAACAATCTGACGTGTCTGGTCGGTGTGCACGGTGCTGGTAGCTCCTCAAAAAAGTTCTTGTCCTGTGACCACTAACACCCGGTCACAGGTTCAGTCTTGGAAACACCGCACAGTCGGTCAACGTCATTGCACAAACGTGCAATTATGGAGCGCAGACGGCTACTTCACCATGAGGACTCGGAGGCCAGCGTGAGAAAACGTGAGCAGCATCACCGGACGGAGGCGTCCCAACGCCGCGACGCTCAAGCGTTACGGGCCTCCCATCTGTACTACGTACAGCACCTCACCATGGACCGGATCGCCCGCGACTTGGGTACGTCACGGTCGACGGTTTCTCGCCTCCTGACCTACGCACGGGACGCCGGCATGGTCACGATCTCCATCACGGAGCTCGACCGCCAAGCCCCGCAGACGGCGGCATCGATCGCGCGCATTTTCGGTGTCCGCGTCCATGTGGTCCCGACCGACGGTGGACTGAGCGAGGCCCAAGTGCTGGATCGAGTAGCGCTCCAAGCTGCACACGTGGTCAGCGGACTGGTCGATTCAGAGATGACGCTGGGCGTGGCATGGGGTTCGACCATGAGCGCCATCAGCCGCCACCTCAAACACAAGCCCACCCACGACTCCGTGATCGTCCAGCTCAACGGCTCCGGCAACACGCAATCGTCCGGAATCGGCTACGCCACAGAAATCCTCCATCGTTTCGGAACAGCCTTCGGTGCCAGAGTGGAGCAATTCCCCGTACCGACGTTCTTCGACCATGCCCAGACGCGGGCCTTGATGTGGCAGGAGCGCTCCGTTCAACGTGTGCTGAACCTCCACGAGCACATGGGGCTTGCCATCTTTGGCCTCGGCACCATCGGCGCGGAGGTCCCCAGTCACGTCTATCGCGGTGGCTACCTGACCCCCGCTGAGATCACCGCCTTACGCGAACAGGGTGTGGTCGGCGATATCGCCACCGTCTTCTTCCGTGCCGATGGTCAGACGAGCGGCATTGACATCAATGCCCGGTCCACCGGACCGCCCTTGGACCAGTTCAAGGCCGTGCCCCGACGCCTCTGCGCCGTCGCTGGCAGGTCCAAGGTTCCGGCCCTCGCCGCCGCCCTCCACGCGGGCTATATCACTGACCTCGTGGTGGATGAGGGCGCCGCGCGGCACCTCGTGCGGTACCACGAGCGCCACCAGCAGGAACGGTAGATTGATGGTCATGACGTCCCGCTCCGCTCTTGTTAGCACGCACGTCGTCGACGGCGCCACCGTACGCTGCTGGACCTACCCGGCCGTGACGCGCACCAGCTCACCTCCGCCCGTCGTCGTCGGTGTGCACGGGTTCCGAGGCGATCATCATGGCCTGGAGCGTATCGTCGCCGCGCTCCCTGACCGCACGATCGTGATTCCGGATCTACCGGGGTTTGGCGCCTCGAGTGCTTTTGGTACCGCGGCCCCAACACCAACCCACCACGACGTTCCCGGGTATGCCCGGGTCATCGCTCACATCACCCGCGACTTGGACGTGCCGAGCACCGCCACGCTCCTGGGGCACTCCTTCGGTTCACTCGTCGCCGCTCACGACGCCGCGGCTCGGCCTGAGGCTTGGGCTCGCCTCGTCTTGATCAACCCCATCAGCGAGCCGGCGCTCGAAGGCTCCGAGGCGCTGCTGTCCCGAGCCGCGCTCCTTTTCTACCGGGTCTCAGCGGTCCTACCGGAGCGGTTTGGCGTTCCGCTGCTGCGGGCCCGATTGATCACCGACCTCATGTCCGCCACGATGACCAAGTCACCGGATCCGGCCCTGCGCGACTTCGTGCGCTCGGAACACCGGCGCTACTTTGGTGGCTTCACCTCGCGCACAGCTTTGGTCGAGGCCTTCAATGCGTCGATCACTCGCACCGTCTTAGATGACGCGGATCGGCTGAAGCTGCCCACGCTCTTGCTGGCCGGCGCCCTCGACGAGTTGGGGAGCCCGGCCAGTCAACGCGCTCTGGCCGCGCGCATCACCGGTGCGCGCCTCGAGGTGTACAACGACGTGGGACACCTCATTCACTATGAATCGCCGGCGCGCGCTGCCGACGCGATTCGCGCCTTCACGTCGACCTGAATGCCGCGTGCGTCGTCGTCCTCAGCAGTGCATCTGAGTCAGCTGCGGGCGGCGATCTGCTAGAGCTGGGTGTCGCCGTCGACCCGAATATTGACGACGGGTTCCCGGTTGGCCGAGCCGACCGCGCGTCGATGGCGTAAGGCCGCCGTCACGGCCGGGCCGTCGCTGTGCCGAAAGAACAACAGCCAACGGTGGTGCCGGGCCTCCTCCTGCTCCAGGATGACCGGCCCGACGCGCTGGACAGTCGGGGGCAGCTCGAGCCGCCCGATGAACGCGTCCACAGCCTCCACCGGCCCCGTGAGCGCCGCGCTGCGCACGGCCGGCGGCAGCCCGATTTCTCGGCGGTCAACCAGCTCTCGCTCGGCGAAGCCTGCCGCGTCCCAGCGGACCAAGGCTTGCACCACCGGAGAGTCGGCCGCCGTGACGACCACGACTCCCCCCTCGGCCTGTGGCCTGGCCAACGCAGCGGCGGCGAACCACCGATGCAGGACTTCTTCCGCTGTCCGAAGCGAATCACGCGCCAGCATCCGATCTCCATCGAGGAGCACGACGGCGGCATACCCGCCGTCCGCTACGGGTTCCGCGCCGGGCGTTGCGACGACAAGAGTGCCGGTACCCGAGACGTCCGACGACGGCCGAGCGCCGGTTGCTGACACGATGCGCGCCCGAGGGAACGCCCGCCCCAGCTCCTCTGCGGTTCGATCCGCACCGATGGAGGCCGCGCGCAGGCGTTGACCACCACACGCCAAGCAAGCCCAGCCGTGGGCCACGGTGCCGCACCAACGACACTGAGGATCTCTGCGGCTGGCGTCGAGAGCCAGCGGCCCCTGACACTCGAGGCACCGCGCCGATTCACGGCATCGTTCGCAGCGCAGGGCAGGAATGAATCCGGTGCGCGCCACTTGCACGAGGACGGGCCCGCGCTCAAGCCCGTCGTGAGCAGCTTTCCACGCGGCCGCCGGTAAACGGGCGGCGTGAAGTGTCGGGTCTCGTTCCACCTCATATGAAGCTGACGTTGCCGTGACGCGTGGTGCGCGGCTCCTCAAAGCAGGCCGGGGCAACGTCAGCTCGCGGGCCCAGCCAGTGAGGACGAGGCGTTGAGCCTCCGGAGACCGAGACCATCCCGCGACGAGCAGGCCACAGTCCTCCAATTCGCTGCGTAAGAGGAGGGTTTCGCGCACGTGGTGGTAGGGCGCCCGTGGCTCAGCGTGCGAGGAATCGTGATCCTCCCACACGAGGACCAAACCGAGGTTGCGCACGGGCGCGAATGCCGCCGATCGAGTGCCGACGACGATCTTGACCTCGCCCCTGCTGACCGCCAAGAAATTGCGGTAGCGTGGCGTGGCCCCGTCCTCCGCTGTCAGGCGCGCATAGGCCGACGAACCGAAGATCTCGTCGAAGAACGTGCAGACGCGGTCGACATCGCGCTGGTCCGGCACCACCACCACGGCGCCACGCCCAGACGCGACTGTGGCGGCCACAGCCTCCGCCATCACGTTAAGCCAGTTGTTCGGCGTGGCGTGTGGTTCTGATCCACGCATCGCGTTGGGCGCGATGGTGATCACCGCCTTGGGTGACTGGCCGCCAGCCAGCTCAGCACAGAACGCTTCGCCGCCGTCGTAGGCGTTCAGCGTTGGTTCCACCAGAGCCTGACGGGCTGCTTCGGCGTCGGCCCGGGGTTCTTTCTCGACCCGCGCGATCCGGGGCGGTATGGCCGCCCGAAGAACATCCGCGACGACGCCCGCGGAACGCTCAGCGACCGCCCGGCAGAGCCGAAGGACTTCCGGGTGCAACACCGGTTCCGCCGAAATGACTTTGCGCAGCGGCTGCAGACGCACTCCCGCCTCGGTGGTCTGCCGACGTTCCGTGATGAATCCGTTCAGTTCGCGACCGCCGAAGCGCACGCGAACACGACACCCCGCCGCTGCGGTCTCCGCCATGTCGGCGGGGACCGCGTAGTCATAGGGTTGGTCGAGGTGTGGGACCGGTGTTTCGAGGATCACCCGAGCGACGGGATTTTCCGGGGCCACCTCAGGACTGCCTGGTGGCTGTGGGCTAGCGGCGAAACCCTGCAGTAGGGACGGCTGATGTGCGTCCACGCCGTCAGCTCCTTGCACCTACAGCCCCCTATGACGCACTGAAGAAACGACGCAGCTCCTCCACTCGATTCGTCGCCTCCCACGGGAACCCGTCATCGGTCCTCCCGAAGTGGCCATGCGCAGCCGTGCGCTGGTAGATCGGCCGCAACAAATCAAGTTCGTCGATGATGCCCAACGGACGCAAATCAAAGATGGCGCGGATCGCGTCAGGCAACCGCGCTGGATCCACGGTTTCGGTGCCAAAAGTTTCCACATAGAGCCCCACCGGATGAGCCTGTCCAATAGCGTAAGCCACCTGGACCTCGGCTCGGCGTGCCAGGCCCGCAGCGACGATGTTCTTTGCGACCCATCGCATCGCGTAGGCGGCCGAACGGTCCACCTTGGAGGGGTCCTTGCCGGAAAAGGCTCCACCTCCGTGGCGGGCGAAGCCGCCGTAGGTATCGACGATGATCTTCCGTCCCGTCAGGCCCGCATCACCCACGGGTCCGCCAACGATGAACTTACCCGCTGGATTGAGGATCTGGGTGACCGTGGACGTGTCCAAATCGAGGTTCAGTTCCTCCAGCACGGGAGAGAGGACGTCCCGCGCCAGGATCTCCTGCAGGTCGCCCAGTTCCAGCTCTCGGGCGTGCTGGGCAGAGATGACGACTGTGTCCACGGCGACCGGCCGGTCGCCGTCGTAGCCGATCGTGACCTGCGTCTTACCGTCCGGGCGCAGCAGCGGCTGCGCGCCCGATTTGCGGACCTCCGTCAGGCGTTCGGAGAGTCTGTGCGCCAGATAGATCGGTGTTGGCATGAGCACATCCGTCTCATCTGTCGCGTACCCAAACATGATGCCTTGGTCCCCGGCCCCCTGGGCATCGCGCGGATCCGTCGAGCGGCCGGAACGTACCTCAAGTGAGGTCTCAACGCCGGCCGAGATTTCCGGGGACTGCTGACCGATGGAGATGGAAACACCACACCGCTCGCCGTCGAAACCGTTGGCTGAGGAGTCGTAGCCAATATCCAAAATGGTGTCCCGCACCAGTCGGGGAATTTCGACATAGCCCTCAGTCGTGACCTCACCGGCGACGTGCACCAGGCCCGTCGTTGTCATCGTTTCGACGGCAACTCGGCTGTTGGGATCCTGCTCGAGCATGGCATCGAGGATCGCGTCACTAATCTGATCGCAGATCTTATCGGGGTGACCTTCGGTCACCGACTCGGAGCTGAAAAGGCGAAGGGAGTTGGCTTCAATCACCTGAGCTACTCTACCGGTTGAGTGTCTCAGAAAGGACCTCAACGAGCGCCCGGGCGAGGTCGTCCTTGGTTCCCGCAACGTGACGACCCGGTTCGTCATCATTGCGCCACAAAAGAGTGGCTGACGTGTCCTCGCGCCCGAACCCCTTGTCGACACCGACCTCGTTGACCACCAGCAGTTCGCAGCCCTTGGCGGCCAGTTTGGCCCGGCCATATTCGTCAACGCTGGCCCGTGCATCTCCGGTCTCTGCCGCGAAGCCAACGATGACCGGCGGAAACTGCTCGCCGCGCGCGCGGTCGGCGACGAGTTCGGCCAGAATGTCGGGGTTCCTCACGAGCTCGATCGTGGGAGCCCCGCCGTCCGGCGACTTCTTGATCTTGGTCTCGGCCAGCGACGCCGGGCGGAAGTCGGCGACAGCGGCCGCCATGACCACCGCATCGGCCCCACGCGCGGCGGCCCGGACTGCTTCGCGCAGTTCAGCCGCCGTGGACGCCGTCGTGAGTTCAACACCCTCGGGAAGAGGCGTCTCGACATGGGCGGAGACGAATCGCACGTGTGCTCCAGCGTCCAGTAGCGCGCGGGCCAAGGCAACACCTTGCTTACCTGACGAGCGATTTCCCAGGTAACGAACGGGATCCAGCGGCTCCCGCGTCCCGCCCGCGGACACGACGACGGTGCGCCCTGCCAGGGAGGGCGGGGCCGGAGCATCTAACGACTGCTCACGCACAGGCGCGCCCGGCAACAAGGCTGTAGCTGCTGCGTAGAGATCCTCGGGGTCCGGCAATCGCCCCGGGCCGGAGTCGGCGCCCGTGAGTCGGCCGACAGCTGGCTCGACGATGCGTACCCCGCGTCCGCGCAGCGTGGCCACGTTGGCCTGGGTAGCGGCGTGCTCCCACATTTCCGTGTGCATGGCGGGAGCCATGAGCACTGGCGCGCGCGTGGCCAACAACGTATTGGTCAACAAATCGTTTGCCAAGCCGGCCGCAGCGCGACCGAGGAAATCCGCCGTGGCGGGGGCGATCACGACGAGGTCAGCCTGTTGTCCCAGCCTGACGTGGTTGACCGTATCAACAGCCTCGAAGACGGAGTCAGTCACCGGTTGCCCGCTGAGCGCCTCCCACGTCGCTCGACCAACGAATTCCAAGGCGTGTGCCGTGGGCACCACGTCAACGTGATGACCAGCTTCCTTAAACAAGCGCAGCAGCGAAGCGACCTTGTAGGCGGCAATTCCACCGCAAACACCAAGGACGATTCGCTGCTGCGTCATGAGTGAACGTGCCGTGCTTACTCTGCAGCCGACTGATCAGATGCGTCGGTCACCTGAAGCAACCCCTCGTTGATCTCGCGCAAGGAGATCGACAGCGGTTTCTCGTTCAGCTTGGTATCAACAAGCGGACCAACGTATTCGAAGAGGCCCTCGTGCAGCTGTGCGTAGTAGGCATTGATCTGGCGAGCGCGCTTAGCCGCGTTGATCACCAGCGCGTACTTCGAGTCGGTCGTCTTCAAAAGTTCGTCGATCGGCGGGTTGATGACACCCTCAAGGTTCGTGGTCACGAAGCCTCCATTAGTGGTAGAAAATCGTTCGGTAGGGCCAGAGTCAGCGCGAATGCGGGGTCAGTCCCATGAGGGCGACCAGCTCACCAGCGGCGCGCTGGACGTCGTCGTTGACGATCGTGACGTCGAACTCCGACTCGGCAGCAAGTTCCAGTTTAGCGGTTTCCAGCCGGCGCTGCTGTTCTTCGGCCGATTCCGTGCCGCGGCCCACGAGGCGACGCACGAGTTCTTCCCACGACGGCGGGGCGAGAAACACAAACTGAGCCTCCGGCATCGACTCTTTCACCTGCCGGGCGCCCTGGAGATCGATCTCCAAGAGCACGCGACGTCCCGCTGCGACGGCGTCCTGAACCGTGCTGCGCAGAGTTCCATAGCTATTCTTGCCGTGCACCACGGCCCACTCCAGCATTTGCCCGGTTTGTACACGATGATCGAATTCTTCGCGATCAATGAAGTAGTAGTGCACCCCGTCCTGCTCCCCCGCACGCGGGGATCGGGTCGTGGCTGACACGGAGAGCCACACCTCGGGGTAGTTGTCGCGAATATACGTCGAGACGGTGCCCTTGCCAACGGCGGTGGGCCCGGCCAGAACAGTCACCTGTGGCTGGCGAGAGTCTGTCATGGTGCCTTTCGTTAGGTCTGACTAGCTGAAGTGGTCCTTCAATGCTGCCTGCTGCTTGCGTCCAAGGCCACGGACCCGGCGATTGGCGGAGATTCCGAGTCGTTCCATCAACGCCGCGGCCCGAACATGGCCCACGCCGGGAACGGCTTCGAGCAGGTCGGCAACGCGCAATCGACCGACCGCTTCGTCTGTCGCAGCCAAATCCAGCACCTCGCCGATGGAGATGTTACCCGTTCGGAATGACTCTTTGATTTCCGCACGCCGCGTGCGCGACCGCAAGGCCTTGGCCCGTGCCTGTGCGCGATCCTCGTCCGACAACGATTTTAAGACCATGACGCTCTTACCCCTCGTTTGACTAGGCCGTCCCACTATCAAGACTCTGTGGCTTGAACCTAGCGAACGCCTGTGCGGTGCGCAATGGGTAGCGCGGAGGATTTTGCTCAAGATTCGGCGCCGCCGCGGGGTGAGCAACCTCACCCCGCACCGGCGCCCAACTGGACCTAGGCCAGTTCGTCTCGCGATTTTTCTGCGGCCGCGCGCAGGGCCCCGAGGTGAGGACCAGCGGACAGGAGCCCACGGCTACTCGTCGGAAGCAACTGAGACCACGCGCTACCGAACGTGCTGCGCAGGTCGGCTGCCGTGGCACCCTGGGCTCCGAAGCCTGGAGCCAAAATCGGAGCTTGGGCCGCAGCGAGATCGATGTCCAGGCGCTCCAACGCGTTCCCGACCGTCGCCCCGATGACTAGGCCGACGTGGCCGAGGCCTTCCGGGGCCTCGTGGCGGTTGTCCGCCCCGGCGGCCTCGATAATGCGTCGCGCGACGGAGCGATCGTCTCCGACGTGCTGAACACTGGCGCCCTCCGGATTGGAAGTCAGCCCCAGAACGAAGATGCCGCGGCCTGTCTGCGCGGCCAGATCAAGCGCCGGGCGCAGGGACTCGTACCCGAGATACGGGCTCAGCGTCACGGCATCGGCCGCCAACGGGGACTGCTCCCCCAGCCAAGCGTCCGCGTAAGCCGCCATGGTGGAACCGATATCCCCGCGCTTGGCGTCGGCGATCGTCAACACATCAGCCTGCCGAGCGTGAGCAAGAAGCGACTCCAACACGGCCAACCCTCGTGAGCCGTGCCGCTCAAACAACGCAACCTGCGGCTTCAGCGCGGCCGCTACGGGGGCGAACGCCTCGAGCGCGGTGAGCGCGAAGTACTCCAGCCCGGCAACGTCGTCGTTCAATCCCCACGCCTCCAACAGGGCGGGGTGAGGGTCGATGCCGGCACACAGCCGGCCGCGTTCGGCGATCGCTGCGGTGAGCCGTGAGCCAAACGCGGCCGGTGCCTGAGCGCGCTCAGGCACGGCTGGACTCCGTGGCGACCTGCAGACCCGCCGCGATGGTGCGCGCGTGTTCCTGCAAACTGGAGACATTCCACTGGAAGTGGCGCATGGCGTCGATCGCTTGAATCGCCGCGCCGAGTTCGGCCACCGTCGTAATGACAGGCGTGCCAACACTTGTCGCAGCGGCTCGGATTTCATAGCCGTCCCCACGCGCCGCTCCCCCGGACGGGGTATTGAGAATGAGATCAATGCGGCCCTCAGTGATGAGGTCGACGATGTTTCCCTCACCGTCGCCTGAGCCCTCCCGCACCTTGCGAACCACCGTCGCGTCGATCCCATTCCGGCGAAGCACGTCCGCGGTGCCGCCCGTGGAGACAATCTCGAAACCGAGATCGGCGAGGTGCTTGACCGGGATGACGATTGAACGCTTGTCTCGGTTGGCGACCGACACAAACACGCGGCCGCTCGTCGGCAACGGATTGCTGGCCGCCGACTGGGCTTTGGCAAAGGCGGTGTCGAAGTGCTTATCGATGCCCATGACCTCGCCCGTGGAGCGCATTTCCGGGCCGAGCAAGGAGTCGACGACGGTGCCGGCCGGCGTCCGGAAGCGAGCGAACGGGAGCACTGCCTCCTTGACGGAAATCGGCGATCCCTCCGGCAGGCGCGATCCATCGCCCTCGGCGTTGAGCAGGCCCTGTTCGCGCAGCTGAGCGATGCTGCGGCCCATGCCGATCAGGGCAGCGGCCTTGGCCAACTGGACGCCGGTGGCCTTGGACGTAAACGGCACCGTGCGCGAGGCCCGCGGGTTCGCTTCAATGACGTACAAAACGTCGGAGGCCAGCGCGAACTGAATGTTGATCAGTCCCCGTACACCAACCCCTGCCGCAATGTGCGCCGTGGCCTCGCGGACGCGGTCCACGACATCGGCGGCGAGAGTGATCGGTGGCAAGACACACGCCGAGTCACCGGAGTGAATGCCCGCTTCCTCGATGTGCTCCATGACGCCGCCCATGTAGAGCTCTTGGCCGTCAAACAGCGCGTCGACATCGATCTCGATGGCGTCCTCGAGGAAACGGTCCACCAAAACCGGGTGGTCTTCAGTAATTTCCGTGGCGTTCTCGATGTACCGAGCCAGGCTGGGTTCGTCGTAGACGATCTCCATGCCGCGTCCGCCCAGGACGTAGGACGGACGAACCAAGACGGGGTAGCCGATCTCATCCGCGATGCGCTTGGCCTCTTCGAAGGAGACGGCCGTGCCGTTCTTCGGGGCAATCAAGCCAGCCGAATCGAGCACCCGCTGGAAGGCCCCGCGGTGCTCAGCCAAGTCGATGGCCTCTGGGCTGGTACCCAGAATCGGCACTCCCGCAGCCTTGAGATCCGCCGCCAACTTGAGCGGCGTTTGCCCACCGAGCTGCACGTAGACGCCCAAGACGCCCCCGCTCTGCTGCTCGGCGTGAATGACTTCCAGCACGTCTTCGAGTGTTAACGGCTCGAAGTACAGTCGGTCCGCCGTGTCGTAGTCAGTGGAGACCGTCTCCGGATTGCAATTGACCATGACCGTCTCGTGCCCAGCATCGCGCAAGGCCATCGTGGCGTGCACGCAGGAGTAATCGAACTCGATTCCCTGTCCAATGCGGTTCGGGCCCGAGCCCAAGATGATGATGCTCGGCTTCGCGTGGTCTGCCACCTCGTTCTCCTCGTCGTAGGACGAGTAGTGGTACGGGGTGAAGGCCTCGAATTCCGCGGCGCAGGTGTCGACGGTCTTGTACACGGGACGAACACCTAGGGCGTGGCGAACACCGCGCACGACGGCCTCGTCCAGATTCGCCAGCTGGCCAATCTGCGCGTCGGAGAAGCCGTGCCGCTTCGCTTCCTGCAGCAGTTCAGCGCTCAGGGATCCGGCCTCGCGCACGCGCGTGGCCACCTCATTGATCAAGACGAGCTGATCTAGATACCACGGATCGATCTTGGTGCCCTCGAAGACCTCGTCGATGGTGGCACCGCCGAGCAGCGCGCGCTGGACGTTCGACAACCGCTCCGTGCTGCCCTTCTCGGACGCGGCGATCAGCTCCGTGGCCTCCGCTGGGGTCGGCACATCAAAAGCCAGTTCCGCTCCCTTCTGCTCGAGGGAGCGCAGCGCCTTCTGCAGGGCTTCAGTGAAGTTGCGGCCGATCGCCATCGCCTCGCCGACCGATTTCATGGTGGTCGTCAGCGTCTTGTCGGCCGCCGGGAACTTCTCGAAGGCGAAGCGCGGAACCTTGACGACGACGTAGTCGAGGGTGGGTTCAAAGCTCGCCGGGGTCTTCTGCGTGATGTCGTTCGGGATCTCGTCGAGCGTATAGCCGAGCGACAGCTTGGTCGCGATCTTGGCAATGGCAAAGCCCGTCGCCTTCGAGGCGAGCGCGGAGGAACGAGAGACCCGCGGGTTCATCTCGATCACGACGACACGTCCGGTGGCCGGATCGACGGCGAACTGGATGTTGCAGCCGCCGGTATCCACGCCGACCTCGCGGATCACGTTGATGGCGATGTCACGCAGCTTCTGGTACTCACGGTCGGTCAAGGTCATCGCCGGAGCCACGGTGATGGAATCGCCCGTGTGCACGCCCACCGGATCAAAGTTCTCGATGGAGCAGACCACCACGACGTTGTCGTTTTTGTCCCGCATCATTTCGAGCTCGTACTCTTTCCACCCCAAGATGGACTCCTCGAGGAGGACCTCTGTGGTGGGCGAGTACTGCAGACCGGCACCGGCAATCCGACGCAAGTCCTCTTCGTTGTAGGCCATACCGGAACCCAGCCCGCCCATCGTGAAGGACGGGCGAACCACCATGGGATATCCGAGGTAATCGACGGCGGCGAACGCTTCCTCCATGGAGTGCACGATCACCGAACGCGCGGATTCGGCTCCGGAGCGCTCGACGACGCCCTTGAACTTCTCGCGATCCTCGCCCAGCTCGATAGCGGCAATGTTGGCACCGATCAGCTCGACGTCGTACTTCTCCAACACACCGTTCTTGTCCAGTGCGATCGCCGTATTCAGCGCCGTCTGACCGCCCAGAGTCGGCAGGACCGCATCAGGCCGCTCCTTCTCGATGATCTTCTCAACCACCTCAGGCGTGATGGGTTCGACGTAGGTCGCGTCAGCAAACTCCGGATCCGTCATGATCGTCGCCGGGTTGGAATTGACCAGGACCACGCGCAGGCCCTCTTCTTTGAGCACGCGGAGGGCCTGCGTGCCGGAGTAATCGAACTCGGCGGCCTGACCGATGACGATCGGTCCGGAGCCGATGACGAGGACGGATTTCAGATCTTCGCGCTTCGGCATTAGTTCTCTTCCTTGGTCGAGCCAGCGTGTGCGGCCATGACGTCGATGAAACGGTCAAACAGGTAGGCGGAGTCGTGCGGACCAGCCGCCGCTTCGGGGTGATACTGCACCGAGGAGGCCGGCAGGTCTAGGCAGCGCAGCCCCTCCACGACCTTGTCGTTCAGCGAGAAGTGGCTGACCTCGACCCGGCCGTAGCGCTCGTGGGGAGCAGTGACCTCGCCCTCAAGCGGGGCGTCGACGGCGAAGCCGTGATTCTGGCTCGTGATCTCGACCCGGCCGGTGGTCTTGTCCAGCACCGGCTGGTTGATACCGCGGTGGCCGAAGCGCAGCTTGTAGGTGCTGAATCCCAGCGCGCGGCCCAGGATCTGGTTGCCGAAGCAGATACCAAAGAACGGAGTCTTGGCGTCGAGGACCTGCCTCAAGAGCCCGACCTGGGCTTCGGCGGTCGCGGGATCTCCCGGGCCATTGGACATGAAGACACCATCGGGATTGACTGCCTGAATATCCGCGTACGTCGAGGTCGCGGGCAGGACATGCACCCTCACCCCGCGCTCGGCGAACCGGAAGGGTGTCATCCCCTTGATGCCCAAGTCGATCGCCGCGAGCGTGAAGCGCGGAGCACCGTCCCAGCCACAGTCCGCCGGTTCGACGACGTAGGCCTCGGCGGCCGTCACTTCCTCGGCGAGCCGGGCGCCCTTCATCGACGGCTGCGCCTGAACCTCGGCCACCAGCTCGGCGTCCGGCCGCTCAGCCGCCGCTCCGGAGAAGATGCCGCCCTTCATCGAGCCGGCCTCCCGCAGATGCCGTGTCACCGCTCGCGTGTCGATTCCGCGGATGCCCACAACCGACTGGGCCGCGAGGTCCTCATCGAGCGTCATTTCGCTCCGCCAGTTGGAGGGGCGTCGGGCCGCATCACGCACCACGTAGCCGGCCACCCAAATCCGTCGAGATTCGGCGTCTTCACTGTTGACGCCCGTGTTGCCGATGTGCGGAGCCGTCTGGACCACGAGCTGACGGGCGTAAGAGGGGTCGGTGATGGTTTCCTGATACCCCGTCATCCCCGTGGCGAACACGGTCTCGCCGAGCGTGGAACCGAGGGCTCCGTACGCCCTGCCGCGGAAGATGCGTCCATCCTCGAGCACGAGCAGGGCCGGCTCCGTGCCGGTGGCCGGCGCGGTGGGTGCACCGGTGGTGGTCTGTGCAGTCACTTGGTGTCCTTCTTCTGAGCGGGGTGGATGTCGTCAGTGCCGGGCGAGCTTGAGGTGCGCGCGGCAAGAATCATGTCGACGGCGGCGATGGCAGCCGTCGAGTCGTCGGAAAAGCGCGGGCGGAAGCCGGTGTCGACGGCGTGGTCGCCCAGCGTCCATTCGATAACGATGAGGCCGTCACGTTCCACGAACTTGCCGGCCATGCCTGACTCCCGCCGGGCGCCGACGAGGGCTGCGGCGGGAACATAGACGTCAGGAGCGCCATCGCGGGCGTAAAGGAGCCCTTCGGGGTGGACCGTGAGGGTTGCGTTGGCCTTGTAGCCGAGACCGTGAACAGCGATACGGTCCAGCCAGTCGCCGGCCGTCGTCGTGCTGACGTACTGGCCGGGCACGGTGACCCACGGCGCGGAGAGCTCGGTGGGTGGAGCCACGGGAGAGGCAACGTCGCCTTGCCGACGCAGCCGATGCCGCCACCCCAAGAGGATGAGCAAGGCCAACACGGCACACGTGCCGAGGGTCGCGAGAATGGCGGGAAGATACTGGTTCATGCGTTGTCCTGGGCGATGCGGCGGTGGTGCAGAGCGCCGTCGAGCACGGTGGCGGTGCCGTGGAAGAACGTGGCGGTGACTTTTCCGGGCAACTCGAGACCGGAGAACGGCGAGTTCCGGCCCATGGTGGCCATCTCCGTGGGCTCAACGATCCAGCGGGCTGAGGGGTCAACAAGGGTCACGTTGGCGGGCTCGCCCACAGCGATCGGGCGGCCTTGATCTACGACGCGGCCGATGCGAGCGGGCGTCGTCGACGTGACGCGGGCGAAGTCTTTCCATCCCATCAAGCCGGTCTCGATCATGGTGTGCTGGACGACAGACAGGGCGGTTTCTAGGCCCGTCATACCCATCGCCGCCTGGGCCCATTCGCATTCCTTGGCCTCGGTAGGATGCGGCGCATGATCGGTGCCGATGATGTCGATCGTCCCGTCTGCGAGTGCCTCACGCAGAGCCATAACATCCTGTTCGCGGCGCAAGGGCGGGTTGACCTTGTACACCGGGTTGTACGTCCGCACCTTTTCGTCAGTCAGCAACAGGTGGTGCGGGGTGACCTCTGCGGTGACATCGATGCCCCGCGACTTGGCCCAGCGGATGATGTCAACACTGCCCGCGGTGGACACGTGGCAGACGTGCAGTCGCGATCCGACGTGCTCGGCCAGCAGCACATCGCGGGCAATGATGGACTCCTCGGCAACGGCCGGCCACCCGGGCAGGCCGAGGACTGCGGAAACATCGCCCTCATTCATTTGGGCGCCTTCCGTGAGCCGCGGCTCCTGCGCGTGCTGAGCGACGACGCCGTCGAACGCTTTCACGTACTCCAGCGCACGCCGCATCAGGACGGGATCAGAGACGCAGATCCCGTCGTCGGAAAACACCCGAACGCCCGCGCGGGACTCGGCCATGGCGCCGAGTTCGGAGAGTCGCTCGCCGGCAAGACCAATCGTGACGGCGCCGACGGGCCGAACATCGACCCACCCGCTACGGCGTCCCAGGCTCCAGACCTGCTCGACGACGCCCGCAGTGTCCGCCACCGGATTCGAATTGGCCATGGCGTGCACGGCCGTGAAGCCACCCAGTGCCGCGGCTTGAGTGCCGGTTTCCACCGTCTCAGCATCTTCACGGCCGGGTTCGCGGAGGTGAGTGTGAAGGTCGACCATGCCAGGGAGCAGGATCTGATCGTTGGCCTCGATTTTCACGGCCTCAGTGGCGCGAGGATCGGCTGCTGCGTCAGCGCCGATCGCCGCGACAACCCCGTCGGCGATGAGGAGGTCGGCAGGGGCATCGCCCAAGAGGCGCGCCCCGCTGATGAAGTACGTTTCGTTAGCTGCGGTGCTGGTCATGATTGCTCCAAAGTCTAGTGTGCGCGGGCCGTCCGGGAGAGGTGTTACGCCGCGCGCTAGTGGTCACCGGAAAGAAGGAGGTACAGCACGGCCATGCGCACAGCGACGCCGTTGCTCACCTGTTGCAGGACGACAGCCCGCGGCGAATCGGCTGCCCCTGCGGAAATCTCCAGCCCACGATTCATCGGACCCGGATGCAAGATGATCGTGTCCTCCAAGCCGCGTTCGTCCAGTGCGGAGAGGCGAGCATCGTCGAATCCCCAGCGCCGGGAGTATTCGGCCGTGCTGGGAAAATAGGCGGCATTCATCCGCTCGGCTTGGACGCGCAGCATCATGACGGCATCAGGGCCCGTCGCTAGCGCCTCGTCCAGGTCATAGCTAATCGTGCATGGCCAGTTGCCGATGCCAACAGGCAAGAGCGTCGGGGGCGCGACGAACGTCACGTGAGCGCCGAGAGTGTTAAGCAGCCACAAGTTTGAACGGGCCACGCGTGAATGCAGGACATCGCCCACAATCACCACGTTCATGCCGCTTAAGTCTGTCCCTGTGGGGTCAACCCCGTGGACCCGTGCCCAGTGCTGGCGGAGGGTGAATGCATCCAAGAGCGCCTGAGTGGGATGTTCATGCGTTCCATCGCCAGCGTTGACGACTGCAGCCGAGATCCAGTCCGTTTGCGCCAGCCGATCAGCGGCACCGGAGGCACCGTGGCGGATCACGACGGCTTCAGCACCGATCGCCTCCAAGGTTTGCGCGGTGTCCTTCAGCGATTCTCCCTTAGAGACAGAAGATCCTTTGGCAGCGAAATTGATGACGTCAGCGCTCAGGCGCTTGGCAGCAGCCTCGAAAGAGATGCGGGTGCGGGTGGAATCCTCGAAGAAGAGCGTGGCAACGGTACGTCCGCGCAATGCGGGAAGTTTCTTGACTTCGCGAGTCCCGACCGCAGCCATTTCTTCGGTGACGTCGAGGATCCGCAGAGCATCAGCGCGACTTAGGTCGTAGGTGGAGAGCAGGTGTTTCACGCGCCACCTTCAATCACCACGTCAGTAATGGGCGTTCCGTCCGACTGGTCCGTTTCGGCGAGTCGAACTTGCACCTTTTCACTCAGCGCCGTTGGCAGATTCTTTCCGACGTGGTCCGCCCGGATCGGCAACTGGCGGTGTCCGCGGTCGACGAGGACGGCGAGGCGGACTGTGCGCGGGCGTCCGATATCGGCCAGCGCGTCCAGCGCAGCGCGGATGGTGCGGCCGGAAAAGAGGACGTCGTCCACCAGCACGACGACCTGATCGTCGAGTCCTTGGGCCGGAATGCGCGTCGGTGACGGAGTGCGGGAGGTGCCGTGACGGAGGTCGTCGCGGTACATCGTGACGTCGAGTTGACCCACGAGGGACTCCAGATCAACGGTTGGATCGGCCGCGGCGATTCGCTGTCCCAGCCGCTGCGCTAGAGGATATCCACGGGTGGGGATGCCCAAAAGAACGAGGTCCTTGGTCCCTTTATTGGCTTCAATGATCTCGTGGGCAATGCGCGTCAGAACGCGCTCGATGTCGCTACCGGTCAGGACCGTACGCGACGTCGCGGACACACTGGTACTGCGGTTGTCAGAATCCGCAGGATTCATCGTGCCGCCTCCTTCCCCGCCTCACAGGACGGACTTAAAGGGTGACTGCTGTGAGCTAATTTACCATCGACGTCTCCGCGGCATGAGCAGACGGCGGCACTGAGGAGGCGAACGTGAGAGGACTCACGTCGCCATGGTGGACGGCGACACGTTGATCGAGCCCCTCGGCTTCGGACATCACGTCAAGGCGCTCCACCTGCTTCGACTCCGAGCTTCGCCGCCGAACCTCTCGTGGCCGTTCCGGGCTGCTGAGGTACCCGGGCTGCGGCAGCGCTTGCGCATCTGACAGGTCCCAGGCTTGCAACGCCTGAACACTGATGCCCCGTGGACCGGTGCGCCGGGTCAGCCCATGAAACAGCAACATGGTGGTGCCGAAGAGGTGGGCCCCCGAACGCTGCTGGGCGTCGTCGAACAACGTGCAGTCCACGCACCCGGTTCCGTCATCGACACTGATGAAGACCACTCTCTGACCACCGCGCATGGGCGGTGTCTGGGTCGCGATGCGGACGCCCGCCACCAAGACCTCGGTTCCGTTGCGCAGACCCAGCAGATTCTTCGCCGGCGTCACGCCGAGCCGTTGCAGCAGCGGCGCGTAGCTTTCCATCAGGTGTCCCGTGACGTCGAGCGAAAGCAAATTGAGTTCGGTTCGGATCTGCTCGCCGCGGGTCGGCATCTCTTCCCCGACCTCGAGTTGCTCCCGTTCAAGGTCCGGCAGGGGTAACGCCAGTTGCCCTGGCAGAGGGCGGCGCCCTCTCGGAAGCGCTTTCGGCTGCGCACCCCAATGCCGCAGCAAATCAACCCGGTTACCTCGCCCCTTTTGGAGGCAGTCAAAAGCCCCTAGGGCGGCGAATCGTTCCAGTGAGGCACGTTTGAGTCCTGAACGCTCCCTCACCTCAGTCAGCGTCCTGTAGGGCTGCCCGGCTGCTAGACGCTCAACTTCGCGCTGAGAGACCCCGAAGACTCCGGTGAGCGCCAACCGAATCCCCAACTGGCCGTCGTCGCACCGCTCAACCCGATACGAAAGATCCGAGGCGTTGACATCCAAGGGCAAGATCGGAATGCCGAGCCGACGCGCTTCGGCGACCAAAAGGCGCTTGGGGTACATCCCGGGATCGTGCTCCCATAACCCAGCCAGAAAGGCTTCGGGGTGATGAGCTTTGAGCCACGCGCTCTGATAGGTGGGGACGGCAAAGGCTGCACCGTGCGCTTTGCAGAATCCAAAGCTCCCGAAGGCGGCCAGAATATGCCAGACCTCATCCACGACGGCGCGGCGATACCCGCGCTCTGCGGCATGGTGGCGAAAGTACTCTTCCACCCGCGCTTCATGTGTGGAACTGCCCAGCAAGCGGCGTAGAACATCCGCCTTCGCATAGTCACAGCCAGTCATCACTTTCAGAATGCGCAGGATCTGCTCGTGAAATACCGTCACTCCGTGCGTTTCCGCCAGTGCCGGAATCAGATCGGGGTGCGGGTACTTCTCTTGCGCGAACCCGTGCCTGTTCTCGAGGTATGGCTTCACCATGTTCGATTGCATAGGCCCCGGGCGGAAAAGGGAAATATCAATGATCAGGTCATTGACCGTGCGCGGTGCAAGTTTGCCCACCAGTTCGCGCTGCCCGGGCGATTCAATCTGGAAACAGCCGAGCGTGTGCGTGCTGCGGATTAATTCGAAGGTGGGTTCATCATCTAAGGGGAGGCCTTCGAGATCGAGCGTGCCGTCAGCTCCGACATACTCCGGTGCACCCTCTGATGTCAGGTAGCCACCAGCTTTGGCAACATCTTCGGGTTTCTGGTGAACGCGACGGATTTCTGCCACGGCATGGGCCATAGCGCTCTGCATCCGTACACCCAGAACGTCAAGCTTGAGCAACCCCATAGGGTCCATGTCGTGTTTATCAAACTGGCTCATGGGTAGGCCCATTCCGCTCGGCTGTACCGGGGTACGGCCGAGCAGCGATGCGTCGGAGAGAATCACACCGCAGGGGTGCATCGAAATATGCCGCGGAAGCCGGTCCAGTCGTTCAGTCAGGTCAACCAGCAAATCGAGTTGTCGGTGTGAACTGACTTTTTCGCTGAGTGCAGCCAGTTCTGGTTTTTCTTCTAAGGCTTCCCGAAAGTTTGATGCGGAGAACCGCCACAGCTGTTTAGCGAGATCGTCCACCCTGCTTTCCTCAACCCCGAGCGCTAGCCCGACATCGCGTACCGCCCCGCGGGCGCGGTACGCATTTTGCATGCTCATCAGCGTGACGCGTTCGGGCCCGAACCGGGAAAAGATCTCCCGGTACACCCGGTGCCGTTCGGCACTTTCGACATCAATATCAATGTCCGGCAGAGTAGTGCGATTGCGGGAAAGGAAGCGCTCGAAAATCAAGTTGTGCTGCAGGGGGTCGACGTGGCTGATGCCTAACAGATAGTTCACCAAGCTCGACGCCCCCGAACCACGGGCCGCGTTACGCACGCCGAGCCGGGTGATCATGTCTGAAACCTCAGCAACGGTCAGGAAATAGGACGAGTATCCCAAGTCGGCGATCACGTCGAGTTCAAGATCGAGCCGTCGACTCAAGTCCCGCTCGGCAGCGCTTCCCGCCCGCGCGTCTGGGTATAACCGATCCACCCCCGCCGCACAGCGCCTGGCCAATTCACGATCTGGGGAGCCAGCAATGCCAATAACGCCAGCCTCTGGCACCACCGGCTTTCCCCATCCCACGTCACCGGAAAGATCCAGTTGGCACCGCTGGGCGATGGTGCTGGTGTTGTGCAGCAATTTCTGAGCAAGGGCAGCTCCCTGCCCCATGGCCGCCGCGACCTCATGAGCTGCCCGCTCCATTTCCGCGCCGGTTTTTAGCCATCCTTGACCATTGGGCTGCCACCCGCCCGGCGTCGAATCGCTCCCTAAGCGATGCAGTGGCCTCAACGCGCGCACCGCGTCGAGAACATCGGCCGTCGCCGCACCGTCGGCAGTGGCATACCGTACCGCGTTAGCTATCACGGAGGATACGCCGAGCTGCCGCGCAACGCGCACCATGCGCGCCGCGTGCGCGGTGCTGAGATAGGCGCCCGGGGCGTTCAGGTGCGTCACCGCCTCAACGGCCACGCTTCCTCGGGGCAGGTGGGCCGCCCACCGGCGCAGAAGGGCACGTTGACGCGTTTCATCACGCCGCAACGCTGCGCGCCCAACATCCGATTCCGGGCCCAATAGGACGATCAGACGCCCGTCGGACCCGGCCGCATGGGCAATTTCAGTCAGTTCAACACCGATCAGGTCCGCACGTGCATGAGCTACGGAAATCAAGCGGCACAGGGCACCATAACCAATGCCGCCGTCGTTCCCTCGCGCCAAAATGGTCACCCGGCCGGCCGGTTCCATGCGGGTTGCCTCCCCCGCTCTGACTCCATGCCGGGCCGCGCCCGTTGGTGCAAGCAGTGTCAGGTTCACCCCCAGAATCGCGCCAATGCCGGACTCCCGGCAGGCAGAGAAGTGTTTGACGGCCCCATAGAGACCATCCCGGTCAGTGCAAGCCAGCGCAGGCTGTCCATCCGCGGCTGCCGCAGCGGCCAGCTCTGCTGGGGTGGAGACGCCATAATGTGCGCTGAAAGAACTAGCTGCACTGAGATGCACAAAGCCGCTCATGCAGCTTCCCGTACGGCATCGTGGACACGAATCATGCGCCATCGGCCCGAGCGTTGGTGACGAGAAACCTCGAAGGTACGCAGCGATCCGTCACGGGCACCCACAGCTTGGACGCGCCACATCTCGTGATCCACGACGCCGGCACCGTTACCGCGCTGTACGCGCGGCTCTTCGGTCCACCAGTTCCGCCGCTCAAACCAGCGCACCGGTGGAACCGTCACCCGAAAATCCTGCTCCTGCCATTGCAGGAGTTCGGGGGCTCCAGACGATGAGCAGATAACTTCTATGCCCTGTGTGAACAAGCCCATTGGTGTGTAAACCTCCATCTCAAGGCCCGCGGTGTGAGCTGCCACGGCGTCAGTGAAACGGGAAGAGCCACCCCGGGAAGCGAGGAGTGAACCTCCATTGTATTCGAAAATATGTTCGAGTACAGAGAGGTTAGCTGGCGGCACCCCACAAAATAGAGTGGGCGATTCACCTCGAGCGAGATTGCTGTTTAGAACAAGGCCTTGACTGGGGAGATCAAGTCCGCAGCGTTGTTCCTCACATTGCCGACGGCGGCACTCACCGGATCAAGCTGCCACGTCTTCGCCACCGCATACGCGTCCTGCCTCACCCGCTCGACGAGCACTGCGGCATTGCGGTCCCGACAGTCAATCCACGCCTGCATCGAGGCCTCGGAGAGCGGGACGGGTAACCGATCGTGGAGTTGCCCCAGTTCCCCCAAGACTCCGGCGGCGGCTGGATCGGGAGAGTCCCTCGTGACAATACTGGTCGAAAGCATCCACCCCCCAGCGGAGTCCTCGGGAACGCTCGGGTCGCGCCACCATTCATAGAGTCCCGCAAAAAAGGCCAACGACCCATCGGCCGGATGTACAAAGTACGGCTGCTTCTGCGCTTTCGCTCCCGTGTCTTGGCGCTTCCATTCGTAGTAACCATCCATGGGAACCGCGCAGCGCCGGGTGACGACGGCGGATCGAAACATCGGCTTCTCCGTCACGGTTTCGCTCCGTGCATTGAAGGCGCGAACGCCGATCTGACGGTCTTTCGCCCAGCGGGGCACCAGGCCCCAGTGGGCGCCGTAAACTTCGCGATGAACCGCGGTACCCTGCAGCCGTTCCACGACGATCGGCACGTTGGTAGTTGGAGCAACATTCCATGAGGGGCTGAGATCTTCAGCTTCTACCTGCTCCCCCAGCACCGCATCCGCCTCGGCCAACAAGTCCCCTGTGGCCCGCGCCATCACATATCGCCCACACATGCGGCCATCGTAGCGCGCTCGCCGCTGTGCCACCGAGGCCTTAACGGCACTAGGCCCGGACCGAAGTCCGAGCCTAGTGTCATCTGGGTGGAGGTAAGGGGATTCGAACCCCTGACCTTCTGCATGCCATGCAGACGCGCTACCAACTGCGCCATACCCCCGCAAGCTGCTCCTCGAGCAACTCGTTTATCTTAGTTGACCGGCGGCGGCCCACCAAATCGGGGGCGCCATCCAGCGTGCCAGTTATTCGGCTGTGGCGCCTGGCGCACCGAGATGTGGAAGCTCGATCGCCGGGCAGTCGCTCCAGAGACGATCCAAAGCATAAAAGACCCGGTCTTCCTGATGCTGAACATGAATCACCACGTCGAGATAGTCCAGCAAGACCCAGCGGCCCTCGCTACGACCCTCACGACGTGCGGGCTTGAGATCAAGCTGTTCGAGCAAGGCCTCTTCGATCGCGTCGACTACGGCATTGACCTGACGCTCCGTTTCTGCGGAGGCAAAAAAGAACGCGTCCGTAATGCCTAGCCGCTCCCCGACGTCGACCGCAGCGAGATTCTCTGCGTGCTTAGCGTCAGCGGCGCGAGCGGCAATATTGATGATGGTGCGAGTGTGTTCGTTGAGCGCCACGGCTCTCCTACCTAGAAGGTGCTAATTGCTATTGATGATCATCGTCAGCCCGGCGACGAACGTGCCTACGCCCACGGCCAGGGCACCGAAGGACACGTAGAGCCACGTGTTGGCTCGGCGGATCCCGGCCGTGACGGAGTCCAAGGGATCCAATCCCTGGGCCTCAACGGCGGCCATGGGCGGCCCCTCAACCGGCGCGTGATGAGCTGGACTCTCCGCGGGTGATGCAGAGGACGCCTCCTGCTGGGGCACGGGACGTCCCGTGCGTCGCTGGACCTGCTGTGGCTCGTTGACCCGGGAGAAATCCAGATCCACACCGCTCGTCGGTGGCCCTGTCACGCCCGTGTTCGTCAACGCGCTATCGGCGTTGACAAACTGATTCATCGCTCCGGTAAACGGATCCGAACTGACATGGTTCAGACGCTGAGCATTCTCCGCCTCGAGACGACGCCGCTCGGCGATGCGGCGATTAATCACGGCCGCTCGAGCGGCATGTTCGCGCTGGGCAGCCAACTGTTCCAAGTCGATGAGTCCGGTATCATCCGTCCCCACAGACCCCGCTGTGGGAGCCGCTTCCGGCTGCGCCTCTTCCTTCTGCCGCAGAGCCTCTTCGACGCTCAGATGATCACCGGGGCTGGCCTGCTGACCCGTCTCGGCCTCGGGCAGAGGGCGCACTCGCGGCGTCGGCGCGGTATCCAAATCCGCCTCGGCAGCGGGCTCAACACGCTGCTGCGGCGCGGAATTGGCATCAGGGGCCGGATCGTTCGCTGCCTGCCCCTCCGTTTGCTGCTCGGCTGTGGCCTCCGCCGCGAGAGCAGCTTCGCGCTGCTTCGCTTGGAGACGCAGCTGCCGTCGCGTCAAGGGTGCCGCTTCTTCCGCCGGCTGCTGCTCGGCTGCCTGCTCTTCTGCTCGACGACGGCGCAACGCTTCGCGATCACGTTGGCGCTGCAAAGAACTGCGCTCAGTGCGGGCCGGGATAGCGTCAACGGGAACTTCTGCAGCACGCCGACTTCGATTGGCACGCCTCACACGCTGTGACGTGACCTGCTCAGTCGAGTCATCCTCCGGCACGGCATCAGGGGCCCCCTGGGCAGCAGGTGCCTCAGACGCCGGCACCGGCTGATCGGCAGTGGCATCCGTTGCCGCAGGCGCCTCGGAGGGCGCAGGCGCGTCAGCCTCGCCCGCGGAGGCCGCTGCGCGCTCGGCAGCTTCTTTGGCGCGCTGCCGCTCCCGCAGAGCACGCCGGGTGAGGACGGGCTCCGAATCGTTGCTCATGCTGTCCAATCCCGATTATGCATTCTCAGCTTCTGATGATTCCAGATACAACTGATGTTTGGCGATGTACTGCACGACTCCGTCAGGTACGAGGTACCAAACGGGCTGATGCTCTGCGACACGCTCCCGACACCCCGTCGAGGAAATCGCAAGCGCCGGGACCTCCAGCAGGCTGACGTCCTGCCGGCCCAAGTCCGGAAGCTCGTGTCCCGGCCGTGTCACTCCCACGAAGTGCGCGAGCCCCCACAGCTCATCGACGTCTTTCCACGACATGATCTGTGCCAGCGCGTCGGCCCCAGTAATGAAGAAAAGTTCCGCCTGGGGGCGCTGGCGCCGCAGGTCACGGAGCGTATCTATGGTGTACGTGACGCCGGGCCGATCAATGTCGACCCGGCTGACCGTGAACCGCGGGTTCGAGGCCGTTGCCACCACAGTCATGAGGTAGCGATGCTCCGAGTGGGACACCTTTTTGTGTTGTTTTTGCCACGGCTGGCCGGTTGGGACGAAGATCACTTCGTCGAGGCCAAACGTGGCGGCGACCTCACTCGCAGCAACTAGGTGGCCATGGTGGATCGGGTCGAAAGTACCACCCATCACCCCGACCCGGGCGCGCTGGCCCGCCGTGGTCGATTTAGTGATGCGCTCCACCGTGGTTATTCGGGTGCTGGCGGTGCGGATCCTGAACTTCGGCATGCGGCTCATGGCCCAAGCCACGGTTGGCGAAGGACACGGTAATGAGGAGCAGCAACAAGAACACAGCCATGATGCCGCCGCCGATCAGCAGGGCGGTGCCCATGGCACTCTCCGCCTCCTCGGCAGCTGTCACTACACCCGAGGCGATGACCTGATTGAACATGTGTCTCCCTTGCTCTCTTGGTATGACCGGCCCAGCCGTGATCGGCCGGGCCGGCCCTCAGTCTGCCCTCTATGGTACCCAGTACTGCGCACCACTGCCGAACGACGCGCGTGCCCTACGGGCGAATCTGCCCGTCGCCCTGAATGACCCACTTGGTGGTGGTCAGCTCGCGCAAACCCATTGGCCCGCGCGCGTGCATCTTCTGAGTGGAAATCCCCACTTCTGCCCCGAGGCCGAGCTGGCCGCCATCCGTGAACCGGGTCGACGCGTTGACGATCACCGCGGCCGAATCGATCTCCCGCACGAAGCGCTCCGACTGCGAAAGATCGTTGGTCACGATCGCTTCGGTGTGGCCACTGGAATGGGCACGGATGTGATCCATGGCGTCATCGAGAGAATCCACTACCGCAACTGCGATGTCCATGTCGAGGTATTCGGTGTCCCAGTCTTCCGCGGTCGCCGCCACGGTGTTGAGCCCTTCGGCCAGCTTCGCCGCGCGCTCGTCAACGTGCAGACGCACACCCGCATCGGAAAGTTCCTTGAGCACCTTCGGCGCCACCGCCGCGTTCTGGTGGATCAGAAGCGTCTCCGCCGCATTACACACCGAGGTCCGGTGCGTCTTGGCATTCAAAACAATCGGAACCGCCAATTCCTCGGGCGCACTCTCATCGACGAACACGTGCACATTGCCCTCACCGGTTTCGATGACCGGCACCGTGGCGTTCTGCACGACGGCCTGGATGAGGTTGTGCCCGCCGCGCGGAACCAAGACGTCGACCTTGCCGCGCGCGCCCATGAGTGCCGTCGCGCCCGGGCGACCGAGCTCGTCGATGCCCTGAACGGCGTCCGCTGGCAGGCCCACCTTCTCCAGAGCCTCGCGAATCAGGCCGATGAGAACCTTATTGCTCTCCTCGGCTGCAGACCCGCCGCGCAGCAAGACGGTATTTCCACTCTTGAGGGCAATTCCCGCGATATCCACGGTCACGTTGGGACGCGCCTCATAGATGGCGCCAACGACGCCGAGAGGCACGTGAATCTGGCGTAGGCGCAGACCGTTGGGCAGGGTCTGACCGCGCATCACCTCACCAACGGGATCGGGCAGGCCGCTGAGATCTTGCAGCGCAGAGATCAGGCCATCAATGCGCGCGTCGTCGAGCCGCAAACGATCCAACAACGCCTGCGAGGTGCCGTTCGCCTCTCCCCGCGCCAGGTCCTTTTCGTTTCCGGCCAAAATGGCTGCACGGTTCTGATCGAGCGTTTCGCCGATGGTGTGCAGCGCGCGATCCTTGTGGTCGCGGTTGGCCTGAGCCAAGATACGCGACGCGAAGCGGGCCCGGTCAGCCTTCGCAGCAATCGCCGCATCGACATCGGTAGCGTTCGTTTCGTTAAGAGTGTCAGTCATGATTCCCCCTAGGGGTAGAAGTGGCTTCGAACGTGATCTCTAGCGGCGGCGGTCAACCACCACCATGTCATCAATGTGCACGACCGATCGGCCATAGCGCTTGCCCTGTTTCTTGGCGAGCTCACGCGTGGACTTGCCGATCATGGCGGGCAGCTCGTCGTTATCGAAGTTCACGACGCCGCGGGCAATGACCTTGCCCTTCTTATCGGTGAGTTCAACGACGTCACCTGCATCAAAGGCACCCTGGACGGCGGTAATGCCCGCCGGCAACAAGGACTTACGGCCTGAGGCGATGGCCTTGACTGCGCCCGCGTCGAGGACCAGCTGGCCACCGGCATCAGCGAGGTGCTCGAGCCACAGCATGCGTGCCGAACGGCGCACACCGCGGGCGGAGAACCACGTTCCAACGTCCTCACCGGAGAGCACACGGCCCACATTGGCGGCAGAGGTCACCAAGGCTGGAATCCCCGACTCCGCTGCCATCGTCGCGGCGCGGACTTTGGTGGCCATACCGCCGGTGCCGATGCCCGACCCCGTGCCGCCGATCTCGACGCCTTCAAGATCCGCCGGTGAATCGACACGGCTGATGCGCTTGGCGCCCTTCTGCGGAGGACCGTCATAGACAGCATCGACGTCGGAAAGTAGCACGAGCGTCTCAGCCTTGACGAGGTCGGCCACGAGGGCAGCCAGACGGTCGTTGTCGCCAAAACGGATCTCGTGGGTCGCCACCGTGTCGTGCTCGTTAATGATCGGCAGTACGCCGAGATCCAGCAATCGGTTGAGCGTGTCGAACGCGTTTCCGTACTGCTCACGGCGATTCAAATCTTCCGCCGTCAGCAGCACCTGCCCCACGATCACATCGTGCTTGGCGAATTCATCCACGTACTGAGCGACGAGCTGGCCCTGTCCCACAGCGGCTGACGCCTGCTGCGTGGCCAGGTCGCGCGGCCGACGAGTGACCCCCATGGGGGCGAGGCCGGCCGCGACAGCGCCGGAAGAGATCAGGATGATCTCGGTCCCCGCGGCACGTGCGCGGCCCAAGGTATCGACCAACGCCTTGAGTGCATCGCTACTGACGCCGCCGTCGACGGTGGTCAGAGAGGATGAGCCGACTTTGACGACGATTCGTCCTGCTCGGGTGATGTCAGAGCGCTCGCGCACTGCCGACGGTTTTCGAGTTTCCTTCATCCTCAGGCGTTGCTTCATGCCTTGTCGCTGTCTCCTTCAGGGGCGGGCATTTTGTAGTTCGCCGATTCCGTCCAGATCCCAGCGCGGCGTTCGGCTTCCAACTCGTCTCGGGCCGCCTGCTTGGCTTCCTTGCGAGCCTGATGTTCCTCACGCTTTTGCTGGCGCGTCGGGCGGTGCATCTCCTCCAAGCGCACGTCGTGACCACGGCGCGAACCCAAGAGTTCCGCGCCGGCGCTCATGGTCGGCTCCCAGTCGAAGACCACGCTGTCGTCCTCGTCTCCGATCACGACGGCGTCGCCCGGCTGGGCACCCACCTTGAACAACTCGTCCTCGACGCCAAGCTTGGCGAGGCGGTCGGCCAAATAACCAACAGCCTCATCATTGCGGAAATCCGTTTGCTTGACCCAGCGAACCGGCTTCTCTCCGATAATACGGAAGAGCGGCTCCAGGTTTCGCTCTTCACGCCGGATTGTGAACGCTCGTTGATTCACGGCGCGCGGTTTGATAACAGGTGCCTCAACGACGGCGGGGGCTGCGTCGATCTTTGCCCGTGCTTCCGCGACTAGCTCGGCCATCGCGAAGGACAGCTCCCGCAAGCCTTGACGTGCAACAGCGGAGATCTCGAAGACTCGATACCCTCGCTTTTCCAGCTCAGGGCGAACAAACTCAGCCATGTCTGCACCGTCGGGCAGGTCCACCTTATTGAGGGCAATGAGCTTCGGGCGCTCGTTCAGAGGCACGAGCTGACCGTCGGCGCCCGCGAACGAAGAGTCCACCGCGTATTGAGCCAGCTCTGCCTCAATGACATCGAGGTCCGAGATCGGGTCCCGGTCCGTCTCTAGCGCCCCGCAGTCGAGCACGTGAACCAGTGCGGCACACCGCTCCACGTGTCGCAGAAACTCGTGTCCCAGCCCCTTACCCTGGCTAGCGCCCGGAATCAGACCGGGCACATCGGCCACGGTATAGCGGGTTTCGCCCGCCTCAACCACGCCGAGATTCGGAACCAACGTCGTAAAGGGGTAATCGGCAATCTTGGGACGGGCAGCAGACAGGGCCGCGATCAGGCTCGATTTGCCGGCCGAGGGATAGCCCACCAAGGCGATATCGGCGACGGTCTTGAGTTCTAGGACGACGTCACGCTCATCGCCGGGAATGCCCAGCAGCGCAAAGCCGGGAGCCTTACGTTTCTTGGAAGCCAACGCAGCGTTGCCTAGACCGCCCTGGCCGCCGGCCGCGGCAACATACTCGGCCCCATCGCCAATGAGATCGGCCAAGATATTGCCGGCTCGGTCTTTCACGATGGTGCCCTCCGGGACGGGCAGGACCAGCGACTCTCCATGCTTGCCCGGACGATTGCCGCCCTTGCCACCCTCACCGTTCTCCGCCTTGCGGTGCGGCACATGGTGGTAGTCCAGCAAGGTGCTGACCTGGCTATCAACACGGAAGATCACGGCACCACCGTCACCGCCATTGCCCCCGTCGGGACCGCCGAGGGGCTTGAACTTCTCACGGTGCACGGACACACAGCCATGCCCTCCGGTGCCTCCGGAGAGGTGCAGGACGACGCGGTCGATGAACGCTGCCACGATTCGGGCTCCTAACATCTGGTGCGGCGCACCCCGAGGTGGGCCGGCGGCGGGTGACGGCACGGCGCCGTCGTCCCCGTACCGACGGTAGACCACCGGCGGGGAAAATAACACTGAAAAAACGACTGGAGGGTGGGCCCGCGGGCCCACCCTCCAGGTGCAAGAGCTACGTTGACGAACCCGTCAGCGAAGACTTGTGAAAATTACTCGCCGGAAACGATGTTCACGACGCGGCGACCACGGCGGGTGCCGAACTCGACGGAGCCTGCAGCCAGAGCAAACAGGGTGTCGTCGCCGCCACGGCCAACGTTGGCGCCCGGGTGGAAGTGCGTGCCGCGCTGGCGGACGATGATCTCGCCGGCCGAGACGGTCTGGCCACCGAAACGCTTCACGCCCAAGTACTGGGGGTTGGAATCGCGGCCGTTACGAGTGGAGCTCGCGCCCTTCTTATGTGCCATTGAATATGCCTACCTTCGGTTCAGGGGTTTCTGTCGCGTCGTGCCGCTTAGGCGATCGACGTGACCTTGACCTTGGTCAGAGCAGCGCGGAAGCCCTGGCGCTTCTTGTAACCGGTCTTGTTCTTGTACTTCTGGATCACGATCTTACCGCCGCGGTAGTTCTCGACGACCTCGGCCGTCACCTTGACCTTGGACAGTTCGTTGCTATCAGAAGTCACCTTGTCACCGTCGACCAGCAGCAGGGCGGGGAGCTCAATGGTGCCGCCAGCAGCTACGGGAACGCGGTCAAGGGTGATGAAGTCTCCAACCGAGACCTTCTCCTGGTGGCCGCCAGCGCGGACAATTGCGTACACCACTTTGGTACTCACTTCTCTCGACGTTCTTAAATCTCATTACTGCGCATGATGATCCCCAGCGATCCGCTCGGTGATCGTGATGATCCAAGGGACGTGCTCCGGAGAATTGCGCTGTGCAGTCACGCCGATTGGAAAAGTTCCGATGAGCGGCGTTCGCACCGAAGAACTAGACTACGCTAGTGCGCCCCCGTGGAGCAAATACAACGGTCCCCGGCGCGCCGTCAAGACCCTGAGTGAGCCCGGGGGCGCTCCCCCGCGACCCGCTCGCCTTGCGGCACGCCCGGTGGCTCGTCCCCGCCGAGCCACCGGATCGATTTTAGAGTTCGGAGGCGGGCACGCCCACGCCAAACATGGTGGGCTGTTCCACGTCCTGACTCTTCGGCACCGCCGTCGCGCTGACCGTGTGCGCGGTCCCTTCAGCCTCAAGGCTGGCGCGCCGCTCGATTGGCGTCTGCCCCGACCCCTGGGCGCTGGTGGCCGCCCGGGTACCACGCCCGCGTTTGCGAGCTGGCGCGGGGGTGGCCGCGGAGGCGATGGCGGTTCCTGCACCACTCGCCTCAGGCGCCATGCTGGCCGTCGGGGCCTTGGGCTCCGGTGCCGCTGCCTTCGCGCCCTGCTCGGTGCGGCCCTGCTCGGTGCGGCCCTGCTCGGAGGACTCGCCCCCGGGCGTCACCCCAAAGGCAGCCGTCAGGCTCTCCAGCGTCAGCTCCGGACTCTGCGTCGGAGCCGTCGCCTTACGCCGACCACGGCGTGACCGCGGCAGCTTGACCTTCTCCCCCGCGATTTCGACGACGGCTTCTGGTTCGGTTTCCGGGGTGGGTGCCGGTTCTGCTGCGCGCCCTGGCTGTGTTGGTGCAGCTCCTTGGTCATGCTGGCGGTTGCCATCGCGCTCGGCTCGAGCGCCTGCCGGCTCGTCAGCCTTCTCGTCGTGCGAGTGCGCCGCATGGGCCGCGGCGGCGATGTTGGCCACCGCTGCGCGGGTGGCGTTCGCCTTCGCCTCCTCGTCGGGACTCGGATTCTGCTGGGCCGACTTGGGCTTGGATTCCTGAGACTTCTCACCCTTACGACGCCGGCGGGACGACTTCTCCTGCTGCGGTTCGCCCTGCGAGTTGTGACTGCGACGGTGTTCAACCGGTTCGTCATGCGTAATGACGCCACGTCCCGCACACGCCTCGCAGTTTTCGCTGAAGACCTCGAGGAGGCCGGTACCCATGCGCTTACGCGTCATTTGAACCAATCCAAGGGAGGTCACTTCCGCCACTTGGTGCTTGGTGCGGTCACGTCCCAAGCACTCCACCAGGCGACGCAGCACCAAGTCCCGATTGGACTCCAAGACCATGTCGATGAAGTCGATCACGATGATGCCACCGATGTCCCGCAAGCGCAGTTGCCGGACAATCTCCTCCGCGGCCTCCAAATTATTCTTGGTGACGGTTTCCTCGAGATTACCGCCCGAGCCGGTGAACTTACCGGTGTTGACGTCAATGACGGTCATCGCTTCGGTGCGATCAATCACCAGCGAGCCACCTGACGGAAGGAAGACCTTCCGGTCCAACGCCTTAAAGATCTGTTCATCGATCCGCTTGGCCGCGAAGATATCCTCGTCAGCCTCCCACTTCTCCAGCCGCTCGAGCAGATCGGGCGCCACATAGGTCACGTAAGCCTCGATGGTGTCCCAGGCTTCCTCGCCCGCGACGACGAGTTTGGTGAAGTCCTCATTGAAGACGTCACGGACCACCTTGATCGTCAGGTCCGGTTCGGAGTACAGCAGTTCGGGCGGCGTCGTCTTCTTCGAGGTGGACTTGCCCTGGATGTCCTCCCACTGTGCGCGCAGGCGGTTGATGTCATTCATCAACTCCTCCTCGCTCGCGCCTTCGGCTGCGGTGCGAACAATGACCCCCGCATTCTCCGGCAGGTGGTCTTTAAGGATCTTCTTCAGACGATTCCGCTCCACGTCGGGGAGCTTGCGAGAAATTCCGGTCATGGACCCGCCCGGAACGTACACCAAGTACCGGCCGGGCAGGGACACTTGACTCGTCAGGCGGGCGCCCTTGTGCCCGACTGGATCCTTCGTCACCTGCACCAAGACGGAATCGCCGGACTTCAGCGCGTTTTCGATGCGGCGCGGCTGTCCATCCAGCTTTGCGGCGTCCCAATTGACCTCACCGGCGTACAGCACGGCGTTACGGCCACGCCCGATGTCGATGAATGCGGCTTCCATGGACGGCAACACGTTCTGAACCTTGCCCACGTAGACATTGCCGATCAGCGAGTCCTGCTGGGTTCGAGAAACGAAATGCTCGGCCAGCACCCCGTCCTCCAACACGCCAATCTGGATGCGATCGTCCGCTTGGCGCACCACCATCTGGCGATCGACCGACTCCCTGCGAGCCAGGAACTCGGCCTCGGTAATGACTTGGCGACGCCGTCCGGAATCGCGCGACTCCCGACGGCGCTGGCGCTTGGCTTCGAGCCGGGTAGAGCCCTTAACGCTGGCAACCTTCTGAGATCCCTGCTCGCCGCCGCGCGGTGCACGGACGCGCGTGACGGTCCCGGTCGCGTCGTCGGTCACCTCGAGGTCGGCGTCGCCACGACGGCGACGACGGCGACGACGGCTCGTAGCCTCCTCCGGCTCCTGCTCGGTGTCGGTGGCGTCTGCCTCCGCTGCCTGCTCCCCGGTTGAAGATTGCTCGGTGCCCCCACGCCGACGACGGCGGCGGGACCGGCGATTGGTGCCGCCCTGTTCCTCGTCGTCAGACTCGTCGCGGTCCTCCCCGGAGCGACCGCTCGGCTCGGCCGGCGGCAACGTGCTGAAATCGGGAGCTTGGAACAAGACCGATGTGGCCGGCGCTGCCGCTTCCTCGGCTTGGCCGCTCGGCCCGCTTGCCGGTGTCTGCTGGGACGCTTCTTCCGATGCGTCGACGTCGGTCGTTACCGCCTCGGCCGTGGTTTCAGGTGCAGCCGACTCCGCGGAGGCGTCCTGACCGTCGTCGGCGGCGTCCTTCTCTCCGGCCGTGGGCTCAGCAGCGGCAGTCTTCTTGGCGCGGGGCTTGCGCGGGGCGCGCTTCACGGCCTTTTTCGGTGCCGAGGGCTCCTCCGCTGGCTCCGTCACTGGCTCACGAGGCTCTGCGATCTCGGCTGGAGCCTCCGGCGCCTGATCCGTCGTCGTGTTGCTTGTGTCCTTCGTTTCGTCCATTGGACTCAATATCTCCTTGCCGGCGGTCCGTCCACAGCGACGCCCCGGGCGATCGGTCGGTCGGAACGGCGGCCCTGTGGGGCAGCCGGTGACCGGAAGTCAGTAGCTATTCGCAGCCTGAGCGCCCGTCATCGGTGGGCGCTAACAAACGCTGCGAACCAGCGGCGCGCTCCCTGGCATACCGCTTTCTGTTGCGGCGACCGAGGGCGGAATTCGTCTCGCTGGCGTCTCACACTGCCACCGTATCGAAACATCGCCCGTGGGCCGGGAAGGCTGTCACTGGGTCGGCAACGAACTGTGGATCCGTCCCCGACCACGGTCATTGTCTCACACTGCCGTGCGGCTCACAGGTTTCGCGCAGGCAGAAATCACGCACAGTCCCTAGACTGACATCATGTCCGAGACTCTGTTGGCACGCACCGAGCGCCCCACTGACTCCGCCCGCGGCTTCGGGTGGTTCCTGACCATCGCCTCCACCATCGCGTGGCTGGCCTCCGTGATTCTGGTCCTGGAGCGGCTTGAGCTCTACGCCAACCCCAACCATGTCACGAGCTGCGACATCAATCCATGGGTTTCCTGTGGGGCCGTCATGAATCAGTGGCAGGCCGCGCTCTTCGGGTTTCCCAATCCACTCATCGGCATCGTCGGATTCGCCGTGGTGATGACGATTGGCATGTGCCTCGTGGCCGGCGCTTCGCTACCGCGCTGGTTCTGGATCGGCCTGCAGATTGGCATCACGCTCGCCTTCGCTTTCATCGTCTGGCTATGGAGCCAGGCCGTCTATGAGATTCGCATCCTGTGCCTCTACTGCATGGTGGTGTGGGCCATGACGATCCCACTGTTTGTGCTGACCACAGCCCGGAACATCAGCCACGGTTTCATCGGCGGGGGCGAGAAGCTCCAGCGGTTCGCTCGGGAGTGGGCTTGGGTCATCGCTCTCGGGCTCATCGTCCTCGTTGCCGCGACCGTCGTGATGGAGTTCGCCGGGGTCTTCTTCGGCGGCTAATCCCCCACCAGACGAAAGGGGTACGACGCCGGCGCATGGCGGCGTCGTACCCCTTTTCTTCACGTGGGCCGGCCGGACTGCGCTGGCAGCCCGGCGTGCGGGCTAGAACCAGATGGAGATCTCACGCTCAGCGGATTCAACCGAGTCCGAGCCGTGCACCAAGTTCTTCTGGACCTTCTCGCCCCAGTCACGGCCTAGATCGCCGCGGATGGTACCGGGCGCGGCCGAGGTCGGGTCGGTGGTGCCAGCCAACGAGCGGAATCCCTCGATCACGCGGTGGCCCTCGAGGACGACGGCGACCGTGGGGCCGGAGAGCATGAAGTCCACGAGCGGCTCGTAGAACGGCTTGCCCACGTGCTCCTCATAGTGCTGCTCGAGCAACTCGCGGGTGGCGCGCACCTGCTGAAGCTCGACAATCCGGTATCCCTTGGCTTCGATGCGGGCCAAGATGGTGCCGGTGAGCTGGCGCTCGACGCCGTCAGGCTTGATGAGAACCAGAGTGCGTTCGGTAGACATAGTTGTCCCCTTCAGGGTTGAGAATGTGCTGTTGATCAGTCTAAAGCGGAAGTGCGCTCAGAGCCGACTGGCGCCTCAGGCATCATGTTCCGGCGCGGAGTTCCGGGCTTCCCAGTCACTTTGGGCCTGATCCCGCGCCTTGTTCTCCGCATCCAGCTGAGCCCCCTTGGTGACCGCATACCACCAGGCCGCGGCGAAGAGCGCCCCGATGAGGAAGAAGTAATAGTCAATGAAGCCGGAGGCAATGAGCACCACCTGCAACGCCCAGCCAATCCAGTACCCGGCGGGCCGCTGCAAGAGCGCGCACGTGGCGATACTGACGGCGCTCAGGCCCAGTCCAATCCCCCACACCAGTGCGTCTCCGAGCTCGTCTCCGTAGAGGCCCGCCACGGACAGCGTGGCAAACAGGAAGACGAACGCCTCCAGCGTCAGCACGGTCGAGGCGAACATCACCTTGATCGAACGCCGCTTCTTTTTCATGCCCGGACGCCACTCGCGCTGCGCCTTGGTCAAACGTGCCATCAGCGTCCGCCCTCCTGCGCGCCGAGCAGCGTGCGTGCCTCAGCCACCACGGTGACGGAACCGGTCACGAGGACCCCGCCGCCAAAGTCCTCGGTGGCATCGGCCCGTCCTACGGCCCACTCCAGGGCGTCGTCGAGCTTCTCCGTTGCGTACAGGTCCTCGTCGGCGAACCCCGCCCCCAGCGCCAGCTGGCCCAGCTCACCCGCCGGAATTGCGCGCGGGGACGTGGACTGAGTCAGGCACACGTCCTCGACGAGATCGCCGTAGGCTTCGCGCAGTTCAGTCAGGATCGCCTCAGCATCCTTCTCCGCCAAGACGCCGACGACGAGGACCAGCCGAGAGAACCCGAAGACTTCCTTCACGGCCTCGGCAGAGGCTCGCATACCGCCCGGGTTGTGGGCGGCGTCGAGCACGATCGTCGGGGACGTTCGGACGACCTCCAGACGCCCCGGGCTGGTGACCTTCTCAAGGCCCGCTTTGAGAATTTCCACGTCCAGCTCCTTGTCGCCACCACCAATGAACGCCTCGAGGGCGGCGATAGCGACGGCGGCATTCTGCGCCTGATGGGCGCCATGCAGCGGCAACAACAGGTCCTCGTACCGACCAGCGAGTGAACGCACCGTGATTTGTTGACCGCCGACGCCAAGCCGGCGCGACTCGACGCCGAACTCGACGCCCTCAAATCGAAACTCCGCACCCTGCTCGCGAGCCGAATCAAGCAAGACCTGGGCGGCAGACGGCTCCTGAGCCGCCGACACCAGGAACGCCCCGGGTTTGATGATGCCCGCCTTCTCTTGGGCGATATCTTCGACGCGGTCTCCGAGGAGGTCGGTGTGATCAAGCGAAATGGGAGTGACGACGGCGACCTGCCCGTCAGCGACGTTCGTCGCGTCCGTCACGCCCCCGAGGCCGACCTCGAGAACGACGACGTCCACTGGTTCGTCCGCAAAGATCGCGAATCCGAGGATCGTCAGGGCCTCAAAGTAGGTCAGCCGGTTCTCTCCGCGCTCCTCCAACTCGGCATCCACCATGAGCAGGTAGGGGCGGATCTCATCCCAAATGCGCACGAATGTCTCGTCACTGACCGGTTCGCCGTTCAGGGCGATCCGCTCGGTGACTTTGGCCAAATGCGGGCTCGTATAGCGCCCCACCCGGAGGTCGTGTGCCATGAGGAGCGATTCGAGGATGCGGGCCGTCGACGTTTTTCCATTGGTGCCGGTCAGGTGAATCACGGGAGCGGCCTTGTTGGGCTCGCCGAGAATTTCCATGGCGCGGAACATCGGTTCCATCCGCGGTTCCATCTTGTTCTCGGGCGCGCGCGACAGCAGGTCCGCGTAAACGCTTTCGACGGAAAACGCGTCGTGGTTCTCAGGTGTTCGACTCACGCGTCGACTCCTTCGGTGGCAATAGCGGTCACGCTCGCGACCGCAGTTTGGGCGGCGTCGTCGACTACCGTCTCGAGGGTCGCGGACAGGGTCTCTGCCTTGACGAGGTCGGCATTGGCCTCGAGCGCCGCGATCGTTTCGGCAGTGGCGGTGACGACGGTGTTCACGCGGTCCCGCACGTCCAGATCAGCACTCTTGCGCGCCTGCTGAATCACGCGGATCACGTCGCGCGCGATGCCCTCGGCCGCCAGCTCTGCCGTCACCGCGGTGTCCAGCACCACGAAGCCGACCCCGTCTAGCACGGCCGCGGCGATCTCCGCGTTACCGTCGGCATCGACGACCGTTTCCAGCGAATACTCGTGCGCTTCCAGCTGAAGGCCGCCCGCGGTCACGACGCCGTCGTTCCCCACGTGCCAGTCGCCACTCTTGGCGCCCTTAATGGCCTGCTGCACGCCCTTGCCGAGTCGCGGGCCGGCGGCCCGCGCGTTGACAACGAGCCGTTGACTGATCCCGTAGTCGCTCGCCGCGGTCTGCTCGGCCTCAACCAGTTCGACCCGCCGGAGGTTCAGCTCGTCGGCGATGATCGAAGCGTACGTGCCGTCCAGCGCGGCCGCGTTGTCGACGGCGACGGTCAGCTGCTGCAGCGGTAAACGAACGCGCAAGTTGGCGCCCTTGCGCAGGGACGATCCCACCGAGCAAATCCGGCGGGTCAGGTCCATGCGTGCCACGAGGTCCTCGCGCGCCGGGAACTGACTGGCGTCCGGCCAGTCCGTCAGGTGCACCGAGCGGCCACCGGTCAGTCCGCGCCAGATCTCGTCGCTCGCGAGCGGCAGCAGCGGGGCCGCGACGCGAGTCAGCGTCTCGAGGCAGGTAAAGAGCACGTCAAAGGCGCGCTCGTCCTCGTCGAAGAAGCGCTGGCGGGAGCGCCGTATGTACCAGTTGGTGAGCGTATCCATGTATCGGCGAACGGCCTCGCACGCCTCGGAGATCTCGTACGCGTCCAGCGCGGCCTGTGCCTCGTTAACGAGGTGCCCGGTAGCGGCCAGCATGTACTCGTCCAACGGGTCGTCCGAACTGTGGCGCAACGTGGCCTCGTAGCCCGCGCCGCCGTTGGCCGCGTTGGTGTAGAGGCTGAAGAAATGCCAGGCGTTCCACAGCGGCAACAGGACCTGCCGAACGCCGTCGCGGATGCCCTGTTCGGTCACGATCAGGTTTCCGCCCCGCAAGATGGGGCTAGCCATGAGGAACCAGCGCATCGCGTCCGATCCGTCGCGGTCCAACACCTCGTTGACATCCGGGTAGTTGCGCAGTGACTTGGACATCTTCTGGCCGTCGGAGCCGAGCACAATTCCGTGGCTGATGACGTTCTTATACGCGGGACGATCGAAGAGCGCGGTGGAGAGGATGTGCATCGTGTAAAACCAGCCACGCGTTTGGCCGATGTACTCCACGATGAAGTCCGCCGGGTGGTGCGAGTCGAACCAGTCCTTGTTCTCCATCGGGTAGTGCACCTGCGCATACGGCATCGATCCGGAATCGAACCACACATCGAGGACATCCTCGACGCGGCGCAGCGTACCGCCCTCGGCGCAGCCCTCGTGGACGCGCGTCAGGTCGTCGATGAACGGACGGTGCAGGTCCACCTCGCCATCGTGGTTCAGCGGCAGGCGGCCGAACGCGGTCTCGAGGTCCTCGAGTGATCCGTGGACCTCACGGTGCGTGCAGTTCGCGGCGTCGCACTCCCAGACCGGAATGGGCGAACCCCAGTAACGGTTGCGGCTGATCGACCAGTCACGGGCGTTCTCCAGCCACTTGCCGAACTGACCGTGCTTGACGTTGCCTGGGATCCAGTTGATCTGCTCGTTGAGCTCGAGCATCCGGTCCTTAAACTTGGTGACCTCGACGTACCAGGAGGAGATCGCGCGGTAGATCAGCGGGGTGCGGCAGCGCCAGCAGTGCGGGTAAGAGTGGACGTAGCTCGCCTGTTTCACGAGGCGTCCGGCATCCTTGACGACACGCGTGATCGTCTTATTCGCGTCGAACGCCTGCTCGCCCACGATCTCCGACAGCGGTCCGTCGGCAAAGACGTCAAGAAAGCGCGCGCCAGAGTCGACGGAGAGGACTACGGGGATGCCCGCGGCCTCGCAGATCGACTGATCATCCTCGCCGTACGCGGGAGCCTGATGAACCAGGCCCGTGCCGTCGGTAGTGGTGACGTAGTCCGCCACGAGGATGCGCCACGCGTTCTCCGTCCCCCACTGCTCGGTGTCGACAAAGGTATCCCACAGTGGCTCGTAGGCGATGTCGGCAAGCTCCGCGCCGGCGAACGTGGCGGTGACCGCCTCCGCGGCGGCCGCGGCGTCGTCGTACCCCAGATCCTTGGCGTAGTTCCCGAGCAAGTCGGAGGCGATGAGGAAGGGCCCCGCGGCGGCGGATGCCTTCACCCCGGCCGGGCCGGCGGGCACGACGACGTAGCTGATCTCCGGGCCTACGGCCAGCGCCGCGTTGGTCGGCAGGGTCCACGGGGTCGTGGTCCACGCAAGAGCTTCAACGCCCGCGAGTCCTAGCTGTTCGGCCTTCGCTCCCGTGAGCGGGAAGGACACGGTGACGGTCTGGTCCTGGCGGTCCTGATAGACGTCATCGTCCATGCGGAGCTCGTGGTTGGACAGCGGGGTCTCGTCCTTCCAGCAGTACGGGAGAACGCGGAAACCTTGGTAGGTCAGGCCCTTGTCATGCAGGCGCTTGAACGCCCAGATGACGGACTCCATGTACTCGACATTGAGCGTCTTGTAGTCGTTCTCGAAATCGACCCAGCGCGCTTGGCGGGTAACGTACGCCTTCCACTCGTCCGCGTACTTCATGACGGAGCTGCGGCAAGCGTCATTGAACTTGTCGATGCCCATGGACTCGATCTGCTGCTTGTCGGTCATACCCAGCTGCTTCATCGCTTCGAGCTCGGCGGGCAAACCGTGCGTGTCCCAACCGAAGCGGCGCTCCACCCGCGATCCGCGCTGAGTCTGGTACCGGGCAACGAGATCCTTGACGTATCCCGTGAGCAGGTGGCCGTAGTGCGGCAAGCCATTGGCAAAGGGGGGGCCGTCATAGAACACGAACTCGCCTTCGCCGTTCGCGCCAGCCGCCCGCTGCTGAATGGACGCGTCAAACGTGGAGTCTTGACCCCAGTAGGACAGAATCCGTTCCTCGATCTCGGGGAATCGGGGGCTGGCGGGCGTAGCTCCCTGGGGATGGGTGGAAGCCTTGGGGTAGAAGCTCATGGGCGGCTCTCCTGCAGTCCTGGCATCGGTGAGCGAACCCGCTCGTGGGCTCGCTGCTCTCCTCGATGCGGGGACGAGGCTCAGCGTCTCGCTGAGCCCGCGGTACCACCCCGCTTGCGCGCGCTTGCCGTGCTGAGCCGCAGCTCAGGCGTGGCGGCGCGGCCGCTCGTCGTAGCTATAACGGGCTTACCCGTCCGGTTCTACTAGGCCGTCGGCTCGCACCGAGAGCGCGAGAGTTGGCTGTTCTTCCAGACGCTCACCGGTGATGGCCGGGTCACAGCGTGTATTGCTGCCTAGTCTACTGCGCTAGGACCGCGGCGTGCGAATCACCTTGTGGGCGGCCGCCTGCGCTACGGGGCGGACCACGATCTCGTCCAGGTTCACATGGTGCGGTGCGGAGACGGCGTACCCAACGATGTCCGCGACATCCGCGGCGGTGAGCGGCTTTTCCACCCCGGCATAGACGTCGTCGGCGGCCTGCGCATCGCCCAGCCGGTTGAGGGAAAACTCTTCGGTGTGGACCATGCCGGGCAGGACCTCGATCACGCGGACGTTGTGCTCGGCCTCCTCGAGCCGCAGCGCCTGCGTCATGCCCCGCTCGGCAAACTTCGCCGCGTTGTAGCCGGAGCCACCCTCGTAGCTGACGATGCCCGCGGTCGAGGTGAGGTTGAGCACCGTTCCCTCGCCGTGCGCCCGCAGCATCGGCAGGAACGCGCGGGTGACCTTCATGGTGCCGAGCACATTGACCCGATACATCCACTCCCAGTCCTCGGTCTTCGCCTCGGCCAGCTGGTCGACGCCGCGGGCGCCGCCGGCGATATTGATGAGGGTGTCGACTCCCCCGGCCTCGGTGACGGTCGACAGAAGGTGAACGACGTCGTCGTCTTCCGTGATATCCGCGGCGACCGGCACGGCGCCCGTCTCGTGAGCGAGCTGTTCCAGCCGGTCGGCCCGGCGGGCGACCGCGAAGACGCGCCACCCCTGCTGGCTCAGGTGGCGTACGGCAGCCGCGCCGATGCCGGTGCTGGCACCGGTGACGACGGCGGCGTGTGCGCCAGTATGGTCCGCGCCCGCTGGCCGTGGTTTCTCGTTATCAAATGGTCCGCTCACATCGTGGTCACTCACAGTGCCAGCGTAGCGCGCGTCGCGGCGTGGCGCAGGAGCTCATCACGGTCCCTCACCTTGACGCGTTCGCGGGTGATCGAGCCGAATCGGGTCTCGATCTCGCCCTCCTGCCGGCCGAGGGCGCGCTCGTACGCGTCGAGCTCCAGCCAACCCGCCCAATCGGTGTAATCGACACCCCGTTCGGTTAGGAGCGTCTCCACGGATTCGGAGGCGGTGGGCTCGGCCAGCTGCGGCAGGTCCTCGAGCAGATGGGTGATGGTCTCCTGCGCGTCGCCCTTCGTGTGGCCGATGAGGCCGACGGGGCCACGTTTGATCCACCCCGTGGCGTACACGCCGGCCACCGGAGTGCCCTCGGCGTCCAGGACGCGCCCCTCAGCGTTGGGGATGACGCCCCGGGCGCCGTCGTAGTCCACCCCGTCCACCGCGGAACCGAAGTAGCCCACGGCCCGGTACACCGCCTGCAGCGGGTAGTTGATGATTTCGCCGGTGCCACGGACATTGCCGGTGCCGTCGAGCTCTTGGCGCTCGAACGTCATGCCCGTGACGGCTCCGTTCTCCCCCGTGATTTCGACCGGGGAGTGCAGGAAGTGCAGGTGCAGGCGCCGGGAGGACGGCCGGTGGTCGGGGTTTGCGTCCCGCTCTTCCTGTTCAACGAGCCAATTGGTCAGCGTGGAGACCATCGTCTTGACCTGGTTGTTGGTCTTGATCGCCTCGTCGGAGGCGGCGTCGAACTCGAAATCCTCCGGGTAGAGGACGAGGTCCACATCCTTGGAATGGGAGAGTTCGCGCAGTTCCAGCGGGGTGAACTTCACTTGAGCCGGGCCTCGGCGCCCGAACACGTGCACATCCGTGACCGCCGAACCGCCCAGCTGCTCGTAGAGGTGCTCGGGGATTTCGGTGGAGAGCAGCTGGTCGGCATGCTTGGACAGGATCCGCGCGACGTCGAGCGCCACGTTGCCGTTGCCGATCACCGCGACTTCGCGGGCGCTGAGGTCCCACTCGCGCGGCACGTCCGGGTGCGCGTCGTACCAGGAAACGAAGTCGGCGGCACCATGAGAGCCGGCCAGGTCGACGCCCGGGATATTGAGATCCGCGTCCTTCTGGGCACCCGTGGCAAGGATGACGGCGTCGTACCGTTCCCGCAGCTCAGCGAGGCTCACGTCCCGGCCGAGGCCCACGTTCCCGAAGAAACGGATCCAGTCCTTTTCCATCACCTTGTGCAGCGCGGTGATGATCCCCTTGATCCGAGGGTGGTCCGGCGAGACGCCGTACCGGATGAGGCCGAACGGGGTGGGCAGTTCATCGAAAAGGTCCACCGCAAGGCCGACCTCGCCCCCGCTCACCTGCGGGGACTTGCCGAGGAGATCGGCCGCATAGACGCCGGCCGGGCCGGCTCCAACGATGGCCACGCGCAGTCGTCGGGCCGGGCTGTCAGTGTTTTGGTCAGTCATGGTGTGCCTTATCAAGGTTGGGCGGCGGGGCCGCAGTGAGCTGTGGGGAGAGTGGCCGGGAAGGATCAGAGGTGGATGCCGCATTCGGTCTTTAGGAGACCGGCCCACCGACCGGCGCGCGGGTCTTCGCCTTCCGCTACGGGGCTAGTGCACGGGGCGCAGCCGATCGAGGGGTACCCCTGCGTGAGCAACAGGTTGATCGGCACGCCGTGCCGCGCCGAGTAGCCGGCCGCTTCTTCGCTGCTCCAGCCGGCGATCGGGTTGAACTTCACGAGCCCTCGGGCCTCGTCAAACGCCACGAGCGGGGCATTGGCGCGCGTTGGCGACTCGTCGCGACGCACCCCGGAGAACCAGGCACCGTACCCGACGAGGGCCTTCTTCAGGGGCTCGACCTTGCGCATGCGGCAGCATTCGGCCGGGTCGCGGGCGAAGAGATCGCGGCCGAAGCGGTCGTCTTGTTCGGCGACGGTGAGCTCGGGCCGGACGTCGATCACTCGGACGTCCAGTTCCGCGGCCACCCGGTCCCGAGTGCGCAGGGTCTCCTCGAAGTGGTATCCCGTGTCGATGAACAGGACGTCGATCCCCGGAAAGGTCTGGGACACGAAGTGGGACAGCACCCCATCCGACATGGAACCGGCGACCGCGACATCACGCACGCCGAAGTGCCGCGCCGCGAACGCGAGCACCTCGTCCGCCGCAGCGTGGAAGCCCAGTTCCTCTTGACCGGCCCGGGCGATGGCCCGCAACTCGTCGCTGGTGCGTCGCCCCGCGGCTACGTTGGTAGCGCTCATTGCAGCTGCTCCTCTTCGACTCGGTGGCTCCAGGCGGCAAACGATTCGCCGTCGTGTGCTGTGTCCGCGTAGCGGTCCAGCAGGGTGGTGATGTAGTCGGGAAGATCCTCGGCCGTGACCTTCAATCCGCGGACGGTGCGGCCGAGCCCGGCCTCGCCGTCGACGTCCGTCGCCAAGGTGCCGCCCAAGTGCACCTGGAATCCAGGGACCTTCTCCCCGTCCGTACCGGGCAGCAGCTGGCCCTTGAGGCCGATGTCCGCGGTCTGGATGCGCGCGCACGAGTTGGGGCAGCCATTGACATGCAGGCTCAAGCGTCGAGGCAAGCGATGGGCCTCCGCGTCGAGGCGCTCCTCGACGGCCCGCACCGCTTGGGCCGCGGCCTCCTTGGTTTCGACGATCGCGAGCTTGCAAAATTCAATCCCTGTGCAGGCAATCGCCGAACGCGCCAGCAACGAGGGGCGGGCTTGCAACCCGAGCTCCTCCGCGGCCGATACGAACGCCTCCACCTCGGGCTCTGGCAGGTCCAGCGCCACCAGCTTTTGGTGCGGTGTCGTCCGCAACCGCTGGGATCCATGCCGCTCCAGTAGATCGGCAAGGCGAACCAGAACGGTGCCACTGACACGACCGACCAAGGGCGTCAGGCCGACGTAGAACCGGCCATCCTTCTGTCGGTGGACTCCTGAGTGGTCACCCGGCTCGCTCGGCACCGGCGCGGGCGGGCCGTCCGGAAGCTCACGTCCCAGATATTCGTCCTGGAGAACCTGCCGAAACTTTTCCACCCCCCAGTCAGCGAGAAGGAACTTCAGCCGGGCACGGTTGCGCAGTCGCCGGTACCCGTAGTCACGGAAAATCGAGGTGACGCCCTCCCAGACGTCAGCGGCTTCGGCCTCCGTGACAAAGACTCCCAAACGTTCTCCCAGCCGAGGCGCCGTGGAAAGTCCACCCCCAACCCACAGGTCGTACCCGATGCCCAGTTCCGGGTGCTCAACGGCCACAAGAGCAAAGTCGTTGATTTCGTGGACCACATCCTGACTGGGATGCCCTGTCACCGCGGACTTGTATTTGCGGGGCAGATTAGAGAACTCGGGGTTGCCGACATAGCGGCGCTTGATCTCGTCGATCACCGGGGTGGGGTCGATCAGTTCGTCGGCGGAAATCCCCGCAACGGGGGATCCGAGGATCACGCGCGGGACGTCGCCACACGCCTCCGTGGTGCTGAGGCCGACAGCCTCGAGCCGCCGCCAGATCGTCGGCACGTCGACGACGTCGATCCAATGCAACTGAATGTTCTGCCGGTCCGTCACGTCTGCGGTGTCCCGGGCGAACTCTTGGGACAGCTCGCCAATCACTCGTAGTTGCTCCGTGCTGAGGGCCCCGCCGTCGATCCGCACGCGCATCATGAAGTACTCGTCCTCGAGCTCGTGCGGCTCCAGAGTCGCAGTTTTGCCACCCGGGATCCCCGGCCGGCGCTGGGTATACAAGCCCCACCAACGGAAGCGTCCGTGCAGGTCCTCAGGGTCGATCGAGGCGAAGCCGTCCCGAGAATAGACCTGCTCGATCCGCTCACGAACGTTGAGGCCGTTGTCGTCGGCCTTCATCTGCTCGTTGCCGTTGAGCGGTTCGGTTCCGTCGATCTTCCACTGGCCATTCGGGCGAGCGCTTCTCTTCGGTCCACGGGGTGCGGTGCGTTCGGTCAGCTGCGTCATGACCTCGACGCTAAGACCCGTCACGGGCCTGACCGAAAGAAGACTGCGGCGCATGTAGCCGCGTTAACTCCAGCGCTCGAGCCGCGTCATCGCGCGTCACGGGAGGTCGTATTCTCGCCCCTCTGTGACGTCATCGTGACAGCCTGCACCGGCCGGATCTACATCGGCCGTGTTGCCGGTCACGAGGCTAGGCGGCGCCTGCCGTCCGTGGAGCACTGCGGCCTCCGCCGGTCGTGAAAGAATGGGTCCATGGCTGATGAGAACTTGGGCACAGACACGCCCTCAACCGTTTCCGTCCCCGACAAGCCCGCACTCGAAGGGCTTGAAGCCAAGCTCAGCGAGCGTTGGCGTGAACAGGGCACCTTCACCTTCGACCCGGACACCACGCGTGCCTCCGTCTACTCGATCGACACTCCCCCGCCGACGGCGTCTGGCTCCCTCCACGTCGGCCACATGTTTTCCTACACACAGACCGATGTGCTGGCACGCTACCAGCGCATGAACGGCAAGAACGTCTTCTACCCGATGGGGTGGGACGACAACGGTTTGCCGACTGAGCGCCGTGTACAGAACTACTACGGTGTCCGGTGCGACCCGAAGATCGCCTACGATCCGAACTACCAGCCCCCCGAGAAGCCGGCCAAAAACCAGCGCGATTGGGATGTCGTCTCCCGCCGGAACTTCATTGAGCTGTGCGAGGAGCTGGCGGTTGAGGATGAGAAGGTCTTCGAGCACCTCTTCACGACGCTCGGCCTGTCCGTCGATTGGAACCTGACGTACCGCACCATCGACGACGTCTCTCGTGCCGTTTCGCAGCGGGCCTTTCTGCACAACCTGTCCGCCGGTGACGCCTACCTGGCGGAAGCCCCGACGCTGTGGGACGTGACGTTCCGCACGGCCGTCGCCCAGGCCGAGCTCGAGGACCGGGAAATGCCGGGAGCCTACTACCGCATCCCGTTCTTTGCCGCCGACGGCACCAAGATCTATATCGAGACCACCCGTCCCGAATTGCTGCCAGCCTGCGCCGCGCTTGTGGCCCACCCGGATGACGAGCGTTATCAGCCGCTCTTCGGCCAGACGGTTACCTCGCCGCTCTTTGGTGTCGAGGTTGAGGTGAAGGCACACGAGCTGGCTAAGCCGGACAAGGGCGCCGGCATTGCCATGGTTTGCACCTTCGGCGATCTCACCGATGTCGCCTGGTGGCGCGAGCTGCAGCTGCCCACGCGCACCGTCATCGGCCGCGACGGCCGTGTTCTGGCCGAGACTCCCGAGTGGATCACGACGGCGGATGGCCGGCAGGCGTACGCCGAGCTCGCTGGTAAGACGGTGTTTTCCACCAAGGAAACCATCGTCAAGATGCTGAGCGAGGCGGATCTGATCGACGGAGAGCCGAAGAAAATTCAGCACCCCGTGAATTTTTACGAGAAGGGCGACAAGCCGCTCGAGATCGTCTCGTCCCGGCAGTGGTACATCCGCAATGGTGGCCGCGATGAAGATCGCCGCGAGCGGCTGATCTCCCGCGGGCGAGAGATCAATTTCCATCCCGACTTCATGCGCTCGCGCTACGAGAACTGGATCTCCGGGCTTAACGGCGACTGGTTGGTCTCCCGTCAGCGGTTCTTCGGCGTGCCGATCCCTATTTGGTACCGCCTCGATGAGTCCGGTGAGCCGGACTACGAGAACCCCATCGTGCCGAGCGACGACGCGCTACCCGTCGATCCGGCGGCCGAGACCCCGCCAGGCTTTGACGAGTCCCAGCGCGATCAGGCCGGGGGCTTCACCGGAGACGCTGACGTACTTGACACGTGGGCCACGAGCTCGCTGACCCCGCAAATCATTGGTCGGTGGAGCCGCGACGACGACTTCTTCTCCAAGGTCTACCCGTTCGACCTGCGCCCACAGGGGCACGACATCATCCGAACGTGGCTGTTCTCGACAGCCGTGCGCGGTGATGCACTCCATGAAAGCGCCCCGTGGAAGAACGCGGCGATCTCCGGCTGGATTCTCGATCCGGACCGCAAGAAGATGTCCAAGTCCAAGGGCAACGTCGTCGTTCCAACCGAGGTCTTGGATCAGTTTGGTGCCGATGCCGTGCGTTACTGGGCCGCCTCGGCCAAGCTCGGCGCCGACACCGCCTACGAGGTAGCGCAGATGAAAATCGGCCGCCGCCTGGCGATCAAGATCCTCAACGCGTCGAAGTTCGTCCTGAACCTCGGCGCCACCGAAGACAACGTGATCGTGCGTGACGCGTCCGTGATTACCAACGGTCTGGACAGGTCGCTGCTGGCTCGCCTGAAGAAGGTCATCGAGGACGCGACCCGCGCGTTCGAGGCGTACGACTACGCGCGCGCGCTCGACATCACGGAGTCCTTCTTCTGGTCCTTCACCGACGACTTCGTCGAGCTCGTCAAGGATCGCGCCTATGGCGGACGGGGGCAGGCTGAGCAGGACTCCGTCCTCGCCGCGCTGGCCACCACCTTGGACGCGGCCCTGCGCTTGTTCGCACCGTTCCTGCCCTTTGCCACCGAGGAGGTCTGGGGCTGGTGGCGTCAAGGCTCGGTCCACCGCGCGCCGTGGCCGACGGCGGCGCACTTGGCTGAAGTGACGGCCGACGCGGACGCTGAGGTGCTGCCCACCGTCGGGTTGGCGCTGGGAGGCATCCGCAAGGCAAAGTCCGAGGCCAAGGTCAAGCAACGGACCGAGGTGCTCGCCGCCACGATCAGCGCCTCCGAGGTTCAGCGCGAACGTTTGCGCCAGGGTCTCGAGGACCTCAAGTCCGCGGCGAATGCCCGTGAACTGACACTCGCCACCGTTGACGGTGACCTGACAGTGTCCGCTGTGAAACTGGCAGATCCCGAGGTCTCGGCCGAATCCTAATCACTGTTGATACAGCGCGAGGGCCGCACCCACCGGGTGCGGCCCTCGCGCTGTGCTCGCAGTGCACGAGCGGTGGCGGGCTACTCCAACAGCATTACACGTCGAACGTCGGGCTTTCCGTCCGTGTCCGTTTAATCTCGAAGAAGTACGGGTAGCTGGCGAGGGACACTGAGGCGTCGAAGAGCTCCCCGGCTTGTTCACCGGCAGGGACCCTCGTGATGACGGGGCCAAAGAACGCCGTCCCATTGAGGGCCAAGATCGGCGTCCCCACATCCTGTCCGACTTGCTCGATGCCCTCTCGGTGGCTGGCCCGCAGGGCGTCATCGTAGGCGTCGGTGGTGGCTGCGGCGGCGAGATCGGCCGGCAGGCCGACCTTGGCCAGGGCCCGTTCAATGACCTCCGAACGGTCCTTGACCTTCTCATAGTGGAACAGCTCGCCCATAGCCGTGTAGAGCTGAGGAACCACAGCGTCACCATGCTGTTGCGCGGCAGCGATGATCACGCGTACCGGACCCCATCCGGTGTCCATGGACTTCTGATAGTCCTCGGGAAGGTCTCGGCCCTCGTTGAGGACGGACAGGCTCATGACGCGCCACGACACCTGAATATTGCGTACCTTTTCCACCTCGAGGATCCACCGGCTGGTAGCCCACGCAAACGGGCAAATCGGATCGAACCAAAAATCGACGGTCGTGTTCTCGCTCAATGCGCCTCCTAGGATGTGATGAGCGGCGGACAATCACCGCAGGTTAGACGAGTGGTGGAAACTAAGCGGACTTGTTGCGACGGTTCCTCGCAACGTCCTGAGAAATGAGCGTCGGCTCGCCGATCCCGGCGACAACGTCGGCGGAGATGACGCACTCGGCGATGTCATCGCGGCCGGGCAAGTCGAACATGATGTTGCCGAGCACAGATTCGAGGATCGCGCGAAGTCCACGTGCCCCCGTCTCGCGTTCGATCGCCAAGTCGGCGATCGCTTCCAGCGCATCCTGCTCGAAGCGCAATTCGACGCCGTCCAAGTGGAACATCTTCTGGTACTGCTTGACCAGAGCGTTTTTTGGCTCGGTCAAGATTCTCACGAGGGCTTCCTGGTCGAGCTCCTCAACCGTGGCCGTGACGGGCAGGCGGCCAATGAACTCCGGGATGAGCCCAAACTTGAGCAAGTCTTCGGGGCGGACGTCGGCGTAGGAGGCTTCCTCGCTGCGCAACGCCGTGAGCGGGGCACCGAACCCAATCCCCTTCCGGCCTGCGCGAGACCCGATGATCTCCTCGAGCCCGGCGAAGGCGCCAGCCACAATAAAGAGAACATTTGTGGTGTCGATCTGCAGGAATTCTTGGTTGGGGTGCTTGCGACCGCCCTGAGGAGGAACCTGCGCCACGGTGCCTTCGAGAATCTTCAGCAGGGCCTGCTGCACGCCTTCACCGGAGACATCACGAGTGATGGACGGGTTCTCACTCTTGCGGGAGATCTTGTCGATCTCGTCGATGTAAATGATGCCCTGCTCGGCCTTCTTCACATCGTAGTCAGCGGCCTGAATGAGCTTGAGGAGGATGTTTTCCACGTCCTCGCCCACGTATCCAGCTTCAGTCAGGCTCGTGGCATCAGCCACCGCGAAGGGGACGTTGAGCCGGCGTGCAAGCGTCTGGGCCAAGTACGTCTTGCCACATCCGGTAGGGCCCACAAGCATGATGTTGGATTTGGACACCTCGACGTCGTCGAGATCGTGACCCACCTCATTGAGGGTCGTGGACGAACGCGGCTTCCCGCCGTCGCGGATCCGCTTGTAATGGTTGTAGACGGCCACGGACAGCGAACGCTTCGCTGCTTCCTGACCGATCACGTATTCGTTGAGGTGCTCGAAAATCTCGCGCGGACGCGGGAGCTCGAAATCAGCCGAATCATCGACCTCCACCAGCTCTTCCTCGATGATTTCGTTGCAGAGCTCAATGCACTCGGTGCAAATGTAGACGCCAGGTCCAGCAATGAGCTTGCGGACCTGCTTTTGGCTCTTACCGCAGAAGTTACACTTCAGCAGTTCAGAACTCTCGCCCATTCGTGCCATCGAGCCGTACTCCCTTTGTTCTCGGTCACGCGCGAGTGCACTGTCCGCACCAACGCTTCCTTTAACTCTAAGTCAGCTGTGCCACAGATTGGGCGAAGGGGCGGATCGTGGTGCAAAATTCATGGCGCACCACCATCCGCCCCCGAGCCGGGTAACGCCTAGTTGATCGCGCTCTGCGGCTTGATCTTGCGCGAGGTCAAGACCTCATCGACCAAACCATATTCCTTCGCCCCGGCTGCGGTCATAAAGAGGTCACGCTCAATGTCGTTGCTGATCTCCTCGGCGGTCTTCTTGGTGTGCGAGGCGAGGGTCTCCTCCATCCACGAACGCATGCGCATGACCTCTTCTGCCTGAATTTGCAGGTCCGAAGCCGTGCCGCGTTCGCCGCCGCCCATCGCCGGCTGATGGATCAGCGCACGCGCGTTGGGCAGCGCCAAGCGCTTCCCCGGTGCTCCGGCGGCCAGCAGGACAGCCGCAGCGCTGGCTGCCTGTCCGAGGCAGACGGTCTGCACCTCGGGGCGAATGAACTGCATCGTGTCGTAGATGGCCGTCATGGCCGTGAACGAGCCACCGGGCGAATTGATGTAGAGCGTGATGTCTCGTTCAGAATCCATCGACTCAAGGACCAGCAACTGGGCCATGATGTCATCGGCCGAAGCATCATCGACCTGCGACCCGAGAAACACGATGCGGTCCTCGAAGAGTTTCGCGTACGGGTCCTGACGCTTGAAGCCGTACGGAGTGCGCTCCTCGAATTGCGGGAGGATGTAGCGAGCCGACGGAAGCTCTCCTGCGGCGCCGTAACCGTTGAAGTTCATGATTGCTCCTGAAAAGTCTTGGGGGTGGGTATCGGGCTCAGTGCGCGCTCTCGCTACGGAGTCATTCCGCCGCCGCCGGCGACCGCTGCCGAGTGTTCAGCGATGTGATCGAAGAAGCCGTACTCCAAACCCTCCGACGCCGTGAACCACTTGTCACGCTCGTTGTCCTTCAGGATGGTTTCCACCGTCTGGCCCGTCTGCTCGGCAGTCAGCTCACTCATGATCTTCTTCATGTGCAAGATGAGCTCGGCCTGAATGCGAATGTCCGACGCCGTGCCACCGATGCCGCCGGAGGGCTGGTGCATCAGAATGCGAGCATTCGGCGTCGCGTAGCGCTTGCCCTTCGTGCCTGATGACAGCAGGAACTGACCCATCGAGGCGGCCAGGCCCGTCGCGACCGTGACGACGTCGTTCGGGATGAACTGCATCGTGTCATAGATGGCCATTCCGGCGGTGATGGAACCACCCGGCGAGTTGATGTAGAGGTAGATGTCCTTTTCGGGATCCTCCGCCGACAGGAGAAGCAGCTGCGAGCAAATGGCATTGGCGTTCTCATCGCGAACCTCCGAGCCAAGCCAGATGATCCGCTCCTTGAGGAGCCGGTTGTAAATGTAGTCATCGCGGCTGGCCGGGTCGACCGATGACATCGCTGGGGTCTGGGATTCCTCAGTCATGCTCGAATACCTCTCCGTACGGTTGTGGACTTGTTTCGAGATTACTTGCTCAATGGGGCCACGTAGAGCTTGCGCCACGCGAGTTCGCTGTGGGCGCATCACGACGCCGCGTAGAGACAACGACGCCGGGGCCGGCCACACACTGTGGCCGGCCCCGGCGTCGGGGGGCGTGAGTCTTACTCGGCGCTGTCGGCGGAGGCCGACGACGCGGACGAGGCAGACGACGCGGATGAGGCCGAGGACTCGGCTCCGGCCTCCTCTTCACCCTGCGGCTTCACGAAGGAGGACAAGTCAACCTTTTCGCCCTCGGAATCGGTGACGGCGGCGACCTCGAGGACCTTGGCCAGCGCCTTGCGACGGCGGACCTCGCCGACGATCATGGGCACCTGGCCGGCGCCGTCGAGCATCTGGGCGAACTGGTTCGGGTCCATGCCGTACTGCGACGCCGTCTGCACGATGTAGTCGATCAGTTCAGACTGCTCGACGCCGACTTCTTCCTTCTCGGCGATCGCATCGAGAATGATCTCGTTCTGGAAGGCACGGCTAGCGTTGGCACGCACCTCGGCGCGGTGCTCTTCGGTGTCGTGCTCATCACCCTCCGAGTGCTGCCCCTGAGAGAAGTGCTGCTCCACCTGCTCGTCGACGATCGAATCCGGAACCGGAACCTCAATCATCTCTACCAGCTTGTCCAAGACCAGATCGCGCGCCTGGACACCCTGCTCGGTGACCTTGGCTTCCGCGGCCTGCTTGGCCAAATCAGCCTTCAGTTCGTCGATCGTGTCAAACTCCGAGGCGAGCTGGGCGAACTCGTCGTTAGCCTCCGGTAGCTCGCGCTCCTTCACGGCCTTGACGACGACCTTGACCTGAGCCTCCTGGCCCGAGTGCTCGCCACCGGCAAGCGTGGTCTCGAAAATGGCATCCTCATCAGCGGACAGGCCGGTCACGGCCTCGTCGAGCCCCTCGAGCATGGTGCCAGAGCCGATCTGGTACGAAAGATCGGCGGCGGAGTCAACTTCCTCGCCGTCCACGGTGGCTGCCATGTCAATGGTCAAGAAATCATCAGTAGCCGCCGGGCGATCGACGGACTTCAACGTGCCGAAGCGTCCGCGCAATTCGTCCAACGACGCGGCAACGTCCTCGTCGGAGGCCTCAGCAGCGTCGACGGTCACCTCGATACCGGCGTAGTCCGGCAGATCAACCTCGGGACGAATGTCGACCTCGATGGTGAACTTCAGCTCACCCTCAGCATTCTTTTCGAGTCCGGGCAGCTCGTTGATCTCGACCTCAGGACGCGAGATGGGGGTCAGCTCGTTCTCGGTCATCGCCTGCTGGTAGAAGCCATTCAGGGACTCGTTAACGGCCGTTTCGATCACGTAGCCGCGGCCCACACGCTGATCGATGAGCTGGTTCGGGACCTTGCCCTTGCGGAAACCCGGCACCTGAATCTGCTCGGAAATCGACTTGTACGCGGCGTCGATGCCCGGCTGGAGTTCGGCGAGCGGAACCTCGACGTTGAGCTTGACCCGAGTCGGGTTGAGATTTTCGACGGCGCTCTTCACAGCGTTGTACTCCTGAAATGGAATCGGTGATGGGGTCTCTGCGACACGGTCGGCGTCCCAGGGGGATCGCCGACCGTCAGAGTCGGGGTGACAGGAGTTGAACCTGCGACCTCACGCTCCCAAAGCGCGCGCTCTACCAAGCTGAGCTACACCCCGATCAGTGCACAGGTAAGTTTACGCAGACGTTGAACCGTTCCGCGAATTACCTGCTCACTCACCCTCCGCGCGGTTCGCTCTCCGCGCCGGCAGGGGCAGTGAAAAGGCGGCCCTACCAGAGCCGCCCTCTTCAATGCGAGGGGATGACGGGAATCGAACCCGCGTCATCAGTTTGGAAGACTGAGGCTTTACCATTAAGCTACATCCCCGCAATAACCGGCCGTGACCAGTTCCGACTGCAAGAGACTAACAGGGCTCAAGCCGTCCTCCAAATCAGCAACGGAACGCGGCTTGATGTGCTTTATCTTTGGCACTGCGGGCACCAATAGAGCTTGCGCCCGGAGACCTCCGCCATCCTGATCGTCGCCCCACACCTCCGGCACTCCTGCCCCTGACGCTGATACACATAATGCGCCTGGCTGGGCCACAGCTCTCCGTCCGGATCGCGGTCACCGGGCTCGGTCGTCACGATGCGCCCATCCCGCACGCCGTCGTGCATGATGTCCACGAGGTCGGCCCACAACACGCGCAGTTGGTCCGTGTCGACAGCACCAGCGGCGACCCACGGATCAACTCCACATCGAAAGAGCGACTCCGCGCGGTGGATATTGCCAACGCCCGCCACGCGGGACTGGTCCATCAGGGCCACGCCGATCATCGTGCGGGTCGCGCCAAGTCTCCGAACGAACTCCTCCTCAGCCGCACCCGGCTGCTGGTCTGACGGCTTGGCGAGAGGGTCGGGGCCCAGGCGGTCACGAACGGATGCGGCCTCCGGTGCGGTGAGCACCTCACACGCCGAGGCACCGCGTAGATCAGCCCAACCGTGCTCGGATTCAAGACGCAGGCGCACCGCTCCGACGGGGGCAGGTGGACCCGCGTAGGGCCCGCTTTCCGCACCAGCACTCTCAGCCTCGCCGATCCGGCGCGGGGCACCGATACTCGACGCACCCCGGAAATGCTCGTCGCCGCCAAAACTGAAGGCGCCGTAGAGCCCGAGGTGCACGCGCAAAATGAGCGGATCCACCGCATCAGTCGCATCCGGCGCAAACTCCACGAACAACTGCTTTCCGTGCGCTTGAGCCTGCCGGATGCTCCGGCCGGTCAAGAGCTCCGCCCCCGCGGCGAACCGTCCTTGCGGGCTCGTGGCGATGACCCGTTGACCAGCAAAAACATCGGTCAGCTGGCGTGCCAGCCGGTGAATCGAGTGACCTTCCGGCACTTAGCGTTGGATGTCGCCGGTGGACTCGTAGGCCGCGATCTTGCCGATGCGGCGCGCGTGCCGCTCGGCCCCGGAAAATGGTTCGGCCAGGAAGGCATCGATCAGCTCGGTCGCTTCCGCCAGACTGTGCTGACGGCCGCCGACGGCGATCACGTTGGCATCGTTGTGTTCGCGAGCCAGTTGCGCCGTGGAGAGGTTCCACGCGAGCGCGGCGCGGATGCCCCGCACCTTATTGGCCGCAATTTGCTCTCCGTTGCCTGACCCACCCAGAACAATACCCAGAGCCTCGACGCCGCTCTTCTGGTCCGCGACCACCGCCTCAGCTGCATCGATACAGAAAGCGGGGTAGTCATCCTCAGCGTCATACTCGGTGGGCCCGTGGTCGACCACGTCGTGGCCCTGCTGCTTGAGGTGTTCTACGAGGTGAGCGCTCAGCTCCATCCCTGCGTGATCGGTCGCAATGTGTACGCGCAATGTGTGTCCTTTAGTGGGTTCTGACGTGGCCGCGGGGGCCCTGACCATTTTAGCGGGTCGCAGGCTCGATCCAGAGGGGGCCGGCACCCGTCGGCGCTCGGCCCGTCACGCTCAACTCGCCAGTCGTTCGGTCGAGTTGGTGCGCGGTCACGCTGTCGGACGCTTCACCGGCGACGAGGAAGTACTCGGCATCCACGCCAGCCACGATGGCGGCGCCGCGGGGCTGCTTTTCCGTCTCCCAAGTGCCCAGGAGCGACAGCGTGCCCTGGTCATCGACCGCGAAACCGTTGATCGTGGAGGTGGACCGCTCCGTCGTGTAGAGGAACCGCCCCTCGCCGGTTAAGTGCAGATCGGCACACCACACCCGGTCCAGCCCCGGCCACGGACTCTGCGCGTCGCGCGCCCACCCGGGCTTGAGTTCCAAGGACTCCGGCACGGAATCGATGGCCTGCATCTGCCGCAGCGCTCCGGAGGCTAGGTCCCGGCGATATACCAAGACGAGTCCCGTCATTTCGTGCAGCACATACAGGACGTCTCCACCGGAGGAAAAGCGCAGGTGACGCGGGCCGGCCCCCTCTGGGCTGCGGTGCCGACTCACCTCCACCAACCGGGCGCCCTCTACGGCGTAGGCCACCACGACGTCGTCGCCCAAGGAGGCAACGTACGCGTGCTGGCCGTCGGGTGCCACGACCACCGAGTGGGCTTTCTCCCCCGGAGCGTCGCCCGCGACAGCCGGCGGGTTGGGGATGCCATCGGCGTCGAGCGGTAAGCCGAAGACGCTATGCCCGTGGTATGAGGCCGAGAAGATGGCCGACCCATGGGGCGCCAACGAAACATTGACGCATTTGTCCGGCACTTCTGCGGTGGCCACGGTCGTGAGCGCGCCGGCATCATCGCGCTGCAACACCTGGATCGACCCGGGCGACGTCGACTGGCCCGCGTAGTACAGGCTGCGGTCGCCGTCGTAGGCTGAGGTACGAATCCCCGGTGCCGGCCAACTCTGTCCCGTCGCTTCCAACCCACCCGTCGCGGTATCCAGCCGCAATCGATCAATGCGATCAGCTCCGGCGCAGGCGATATAGAGGTCGACGGTGGTGGGCTGAGGCATGGTATCTCCAGAGGTGCTCGGTGGTACTCGTGGTGGAACCGGGCATCCGGGGCTCCACCGAGAGCGATCCTACGTGCGAAGGGTCCCCGTCCGCGATCTCCTCGAGAGCAAACGTCATGAACACTCGGCACCACCGTGCGATCCCTCTGGTGCTGACCGACCCAAAGTGACAAACTAGGGAAATACTTAGTAAGTCTTTCAGAACTGACCAGTTGCGCGCCGCCTACCCTAGAACGGCACCGTGATCGCGGCCTCGCTGAGGACCCCGCGTTCACCGCGCAAGCGCAAAACCCCAGGAGGAACCGTGCCAGGACTTAATCTCACCCGTGCTGAAGCGCAGGAACGAGCGCAGCTCGTCACCGTTGATTCGTATCGCGTCGAGCTGGATCTCACGCGCGGGGAACGGGTTTTCGGTTCCACGACGCATGTTGCTTTCAAGGGCACCCCCGGAGCCGCAACCTTCATCGACGCCGTCACGGACACCGTTCACCGGGTGACGCTCAACGGAGTCGACCTCGACCCGGCCCAGGTGGCCGACGGCGAACGAATCCACTTGCCGCAACTCGCCGCGGACAACGAGCTCACGATTGTCGCCGACGCGCTGTACACGAACACGGGTGAAGGCCTGCACCGCTTCGTCGATCCCGTTGACCACGAGGTCTACCTCTACACGCAATTCGAGGTGCCGGATTCGCGCCGCATGTACGCCGTCTTCGAGCAACCAGACCTCAAGGCGACCTTCCAATTCACGGTCACAGCGCCGTCACACTGGGACGTCGTGTCCAACGCACCAACCCCGGAACCGACGCCCCACGGGGAAGGCACCACGACGTGGGCCTTCCAGCCCACCCTGCGCATGTCCTCATACATCACCGCGCTCATTGCCGGGCCGTATCAGTCGGTGCGCAGCGAGCTCACCAGCACCGACGGCCGCACCATTCCCCTCGGCGTATTCGCCCGCGCATCGATCATGGAGCACGTGGACGCCGAGAACATTTTCGAGCTGACGCGCCGGGGATTCGAGTTTTTTGAAGAGCAGTTCGGCACGCCCTACCCGTTTGAGAAATACGATCAGTTGTTCGTGCCCGAGTTCAATGCGGGTGCCATGGAGAACGCTGGTGCCGTCACCTACCTCGAGAACTACGTTTTCCGCTCCCGCCCCACGGACGCGGTCGTTGAACGCCGTGCCATCACGGTGCTGCATGAGCTGGCCCACATGTGGTTCGGCGATCTGGTGACCATGCGTTGGTGGAACGACCTGTGGCTCAACGAGTCGTTCGCCGAGTTTATGTCCACCCTGGCCGCCGCCGAAAACACGGAGTTCACGCAGTCGTGGACCACGTTCGCCTCCATGGAAAAGGCCTGGGCTTACCGGCAGGATCAGCTGCCGAGCACTCACCCGATCGTCGCCGAAATTAAGGACCTCGAGGACGTGCAGGTGAACTTCGACGGCATCACCTACGCCAAGGGGGCCTCCGTGCTGCGCCAGCTCGTCGCGTGGGTGGGGCAAGAGGAATTTATGACTGGCGTGCGCAGCTACTTCTCCCGGCATGCCTTCTCCAACACCGAGCTCAAAGACCTCATGGTGGAGCTCGAAGCGTCCTCCGGCCGCGACCTCAGTCAATGGGGCCAGCTGTGGCTAGAGACCGCGGGCGTCAACAAGCTGACGCCGGAAATCGAGACGGATCACGCCGGAAACATCACCGCTTTCGCGATTCGCCAGTCGGCCATCGCCGAGCACCCGACGCTCCGCCCCCACCGCCTCGCTGTCGGCTGCTACGACCTGCACGACGGCGCTCTGGTCCGCACGCACCGCGAAGAGCTCGATGTCGCGGGGGAACGTACCGAGGTAGAAGGCCTCATCGGCCGACCACGACCGGATCTGATCCTCGTGAACGACGACGACCTTGCGTACGCCAAAATCCGGCTCGACGAGTTCTCGCTCGCCACCGCGATCAAGCACCTCAAAGACTTCGACTCATCGCTCCCTCGCACGCTCGTGTGGGGGTCAGCGTGGGACGCGGCACGCGATGGCGAAACGCGCGGTCGCGACTACGTCGAGCTCATCCTCAATAACATCGCCCACGAATCGGATTCTTCGGTCATCATGGTGCTCTTGCGTCAACTCAGCACGACGCTGGACTTTTACGTGGCGGACGACGCCGCAGCGGACCTCGCGGTGTCAACGGCAGAGGCGCTGTGGAAGCTTGCCGAGGCGGCCGCACCGAATTCTGACCACCAGTTGCAGTTCGTCAAGGCGTTTGCTGCGCGCAGCCGCACGAGCGCACAGCTTGACACGATCGCGACCCTCCTCAATGGCTCGCGCCGCCTCGAGGGGCTCACGGTAGACACGGACCTCCGGTGGGAGCTGTTGACGGCCCTCGTCGCTGGCGGTCGCGCTGGCCACGCCGACATCGACGCCGAGCTCGAAGCCGACAACACCGCCAACGGCGCGCTGGCTGCCGAGCTGGCTCGGGCGGCCGAACCCACGGTGGCGGCCAAGCGCACGGTCTTCGACGCCGTCGTTCGCGAAAACTCCCTGTCGAATACCCACCAGCGCCAGGCCATTGCGGGCTTCAACCGCGTGCATGATGCCACACTCCTGACGGAGTTTGCGGACGACTACTTCGCCGAGGTGCGCTCCGTCTGGGAAGAACGGAGTCACGAGATCGCCCAGCAGATCGTCGTGGGCCTTTACCCTGCCGCGCAGGTCAGCGAGAGGACCCTGCAGCAGACGGATGCTTTCTTGGCCGACTTGGGCGAGCAGGCCCCGGCGCTGCGCAGGCTCATGTTGGAGAACCGTGACGCCGTGGTCCGAGCGCTGGCAGCTCGCGAGGCCGATCGGGCGTAGCGTAGATGGCATGAACCTGAGCGAACACCAGTACGCCGTGTCCCTCGAGTGGACGGGGGCCCGCACCGGCGGCACGACCGGCTACCGCGATTACGGACGTGATCATGTCATCCGAGCCGCCGGGCTACCGGACCTCCCCGGCACGGCGGACCCAACGTTTCATGGCGACCGTGATCGCTGGAATCCGGAGCAATTGCTGCTCGCTGCGCTCAGCCAATGCCACATGCTGTCCTATCTTCACCTGGCGGTGAAGCACGGCGTCGTCGTCACTGCATATGAGGACGACGCCGTGGGGCAGTTGCGCCTTAACCGAGATGGGAGCGGCGAATTCACCTCCGCCACGGTGCGCCCGCGGGTCAGCCTGGCGGACGAGTCACAGCGAGAGCTCGCCAACGCGCTGCATACCAACGCGCACAAGGTGTGCTTCATCGCGCGGAGCGTGGCATTCGATGTCCACCACGAACCGCGTCATCCGGCCGCAGCCGACCCCAGCGAAGGACTGACCCATGAGTGATGATCAGAAGACGTTTTACGAGCAGGTCGGTGGGCACGAGACCTTCCGCAAGCTCGCGGAGAAGTTCTACGAGCAGGTCGCTGCCGACGACGAGTTCCGCGCCATGTACCCGGAGCAAGATCTCGGACCGGCAACCGAGCGCTTGATGATGTTTCTTGAGCAGTATTGGGGTGGTCCCACCACGTATTCCGAACAGCGCGGTCACCCGCGTCTGCGCATGCGACACATGCCGTATCGCATCAACTCCCACGCCCGAGACACGTGGCTCAAGCACATGAAGGTGGCTGTCGACTCGCTCGACTTGCCCCCGCTGCAACACGAGGTGCTGTGGGACTATCTGGAGCGGGCAGCGCACTCGTTAGTCAACACGCCGGACCAGCCCCACTCCGCCGGCCTGAGGTTGCTCTAACCGACGGGGCTCCGCCCCCAGCTCGCTGCCGGCTAGAGCCGAGCTCCAGGACGAGTCACGATATGGCCGGCGGGGGTCGAGAAGCGCCGCCAGGTTCCGTTGCCGAGCACTCGCACACTGCCGGAGTCCGGTAAGAATCCCAGCGCTTGGGCGCCAAACGCCACGGCTTGTGGAACGTCCGGAGCGGGCCCGTCCGCCAGCGGTTCCGCCCAGATTCGCGATCGGACCGTCGCTAAGACTGGCTGGCCAGCGTTCGGCGGCAGGGCCTCGACGACCGCGCGCGTCCCCGCATCAGCGATGGCCACGAGGGTGGCGCCGTCGTACTCGCCCACGGGTTCCCAGCCGGCGACCGGCGGGAGAACCCCCGCCCAGGCCGCACGCGACTCGGCTGGCGGTAGCTGGAGGGCAGTATCCACCGGATTCATTCGCGCGAGCCGATCCGTGAGAGCGCCGAGTCCAAACACGCCCGTCAGCTCGGCTGACTGGCCGAGGCCAAAGGCACGCATCCCCAGCACGGTCGGTGTTCCCTCGCCCAGACCCTGCGGTTGAAGAACGGGGACATACACCGCGATCGCCGCTCCCCGAGCCACGAGGGCAATGTCTCCGTCAAGAATGCTGCGCGCCCGGGCGAGAAACGTGCGCAGGTCGGCCATCGTGTCGGCATCAGCCAATGTCAGGGTGAAGTTCTCGGCATCGCTCATGCATCCATCGTGCCACGGTTCGTCACCGACGCCGGGCGTCACCGGGGCAACGCACCATTGTTCTGGGTGAACGTTTGAGCACGTACCCGTCCGGGACTAATCTCAGACAAGAGACTGTCCCGGCGCCTCGGCGATGGCGCCGCAACCAACGAGGAGAATTGACGTGCGAATCTCAGACTCCGATGGCCTGCTTCGACTCCTGGATCTCGAAGGCGAGGGCGCACGGACCGACGAGGACATTTTCCTCGGCGCGACCCCGGAGTCACCGCACGCACGGGTTTTTGGCGGTCAAGTACTCGCCCAAGCCGTCGTCGGGGCCTCACGGACTGTCGAGCCGGATCGCGGAATTCACTCGATGCACGCGTACTTCTTGCGGCCGGGCGATGCGCATCAACCCATTACGTTCGGGGTCCAACGCCTGCGGGACGGCCGCTCTTTCTCAGCGCGTCGAGTTCACGCGTACCAAAACGGAGTGCCCATCCTGTCGATGGTTGCTTCATTTCAAGTGCCCTCGCAAGGTCTGGAACACCAAGCCGAGATTGCCCTCGACGACGTACCCGAGCCGGAATCCTTGCCGACGACGGCTGACCTGCTCGGAAAGGTCGAGCATCCGGCCGCTCAAGATTGGGCGTTCAATCGCCCCTTTGACGTCCGCCATGTCACGGCGCCGCTGTACTTGCGGGCCCCTGACGCGAGTGAACGCACGCCGAGCAATGCCGTCTGGTTCAAAACGTTCGGTGAGATGCCTCAGGATCAAGCCACCCACCGGGCTGCGCTGGCCTATGCGTCGGATTACACCATTCTTGAGCCAGTGCTGCGGCGGCACGGGGTGGCCTGGACGAGGCGCGGGATGAGCGTGGCCAGCTTGGATCACGCGATGTGGTGGCATCGTGACGTCCGGACCGACGATTGGCTTCTCTACGTGCAAGAAAGCCCGAGCGCCTCTGGTGCCCGTGGCTTGGGGGTCGGGAAGATCTTTGCCCGCGACGGGATTCTGGTCGCTTCCGTGGCGCAGGAAGGCATGCTGCGTCTGCCCGAGATCTAACCCCGGCGCTCCACCAGCGACCTCGGGACAATGCTCAGGGGTGGCCCCACCGCGGACGGTGAGGCCACCCCTGGAGGCAGGTTCGGTCTGTGCGCTTAGTCGCGCGTCAGACGGCGGTGCGTGACGCGATGCGGCTTCGCCGCCTCCGGGCCAAGCCGCTCGACCTTGTTCTGTTCGTATGACTCGAAGTTGCCCTCGAACCAGTACCAGTTGGCCGGGTTTTCTTCCGTGCCCTCGTAGGCCAAGATGTGCGTTGCGACGCGGTCAAGGAACCACCGGTCGTGTGACACCACGACCGCGCAACCCGGGAAGTCGAGCAGCGCATTCTCGAGCGAGCCCAAGGTCTCGACGTCGAGGTCGTTCGTCGGCTCATCGAGAAGCAGGAGGTTTCCGCCCTGCTTGAGCGTCAAGGCCAGGTTGAGGCGGTTGCGCTCGCCTCCGGAGAGGATCCCCGCACGCTTCTGCTGATCAGGGCCCTTGAAACCAAAGGCCGAAACGTAGGCCCGAGACGGCATTTCAACGTTGCCCACCTTGATGTAGTCGAGGCCGTCGGACACGACCTCCCAGAGGGACTTGTCGGGATCAATGCCCGTGCGGTTCTGGTCAACGTAGGAGATCTTGACGGTGTCGCCAACCTTCAGATCTCCCCCGTCGAGATCTTCCATCCCCACGATGGTCTTAAAGAGCGTTGATTTACCAACGCCGTTGGGCCCGATGACACCGACGATTCCGTTGCGCGGCAGAGTGAAGGACAGGTCTTCGATGAGCACGCGGTCGCCGAAGCCCTTCTTAATCTCGTCAGCCTCGATAACAATGTTGCCGAGCCGCGGACCCGGCGGGATCTGGATCTCTTCGAAGTCCAGCTTCCGGGTGCGCTCCGCCTCGGCTGCCATCTCCTCATACCGGTTCAGGCGGGCCTTGGACTTCGTCTGGCGCCCCTTGGAGTTAGAACGAACCCACTCGAGTTCCTCGGCCAACCGCTTGGCCAGTTTGGCGTCCTTCTTGCCTTGGACGGCCATGCGTTCTTTCTTCTTCTCCAAGTAGGTGGAGTAGTTGCCCTCGTATGGATGCAGTCGGCCTCGGTCGACCTCGCAGATCCACTCGGCCACGTGATCGAGGAAGTACCGATCGTGAGTCACAGCCAGCACGGCACCCGGGTACGAGGCGAGGTGCTGCTCGAGCCACAGGACCGACTCGGCATCAAGGTGGTTGGTCGGCTCGTCGAGCAGCAACAGATCCGGCTTGGACAGCAGCAGCTTGCAGAGCGCCACACGACGCCGCTCACCGCCCGAGAGGTGGGTCACCTCCGCGTCACCCGGGGGGCAACGCAGGGCGTCCATCGCCTGCTCCAGCTGGTTATCGAGATCCCACGCGTCCGCCGCGTCGATCTCTTCCTGCAGCTTGCCCATTTCTTCCATCAGCGCATCAAAGTCCGCGTCAGGGTCGGCCATCTCCTCGGAGATCTTGTTGTAGCGCTGGATCTTCTCATAGATCTCGCCGACGCCCTCCTGGACGTTGCCCAGAACTGTCTTCTCCTCGTTCAGCGGCGGTTCCTGCAGGAGAATCCCCACCGAATAGCCGGGTGACAGCCGCGCTTCGCCATTGGACGGCGTGTCCAGGCCAGCCATGATCTTCAGGATCGTTGACTTTCCAGCGCCGTTTGGTCCCACGACGCCAATCTTGGCTCCGGGGAAGAAGGACATACTGACGTCGTCAAGAATGACTTTGTCGCCAACGGCCTTTCGGGCCTTGGACATGGTGTAAATGAATTCCGCCATGCGTCTAAGGCTAGTCGGTGCGCGAGCAGAGTTCACAATGCCCGCGCACCGAGTCGGTCGTGGCCGTGCTTCACGCTGCGCGCGGGGCGTCGTCCTGTTCCGCCTCCGCGGAACGTGACGCCGCTAGCGGACTGCTGACCGCTGCGTCCTCTCCGTGGAACGCGGTCCCCCAGTCTGCCGCTGCGGTGGCTGCGTCTGCTGGCGATTCGGCACTGTTCCCCTCCCCCGCGATACCCACTTCCTCGAGCCCGCCCGGCGCCACAGTGCCCTCTCCCCCCGGTGCGTCGTCGTCGCCGTCGACGGCCGGAGAATGGGCCGTGAAAGGAAAGAACTTCACGTGGCCGCGGACGAGATCCACTCCAACGTGGTCAGCCTCGATTTCAGACGTGTACCTCCATTCAGGGGCCTCCTCGCTTCCGGCGTTGTAGCGGCGATTGCGAATCCGACCATGGATCACCACGGACATGCCCTTGTGCAATGACACCATCACGTTGTGAGCCTGCTCGCGAAAGACGACGACACGGTGCCAATTCGTATGCCCGTCCTCCCACTCATTGGACTGGCGGTTAAAGCGACGCTCGGTAGATCCAACGTTGAACCGGACCACAGCGACGCTGCCGGAGCTCACGTATCGCGGCGAGGCGCCGAGGTTTCCGCGGATCGTGACGTAGTCAGTCATGAGGCGTTTCCTTTCGGTGGATGCTGCGCCCGCCGCACTCGTCTCGCGCGGCCGGCCTGTGCCCTCAGTCTGCGAGATGTCTGACTGAGCCGCTGACCGCTCGGCCCACGCTGTGGAGAACGGCCGCGGGTTACCCAGCTGTGCACGGATAGTCGACGTTTCGCTTCTGCCGTGCTCGGATCGCTAGACTGTTGCTCGCGCTTGCCACAAGCGCTGGCCTCCGTAGCTCAGTTGGATAGAGCAGCAGCCTTCTAATCTGCCGGTCGCGCGTTCGAGTCGCGCCGGGGGCACAAGAAAGCCCCAGTCAGACCACTAATTCGTGGACCCGACTGGGGCGGCTTCTCAATTCTGACCGGAGTTTGACCGGAATTACTGTTCCGGAGAGGACGCCTTACGGCGACGGTTCTGACTCCATCCGATCCCCCGCGGCTTCGCTTCGAGAGCTGACACAAAGAGTCGGGTTCGAGCGTCTCCCATTTCCAAAACTTCGCGCGTCAGACTGCCATCGACTTCTACAAGCTTGTATGAATAGAGTCCGTCACGATAAAGCCTCAACCAGTCTGCTATGCGCCCCTCAATTACGTTGACAGTTGACCTCATGGCAGCAGCCTGCGCAACGACGATTGCTGGTGCAGACAATTCGATGGTGGTAAGCGACCGCCCTACCGCTTCGGCCTCAAACCGTAGACGCTCGAGCAGTCCCACTATGTCGGAATCAACTTCCGCGAGCTCGTCCAGCGTCATCTGTAGAGTTCTTTTGTCGGGCTCATGAATCAGCTTGAATGCCGTGAGCTGGAACGCGGCAATCTGCTGCAGCGCATCCGCTACGTCGCGCCTCACCTGATGCAGAACGGTCGTCCGATACTGATAGCTAGCCACCCAGGCAGCGACCAAGACCGAGACCACGACACCTAGAGCCGCTACGACCACCTGCCACAGGGTCGCATCCATCATGCTTGCTTCCTTGCTCTAAATGCATCCAAACTCACGACTGAAGGCTCGGGGTCCGGGGCCGGCTCCTCGGGCGCGAAAAGCGCGCCCTCAATACGTGTCGCGACGTCTTGCTTCATCTCGTCCAGGACGTGCTGGTATCGCTGCAGCATGGCTTGCTGGGACCAGCCCATCATTTCCATGACGATCCGCGGGTCCACGCCGAGCGCGAGCAGCGTGGTCGCGGCAGTGTGCCTGGCGTCGTGCACTCGCACCGCGGGGACACCTGCCTTGTCCAAGAATGCGCGCCAGAGCACCCAGTCCTGTTTGCCGCTCAGCGGGGCGCCATTGGCGCGCGAGAAGATCAGGTTGTACTTCCGGCCGCTCTGGTCCGTGTATCCCTTCCACTTCGCGCCCGCGGCCTCCCGCGCCGCCCGCTGCCGTTCAATGTGCGCTGAGAGCGCCTTGGCGACGGGGCTGGGTAGGAAGTTGGCGCGCCGGCCGGCCTCAGACTTCGGTGGCCCCGTGAACGTCCCGCCATCACGCCGCTCAGGGCACCGGTCCCCCTTCTTCCGGCCACACGAAGGCCCACCATCCTCCCCCAGCTCGCATCCGTGCTGCCACGGCATCGTGAAGAGCGCCCGATTCACCTCGAGACGCCCAGTCGTTGGATCGAAGTCATCCTCGTCCAAGCCGAGGCGTTCGCCCTGCCTGAGGCCCACCACGAGGGCGACCAGCCAGCTCGCCCCATACTCCTCGTCCGCCTGGGCTGCAGCGATGAGCCGCTTCGCGTCAGCGACACTGATGGTCTGCGGCCTATAGGGGGCCTGCTGTGGGGCGTCCATCTGGGTCGCCGGCGACACACCGATGAGCTTGCGCTGGACGGCGACCTTGAGCGCCCGGGCGAGGATCCTGTGGCAGCCGGTCACCGTCGACTCGGAAAGCCCCTTGTCGCGCATGCCCTGGTAGATCTTCTCCAGGTGCTGTGGCCCAAGCTTGTCCAGGCGCACACGGGCGACGCTGGTGTGCCGGACGTGGTTGTCGATCTTGGAGGCGTACTCGCGGCGTGTGCGAGGACGGATCCGTGAATCTGGAGTGTTCTTCAGCCAGTAGTCGACCCAGTCGATGAAACGTGGTGCACGCCCTGTGGTCAGCGTGCCTGCTTGCTGGTCAGCGAGGGTCTGCTTGAGCTTGTTGGCGCATTCTTGGCGGGTACGCCCGTACACGTACTTGCGGACACGTGCGCCGGTGGCTTCGCTGCCGACCATGAGCTCGGCACGCCATCGGCCATCTTTGAGTTGGCGCGGTGCGCTGCCGAGCCCGTTAGGGCGCCGGGACTTTTGATTGCTCATGGTCGGCCTCCAAGGTTGGCCAAGAAATCTGGGTTGGGTCGATTCACGGGGCACATAGGGTCACGTTGCTGCTTACGTTGCCTTGCGTGCGCCCGCATGCGCGTGTATACGCGCGCGCACCCGCGCAAGGGCGGTAAACGAATCTTGTGCCCCTTGTGCCCCTGTTCGGGTTACTGGTTGAGCAGGGCGTTGTCGTGGCGGTTGGCGACGCCTCGGACGGAGCTGTCGGATGTGACGATTTCGACGCGGTCGAGGTCGTCCTCGGCGTAGCCAGCTATGTTCATGAAAGCTGTGGCTGCCTTGTCGAGCTCTTCTTCGACTACCTCCGTTTCGGTGAGCTGGACGGTCAGGATAACTGTCCCGGCGCTAGGTGATTCGACGCCGTTGGTGTAGCCGAGGATGAGTGTGGAGTCGCGGTTGAGGATGGCGGCGTAGCTTGCCTCTCCTGCACCGTCTAGGTATGCCTCGGAGATGCGGTCGGCGAACTCTTCCTTCGATTCGCTGCTGTTTGTGTCAGCGGGCGCGGATCCTTCGGTCTCGTCGGCCGGGGTTGTGGGCGCGGCAGTGGGTTCCGTGGATGCATTGTCGCTGGATGGTGTGGCCTCGGCCGCTTCGGCTTCTTCTTCAGCTTGGGCGGACTCTTCGGCTTGCATGGATTCGACGGCAGCATCGAAGCCACCCGGCTCGTTCGAAAGGCCGATCGCCCCAATGATCATGATCACCGCGAAGAGGCCGACGATGCCACCGCCAATCCACAGCAGCAGCTTTTTCCCCTTCGACTTCGATTCTCCCGTTCCCGGCGTCTGATTGTTGGTGCTCATGGTTTCCCCTTCATGAATGTTGTTTTGTGAGCGTTGTGTTTGGGCTAGGCGCAGACCGTGTCGCCTGCTGGATGGAGCGCCATCGAGAGGCGCCGGTACTCGTGGTGGCTAAGGCTTCCAACGAAGTGTGTCAGGAAGTCGGGTAGGACCCCGAGGCTGCAGGCTAGGGCATTGTGGCGAGGCTCTGCTCGGGCGGCGTGGACGACGTCGTCGACGCTGAGCAGCTGGCGGGCTGCCCACCGGTTGGCCTGGAGCTCGTATTTGCCGGTGACCCCCTGGTGTTCGAAGTAGGCGTGTCCGAGCTCATGCATGAGCGTGCACCTTCGTTGCACTGGTGCCAGCCCTGGCGCGATGACGACGGTTCGTCGCGGGTGGTCGTAGAGACCCCACCATCCTGTCGGGACGTCGGCTGTGATGACTTTGATGCCGAGGTAGTCGGCGATGTGCTCAGGGCTCGTGCGGTAGTTCGTCAGGTCCAATATTTGCGTCCCCTCGATACGCGGCCAGGCCATAGTCTTCTGCCTGCTTGGAATCAAACTTTGAGTAATCGGGCGTCGGATCATTCGCATCCTGCTTCTCCAGGGCACGTGCTTCGGCCAGCGCGATACTTACGTCCTCCTCTTCGTAAGTGCGCCCGTCACGTTCCCCGAGAGTCATCGCCATCCGGTCGTAAGCGCGCTCGACGATTTCGCGCGGGTCTATGTCGATGAGCTCGCAGGCCTCGCAAACAACTGAGAGCGGAATCTCTACTTTCCCGTTGAGCCAGCGGTTGAACGCCGCCACGGAACGCCCCATGGATTCCGCGACGGTCTTTGCCGTGAATCCGTGTGCCGTGATGCGCCCCTTGAGCTCCAACCCGACGTATCGAGTGAATGCCTCAGATCTCTCGCGTGTGTTCATAAGAACAGCCTAATGATCAGATTGAACAATTGCAATGCCCATATTGATAACCAGCCCCGGTTGACAGTTGCTCATCGCGACACCTAAATTGTTCATATGAGCAATCGAGACGAACTGATCGCTGCGATCACCGAGTGGACCGCCCATGCAGTTCAGGCCGAGATCGATCGGTCCGGCATGACCAAGGTCGCGGTCTCGGATGAAACCGGAATCCCTTATCCGACCCTGAACCGAAAGCTTGCCGCGAAGACCGAATTTTCGTTCCGCGAGCTGCTCCTTCTGGCCGAAGCACTGAACGTCGAACCGTCGACATTCACGCCGCCAGCCTTCGAGCGACACCGGACAGAGGTCCAGCTGGAACATCGACCAGCCGCATAAAAAATGCCCCCACCTGCGCCAACAGGTGAGGGCTGCCATTCAGAAGAAAGGCATCTAGACGATGACTACTTTACAACACCCGACCGCCAAGGCGCCCGTCAGCGTCGTCCACGCCGCCGACAGTCCTGTCGCGCCGAGCTTGCGACTCAAGATCAGCTCACCCGCCAATAGCGAGGCCATCGGCGACGCCGACGATGCACTTCTGGCCAAAGCCCGCCGAAACGTCCGGCTCGGGATCTTCAGCTCTCCGGCCACAGTCCAGGACCTCCTCGCATACATCAAGCGCCAGGGAAGGTAGGCACCTCATGAGCGCGAAAACTGAACCGGGGCCACACCTCACAGAAGTCGTCAGCCTCAACGGCCGGGGCAAGCCCCTCGGAGAAGTAGACCCGACGGGCCTTGAGGAAGCACGCGATCGGGCGAACGTCCTTGAAGCTCGCCTGCTGTACAGCCTGACGGAGGCAGGGAAGCTGCTCGGCTGCAACAAGGAAATCATCTACCAGCTCGTCCACGACGGAGACCTCCGAATCGTCGACATCGGTACCAGGGGCCGCCCGAAGTGGCGGGTCCGTCGAGACGACCTCCTCAGCTGGATCGATGACCACACCCAGGAACGTGAAAGCGGGAACCTCGCATGACCACCAACACCCACACGCCGAAGCCGTTGCCTGCGCTGACGACGGTCCGCGGCCGCATCGAACGCGCAGAGCACGCGTTGCGCACCGGGCAACCGCAACTGGCGATGACGTACATGCAGGCCGCAAGCGACCAGATCACCGAGGAGCGCCGGCAGCGCCAGGCACGCGCCTTCGAAAAGTTCGCTGAGGCTGTCTGCGACATTTTCGAGGCCCTGGGCGGCATGCTCCGCGAGTGGGCTGACCTGCTCGCCACGAACCCACCGAAGCTCGGTCGGAAGTCGGACTACGCCCTTGTCCCTGCTGCACGGGCGGAGGTGACGGGCAGGTGAGCGCGGACATGATCACGCAGACGCCACTGCTCGAGGTGGGGATGACCTGCCACCTCGGCAAGGGCAAGACCCTCTGGGAAGTCATCAGCTTCCAAGGCGAACACATGGTGAACCTGTCCGCGCTCGGCAAGGGCGGCTACTCGAACCGCACCGCACAACTCGACGAACTAACGAAGATCGAGCAGACCGAACTGGAAGTCACCCTCGGGCAAGTCCTCGAAGCCCGTGCCCATGCAACCAAGACGGCTCGCTGGCTGCAGGACCGGCTCCGGTTCGCACTCCCCAACCCGGAACCACTGCACCAGGTCATCCGAGACGCCGAGCAGACCGCCAGCCGGTACTCGCTCATCGTCCAGCAGCACCACGCCGACCTGCTCGACGCCTACGGGATCACCCCGTCATGACCCAGCGTCCCCACGAACCGCGCACGGCGCCGGCACCCGTCCAATGGGCGGCCCGCGGCCTCGCCGTCATCGTCCTCCTCTACTCCCCCATGTTCCTCGCCGACGGGCTCGCCAACGCGCTCGCCGGCCACCCCTAAGCCCGGAAAGAAGACCCACCATCATGCAGAAGCACACCAGCACCACCGGCCAGAGCACGGACATCCTCGAGGAAGTCGACGAGGTTCTCGCCACGAACCAGAGCACTGCCGGGACCAACGACGTCGAAGAGATCGACGAGGAGCAGGCTCGCGCCGACGAACTCCACCAGCTCGCCGTGAAAGCCGCTGACGCCGAGACCCAGTCCAAGGAATACGCCGCCCAGGCGAAGGAGGCCAAGGCGCGCCTCTACGAACTCCTCGAGCTTGGCTCCCACCAGATCGGCAACCTCACGGTGACCGTGACGAAGCCGCCGGCACGGTTCAACGCGGCCGCGTTCGAGGCGAACTACCCCGCCGAAGTGAACCCGCACATGTACAAGCAGGTCCTCGACACGTCCGCGATCCCGCCGAAGCTCAAGAAGGACTTCTCCGAGGTCGGGGCAGCCAGCGGCACCGTGAAGATCAAGTAGGCGCGTCTCGTGATTGATCTGACCAAGGATCCACCGATGGAGCTCGCCGCGGCCGCTGAGCACGCGTACGGGCGAATCATCGTTGACGGGATCAAGAACCACCCTCGTTCCCAGCAGCGGATGATCGGGCCCAGCGAGGTCGGTGTCCCCTGCAACCGGGCGCTGCTGTACAAGCTGGCGCAGGTGCCCGAGCCACCGGACCCCGACATGGACGTCCGGCTTGAGGCCCCCCTGGGGACGGCTTTCCACGCGCAGCTCGAGGAGTGGTTCGGTGCCGACAATCACCGGTTCGCTCCGGGTGAGCGGTGGTTGGTCGAGGAGCGTGTCGAAGTCGGCAGCATCGGTGGGCAGCCAATCACCGGCAGCACGGACCTCTTCGACACGTCGAACGGCATCGTCATCGACCATAAGGTCGTCAGCCCGCAGCGGTTGAAGCAGTACCGCGCCAAAGGGGCAGGGCCCCAGTACACGGCCCAAGCGATGTTGTACGCCCGCGGGTGGGCGATGGACGGGTACGCGGTCAAAGGTTCCGCGATCGCGTTCATCCCCCGCGGCGGGCAGATTCGCGACATCTACTTCCACTTCATGGAGTACGACGAGCACATCGCCCTCACCGCCCTGCAGCGTGCGGAGACGTACTGGACGGTGCTGCAGACGGTCGGCCTCGACGCAGCACTGCAACTGCCCGTGTTCGCGGCCTGCACTGATCAGGAGCGGGTGTCGCAGCAGACAGGCCGGCCCTACAACAAGGACGCGAAGTGGTGCACCTGGTGCCGCGACGATCACGCCTACGAGGTCGCCCGCACGGGCCGGTCCCCGTTCCACAGCTAACCCCAATCCACCCCATCAAGTAGTTAGGAAGAGCATTGAGTATTTTCTCCCCCACCAAGGTCCTTTCGGCGAAGTTCCCGCAACCGGGCGCCGTTGTCCAGGGCGAAATCGTGTCTATCGGTGAGCCGGTGCATGCCCGGAAGTTCAACTCGGAGGAGCCGGATTTCTGGCCGTCGGGTGACCCGAAGATGCAGGTCGCAATCAAGCTGCAGACGAACGAGCGGGATCCTCAAGAGCCTGATGACGAGGGCGTGCGCAACTTGTGGGTGGTCGTCTCCGGTACTGAGGGCGGGCAGTTGTGGGCTATCCGCCAGGCGTTGCGGGCCCAGGGTCTGAAGGACCTCGCGGTTGGCGGGTATCTCGCGGTCATGTTCACAAAGCACGACCCGAACTCGCAGAACCCGCAGAACCCGAAGAAGTTGTACGAGGCGCGCTATCAGCCGCCGGCGTCCGGTGGCGGCGTGTTTGGCGAGCAGCAGGCGGCCCCGCAACAGCAGAAGGCGCAAGGCGCAGCGCCGCAGGGCTTCCAGTCCGCGCAGCAGCAGACCCCGGCCCAGCAGGCTGCGCCGATGCAGGGCGGCTGGCCGCAGCAGCAATCCCAGCAGGCCGCGGCGCCGACTGGTCAGCAGGCACCGGCTCCGCAGCAGGTGAACCAGCAGACAGGCGAGATCACAGGTGGCGGGTTCGGTGGCGGCCAGCAGGCCCCGCAGCAGCAAGCGCCGGCCGCGGCTCCGCAGGCGGGGCAGGTTGATACCGCCGCACAGGTGAAAGCGCTCCTGTCCGCTGGGATGACAGACCAGCAGATCTCCGCGACGACCGGGGCAACCCCGGAGACGATCCAGGCGATCCGCAACCTCGCCTGATGGACCGCGAATACATCGTCACCTTCGGGCAGAAGTACCGGCGACTCACCCACCCGGCGGACTCCCGCATCAGCCCGGACGTGTACATCACCATCATCGCCGACTCCATCCAGGAAGCGTACGAGGCCGCTTTCCGGCAGTTCGGGCAAGCCTTCGCATTCGTGCACAAGCGCACCGCCTTCCGAGAGAGCGAGCTCGCCCGCCTGCATCCGGGCGGTGAGCTCACCCGGTACACCGCCACCCCAACCCGCGGAAGACTCCCCCGCACACCTCAGCAACACCCGACACCCAAGGAGAACCAATCATGACCCGCAACGAGAAGGGCCAGGACCGGCACGTCCGCCCGTTCAACGAGTTCCTCACCGGCGAGCAGGCCACCCACCGCGACCTGTCCGACGGCCTTCACGACCTGCTCGCAGCCGTCGCTGACACCGGAAAGTCCGGCACCGTCACCCTCACCGTGAAGGTCGAACCCGACAAGAAGGCCGCTGACGGGATCTACCGGATCACGAACAAGGTCGCCGTCAAGGCGCCCGTCCACGATGCCCCGTCGCGCATCTACTACGCCGACAAGACCGGCAACCTGACTCGCAACAACCCCGATCAGGAGGAGCTCGACGGCCTCCGCGTCGTCGATTCGCCCGCCGAACCCAGCCAGCTACGAGAGGCCAAGTAACCATGACCAACACCAACAGCAGCACTGAGACCGGGGCATACGCCGACCTCGCCCAGGCGGCCGTGTTCCCGAAGGAACTCGAAGCCGGGAAGATCTACGCGTTCTCGGACCACGAGCGGGGCATCTTCACCGTGGACACCGACCAGTACAGTGCCCGGCCACGCCGGCAGGAGACGAACCACAGGGTCTCCAACGTGGTCTCTTTCATCGCCTACCTAGAAAAGTGGGGTCGCCGCGGTGAGACGGAGATCTTCGCTCGCCCCGCTGACGGCACCATTGAAGCGATCATCGACGCTGGCCACACCCGCGACGGCCGCACCGACGACAAGATCGCTCCGGGCCGCGGCGCCCACGGCGTCATCCTCGATCTAAAGCAGACGAAGGAACTGCGTGCGTGGAAGACCTTCGACGGGCGGCTGAACGGGCAGGAAGAGTTCGCCGAGTTCATCGAGGACCAGGCGGCGACGATCATCAACCCGTCCAGCGCAGACATGCTCGAGCTCGCACAGTCCCTGCAGGTCGCCAAGAGCGTCGATTTCAAATCCGGGTCTCGGCTCGCCGACGGGAACACGACGTTCCAGTACGTGGAGACGCAGGCGGCTCGGGCCGGCCAGTCGGGGAACCTCGAAATCCCGTCTGAGCTGCAGCTCGCGATCACCCCGTACGAGGGTGGCGAACCGTACAAGGTGACGGCCCGGTTCCGGTACCGCCTCCGTGAGTCCCGGCTCCTGCTCGGTTTCAAGCTCGACCGGATCGACAAGGTCATCGAGGCGGCGTTCAACGATATCGCCGAGCAGGTCGAAGAGTTCGCCGACGAGAACGTGCTCCTCTTCCTCCGCAAGTAACCCCAACCCTTCGACCGCGGCCCCACCCACGACACCCGAAAACACTTGGGTGGGGCCGCCCCGGGCCGGCATAGGCAAGTCACAACCGTCAGAACCCTGTCCCCCAACGAGCCCCTGACGGCGGCGCGCGGTTCGAATCCGCGACCGGCCACAAAACAAGTTGGACCTCCGCTGAAGGAGCACACGATGACCAAGGACCAGCACCGTCCCTGCAAAGAATGCGGGATCCCCATGCTGCCGCAGAAGCACCCGCTCCGAGAAGGGTTCCGCCGGGTCGGCGGGCACGGGCTCTGCAGCCGCTGCTACATGACCGTTTACTACCCGGTCAAGAAGAAAGACACCGGTGCCGTGTACCGGCCCAACCCCGAAGAGCAGCACAAGTACAACGTCCGCGGCCTCGAAGCATTCCTCGCCGCCCGGCGCGCCCGCCTCACCAAGAAGAACGGACCAGTGAACCGATGAGCACCTGCAAACGAGGCCACGAAATCACTGGCCGCAATGCACGTCCCAACGGGCCAATCCCGAACTGCCGGGCCTGCACGTCCGCACGCCAAAAACTCGTCAAGCGCGGCCAACCTGTCACCGAGGAGATTGTGCAAGCCGAAGCTGACCTGTACTTCGAGATCTACCAGGCCGGGTTTAACAACCACCGCGACTACAAGGTCGCCGCACTCATTGAAGATGCCGAGTTCCTCGCAATCCACGGCGAAACCGCTAACGGCGCCGCAGAACGCCTCGGCCTCAAGAAGGCGGGTTACCTGTACACCCAGTTGACCCGTCATGGCCGAGTCGACATTTACCAGCGGCTCGCGGCTAACAGCCACGCCCAAGGGATCGCAGCATGAGCCGACAACCGACCTTCACGCCAGGCGACCGCGTCCACCTCAAAGGCGATCCACGGCCGACCCGAACCAAACAGGTATGGGAAATCCTCACCCCAGTCCCCGGCGGCTCCTACCGCATCCACAAAGTCGGACGACCAGTGAACATCTACACCACCATGCACGCCGCCCCCAACAACCTCACCCCCATCAAGGAGAGCACCAACACATGACAACCCCAGCAGCAGCATCAGCGCTTGAGACGGCACACGAGCTCGCCGCCGCAGGGTTGTCCGTCGTCCCCGTCGCCACCGACGGAACCAAAAGGCCAGCCGTCGCCTGGAAGCAATACACGTCCGCCCCGGCCACCCGCACCCAGATCGACATCTGGTGGCAACAGCAACCCGCCGCCGGCGTCGGCGTCATCACCGGGAACGTCTCCAACCGCCTCCACCTCTTCGAAATCGAAGGCCGCGCAGCCCACCACGTCCCCGAACTCCGCGACCTAGCCCACGCCTCCGGACTCGGCGACCTCTGGCAGCTCATCAACAACGGGTGGCTCGAAATCAGCCCCTCCGGCGGACTCCACTGGCTCGTCTACCTCGACCACGACGTCCCACCCAACACCAAATACGCCAAAGACAAACAAGGCGTAGTCCTCGCCGAATCCCGCGGCGAAGGCGGCTTCGTCGTCCTCGCCCCCTCAGCCGGGAACGTCCACCCCACCGGCCGCCCATGGGTCCGCGCCCTCGGCGGCCCCACCAACGCACCCACCCTCACCAGCAGTGAGCGCGAAGCCGTCGAAGCGCTCTTCCAATCACTCAACCAACACGAACCAGCCACCCCAACCCAACCCACCAACACACCCGCTTGGAAGCCCGAAGACGGGCTCCGCCCCGGCGACGACTTCGAAACCAAAATCGACTGGTCAGACATCCTCACCCCCGAAGGATGGGAACACGTCTTCACCCGCGGCAACACCCGCTACTGGCGGCGCCCCGGCAAAACCGACCCCGGATTCTCCGCGACCACCGGCCACGCCGACGACCGCGACCGCCTCTTCGTGTTCACCACCAGCACCGACTTCGAACCCGAAACCCCTTACACCAAGTTCGGGGCCCTCGCCCTCATCCACCACGGCGGAGACCACCAAAAATGCGCCCGAGCGCTCGCCGACGGCAAACATTTCGGCGGCCGCAACTTCGGCGAACCCAAACGACTCGCCACCACCCCGCCCGGCGTCACCGTCGTCGAAGGCATCAGCCCCTTCACCCCCGACCAGGCCAGCACCCCAACCACGCCGACCGCACCCACGAGCACAGACACGGCAAAAGGCACCGGGACCGACGGGCCGGCCCTCGCACCCGTCGTCAGCCTCGACCAGGCGCGCGCCGGCGAAGACAAGTCACTGCTGCACTCCGACGACGCCAACGCCCAACGACTCGTACAGGTCTACGGGCACCGCATCCGGTACGCCATCGAATGGGGCCGCTGGCTTACGTGGGACGGACACCGTTGGATCACCGAACCCCGCGGCGGCGGCCGAGTCCGCGAATTCGCCAAACACATCGCCCGGCAAATGCCGGACACCGACAAGGACGACATCAAGCACAAGAAGTACTCCCAGTCCGCCGTCGGCATCACCAACATGCTCACCCTCGCCCACACCGACCCGACCATCACCGTCAGCATCGACGACCTCGACAACCGGCCATGGGAACTCAACACCCCCGGCGGGATCCTCGACCTCACCACCGGGCATCTCGGCCCCGCCAACCCCGAACACCTCCACACCAAAATGACCGCCACCACACCCGACCCGGACGCCGACACCAGCGTGTGGGACACCTTCCTCACCACCACGTTCCCCAGCAACCCGGAGCTGATCTCCTACATGCAGCGCCTCGTCGGGTACAGCATGGTCGGCGAAGTCCGCGAGCACCTCCTCCCGTTCGCGTACGGGCACGGCGGCAACGGCAAAGGCGTCTTCCTCGAGACCCTCGTCGCGATCCTCGGCGACTACGCCGACGTCGTCCCCGCCGGATTCCTCATGGCCAACAGGTTCCAAGCATCCGTCCCCACCGACGTCGCCGACCTCAAAGGCATGCGCTTCGTCGTCTCGTCAGAGCTCAACGAAGGCGACCGCTGGGACGAAGCAAAAGTCAAGCAGCTCACCGGCGGCGACACCATCAAAGCCCGACGCATGCGCCAAGACTTCTTCACGTTCAAGCCGTCCCACCACCTCTGGATCATGGGCAACCACCAGCCCTCCGTTGAGTCCGGCGGGGACAGCTTCTGGCGGCGCCTACGCCTCATCCCGTTCACCCACAAGGTCGACGACGAAGACCGCGTCGAGGACCTCCAAACGATCCTCTCCACCACCTACGGGCCAGCAGTCCTCGCCTGGGCCGCCCAAGGCGCCGCCGAATACCACCGCGACGGCCTCAACGAGCCCGCACAAGTCAAAGAAGCCACCCAGAACTACGCCGAAGACGTCGACACCGTCGGCCGGTTCCTCGACGAAGAATGCATCACCGACAACCCCCACCTGAAAACCCGCACCACCGCCCTCCTCAAGGCCTACCAAGCCTGGTGTCAGGGCAACGGCGAGCACGCCGTCGAAGGCCGCGCGTTCACCACCAAACTCGCCCACCACGGCGTCCAAGTCGGCCGCAACGCCCCAAAAATCAACGGGCAACGCTACTACGGGCACGTCGGACTCCGCTCCCTCGAAGACGACCCCGACGCCCGCACCGAACCCCAACAAACACTCGTCTAAACCCACCCGAAAGGACCCCGTCATGACTAACCAGCCGTTCCCCGCCTACGCCAAATCCGCCCACCCCGACGTCGTCGAAGCAGTGGAAGAGACCTACCACCGGCACAAAACTTTCCTCGATAAAGCCCGACAGCTGTGCGAGGAGCTCGTCAGCGACCCGTCAGCCGGCTACTACCACGGCTGGTACTTCGCCGATTGCCGAATGACCGGGATCAGCACCCAAGCAGCAGAGGGTCACGCTCTCCCCGGACAGTGGAAGAAGCCCACCCGTGGCGTCCTGAAGCCCTTCAAGAACAACCCCATCGCCGAGCGAATGGCCGCAATCCAGTACAAGGCCAAGGAAATCCCAGGCCGCGGAAACGTATTCATGGGCGACGGCTACATGGGAACCGGTCAGATCTTCCTCCACAACGAAGTCGTCTACTCACACATCAATTTCGGCCTCGACCCAATGACCGACAAGGAGCAGGCCAGCGCGGCCGAATTCGGGTGGACGGAAATCCTCGCATCCGAATGGCACTCCGCTCGCGAAGCCTTCCAATCGCTGAAGGGTGGCGAACAGCAGTGATCACCCGTCAAGCCCGAGACCTCACCGGACGCGACATCGGCCGCACCATCACCTGCACCGACGACATCACCGCCCGCGAAGCCCGCAACCAAGTCATCGAAGAAATCCTCCACGGCCGCTCCACCACCGTCCTCATCGTCGAAGACCGCACCTACTCACCCATCAACCTCTACCCACAAACCCAAATCAACATCACCGGACACGACCACAGGACCGGCAACCATGCCTAACAACCGCCACCGCAAACCCAAACAAGGCCACCCCGCCCGCACAACACCTAAGCCGGCACGGCTACCACCCGGCCGCGAGCTCGAAGCCGCCGTCACCGGATGCCTCGAAGCCACCCTCCTCACCGTCAAAGAATCCGAACAACAAATCATCCACGCCACCCGCACCAACGGCCACACCGAGCAGCTGCTCGAAATCCACGACCTCCTCCGCACCGCAGCCACCGGCCTCCTCATCGCCCACCGACTCCTCAACAACCAACCCGACCCCCGCAAGGAGGAGCACCGTGCCTGAATGGATCATCGTCGCGCTCATCGTCTACGGCGTTGTCGCCACTTACATACTGCTCGGAGGATTCCTCTTCTACTGGCTCAGCGAGGTCTACGACGACACACGCACAGGAGGCGCCAGAGCCATCCTCCTCGCGCCCTTCTGGCCGCTCTTCCTGCTCTTCCTGCTCTACCAACTCCGCCACCTGCCCCGCTGGATAGCAGACCTCATCGAAACCGCCGACCTCCGGAGAAAACCATGACCCACCGACACATCACTCCCGAACTCGTCGAAACAATCGCCCGCCGACCGTACGACACCGGCAAAGCAAGCGTGCCCTGGGACGTCATCCCCGACGCCACCAAACACGGGCTCCAGAAAATCGTCCTCGCATTCCTCAACGACGCCGTCCCCGCCATGACCGCAGCCGGCTGGACACCACCCACCACCCACGGCGACGAACTCTGGGCCGGCGTCGAAAAGCTCCACGCCCAACAAACCGAGCAAGCACTACCCGACACAACCACCCCATACCCCGCCCCCTCCCCGCGACCGTCCAGCACCTGGGAGCCGACGATGCCTGAGAAGTACGCGCTGACTACAGACGATGTGCGCGAGGGGTGGGCTGCGAATGAGGCCAACCCGGAGGTATGGGCGCTGGCAAACCTGGACGCGCCGAGCATAGGCGAGGCCCGCGAAATGTTCGACCACTGGCTTGCCAAGGTCAAGGCCGACGCCTTGCGGGAAGCGGCGAAGGTGATCGAATCCGAAGCCGCCGAGCAATGGCGGCAGGATGCGGGTGCCGTCCCACTCCCCGGTGCTCAGCTCATTGCGCAGCGCATGGACACTATGGCCCGCGTGCTCCGAGAGCGCGCCGACAAGCTGGAGGCCGACCATGAATGACGCCCACGACTACCTGACCGAGGTCGAGGCACGCGCCGACGCCGCAACCGACGGGCCGTGGGACTGCGAGGACTGCGAAGGGGATATTCAGGTCAATGCTGGGACCGCCCGCACTGAGTGGAAGAACGGTGTAGGCAGGAGTGCCAGCTCTTGGCGCGTAGATGACCGAATCCTTGAGTACGAGGTCGAGTCGTGGGACGAAGGCGAAGACGCCCAAGACGACCAGATGCGGCGCAACGCCGAGTTCATCGCCCACTCACGCGCCGACGTGCCGCGCATGACCGCCGCGCTCCGGGCCATGCTCGACCTCGCTGAGTGGCACGAGACCAAAGCCGAGAAAGCGCGGCTCTACCCCGGCGCGGATGCCCCGGCAGCCATGGAGAAAGCCGCACAAGTCCACGACGACGCCGCGCGCCGCATCCGCCGCACGATCACCGAAAAGCTGGAGGTGCGCGATGAGCACTGAACTATACCGGCTCCGAGACCTCGACAACCGCGACGAGAACGGCGCCCCCTTCGAATTCTCCGTCCCGACACTGACCGAAATGATCCCCTACGTCGATGGTCCGCTCCGAAGCGACATGACCTCCGACGAAGGCCACGGGCGCGTAGACCAAGCAATCGACGCCCTGCGACGCGAGAACTTCCCCGTCGCAGAACAGCGCCTCCGGGAGTGCGGCGTCTACATCAACTTGGAGGTGCACAGCGATGAGTAAGGTCATCCGCGACTGGCTGAACACCTACGACGACGTCGACGCCGGGGAAAAGATGGCCAACGCCATCCGGGCCGTGCTGGAGCTGCACAAGCCGGCCGGCGTCGACCCGAACGACGACTGGTGCGTTATCGACGAAGAGCCCTACCCCTGCCCGACCGTCAGCGCGATCAGCGACGAGCTCGACTGCCGGATATGACCACTCCATCCGACGGCGCCGCCTGGGCGTGCTACCACCCCAACGGCGAGTACCCACACCCCGAAGTCATCCCCATCAACGACGTCGTCCCCCACGAGTTCGGATTCGAATGCGCCTGCGGCCCCATCCTCAAAGAAGGCGTCCTGGTGCACTACAGCCTCGACGGCCGCGAACACCACGAACCAGACGGACCAGTCACATGAGCCACCACCAACACGCAGGGGCACACAGGGACACAACATCGGGCAGACGCTCCCAGATGCAGGCAGATCAGGGGCACAACATCAGGCAGACGCTCCCAGACGCAAACAGAAACGGGAGAGGTCAAGCAGGGACACAAGGGGCACAACATCTGTTAAACACCCTTGCGCAGGTGCGCACCCGCGCGCGATACCACCCGCACACACACCCGCGCAAGAACAACAAACAAAACACGTGCCCCTTGTGCCCCTAACCCACAAACCATGACCAACCAACCCGCCCTCTTCACCACCCCCAACACCACCCAACCCACGAAAAAACCCGCCACCAAAGAACCACTCCCCGAATGGCTCCGCGCCGCCCTCGAAACCAAAACCGGAGGCTTCCGCACCGCCAAATTCAGCCGCTGCCCACAATGCGGCGCCATCACCCTCACCGGCCTCAACGCCGACCAACTCGCACAAACCATCACCGCCGACCCCACCCCACTCACACCCACCGACGAATACGCCTGCACCCTCACCAACCGCCCCACCATCCACGCCACCCACGAAGGCAACAACCGCTGGCACCTCCACTACCGCGACCACCTACGCATGACCACCCCACCCAGCGACAAACACCTCGTCCTACCCACCCACAAATGCGGCGCCCGCTTCCCCGGCTTCCTCAAACCACCCCACCTGCCGACAAACCACGACCCCAACGCCACCCCACCCTTCTGATAAGAGAAACTCCCGCCATGACCTTCACCCTCACCATCAACGGCACCCCCGCACCACAAGGCAGCAAACGACATGTCGGCCACGGCCGCCTCATCGAAATGAGCAAAAAGCTCCCCGCCTGGCGGCAAGCCATCATCGCCCAAACCAAAACCACCCTCGGCCCCGACTGGGACCCCTACGACGGGCCCCTCCACGTCATCGCCACCTTCCACCTACCCGAACCCAAGAAATCCCGGTTCGGAACACACCCCGCCGGCCTACCCGACCTCGACAAACTCCTCCGCGCCCTCGGCGACGGCCTCACCCAAGCCGGAGCAATCACCGACGACGCCCGAATCATCCGGTGGAGCGCCCGCAAAGAATGGGCAGCCGACAAACCCGGCGCCACCGTCACCGTCCACCAGATCGGAGACTGACCACACCATGACCACCCAGCCCTGCACCCACCCAGACTGCGAAAACCCCACCACCGGCACCTACCTCTGCCGAGACTGCACCACCCACCTCCAACAGCTCCTCGACCAAGTCACCGAAACCCGGCAGACGCTCTACACCACCATGTGCCGGCAAGACCAAACCTCCCCCGCCAACCAGCCCACCAAGGGCAGCAGAACCACAGGCTCACCCATGCCGCTCGACGACGAGGCCATGAGCATGCGCCGCGCGCTCGCCATCTGGGAGCATCGCGACGCCAACGAGCTCGCACGCGACCAGCACGCCGGCAACTTCGAACACATGCTCAAAGACCTCCTCGCCCGCGCCTGGCGACTCGTCGACAACCCAGCAGACACCCGCATCTACGGCACCTGCGATCAACCACTCCACACCGGCGAACACTGCCAATGGCTCCTCACCGGCGACACCCACGCACCCGCCATCATCTGCCGAGGCTGCCAAGCCCTTCACGCCACCCGCGACCTCAACCAACGCACCCGCGAACGCACCCGCGGCAACCCCATGCCCATGCGCGAAGTCCGCCAAGAAGTCCACAACCTCACCGGCGCCCACGTCACCGGTAAAGACATCGAGAACTGGGCCATCCGCGGGGCGCTCCCCTACGTCCTCGAACGCGTCACCACCACCAAGAAGACCCTCCGGCTGTACTACCCCGGAGACGTCTACCGGGCCTACTTCGAAAAGCGCCACCCCCGCCTCAGCAAAGCCGCCTAGAAAACACCCCCACGAGAAGGTCAAAAGTGATACCCTCAAAAGTGACGCCGGAGTATGTCTCCGGTCAGGTCATGAGCGGCACATGAGCGGCCCGAACATCAGGCGCGCCAACGGATCAGCCCGCACTAAACTCCGCAAACGCGTCATCCGCGAAGAGTCCATCTGCTGGCTCTGCGGCAAGCCCGTAGACAAGTCCCTGCCACACGGCCTTCCCGGCTCGCCAGAGGTCGATGAGATCGTTCCGGTCAGCAAGGGTGGCTCACCGCTCGAGCGAGACAACGTTCGCCTGGCGCATCGCATCTGCAATCAGCGTCGCGGCAACAAGGATCCTGACGCGGTACGGCAACGGGCGCCAGCGGCGTCGCGGCGGCTGCGCACATCACGCCGATGGTAATAAGCCCCGTCGATTTAGTTACTCCGGGTCGAAAGTGACCCGGGGACCCACCCCTCCCCCTCCCACGGGCAGGCCCGCCACAAGGTATAGGGCCAATATCCCCCCGAGGTCGTAATTCCGGCGCAGGGCGGCTTGACTAGGCGTTTTTCGGGCCACTGATTTGGCTTATTTTCAACCGGGTTGCGGCGTGCTGCCCGGGCGTCAAAGTTCCTTACGATTCCGGGGTAAAAAGCGTTACACGTGGTCGCGCTTCCGGTAGACTTGAGACATGGCCAATCGGACGTGTGAACGCTGCGGCGCGGGGCTGGGATTCAAGAACCAGCACGCGCGCTTCTGCTCCGTGCGCTGCCGAGTCGCCGCGCACCGTGCAGCCAAGCGCGCACCGCGGTTTCCCGCGGCCATGACCAGCCGCCGCCGCTGGGTCCGGCGCGAAACGAACAAGCGCCCCGTCACAACGTCTGGCCGGTCGGCCTCATCGACAAACGCCGCCACCTGGGCGACCTTCGACGACGCTGCAGCCTCCACGGCCGGCGTCGGCCTCGGCTTCGTCCTCGGCGACGGAATTGGCTGCTTCGACCTCGACCACTGCCTCACCGACGGTCGGCTCGAACCATGGGCCGCCGATGTCCTCGCCGAGATCCAGCAGCCGATCCTCTTCGCCGAAGTCTCCCAGTCTGGGACCGGCGTGCACGTCTTCGTAGAGGCCCCAGAGGGTCCCGGCGCGAAGATCCGAGACGGCCGGAACATCGAGTTCTACAGCAAGGATCGATACATCGCAGTCACTGGGGAGCCGTTCAGCCTCCCCCGGTAGGAGGCTGACATGCCGACGGCTTTGGAGATGGCGCACCCGCTGTTGGGGCGTGCGGTCATGGCGATTCTCGATTGCCGGCGCGGCCGCGACGTCGTAGTGATCGTGGGTAATGATCAGCAGCTGCGCACGGCATCCCGTGCCTTGGCGCAGGCTCTCGATGAAACCCATGACGCGCCCGTAACGATTGCACGTGACGGCGGTGAAGGCGACGGAGCTTTCGCGATCATCAAAGCGCAGGGCGCTGGCCAGATACGCGTCCTGGCGAACATGAGACACAAGGCGCTACAAGGGCTGATCCTTGATCGGGTGTACTTGCCGTCGACACGGTGGCGCCCTGACACGTCCCGGCTGTTTGCCCCGAACTTCGCTACCAGGCGGGAGTCCATGCTCCTCGTCTACTGAGGAGGTGCCTCGTGGCCACGAAGAAGACCACGACGACGTCGAAGCGGCCACGGCCTACGAAGTCCGGCGAGCTGCGCCGGCCACCCGGTCTGGGTAAGCGTGGGGCGAAGATTTGGCAGGAGTTGGCCACCGAGGACCCCGTTAGAAATTCCGTGGTGCTGGAGGCGGCCCGGACGGCTGACCGTCTGGATGAGCTCGACTCAGTCATCCGCGGCAAGGGTGTTCTAGAGCTGATGCAGTTCCGGTCCGTCGTGCCCAAGGAGGACGACCTCGGCGATGACCGTCTCACGGTCGAGGTGAAGTTTCAGAGCGTCCTTGGCGAGGCCCGGCAGCAGTCGCTTGCGTTCGCTCAGCTACTCAAGTCCCTTGGCCTTGATTCAAAGGCAGCCGAGGTGAATACGCGCCCGGAAACTGAACTGCCGGAGAACGTGACTCCGTTCGAAAGGGTGAAGCAGCGTAGGTAACCGTTGAGGTGGTGATGACTCGTGCTCAAGGGAAGCCAGATCCCGCGCGTGTGCATCGCCCCGAGGCCTGCGAAGTCGTCTCTCTCGGATGCTGTTGATGCGATCGAGCTTGCCGCTGGCTATGGGTTGGAAGCTGATCCGTGGCAGCAGACGGTCCTGAAGTCGTGGATGCGTCGCACCTGCCATGACAAGTGGGCGGCCACCATCTGGGGACTCTCAGTTCCTCGCCAGAACGGCAAGAACGGCGCACTCGAGGTATTCGAGCTGTTCGCGATGGCAATCCTCGGGTTGAAGATCCTTCACACGGCGCACGAGGTCAAGACCGCGCGTAAGGCTTTCCGCCGGCTGAAGCAGTTCTTCGGCGAGACGAAAAACGACAAGAACGCGACTTACCCTGAGCTGAACGCCTTGGTGAAGGAAATCCGGAACACCAACGGGCAGGAAGCGATCGAGCTGCACAACGGCGGACTCGTGGAGTTCGTGGCCCGGTCTAAAGGGTCCGGGCGTGGCTACACCTCGGACGTTCTGGTCCTCGACGAGGCCCAGGATCTGCAGGAGGCAGAGCTTCAGGCGCTGAAGCCTGCGATTTCGTCCGCGCCGTCAGGCCAGCCGGTGACGATCTACATGGGTACCCCTCCGGAGGGGTTGGAGGAGAAGGGCGAGCCGTTCGTCCGTATCCGCAGTAGCGCGCTGAAGGGGAAGAGTAAGCGCACTGCGTACCTTGAGTGGTCTCCGGCGGGTGACATCGACAAGATGAAGCCGGACGAGATGGCCCGGTTCGCCGCGGACAAGGCGAACTGGGCGGAAGCAAACCCAGCCCTGGGCATCCGCATGTTCGAGGACACGATCGATGATGAGCTGACGAGTTTCTCGGCGGCGTCGTTCCTTCGTGAGCGGTTGAACATGTGGCCGCAGTCCCGCGACGGGTCGAAGGCATTCTCCATGGAGTCGTGGAACGAGCTCCTCCTGGAGGAGGTGCCGGTCGACTGGCCGCTCGCTGCGATCGGTTTGGACATGAACCCGGAACGCACCCGCGTGACGATGGCCGCGGCTGTGTTCGCCCCGGACGACTGCTTCCACCTTGAGCTGATTGATGACGTGTCCACGGATGATCAGCCGGTTGACCTGTCGACGATGTCTGAGAGGCAGATCGCGGACTGGCTGTGGAGACGGTGTAAGAAGCGCGTCCCGATTGTGATGGACGCGTTCTCGCCGATCCGGTCGCTCGAGGCGTCGTTGAAGCGTAAGGGCATGCGGGTCTACGTGCTCGGCGCGGCGGAGTTTTCGCAGGCCTGCGGAATGCTCGACGACAGTGTGCACCGGTTCAGGTCGATCAGTCACTTTGGCCAGGAGCAACTGGACGATTCGATCGAGGGCACGACGAAAGAGAAGTTCGGCAAGGCTGGCGCTTTCAAGTTCAACCGAACCGATTTCAGCGTGGATTTGACCCCGACGATGGCGACGACGTGCGCCTTGTTTGGTGCGAAGAAGTTTGGCCGCCGCCCGGCGGCACGGAAGAAGACGCGCGGCGCGATAGCCGCTTAGCAGTGAGGAGGTGCGGTTGTGGCCCGTGTCTTGACCGATGATGAGCGCACCATCTTCAACCGGATGCTCCGGACGATCCGGTCCAAGCGGCGCCGGAACCAGCTGCGCACGGACTATATGGAGATGGAGCGCAAGCTCGACAAGCTTGGGTTCTCCATCCCGCCGCACATGCAGAGCTTTCAGACGGCGATTGGGTGGCCGGCTAAGGCGGTCCGGGTGCCGGTGCAGCGTGTCCGCCCTGACGGGTACCGCCTGAAGACGCGGTCGGAGCTGCTGGACAAGATCAATGAGACCCTGCAGGATCCGTACGTTCAGATGCTGGAGCGCGCGGCGATTGAGTCAGCGGGCCTACATTCGTGCGCGTTTATGTTCGTCACCAAGGGCGACCAGTCGCAGGACGAGCCGGAGCTGGTCTTCGCGGCCCGTTCGGCCATTGAGGCGACGGCGGAGACAGACATGCGCACGGGCCGTGTGACGGCTGCGCTTGAAATCGTATCGAAGTCGGAGATGTACCTGTTCCTTCCGGGCTGGACGTTGCAGCTTGAGCGGGTCGGCTCCGGCCGGGACGCATGGCAAGTGACGCACGAGTACAAGGGCGAGGCTGGCTTCGTTCCGTGCGTGCCGTACCGGTGGGGATTCTCGTTGGAGAAGCCGTTCGGGACGTCGCTGATGACGAATGCGGTCATGGGTCACACCGACGCGGCGACACGCACCTTGCTGCGCGGCGAGGTCAACGCAGAGTTCTACTCAGCGCCGCGTGCGGCCCTGATGGGCGCCGATGAAGCACACTTCCAGGATGCGAAGGGTAACCGGGTCTCGCCGCTGGATGCGATGATCGGCGGCGTGTGGGGCGTCCCCGACACGTACGACGAGGAGGTCGGCGAGCTGCAGCGGGCCGATCTGAAGTTCCTGCCGCAGGCGTCCCAGCAACCCCACAACGATCAGCTGCGCGCGATCAGCATGATGATCGCTGCGGACACTGGCATCCCGGTCTCCTACTTCGGCATCATCCAAGACAATCCGGCTTCGGCCGATGCGATCCGCGCCGCTGAGGCCGAGCTCGTCTCCCGGGTCGAGGACCAGTTGAAGCCGATCGGTGCGGCCCGGCGCATGCTCGCCGAGGCCGTGATTCGGCTGACCTACGGCGAGTTCTCGGACACGGCGCGGTCGACATTGAAGAGTTTGCGCCCGGACTTCCTGTCGCCGGCCACGTTGACGAAGTCGGTGCAGGCGGACACGGCCCAGAAGTTCGTGGCCGCGTTCCCCTGGGCTGCCGAGTCGGATACGGCGTTGGAGATGTTCGGCCTCGATATCGACCAGATCGACCGGTTGAAGCAGGAGCGTCAGCGCGTGCTCGGGGCCCAGCGGCTCGAGCTGCTCTCTGCGGCCGCGCGCGGTACCGACACTAGTGCCGGTCAGGGCGAGCAGACGAGCTTGCGTGACCGGGCTGACGCGCTCGGCGTTCTTCGCCGCGCCGGCGTCACCGCGGACTCCGCGGCGCGCCTCGCCGGTCTTGAAGGCGTCGAGTTCATTGAGGGCGATCCGATCACGATCAGGACAGGTGACTAGCCATGGTGCAGCGCGCGGACCTCGAGCAGTACCGGACGTCTAACCAGGACTTGTCCACGCTCGTGGTCCGCGAGCTCGAGGGATTCTTTGCGACCCTCGACGTGGCGCGGCCGGAAGCGGCCCGCAATGCGCTGCTCGAGTTCCTGCCGTTGCTGGTGGAGGTGTACGGGCAGTCGTCGGCGGCGATCGCCGCGGACTGGTACGAGAAGACCACGGGCACCGCACGCGGTACGACGCTCGCGGCTTCGGTAACCGCCGAGCGTGTGCAGGCTGGTATCCGGTACGCCGCCGACGGCCTGTTCCATGAGAACCCGTCGGCGACCCTCGGGCTGCTGCGTGTGGCCACGGACAAGTGGGTGAAGCAGCCGGGCCGCGACACGGTCGCCTGGAATGCGGACCGTGACGGCCGGATGTGGGCGCGCGTGCCGACCGGTAAGAAGACCTGTGCGTTCTGCATGGTCCTTGCCTCCCGTGACGCCGTCTACCTGTCAGAAAAGTCCGCGAAGTACGGGTCCGACGGCGAGAAGTACCACGGCGAATGTGACTGCGTCCCGACCCCACTGGATTCGTGGGATGACTACCCCGAGGGCTACGACCCGGAGGGCATGTACGAGATCTACAACGAGGCCGCGAACGAAGCAGGTACCCGTTCTGACATCAAGACGATTGCCGCGGTGATGCGCCGCCAGCACCCGGACCTGCTACGCGACGGCGTCTACGACCCGCTCCTCCTGTGAGCGCCGGTCCCCTAGTTTTCCCTTGCCTGCGACGGGCTTGGGTTTTGTCGCCCCGCGACGGGGCAACCACCCGAAGGAGCACACTATGACCAGCCACAGCACCCCCGCGCGCACGCACCCTCTCTGCGAGCCGGTCCCCTACTACATGTCAGCGATTGGCATGCAGGGCGCCCGATTCGTCGAGGGCAACCCGGGCGGCGCACCCGATCCGGCCCCAAAGTCCAATGAGGGCGGAAACGGTGATGATCCCGCATCGAAGGGTGAGGGAGAGCCGAAGCCGAACGAGGGCGACGGGGACGGCAACGAGAAGCTCGGCGAGGCCGGGCAGAAGGCGCTCAAGGCCGAACGTGCGGCGAAGAAGAAGGCCGAGGCCGACCTCAAGGCACTGCAGGACAGGTACGACCAGCTCACCGAGAAGGACCTCTCCGAGAAAGAGAAGGCTGAGAAGCGCGCGAAGGAAGCGTCCGAGCGCGCGGAACAGCTCGAGCGCGAGAACTGGCGCCTAGCCGCCCTGGCGAAGCACCCAGTCCCGGAGGACTACCAAGACCTCGTGGTTGGTCAGGACGCGGAGTCCTTCCTGTCATCGGCTGAGCGGATCTCGAAGCTGGTCAAGACGCAGAAGGGTGGCTCGGACCCGGTACCGGGTTCGGGAACTCGCCGCAACGGCGACAAGCCAGGCAGCGGCTCGCTGATGGACAGCGGCCGTGACCGCTACACCTCGCGCTACTCGCGCAACAAAAAACAGGCTGACTAACAGAAGGGAACTAAGCCATGCCTCGTCTCACGACTGAGACCTACGGTGGCGGCGATTACTCGTGGGTGGGCGCTGCCCACGCGCTGCGTAACGCTCGCACCGAAATGATCGATGTCTCCGCGTTCACGGAGTCCACCCACTACCCCGACGGCTACATCCCGTCTGGCACCCCGGTGGCCAAGGTGTCCGGAGTGCTCGTCCCCTACGACTCGGCGGAGGCCACGGTCACCGGTGCTGGCATCCTCGCTGGCTTCGTCCTCACGGACACTCCGGTCTCCGGCACCACCGACGTGCCGGCCGCCCTGTACGACCACGGTCGCGTCGTGACGGCCAATGTCCCGGGCGACTTCACGGCCCCGGCAGCAGCCGAGAAGTCGTCCGCAACCACGATCGTCTTCGTCTAAGAAAGGGGGGCTACACAAAATGGCTCTTTGGACCGATCTCATTTCCCCTGCCGAGCTGACCGGGTTCGCCCGCGCTGCTGCGGCAGACATCGACGCCGACGCGAACTCGCTGGCGGCTTGGCTCCCGAACGTCCCGCACGACGACATCAGCGTCCGCATCACCAAGGGTGAGGGTTCGCTGCAGGTTAGCGAGGCGAAGTACCGCGCGTACGACGCAGAGCTCGAATTCGACGGCGGCGAAACCGCGGAGTCGTTCCTCGTCGAACTCCCTGCTCTTGGCCAGATCCGGCCCGTGTCGGAGTACAAGCAGCTGCGCATCCGCAACGCCTCCGATGACGCGGTCCGCCGCGCCGTCGAGCGTGAGGTCCGCAAGGCCGTCAAGGCGACCATCGACCGTGCGAACCGGCTGCGCGGCCAGACCCTCTACACGGGTAAGGCCACGATCAACCAGCCGAACTTCAAGTCGGACGACGACTTTGGTCGTGCAGCGAACCACTCGCAGACCGCCGCGAACCTGTGGGACGGTGCCGGGGCGAACCCCCTGTCCGACATGACCGCCTGGAACGACATCTACGGTGAGACCAACGGCCAGTCCGCTGGTGTCATCCTCGTGTCCTCTCGCGTGCTGCGCGTCATCGCCAACCACGACACGTTCGCGGTGACCGGTGCCAACGGTGCGACCCGCCCGGCACCGATCGACGAGATCAACGCAATTCTCGCCGCGCACAACCTGCCGCGCCTCGTCGTCAACGACGCCCGCACCTCGCAGGGGCGCATCATCCCGGACACCGGCCTTCTCTTCCTGCCGGATCCGTTCCTGTCCACGGAGGCTGAAGAGCCTACGGATCTCGGCGCCACCCTGTGGGGTCTGACGTTGGCTGCGACGGACGCGGACTACGAGATCGAGGAAGCTGAGCTTCCCGGCATCGTTGCGTCCGTGCACAAGGGAGACCTGCCTCCACACATTGCGACGGCGGTTGCCGACGCGATCTCGCTGCCGGTGCTCGTCAACCCGAACCTGACCCTGCAGGGCACGGTCCTCTCCTAGTAGAGCGACCCTGCGACAGGGAACCCCGCTAGTGGCGGTCGGTCTCCGTTCGGGCCGGCCGCCACTGCTTTCCCAGGAAGGAAACACCCATGAGCAAGAAGGTTTTCGCAGCCCACACGGTGGTGACTGATAAGCATCGGCGCGTGCATCACTTCGCGCCCGGCGACGCCGTCCCGTCTTGGGCCAAAGTAGGTGCGCACGTGCTCCGCACGGACGAGGCCGAAGAGCAGACGCCAGCCCCGGAGGAGGAAGAATCGACGGCCGACAACGAGTCGACCGAAGACGACGCTTCCGAGAACGGCGAGGCTGAGGCCCACGGCGCTGCTGAAGAGGCGGACGAGGCCGAAGAGCAGACTGATGAAGCCCCGCTGACGTCCTCGGTCAAGGCCGCGCCGAAGACCCGCACGGCGCGCACCCGGCGCCGCTGACCGCTAGGAGGCACCGATGGCGGCATACGCAACCTACCAAGACCTGCAGAAGCGGTGGTCGAGCATGCCCGCCGACCTCGACCAGGACACGGTGACGCTGTTCCTCGAGGATGCCTCCACGCTGCTCCGGGCCTGGTACCCGGACGTCGACGCGCGGATCGCGGCCGGGACGCTCGACGACGAGGCGGTGAAGATCATCGTCTGCGGGATGGTTCGCCGTGCCCTCGAGCGGCCCGACGACCGGGACCCGGGCGTCACTCAACGGACCGACACGACGGGCCCATTCAGTCAGACGTTCCAGTACCGGGACGCCGACGCGGTCCTGTACCTGACTAAGAATGACCGGCGAATCCTCGGCGGCTCCGCACGGAATCGGAAAGCGTTCACGACGCACCCGGCGCCCGCACGTCGCCCTGGGCCGGCGGTCATGTCCGAACGCGAATACTTGGGCTGGTGATTGGCCATGTTCTCTCCCGCTGGACGACTCCCCGACGCGTGGAAGAGCCCGGTGACCGTGCTGCGCTCTGGCGGCCGTGACGACAAGGGCAACCCGTTAGAGGATCAGGAAATCCCGCGCGGCCGGCTCTTGGTCGCGCCGCGAGCAACGAATGACCCCGTGGACCGTTCCGACGTGGCCGACGTGACGGCGGTTCTGTACGACGAGGACACGACGTTCCGGTACTACTCGACGGACCGAATCCGCATCGACGCGCCCAACCGGATGGCAGGGACGTGGCAGGTCGACGGGCGGCCTGGTGAGTGGCCGGCCGGATCTGAGGTGGGGTTGGTGATGGGCTGATGGTGGCGATGAAGCGAGTCCCTGGGTCGCGTCACTATCGGGCGCTGCCTGGCGGCATCAAGCAGCTGGCTGCGGACCCGAAGGTCGCGGGCCGGGCGTGCAATGACGCCGCGATGGATCTGGCCGGTAACGCAAACTCCGTCGGCGACAGCACCTACGCGTCCGCTCCCGCGATCGTCACGGGCGGTTGGGCGAACGATAGGCGCGCGGGCGCCGCAGTCCGTGAGACGACGAAGCATTGGCGGGACTGGCGCGACGGGGTGTTGCTCCGTGTCGCACGATCCATGGAGGTGCGCGGATGATCGAAGCGCTTGTCTTCCCCGACACTCGCGCCTGCCTTTTCGACCTAATCGATGAGGCCGAGCACCTCGGTAATCCAGTGCGCGCTGTCTATCGTCTCCCCACCGACTCGCGCGGCGCGCTCGAGGAGCCCTTCCCGATCGCTCTGATCTACACGATGGGCGGCACTGAAGGGTACGTCGACCGAGTCGACCGGGTGACGATTGAGGTCTATGCCCCGGGCGAGCAGGCCGTCAACACGCTGGAGTCAATCCGGGCGTCCATCGTCGGTGACTCCATCGAAACCCCGTCCGGGTACCTCGACGAAATCGCCGTCGAGTCAGTACCAACCGAGGTGCCCTACATCTCGGACAAGCTCAACAAGGCCGAGGCACGCTTCCTCGTCACCTCAAGGCCGATCACTTAGACCCCACAAACACGCCGGGGAACCACACCAACCTGACTGACGCCCTTGGAAGGGGAAAACTGTTATGCCCACGTTCTCGACCATTCAGGATGAAGCAGACGAGCGGAAGCTTGTCCGCAAGATCAAGAAGGCCGTGGCCTTCATCGCACCCAAGACCGTAGAATTGCCGGCCGCCATCACTGGCCCGGATTCCCAGCCCATCGACATCAAGGCTCTCGGATTCCTTCCGATTGGACTTGTCACCCCGGACGGATACAACTTCTCGCGCGAGATCGAGTCCGAAGACATCGACGCACTCGGGTACGCCTCCCCTGTGCGTTCCGACGTGACGCGTGTCCCCCGGTCCGTGTCGTTCACGGCCCTGGAAACCGGCCGCCGCCACATGTACGAACTGATCTACGGCACGGACCTCTCCGCCGTGGAGCAGGCCACCAACGGTGAAATCGTCATCGACGAACCAGACCTGCCCGTCGACGCCGAATGGCGGTTGCTAATCATCGGTGCTGACGGTCCCGCCGCGAATCAGTGGATCCTCGGCAAGGGATACGGCGCCGTGAAGCTCAACGCCACAGGCGAAGAAGTCTGGGGCCGCGAAGGCGCAGCATCGCGACAGCTGACCCTCAACGTCTTCACCGACGACGAGGTCGGCGTCCCGGTTCGCCACTACCTCGGCGGCACCGGTGCCGCGGCCTCCACTGACGTGCTCGGGTTCACTCAGGCCGCCGCCTAACCCCACCCACAGACTGCTGGGCGCACCGTCTCCGGGTGTGCGGTGCGCCCAGCTTTACGTTCACGCCCGAATCTTTTAGGAGCACATCATGGCCCGTTTCAAGAAGGGTGATCTCACCATCGAAACCGACCTGCCGCGCGAGGCCGCACAGCTCCGCGCCGAAGGGTTTGTCGAAGTAGAGACCGACAAGAAGTCCGCCGACGACAAGCCGCTGAACCCGGCACCGGAGCAGACGCCCAAGCCCAAGCCAGCCAAGTAGCCAACCCTCACACCCGGAGGTTTTCCCAATGACCACGCGTCCAGCAGTCAACCTGTCCCTGTCCAAGCTCCGCAAGGAAATCAAGAAGATTGACCCGTTCCGGGTCTCTCTGTCAGGTTCCAAGATCGTCACGTTCCCTGACGTGTACGCGATGGAATCGGTCGAGGCTGAGGAAATCTTCTCCGGTCTCAACCGGAACTCCACGAGCTGGGGCGTCCTGAGCAAGTGGCTCTCCACGGCCGACGCCGACAAGCTGAAGGCGGAAAAGCTGTCCGTGCGCGAGCTCTCCGCCGTCGTTCAGGCGGCGATTGCCTACTACGAGGAATCGTACGGTGACGAGGGAAACGGCAACGCCTCCGAGAGCTAATCACCCGCTACCGCCGCGAGGTTCGCGCCGACCTACTCTCCGAGTACGGTGTGGACCTCGCGGAGTGGTATGCGGCAGGGCGGTGGGTTGGCCTGCTCGACCTAATCGACATGCTGCCCGCCGCTTGCCGGCTCAACGAGGCTATAGCCAATGACCCTGAAGCCGCGGAAGCTATCGCGGCCATGCCACAGTTGGAAGAAGAGTGGGCGCCGCGCACGTCCGAGTTCGATCTCCACGCGAAGATTCTCCGCGAGATCGTCCACGAGCTGAAGCAGAACAGGCAGGCCACCATCGCGGCCGCCGGCGGAAAACCTCCGGCAGAATCCCCGTTCCCCGCTCCACGCACCGAGATCGACAAGGCGATTGAGCGTGCCGAGCGCACCTGGACACAGGACTTCATTCAACAGTTCGGATTCGACGCAACTGACATCTAAATCGCACCCCACAAGAAGGGCCGCCTCTCACGCAACAGAGGCGGCCCTTTCGCGTACCTAGGGAGGCTCGGAATGCCCACAATTGGCGTCGCAGAAGTGCTCATCCGCCCCTCCTTCAAAGACTTCCAGCGTGAGGTGGGCAAAGAAACCGACAAGCTTCCAACCGGCCCTGCTGAAAAAGCAGGCGGCCGCATTGGGGGTGCGCTTAAGGCTGGTGCAGCGGTGGGCATCGCCGGAATCGGGGCGGGCCTTGCCGCAGCGCTTACCAAGGGGTTCGGCCGCCTCAAGGCCATCGAGGACGCTCGGGCGAAGTTGACGGGCCTCGGACACGACATCGAGACCGTCGAGACCATCATGCAGAACGCCAACGAGTCCGTGAAGGGCACGAGCTTCGGTCTGGGTGAAGCAGCGACGGCCGCAGCTGGCGCTGTCGCATCCGGTGTGAAGCCCGGTCAAGAACTCGAGCGGACCCTCACCCTTATCGGTGACTCGGCGACGATCGCTGGAATCGGTTTTGACGAGATGGGCGCCATCTTCAACAAGATCTCTGCCCAGGGGAAGATTCAGGGCGAGGAGCTCGCCCAGCTGGGCGAGCGTGGCATTCCCATCCTGCAACTCCTCGGTGAGGAGCTGGGTGCCTCGGCCGAGGAGGTCCGGGAGCTTGCATCCCGGGGCGAGATCGATTTCGCGACATTCCAGAACGCCATGGAAGGCGGAATGGGCGGCGCCGCGCAAAAGTCCGGCGAAACGATGACGGGCGCGTTCAAAAACACGATGGCCGCCCTGGGCCGTGTTGGCGCGAACCTGATGTCCGATGTGTACCCGCTGGTACGCGATTTCTTTTCGAAGGCCATCGAGTGGCTCGGTCCTCTGGAGGAGAAGGCCAAAGTAGTCGGTGAAGCGGTTGGCTCGTTCCTGCGCGACACCCTGATCCCGGCGTTGAAGAGCGCTTTCGATTGGTTCCAGCAGAACAAGGAAGCCGTTCAGCTCGTTGCGTCCGTGGTGGCTGGCCTCGTTGTAGGGCTCATCGCAATGAAGATCATCACCACGGTAACCGGATGGATTCACGCCGCCCGTGCAGCGATGCTGCTCTTCAACGCCGCAGTTGCCGCTAACCCGATCGGGCTCATCATCACCGTCATTGGCGCTCTGGTGGGCGCACTGGTCTGGCTGTACAACAACAACGAAACTGCCCGCAACATCATGAACGCGGCCTGGGAAGCGATCCAGAACGCGGTGAAGTTCGCGTGGGAAAGCATCATCAAACCCACGTTCGACGCACTCGTCGGCTTCGTCAACAACGTCCTAGCCCCTGCTTTCCAGTGGCTATGGGAGAACGTACTCCGACCAGTCTGGATTGCGATCTCCGGAGCCATTCAGATCGCTTGGGGCATCATCTCGACCATCTTCCACACCATCAAGTGGGTCATCCAGAACGTGGTGGCACCGATCTTCACGTGGCTGTGGAAGAACATCATCAAGCCGGTCTGGGACGGAATCTCGTCGACGATCAAGGACGTGTGGGAGAACCATATTCAGCCGGTCTTCACGGCTCTTGGTGGATTCATTGAGGACAAGGTGAAGCCGGCGTTCGAACGCGGCGTCGAGGGCATCAAAGAAATCTGGAACACCATCCGCAACATCGCGGCAGCGCCAATCAACTTCGTCATCGGGACTGTCTACAACGACGGGCTACGCAAGGCTCTGAACAAAGTGCGTTCCATCGTCGGAGGCGATCCACTCCCCGAGCTAGCCACCATCCCCAAGTTCGCGAAGGGTGGTCTGCACAAGGGCGGCTGGGCACTCGTCGGTGAGGAAGGGCCTGAGCTCGTGGACTTTGGCCGTCCAGGCCGCGTGTACACGGCAACGCAAACCGAGGCCATGCTGGCTGGGAAACAGCAGATGCCGAAAGATGCCCTCGCTGGTGGCATGCAGTCCCATGCAGGCGTCGGCGGGTTCTGGTCGGACTTCACAGGCGGCGTGTCCAAGGCGTTCTCCAGTGCTGTCTCGTGGATCCGTGGAGGTCTCGCGAAGGCTGCCGGCCTGATCCTGAACCCATTGAAAGACGGGCTGGCGGCAATGCTGCCGGATTCAGGAATTGGTGACCTTGCCAAGCGTGCGACGTCAGGGGCCATCGAGAAGGCTCTTGACTGGATTCGCGGTAAGGACGAGCAGGCCGACGGCGGGCCGATGACGTACGACGGGCCGCTGGGTTCCTTTGCACGTCCGGCTGGTGGTGTCATCACCTCCGGTTTCGGAGCTTCCCGAGGCCGGTACCCGCACGCAGGCATCGATTTTGCTGTTCCTGTCGGCACCATGGTCCGGGCCATGCTCAACGGCGTTGTACGCAAGATCGGCTGGAATGCCGTCGCAGGCCGGACCGGCATGGGAATGGTTCTCGAC